>NZ_JAQYWQ010000069.1 GCF_029379315.1 Nostoc sp. S13
GTCCGCGTTCGCGCAGCGTCTCGCAGAGAGCGTCTTGATTCTGACTCCTGAATTCTGACTTCTGAATTCTTCTTCAATAATTTAATTTTTTCAAGCTTAAAACTCGGAACTTGAGCTTCGGAACTAGAAATGCCAAGTTCTATACTCAAACTCCGAGCTTCTAAACTCTAACTTTCAACCTGTTAGGCAAAATTGCTGATAGATTTTCTCCACTATTGATGCTTAGGGCTGCACTTTCCTTTCTTTACAAACGAAATTGCGCCTTGATCAACTTTTAGTTTCTACCTTTGAAAGAGTTTAACCATTCTTGAACCTGCTCTCGTGCAATATCGCGCCCCCCAAGGCCAAAAGCTAGGGCAATAGCAACAGCGATCGCACCTAGTAAAAGTCCAAAGGCTAAATTCACAATATCACTGGCAACTCCAATCTGTTGCAGTGCCATTGCAGAGACTAAACCAATGATGGCAATCCGCGCTATTTGACCTAAAATCTGGGCTTGGCGTTCGCCGGAACTAGTAATGATGTTAAAAGCCAGATTTGCTAGGAATAAGCCAATGGCAAAGATCACCAATCCTGCCAAAATCCGCCCGAATATGATCACAATACCAGACACTAATGCTGTCAGGGCTGGAATATTCAAGATATTCACCGCCGCCACCGTTGCAAACAACATGATACCCACTAAGGCAACAATACCTACAATTTCCGATGGCGTGCGGGTTGGAGTTGGTTCAACTGTTGGTTGTGTTGAAATTATGATTCGTCTGCTGGGTGTTGTCAGACCCAAAATAGTGAAAATATTATTAAAGCCTAAATTGGTGAGGATACTTGTAACCAAATCCGCTACAAATCGCCCGATGAAATAGGCAACTATCAAAATTGCCACGGCTGTGAAGATGGCAGGGAGGGCGTTGAGAATCTGTTGCAGCATAGCGATCGCCGGTACTGATATCGCATCAATTCGCAAGGCATTCAGCGTTGCGATCGCCACAGGAATCAAAATCAAAACATAGACAATTGTGCCGATAATACTCGATAGAGGTTGCACCCCCGCAGTCGCTGATAATCCTAACCGACTACCTAAATGGTCGATACCAGTTGTCGCCAGCAAGTTTGTCACAATCCGCCGTACCACATTAGCTATGAACCAGCCAACTACAGCAATTAACGCCGCCGCTAAAATGTTCGGCAGAATTAGCAGAACCTCTGTAATTAGAGCTTGTACTGGTTGTAGAGCCTGCCTGAGTCCGAGAGTATCCAAAACTGGCGCGAGAAACAGTAAAAATATAAACCAATACAGAGCATTGCCAATCGTCTCACTCAGAGACAGCTGATTCAGGCTGGGTGCGCTGTTTTCTGGTTCTGGATTCAAACGCTCATCCAGATTAAATGCCTGTAGTGAGCGCACAGTGATAATCTTCACAATGGTTGCCAAAAACCAGGCGGTTCCCAAAAGGATTCCCGCACCAACTAACTTGGGCAAAAAGCCAATAAGTTGATCGAGAAAATTATTCAGGGGTCGAGAGGCTACCTCCAGATCCAATGCCTGTAAAACAGCTACTGCCGTCAACAGGATAATGCTCCAAAAGACTAAGCTGGAGATTAATTTCTCCACTTGGGGAACATCTTGACGACCCGTTACTCCTGCGGCAATGCGGTTATCGATGTTTGTGCGATTGAGGATTCCTCGCGTCAGCGCCGCTGCGCCCAATGCAATTAGCCAACCGAAAAACAAAATTGCCACTGCCCCCAGCAGACGAGGTGTAAATAGAATCAACTGTTGAACAATACCTCGCACATCAGCGATTCCTTGATTCACTGCTGGTTGCACCGGTTGCAGGCTGGGCGATTGTGCCAAAAATTGTTGCACCCTTGTGGACAAAGCAACTCCTATCACCTGGGTTATTCCTTGCCAAGTTGTGTTCATCGTTTTCGGAATTATGCTTAAGTATTCGCCGCAAACACTGAGTCAGTGTTTTGCCTATCAATTTACCAGTAAAAACATACATCTATGGTATTGATATCAAGACTAATTTTTGACTTTGTTACTTATATTTGATTTAATCTTTGGGCATTGGGCATTGGGTATTCTTTCTTCTCCTGCTCCCCCTGCTCCTGCCACTCCCCACTCCCCAGAATTTTGCGTTACTCTAATTGCAGCAACAGCACCAAAGATGTGGAATGTCGCAAGTTTTATCACAATCCATTCAAATTAATGCTACAGCTACGGTGGTGGAGCGCTGTATTAGCGATTTAGCTCTGATGCACCGTTGGCTCAACCCTGTCCTCCGTTGCGAACCTGTAGGCGAAGCTTGGAGCACCGATGTCGGCAGTCAAAGTCGTTTTATCATTCAAATTCCTCTACTAAAACCCACATTGAACAGCGTAGTTGTGCAACGAGAACCGGGTTTGGTAGTCTGGGAATTTAAGGGATTTTTTCAAGGGCGCGATCGCTGGGAATGTCAGCCAACAGAAAAAGGAACCTGCCTACTTAACCGTTTCGAGTACGATATCCCTAACCCCTTAGTGAGTTGGGGTTTCAACACTTTTGCTGCATCTTGGACAAAAGAAGATATGCAAGCCCAACTGCGCCGCCTCAAACGAGTCGCAGAAGAACAAAAATAATTCGATCATTGGTCTTTTAACTAGGTATGAACTTTGGTTCATGTGCAATAGTCCAATTCGTTAAAAAGGGACTGAAATCCTTTTTAACAACAGATATAGGAGGCAGTATTCCTACTGTCTTCTTCACAAGACTTTTGCTATAACTCTTAGAATTCATTCTCAACAAGTGCTTGAGAATAGGGCTTCATCATTACCTTAAGTATAAACACAGGCTCTAACCTCTGTAGATGAGGTTACAAGCCTTTTAAATTGCGTGTTTTTACGTTCTGTTCCCCAAATTAGTAGCTTTATTTATCAGTGAATTTTCTATAAAGTAGGTCAAAATGTTTTCAGCCTTTAGAGATACATATTAGTATCAAAGCGTTGAAAGCAGACAAAAAGATTCGTTTCTAGGGTAAATAACAGAATGGCTACTGTAAATATTTTGACAAAATTATCACTGACTACAGTGGGAGCAGCAGTTATTGGACTGGGAGCAGCAGGAACCGCACAAGCTAAGACTTATAATGAAGTGGGCGATGCAGGTAAAACTTTAAAAACCGCCCAAAGTCTTCCTGGTGGCATTAATGTCATCAAAGGAACTATCTCTTCTAAGAACGGTGCTGACCTCTTTTCTTTCTTTTGGGATAGTGGGCGATTCAAAGCTACGACAGTCGATGGTGCATCCTTCGATACTATATTAGAACTGTTTGATTCGTCAGGTACGCTAATTGCTTTCAACGACGATTCTAAGGGTACGAAGCAATCCACTCTCAATGAGTTTTTGGATACCGGTGAGTACTTGTTGGGAATATCATCCTTCGCCAACTTTGCCCTATCTGCTTCTAGTTATGGTGATATTGCTCCTGGTTATTCTTCTGGCAATTACTCTATCACCTTAAACAAGAAGACTGCTTCTGTTCCTGAACCCGCTTCTCTCATTGGTATCTTAGGCTTAGGTGCTTTCGGCATTACCTCTGTTGGCAAGCGTAAACAACAAGCCGCAGTTAAGGCATAAGCAAGCATCAATTTTTATTTCAGCCGTTTAATTTAACTAACTACTGCTGTGTCAATATGGTGCTGACACAGCATTTTTGATTCAACCATTCTTACCCAAAAAAGTCAAGTAACTGCCGAATCAGAGATGCATCTTCGGCATCAGGAACTTTTGCTAAATAATTTTGTAAGTCGTCTACAGCTAGGGGGTAGTAACCGAGTTTATAATAAATCAAACCGCGATCGCGCAATTCTAAGGTTAAATTAGGAAACAGTAATAAAATTCGTTCAACCGCTCCTAGCGTTTTTTCTAAATTTTGTTGTTTGATATAAATAAATTTTAAATTTGTCAGCATCCGTGCTAAAAATTGCCGATGACTGACTACGGCTAAAAATTCTGCTTGTAGCATCACAGGTTGCTGATAAAGTTGAGACAGCCGTTCTTCGCAATCTTGAGCAAATATTATTTCACCACCATTGAAAGCATCGACGAAAATCTCTATGTCTGGAACATCCGGGCGGATTAGGAAATGTCCTGGCATCCCCACACCCACCATCGGAAAATCAATCCGTCGGGCGACCTCCAGGTAAATCAGTGCTAAGGTAATGGGAATCCCCAATCGGCGGTCAATTACATCATTGAAAAAGCTGTTACGCGGGTTGTAATAGTCAGTTTTATTACCAGAAAACTTTAAATCATCGTAAAGATATTGATTAATACATTGAACTATCCGCAAAGGATATCGTGAAGAAGGCAGGCGCTCTTGAAGTTCCTGTGCCATTGTATCGAGAGCATTGAGGTATTCTTCTGGGTCTAGGTTGGGATATTCTTCTAGTGCAATATACAAAGCTGCTTTTGCTAGGTCAATGTATTCGTCAGACTGCTGAATCTCCTGGTAAAAATATTGTCGTGCTGACGAGAAATTCATAGGCTGTTGTTCGGTGGAAGTGTGAGGATGAAGCGAGAGCGGCTTGGCTGAACTGAAAACAGTTTTTTGTACCTATTTTTATATTAGAGATATTCAGAAGATTTGAAAATGTAGTTTGTTTTTAACCACTATGGTTTTCATCGGTAGGTATCATAACAGTGTGTTACTACAATGTTCTTAAGTGTAGATTCTGCTTACATAGCCATACTTAAACATTATCACGTTGATCAAGCTATCTGAAAGCAACAATTTAATTTTACAAAGGTTTAATCAATTATTTACTTTATATTGTGTATATAAGTCGCCTTAAATCTAGGTTTTGGCTGCTATTTAATCTAATTTTGAATGTATTTCTTATGTGAATACGCGTAAATACTCTCGACGCTAAATAAATTTGCCAGTAATCTAAGTAAATAGGCAAGTGAGGAAAACACTTTTAGTAACCTGCTTAAATAACTAGAAAACAAAAGCTAAGTTCAAAACTTTAGTCATTTTCACTAGTGCTTATATCTGCGATCGCCGCGAGACGCTCGCAGACTTTGGTGCTGCAATGGATCAAAAAATTAAGGCAGAAATCAAGCCAACCCTCTCGACATCCAAGGAGATTGTTATATTTTCGCATTGGGTTTGACTGCAATTGTCCAATACTGAAATGTTTCACTTCCAATCCGATCGCCATCCTCACGGTAGATTTGCCGCAAGCATTCATAAAATGCTAGGGCTTCATTCTCCAATCCAAATGTCATTAAGCACTTTAATATACGGGTGATCCGAAGATAATTGTGGTCAGATATACAGACCCATTCGGCTTTACGATTCGGATAGTCTTCTGAGTGGCTAACAATTATTTTTCCATCATTACTCTCGTGGCGTTGCAACCCATAAAATTTAAGCATGACTGTGAAGGAACGCAGTAAATTTTGACGTAGGTGTGGGTTGCTTTGAAATGCTTGAATTACTTTCTCATCAACAATGGGTGCATCACGATTGAATGCACTTCGCTCAGGTAAAGGGAACAACCACTGAATGTAATTATGGACACACTCCAATTCTTCAAAATCCCAAGTCCACATCTCTTGAATTGTGCGACCTTCTGAATCTCGTTGCTCCCCTAAGTAGAACGGAACAAGCATTGCACTGAGTTGTTTTTGATGATTCATTGCAAACTCCCTTCACAACTCGACATCTTGATTTTGGGCGCGATCGCCTAACCAATGACCTTAGAAGTTATTTAAAAAGTATCAAGGTGAACCTGTTTGACGTTTTTACGATTTGATTTTAAGTATTCTATCTTTTCAGTCATAGACTGCCCAACACCAATCAATACCCCGTTATGATCTTCACCTAGTAGCCACTCAAGCTTTTTCGAGACTATGTAATATTCAAACCCATATATTTCTCCTATTAGGTCGGCAATTACCGCGATCCCACCCTCATAGAGCCAGAAATTACCATGCTGTTTAGTTCTTTTCCAGTCTTCAGTCACAAATCATACTGTCTCTTCTAAAGGTACAAGTTCTTTCAAAATGTCAGGTGCATATTCGAGATGAATTGAGCAAGACGGTTTTTTGAAAGAACTCCACCAGGAATAATTTAGTCCTTTTTTACCCAAGGTTGTGAATCGCTCAAGAATTGACACCAATATCTCTTCGTATTCATGAAGGCTAACTAACCTGAAATTATTGGAAGAAAGGTTTAGCGTTTTTATGGCTTCTTCAATATCTACTCTGAAATCTAAGCGTTGAGTCATAAAACTTACATTGCTCTAATACCAATTCTCTATAAATGATGACGATTCTTTTCCTTGGCGTTCTTAGCGGTTTGCTTTTATTTATTAATCTGAGTATTTTACACTTTTGACTTAACTGCTGACTGTGATGTTTGTAAAGGCTGAGGCAAACTCCAGTCGGGACGCAAGTTAGCGGCGTTGCGTAAATAAATATGATGAATTGAGGCGGAGGCTGGCAGATAGGTGTGGATTAGGAACCGAATGCAGCGTTCTAAGCTACCTTCGACGTGCATTTGCTGCACATCCAACATGGCCACATTATCCCAACCAGGACGCGCTCTAGCGATCGCAGCTGGAAAAATAGCATCCAAATCGCGTGTCACTGAGAAAGTCACACTAATCATGTCCCTCGGCTGGAATTGATTCCGGTTTTCTAATTCATCTAGTAGTTCTGTCACCATCTCTCGCATTGCCTCAACGGTATTTTCTGAAACGGTTGTTGCTCCGCGAATAGCCCGCATTTGCCACTCCACGCCAAAATCCTCCTTAAAACAGAAAAGTTAGGAGTTAGGAGTTAAGAACGAGAAGTTAAGAATTTTAACTCATAACTCCTGTACAGACAGACGCGATTAATCGCGTCTCTCCTAACTCCTAACTCATATTAGGGTCGATATAACCACAACGGTAAACCACTGGTAGACATTTCAAATTCCAGCCAATCAATACCAGCACCAATTCCTGATGAAAACTGACGACTCCCTGGTAGAAAGCGACTCAATAAGGGTTTACGTTCTTCTAGGGTATAGCAGAGAGTTTTTTCTGGATCAAGTCCGACCAGTTCTGCTGTCCAACGGCGGGCATCTTCTTCTGTACCCAGGCGGTCTACAACACCCAACTGTAAGGCTTGCTGTCCAGTAAAAATCCGACCATCGGCGAAACTTTTCACCGTTTCTACTGCTAAAGAACGGCCATCAGCTACCGTTTGAACAAACTGCTGATAACTTGTGTCAATCAACTCTTGTAGGATGTTTGCTTCTGGTTGAGTCAGTTCCCGGTCAAAAGCCAAAATGTCTTTATAAGGGCCAGACTTAATTACCATGAAGGAAACACCGATTTTTTCTAGCAAGCGTTCCAAGTTATTCCCACGCAGAATCACACCAATACTACCCGTAATTGTACCTGGATTGGCGACGATGTGTTCGGCTCCCATGCCGATGTAGACTCCTCCAGAAGCCGAAATATTGCCAAAGCTAGCGACGATTTTAATTTTTTCGCGCAAACGCTTTAGGGCGCTGTAGATTTCTTGAGAATCTCCGACTGTACCGCCAGGACTATCGATACGTAGCAATAATGCCGGAAACTTTTTTTCCTCTACAGTTTTCAGGGCTTCTAGGACGCGTTTGCGAGTAGCACCAGCGATCGCACCAGTAATTTCAATCCGCGCAATTTGTTTTCTAAACTTGGGCTTAAACGGCCAAATCATGAGCTGTCAACATACCTCGTAATAAACTCAATATAAGATGCCCAGAGGTCAGATGACCTGTTTTGCTCTGTTAAGAAACATGAGCAGGCATTCTGCTTATTACGATTTTAAGGAAATTTTTATATTTTGCAGTGAGTTTTATTTAATATTCTCAATGAGTGCTAATCAAGTCCTTAAAGATTGCAGCTAACACAAAATGCTAAACTCTAGTTTAGCGTTCAATGTGATAATTTAGTACAGAATATTTGAGCTTTTTTGCCTAAAAATTCCAAAACCCTTGAGATTCTATCTTTTTAACTTTTTGAGAATTAATTTGCTACGGCCGCACACCTGAACTAATAGTAGTCAGTAATTAATAACTAATAAATAATAAGTATTTAATCAATAATTTCGTTACTCAATTTAATGAATAAAAATTCATTCAGCAACACTAATCCCTATCTAGGTTAAGACAAGTAGTACTTTCACTTTTGGAAATATCACTTTTTCCTCTCTTGTACAGCCCATCAGCACCTGACGAAGCTATTTCTACTATTTAGGAATCAATTCGTAATATTTGATACCTATAATAAACGTACATGTCAAACAGTGCCCCGACGAAAGTACAGGTCAAGCTAATTACAAATAGTCCCCGTAAGGGAGTTCCACTGCCAAAGGTGGCGAGAAAATGCATAATCTGAGTAGCGATCGCTTCAGTTAACTCTTGTAAGCCAGGGATGTTACCGATGAGGGATAGAAGGAGCAATCCGCCACCAACTAGGAACATGGGAGCGACAAAACTAAAAATGATCGTCAGTAGTAGGGAGCGGAGAAAGTTGGTGAAAATAGTCATTTGAAGACAAACTCCGTGAGTAGAGATGACAATAGGCCGATAGCGGTTTGTCATTTTCTACAATACGTGCGATCGCTCCTGAGCAGAGAATATGTCAAAAATCTTAAGTTTTCATTAAAATAAACGGCTACCAGTTACAGCACATGCTGGGGATAGAAAAAATGACTTAAATCAACAAAACCCTTGCAAAATATAGGTTAAAGCCAAGGTTAGCAGCTATTTATTGGTTTGCAGCACTTTTAATAACAGCTTCATTTTCTGAGAGCATCTTTAATCTAAGTTAACGTTTAGTGCCGTTGGGGGGAAATAACCAATTGCCCCATTCGTCGTTCGCTATGACCAAAACATAAAAGGATACAGAGCAAGTAAATTTATTTATGGAGAGATTGTAATGCATGAATTTTGAATTTTGAATTCCCCGAAGGGGTTGACTTCCGCTATTCTTAAGGCAGTTACCGAGTTAGCTACAGAACATTGAACCAGACTACATCCAAATCCAGTTTAGGAGAATGGAGTCAGCGATTGCTGGCGGCGATTTTTCTGGGTGGGCAAGTGCTAGTTCACCTATTGAGAGGCAAAATCCATCGGCGCAACACCTTAGAACAAATGGCAGCAGTTGGGCCAGATTCCCTCTTTATTTCCCTGTTGACGGCTATTTTCGTCGGCGCGGTGTTTACCATTCAGGTGGCACGGGAATTTATCAACTTTGGTGCAGGAAACATTATCGGCGGAGTGCTTTCGCTAGCGTTGACACGAGAACTCTCTCCCGTGTTGACAGCAGTGGTTTTGGCCGGGCGAGTCGGTTCTGCCTTTGCAGCAGAAATCGGTACCATGCGGGTCTCTGAACAAATCGATGCGATGTTGATGTTAAGAACAGATCCAATCGATTACCTTGTTATCCCCCGTGTCCTTGCTTGCTGTTTAATGCTACCAATTTTAACCCTCCTGTCTTTGGTAACAGGGATGTTCGGGGGATTCATAATTGCGACAAATATCTACAACCTGTCTGATACGGTATTTATAGACTCAGCCCGTAACTTTCTTGGTATCTGGGATATTTTTAGCGCCATGATTAAGGCGTGTTGCTTTGGCATTTTAATCGCTGTAATTGGTTGCAGTTGGGGGTTAACGACAACAGGAGGAGCCAAAGGTGTAGGACAGTCAACCACAACTGCGGTTGTGACTGCCTTGCTGATTATATTTGTGAGCAATTTCTTTCTTTCTTGGTTAATGTTTCAGGGGACTGGCAGTGCATTCCTAGGCTTATAAAACTGATAAGTTAGGAGCAAAGCCGGAGACGCTCCGCCTCCGGTTAAGAGTGAGGAGTTCTAACTCATAACTCTTAACTCCTAACTCCTAACTCCTGACTCCTAACTCCTGACTCCTAACTCCTGACTCCTAAAATAGGAGAGATGCCTACTAAATAAAGCAGGATTTAAGATTGTGACCAGTTCATTTGCTTCTAACTCCACATCAACTGTGGAACTCAAGCCTAGTTACAATATACCTATAGTGTTGGTGATTGCCGCTATTCCACTACTGTTGGTACAACCGTGGGTAGGCTTGATTTTCACACTGTTTGGTTTGTTTCTTATGTTTCAGGCGTTAACGCTGCGTTTACAATTTACGGCCACCGACTTAGATATTTACAGAGGCGAAAAATTGATTCGACGCTTTCCCTATCAGGAATGGCAAAACTGGCGGATATTTTGGAATGGAGTCCCTATCCTGTTTTACTTTAAAGAAATTAAAAGTATTCACTTTTTGCCGATTTTATTTGACTCTAACACCTTGAAAACTTGCTTAGAACAACGTTGTCCACGTATTTAGTACTGAGTGTGATCAGTGCTGAGTCGTTTTGCTTTAAACTCATAACTCAGCACTGATGACTCAGGACTTTTATGGCAGGTCAATTGTAATATTTCTGAAAGCTATTTATTCGCGTCATCGGAATTACACTATTGTTTATGAACCCAGAGGCATCTCAAACCCCAGAACCAATTGATGAGCGGTTGGCAGAAAAACAAGAAGAGAACAATGCAGTTGAACATCCAGTAAATCCATCTGTTGAGTCAGTGGTAGAAGCAGGAGCCATTAGCTCGTCAGAAGACTACACAACTTTTGAGCCACTCATCTCCAATGCAGAAGTGGTAGATTCTACAGTAGAGCTAACAGAAAATTCAAATGGTGAGTTTGTAGCGCAGTTAGAAGCGGAAAATGTCGCACTGGGGTCAGAAATAGAAGCAGGAAATCATTCATTATATGCAGAAGCAGAGCAGCGAGTGGCAGAGTTGCAGAGCGCCCAAGCAGATATCAAGTCAGAAATAGCCAAGCTGCAAGCTTTTTACAAAAACCTTCAAGCACAAGTGAGTGAAACTCAAACTTCACTCTTACGACTCGTGCAAGAGTCGCTGGTGCAGTTAGAACAACGCAAACAAACCCTGCAAATTTCTGTAGAACAACTAGAACGCCGTCAAGAACGTATCCGCAACGAGATGCGAACCACTTTTGCCGGTACATCTCAAGATTTGGCAATTCGGGTACAGGGTTTTAAAGACTATCTCACGGGTAGCTTACAGGATTTGGCCTCTACTGCTGAACAGTTGCAACTGACACCAAGTGTGGTGGAACGAGAAAAATCATCTGTAAAAGAAGTTAAACCAGTTGAACCCCAACCTGGAATACCGCAATTTGCCCAACAGCAGTTTCAAGATACTACAAAGCAAATTCGCCGCCTAATTGACCAATACCGTAATAAACCAGATTACTACGGGCCGGCATGGCAACTACGCCGTACCTTTGAACCAGTCCACGCTGAACGAGTTTCCAACTGGTTTTTTACCCAAGGGGGACGGGGTGGTTTGCGGACAATGGGTAGCCGCTTACAGAATATTCTCATTGCCTCAGCCGCAATTTCGATATTACACAAGCTGTATGGCGATCGCGTCCGTACTTTAGTCTTAGCTAATACACCGGAGCGATTAGGTGAATGGCGGCGCGGGTTACAAGACTGTCTGGGAATCGGTCGCCCAGATTTTGGCCCAGACCGAGGTGTGGTATTATTTGAGGCATCTGATGCTGTCGCTCAGAAAGCAGACCGATTGACGAAAGCCAATCAACTGCCCTTAATTATCATTGATGATTCAGAAGAACAAATCAGTTTGTCACTGCTGCAATTTCCTCTGTGGTTAGCCTTTGCTCCTGACCCCAAAATAGTGAGAAACTATGATGATGACTTTTAAATGAGTCATTAGTCATTGGTCAAGAGTAATACCTCTTGACTTTTTTAAATTTTGAATTTTAAATTGTTTATTATGGCTATTTGGTTAACTCTGTGCGGCGCAATTGTGGTCATAGCTTACCTATTGGGTTCTTTTCCCACTGGGTACATTGCTGTGAAGCTGTTAAAAGGTATTGATATTCGGGAAATTGGTTCCGGTTCCACTGGCGCAACTAATGTACTAAGAACCTTGGGGAAAGGGCCAGGAGCATTGGTTTTAGTACTTGATTCCTTAAAGGGAGTATTAGCGATCGCTCTGGTTTATTGGTTGTTCAATTTTGCCCAGATTCAAAATTATATCCCTCGAAGGATAGATGCACAACTGTGGCAACCGTGGGTAGTAACTTTAGCTGGGTTAGCTGCCATCCTGGGACATAGTAAATCAATTTTTTTGGGCTTTACTGGTGGTAAATCTGTTGCTATCAGTTTAGGGATTTTGTTAGCAATGAGTTGGCAGGTGGGTTTAGCAACAGCAGGTGTGTTTGCTGTCGTTGTGGCGATATCGCGGATTGTTTCTTTGAGTTCAATTGCAGGTGCGATCGCAGTTTCCATTTTTATGGTACTTTTGCATCAACCGTTACCCTATATTCTGTTTGGGATTGCGGGTGGACTATATGTGATTTTGCGCCATCGCACTAATATTGAACGACTGGTTGCGGGAACGGAGCCAAAAATTGGCCAAAATGTAGCGACACCAGAACAAACTGCATAATTGGTCAACCGCAAATAGATATATTTTTAGCCCCGATACTTCAGCCGGAGCTAGGGTTGGGAATGAACATTGCCTTTAATTAAGCGGTGGAAAAGACGGCAAGGCCACAAAAAAGCTCCACAGATACTTACTGAGGCGATGGCGGCAACAACACGCCAACTCGAACTAGTCCCAGTTGCAGACTCTGAAGGATCAGCTTGTGTACTTTTAGCTAGTTCTGGCACTGAATGAGATAGCTGACTGGCAGTACTCACCCCTTCAATCGCTGCTCCAATTAGATAAGCTACCAGGGCAATTACTAGCCAGTGATTCATAATATTCAACTGTTTGAACTCTGAGCGTATACTTGGCAATGAGCAATCATTTGATGTCTCGTACTAATGATTGCCGCCTTGCCCAAAGGATAATCGACTTTCGGCTGTATCGCGAATCAGGGGCAGTTTAGATTTTATATAAGTATCAAGGATACTATCTGCCTGAGCATCAATCCCCTGCTTAACTTTTAACTGCTGAAGGAGCAATTGTACTAAAGCAGCATCGTCAAACTGGAGCAGGGTGCTGACCTGGGTAGACTCGATTACAGCCCAGAGCTGTTGCATCATTTTGGCACTGACCATGAGTCTGTAACCTCTTAAGCTTTTCTTTATATTTACACGAATTTAAAATTTATGGTTAGTTTTTATCTGAAGATTTATAAAGATATCGGTTTAAAATGCCTGAGTAAGCCAATAGGGTTAAATTTTGGCGTTTTTCAATTGATTGAAATACAGCAATGCCTACGCCTTAGCTTAACCTTGCTCTATAGAGAAAAAAAACTGTCCAAAGACTTAGATCCTCTCTAACCCTTTTTCTAAAGAGGGAATTACATCATGTCCGCTTGATTACCTTTATTTTATGACTCTCAAACGAGAAATCAAGACTTATGTATTTTTATTTTTTCGTATGAAACCACCCTGTTAGCCCCGCACGCAGGGAGGGGCTGGGGGTGGGGTACTATACCTGTGGGCATCATCACTAATTACCCAGACTTGATATTAGAGCAAAGCTTTTGAAAAGCCACAATGTAGACATACGTAGGCTTCAGTGGTTTTTGTAGAGGAAAATTTCAGTTGTCTTCGCTATCGGGTACTTTTGCTAGAAATTTATTGTGAAATTTTAGCACAAGCTCCTTCTTGACCAGAAGGATCGGCAAAAACTGCTAAAGTGTGATATTCAGGGTTATATGTTTTATATATCACTCGAAAAGTATACAACCTATTTCTACCTTGTCCTTCGGTAACAACTGTTAAAAGTGTATTGCTAGTGGGAGGAAGCCCAGGAATATTCAGTTTTTGAATTCGTCTGAGTTGAATTACATTTGCTGAGGAGTTTTTACAATCTCCTGCACCACTATTAGAGTTTTGACCAAACTGCATACATACTGGGCCATCAAAGTCTATAGTTACCTCTGATGGATCGTTTAACCAAACTTTTTTAATTACTTCTCCAGCCGGAATAAAGCTTAAGTTTGTTCCCTGTTGATACCAAACGTCGATCGTAGGTATTGCTCCCCCTAAACCCTGTGCTTGACAGGAAAATATGGAACGCAAAACAGCGTTATTAGCACCAGCGCGGCCTACCAACAAGAACATAGCAACCGAGAAAATTAAGGAAGCTATAGGTAGGAAATAAGGATTACCTGGGGTATTTCCTGACAAGTTAGGATTATTTTTCATGGTTGCAAATGGGAAAATTGGTAGATAGAACAGGAGAATATGGGAAAGATAGAAATAAAACTAATTACCAATTACCATTACTCAATCCAAAAGCTAAAATTGGTATAATTCCTATCTCCTAAAACTAGATTGGTTGATTAACGTATAGTTCAACATTTGTGCCAGCTTTCAAAAACCAAATATTATTTGGTTGTGACATTTGGGCGATCGCCTGTTGATTACGTTGGGCAATTTGGGGTACTACAGAGTTGAAACCACCTTCTGCAACCCCAGCTAAAAGGTTGCGTCTGTTCTCAGTGATAGTAGTATAACCACTAATGTAGGCGTTGCCGTTGGTGCCGTTGGTGTTATTGGTGGCGTTCTCGGGATTGCCGTTAGAGTCGATGTTACCGCCATATAAAGGCAGAACTTTGGTATCAGGGCGATTTACTAACTCTGCCGCTTTACCAAGACCTCCCAAAACGAATAGTCCTGCATCCATTGATGCTATGGACGAACTTTGATTGGGATATTTACTTGCTATTAAAGGTTTACCTTGGGTACCGCGAATCATAATTGCATTGTTGGGTAAGCTTTGTTCGCTAGAGTTGCCATTATTTTGCGAGATAAGTTTAGTTACGTTCATCTGCATAAGACCTTGTTCGTTAATGGAACTAATTTCAGCTATAAATTCGGTGTTTGCAGGTATAACGGTAGTACCATCCTTAGATTTTAGTGCTTCTTGCGATTTGATCACAAATACGTTTTTCCCTTCGCCTGCCTCATCACCACCGCCTGACTTAGTAGTAGTTTCCCCAAATATCGCTGTTGCTAACACAGCTTTAGCACTAGTCCCTATTGCTAAAGATTTTTGTCCGAGGGGTTGCGCTTGGCTCACTGCCGGAGCAGGAGTTTCTGGTTGTGGTGTCTTTTGCTGCGGCTGCGAATTGTTTGCAGGTTCAGGAGCAGCTGCGATGTTATTAGGTTGATCGGTAGCATTTACTTGACCGTAGCTACCTAACTTTGCTAACCTTCTCCACTCTTCAAGTGGGCTGGGTGGAGATGGTGGAGTTATATTAACTACAGTTTGAGGTTGGGTGTTTGGTGTCACAACTGGTAGTTGGGGTGATGGCAAAGGTTGAGAAGCAGGTACTTTAACGATGCGCTCAACTGTTACTGTCGGAGGTACGTAAGCTGTTGGTGGGGGTGTTGGGATCACTCTTTCTGTACCTCTGGAAGATAGTGACGGTTGTGCTTTTAAGACTACTGTCGGCGTTGATTTGGCAGTTCTGAGCTGTTGTTGGGCGGCTTTCACCATCTCTGCTTGTTCAGTCAGGGCTAATTTCGTTTTCAGAGTATCTACTTCGCCTGCTAGTTGTTGAGAGCTAGATTCATCAGTTGGCTGCTCACGCACTTGTGGAGGAACAATATTTTTTGGCTTAGGACTGCTACTCATCAACTGCGACAAAAACACACCACCCACCAAAACGATCGCAAAAGTGGCGGCTCCTACCAAGCCTAACTTTGCAAATGGATTAGATGAGAGGGGTTGCTTAGTCTGAACATCTTGTGGTTGAGAAAGCGACTCTTGTAGCGTTGCAGAGTCTTCTAATCCTTGGGTATCAGGAGAAGAAGATTCTTCTTCAAAGCCGACTAACCTTGACATCCGCGATTCCCAATTAAAAGATTCTACATCTTGTTGGTGATCGTCGGTGGTTAGAGTAAATCCATTTTGAGCAGGTGTTTCTGCCGGAATTGAGTATTTAGTCATGGTAAAGCTTGATTGGGATTTCCAGAACAATTTTTATCTTTGATATCACATACATTATAAATTTCTAGTCTGGCTTCACCAAGGCGGTAAGCTGCGAAGTGCAATGGTAGTGCTGCATTTGGTAGGGTAGTTGCCTGTTCATCTATTGCTCTAACTAATATTTGTTTATTAAAGGAAATTGATTTTCCCAACCGATCATAACCGCTAAAAACTAATTGATTAGCAAACATCTCCACTTTCCACTTTCCATCACCTATTTGTGTAGGTTGAGAGATTTTTTGGATTACTAATACATTCTCTGCTCCTCTATTAACATTTTCAAATTGGCTATCTGGATTTAAATTTGTAAGTTCTGATTTAAGTTTTTGTTTAAAATTATCAGCTACCAGTTGGGAGGTAATTTCCCAGACTTGCGGTGGCGGCTGTTGATCTGACCAGGTAAGCATTAAGCTCATAGTTTCACCCACAAACCGCCGAATAGCCTCTGGCTGGCGCTCTAAATTTGGTTCTGGGTCTACGGTTATAGTGCGACCATCAACAAGTTGCACTATACTTTGAGGTGTGAGTTGACGACCTAACTGCTGTAACATAGACCCGTGAAATAGTAGTAAAAGCAAGGTAAATACATGTAACCCAAATGTTCCGACTGCTAACAGTGGCAATGGGCTATTTTTCCTATTTTCTGGTTTGAGTAATTGCATTAATAGTTATATAAACTGAATTAGTGAATTAGAAATCTATAGGACTACTATTTGATTTTTTAAAAAAGCCTTCAACTTGAAAAGGCTGATTCCCTACTCATCTGATAAAGCTATCAGATGTTTGTCCAGCCCCGCATTGTGTAAATTTATCGTCGTTAAGGCTGTTGTTGCGATCTAACAAACATAAGTTACGAATTTCATAAATTTCTAATCTATCAGCGCGAACACTATAAATTGCTTTTTGCAGGTCTGTGCCATTGTCGCCTTGGGGATTACCAAAATAATCAGCTGTACGTACAAGTAAATCTTTGTTAAAAGGAGTTATGAGTTTTGCACCACCAACTCGGTTTTTTTGAATTAAATCGGCTACCATACCTACTCGCCACTTACCTGGTGCAATTTGTTTTGGCGGATAAACCCGTTTAATAACTAATTGTGATGTCATAATTAGGCTGGGATTTTCAGAGAAAACTTCTGCCGGTGTCATTTCTGCAACTGTGGTTAAGAAACCTTTGCGAAAGTCTTCAGATAAGGCAAAACTAGCTATCCAACTGCTGGTACTAACTTTTTGGCTACTCCCTTGCGGTGTTTGAATAAGAACTCCTAAATCTGGTTTGGGGTTTGCGAGATCTTCGATATTTTGTGGTGGTAAGGTTCCAGACCAGCTAAACATTGATATCATCGTTTTGCTGACGAATTGGCGAATTGCTTCTGGATCTCTTGCTAAATCATCAATATTAGCTACTGGTTTCCCGTCTATTAATTGCACAAAATTAGGAGCTTTTCTCAGACTGAGTTGGCGAATATTTAGCCCTTGTAATAAGAATAAAAATAAAACTAATATATGTAAACTGAAAGTTGCGATCGCAAAAATTGTCAAAACACTTGTCGTCGTTCTTTGTCTTTTTTCCAGTAAACGCACCATTTACTCACCTCTTCTGCAAAAAACTTCAGCTAATAGACCTCTTGCGTAAATCAAAAATAAGAACCCCAAAGAGCCAAAGCTAGGCTTTGTCTCCCCTCCCTGCAAGCGGCGAAGGGTTGGGGGTAGGGTGCTAGGAACTTTTGTAATAGAGTCTTATATTAATTACGATTTGCATATAATTCAGCAGTTACGACACTTATAAAAATTTAATTTTTAATTTTTAATTTTTAATTTCCTATATCCTCTCCCTTACTAAAGAAGCTGTATTACTGATCCCACTGAAGACTGCAAAACCGCCAGCAGCAGCCACAAGTAGTGATAAGATTGGTGCTAAAATTCCCAGAAAAATTATGAACCACATTAAGTCTGGATCAGCAGTAGGATTTTGACCTGGCCCATTTACAATAACTGCGGCAGTCAGCACAGCAATAATATTGAATGAAATCTTGGCGATTCCAATAGATAAAAATCCGGTCAGCCATGCAAAAATTGGTTTACCAGCTACAGGCAGTAAAGACCCACCTACAGCTATTGGCCCTAAAAGTGCTATCAGCAACATAGTAGCTTCTATCAGATTCTGAAAAGCATATTGCAAGGAAACTAAAAAGTTTTTGATGCTTGTTTGGACTGTAGAACCTAATAAAGAATTAAATGATGTTTCTGATACAAAGCCTTTGTCATATCTAATATCATCTACTTTAGTTTGTAGTTTATTTATCCAAATTTGAACTCCGTATGTATTTCTATATTTCTGCAAGAGAATGTTGATTTTCTCGGCAGCGCTGACAAAGCATTGACTTTGTTGAGTGCCAGTTAGCGATTGGCAAGGACGCAGAAAAGAACCAGTTACTTCTTCTGCAATACTCATATTCAGTGCTTGCTGATACATTTTATTCGCATCTGCTGTTACCAATACTTGCTGATTCACAGTGTTTAAAAAACCCCGCAATCCCAGTGTCAGATTAGAAAGGATACTTCCCTTCCCTGAATTACTTAAGAGGATCACCACCACAAAAGGCCAGATTAAAGCTGATATTGGACGACTATATTCGTAGGATATTAAGTCTTTGAGGAATTGTATCATAAAAAATAACAGGGTTCCTACCGCAAAAAAAATACCCAGATTTGTCAGCGCTCCATACAAGTTGTTACTGGTATTATTTTGTAATAAATCCAGCCATTGTTTATTCCAACCTTCGGCAATACTTTGGGAAGTTACTGCGCCATTATTGAGAACGTTATCAATGCCTACTTGACGGCCTACTTGGGCAAAAATTAGTTGAATAGCAAGTTGCATTTTGAGTTGATGGGCTGTTTTTTTAGATTTCGTAGGGTGCGTTAGGAACCTAAGGCACCATCTCGGAAGCTTTCCATGCGTTACGCTGTCGCTAACGCACCCTACCAAACTGTTTTTTAGACTTAGTGTTGGTTTGTAAGAAGTTTAAGGATTTTAAAAATTGATTTTTATATTGATAATTATAGTTTTTTAATCCTAAAATCCTCTTTCCCAACTTTTTCTCTGCCAAACAAATCTAGTTGAGAAGTAGCTCGTAAAAGTCGCGCCGCTTCTGTAGATGTATCTACTCTCCGAGCGCGATTTGCCTCTTCTGCCTGCTGAGAAATATTTGCTAAATTTAAATTAGAATATTGTAAAGACTGATTCGTTTGTATTGTCTGAGCAAATGTTTCACCTATAATTGCTGATTGTGCGCGTTGAATCTTAATAGTTTCAGATTGATTATCACTTAGTAATTCTGCTATATTTGATAAACCAGAAATCTGATCCTTAGCCAAATTAGTTACATTTTGTCCTAATCTGGCAAATTTGCTCATATATAGGTCCTTCTGTGTCCCCGTTGTATCGCTAATTGCGTCAATATCTTTTAATGTATTCTCAGTATTTTCTAACTTTACTTGTGTCCGATTTTGTCCATCTTTACCAAGAATAGCTTCCGCTGCTCCACGGGTAATAAAACGATTGATTTCATTACTAACTCCATTTGCCCGTACTGCTGCATTATTTTCAAAGCGGCTTGCTTTCGATTCTGAACGATAAGATTCGTTGATAATGCTATCACGAACATTTTGTCCCGCATCGACGGGGTTAGGTATCTTCAATTCTGTATTTCCATTGGCACTATCAAGAGCATTTCGACTCTGTGTTTCTAAAGGCTTTAAGTTTTCGCTGAGATTATTTTGAAAGTATTTTCCCATATCTGTGGAATATAATTTAAAATTAGTCCAAACCTCGCCTAACCCCGATCCCAGTTCAACTTGTGCCATTGCTGGTAGGATTGCCAGGGATAGCAATGTAAAAGTAAAAATGGTAGTTTTTCGCATACATTTGTGCCTGAAAAAAGTAGACGATATATAAGTAGCAAGTCAGAAGTTTAGCTTTTTAACTATGATTTATAACTTTTTCAATCACTGTTAACTGCTTACAGAACCCAATTAACTACTACGCAGAGTAGCCACTAACTGACGTGCAAATGCAGAAATTGCTTCATATTTATCGCTATGAAGTTGCATCATTTTACTACGTGCAGTTTGTTCAGCAGGGTTGTTAGCAACTGCTGCCAATTGTTCATAACCTGGATAATAACGACAGAATGTATAAATACCGTTATCATCTAACAGCCATTGACTATAAACGCCTTCTTTGCGGGGAAAGAAACTTTCTGAAGCATTACGAGAAATAATGTTGCGGGGATATTTTAAGATATCTGCAAAACTATCGACTGCAACCGGCTGAATGCGTCCAATCAATCGTGTTGTCAAGTTTTGCAAAATCTTAGATGCAGCTTTAGATTTGGCAATTGTATCAGGATCTTGTCCTGATAAGATAACTCTGATCCCGGCTTTAGCGCCGTTTGCACAAACTCTGCCAACTAAGTCAGAAATTTGCTCGAATTCAAATAGAATTGGTGCTTCGTCAATGAAGAATATAGAAGCTGGACTACCTAATGCGCGTCGTAATGCTGCTGAATAGGCACTCAGAGATAGTACGGCTGCATCTTCACTATCTGATAAGTTTCTGAGAGCAAAAACTAAAAGTTGGGCATCAGTAGGAAAGCTAGATGGTGCAGAAATGGCTTGTCCTACCCGACTAGAAAGCCAAAACCGCAAGCGCAGCTGAATTTGACTAAGGGCGTCTTCTACTCTGCCAGTTAAAGTACTTAGCTGCAAGTGTTCTGATGAACAGAAAAACAGAAAATCTTTTAAGGTAGGGGTTTTCTGCCAAGCCTGAGTGCCAAATCCTCCCGCCATCGCCTGTCGATATCGCTCTTTTATGCCCTCATCAGCAAAGAAGGCTTCTAATGCTAAGTTGAGGAGCGATCGCACGGTTTGCGATAAAATTTGACTTTCAGTGGATGATCCTAAAACCATTGTCATCAAAGCTGATTCTAGGAAGGCGGTATAATCATTAAAGCGATCGCGCTGTTGTTCTGGTTCTAGCGATCGTAAGTCTGGCTGTTCAAATAAGTTATTCGATTGTTTGGAGATATCAAAGTACGCTCCATTAGCCCCCATGAACTCTGTATAGTCAGTGAAAGTAGATGTACCATCAGGTTTAGGGAAATCTAACGCCACAACCGGAATACCATGCGCCAAAGCCTGAGTTAAAATCCCTGATACCAACACCGATTTACCAGCACGAGTTGTCGCAAACAAAGCTAAATTTTTGTGTTGATTAAACAAATCTAAATGTACGGGTGTTCCGCCTTCTTCGGCAATCAACTCAAAGCCTTGTCTATCACCCTGTTTAGTTAAAACTAAAGGCATTAATCCCGGAACTTCACTGGTTAAATATAGCTGGCGACGATTGAAAGGTGTCGCTAACAAACCTTCCCAAACTATTGGTAGAGTTTGCAGCCAAATTTTCCAGGCGTACTCAGTTTCCCTAATTAATTTTGCTGGACGTTGAAAACAGTTTTCAATATATCTTGTTGCCTCATCTAATTTATCGACAGTTGGACGATGTACCAAAATAACAATACTCGTATAAATCGGGACTGCACCTTCAAATAATTGTTCTTGTGCTGCTACCGATTTCTTCAGCTTTAATTGAGCGTTGACATCAATAGTTTTACTTTTTTCTTGAGCCATGATTGTTGTCATGTTTGACTGCTTCAAGACTCGTTGCAAAGTAGTTTTCACCAATGCCGGATTTGCCGCAGTCAACTCACAAAAAATCTCTGTATCTACTACTGTTTCTCTGGCCAACAGTTCCCATAAATATCGCAGTTGAGTAGATTTATTTGGCCAACCTCCGGGTTTTTCCAGAAATGACAGTGCGCCAATATAACGATTGTTAACATTAACCCAACGGCGATCGGCACAAGGTACGCTAGACTCCATCAGCAAAGTGGTGCCGTGGATATTGTCTAGAAGCAATTTAGTACTAGCTAAATCTGAATTAACTTCCTCGTGTAGTCCTTGTTCATCTAAAGTCATCAACTGGGGAATCATTATTGGCTGCGTATCATTAAACCTTTTCCAGATGCCCTCCCAGAGTTCATCAGCTTTCAAAGGCTTGACATCCAATCCCATTTGGTTAGATAAAATTTGTTCCCAGCGTAGAAAACCCTGCTTGTAAGCATTTGTTACTAGCGTTTCAATGCGTTGGTGTTCTACTTCTGAGAGATCCCCCTTGAATTTTAACCACCATGATTCAGCTCTAACTAAAAGTTTTTCTATCCAATCATCTGCATGTCTGGAGTTGGATTCAATGGTGTAAGTGACATAAATCCGCAAAAATTTCGGCTTACGAATACCAGAAAGAGTCAATTCTTTGACTCTGGCTCTTTCTGCCATCAACAAATATTTGATATCTCGTGATGGCGCATTTCTGATTAGCGATACTAATTCTTTTTGGCGCTCTTTATCTGAACTAAAAGATCCCAAATGCAGTGTCATCCTTTCACCGCTAGGAATGTCTTTCAATCCGGCTTCAATGTTATTAAAGAGTGTATCGATTTGTTCGGCTCTTAAAGTGGTATGAATTCCCTTACAGTCAAAACCAAAAACAAAACAAAACCGATCTCTTTGAGTGCCTTTTGTCAAAAGGTAAGCGCCAATATCACGTCCATTCATTGCGACACGTAGCATTGTCGCCAAGTGTAAGGCATCTTCAAATGGTGTTAATCTACCTTCATTTCCGGCGACGCTGACGCTTTGTTTTCCGATTTTTTGCTTCATGGTTAACTTCGAGTAAGCTTTGATAACGAGCAAAGCCTCTTGTCCAAGCGGGAACGCCAATAAATTTACTTAAAAAGCTCCAACTCCTACCACCAGTTAAGATCCACCAAGTTCCAATTCCCCAACCTGTCATTAGTATTGTCCACAACCACTTTTGAAATTCTTCTTGGAATATCCCACCAAAAATTCCATTGATAATAAAGTAGGATGCTAAGGCAATTACTGTCCAAGGAAGAATTTGATCGGCAGGGATTGGCCCTAGTGAGGGTTGGCTTCCTAGAACCTGATTGACTGGACGAAAATCTTGTTCCCGCTCTTGAGACATTTGAAATATGAAATATCTGAATTATTTACTGCCCTTGTGGGCCAATTACAAAGCGTGTGAGTACATCAGCAATGGTAACAGCAACAACGACTAATAGGGGAGTTCTGGCAATACTTTGCCAATCCTCATCTTTACGCACTGCGTTAATCACACCAACTAGAGAAATTGCAATATAGAGTAAGTAAATCGCCCGCAACACATTAAATATCAAACTTATTGCTGTCTCACTACCACCACCAGCTGTTGCTGCACCACCTAAGTTTCTTTTGAAAAACTTTTCAGCTTCCCCAAAAAACTGTGCTTGTGCGGGGGCTGCAAAACAGTCTAACCAATATAAACTCAGAATGATCGCTGTTGCTAAAATTTGTAATAATATTAGCGATCGCTTTGGTAAATTCACCTGCTCCCCAATTTGCTGGGTGATGACTACAATTAAACTACCAACTAGTAAACAAAAGAGCAGGATAGGACTTTTTAGGCTAATAACGCTTACAAGTACAGCACAAGCAATCAAAAAAGGTACAGATTCAACCAGAATAATCAGGCCGGATTTCAGTCCCAGTCTTAACTTATGAGATATTTTGACTGCACTACCAGTTAAAGCTTTGAAAAAGTTTCTCTCGTGAGAACTTTGTCTAGACATTTGCTAATTTTCCTATGGTGTACTATGAGTATTGGTTGTCTAAAATTTTACAGCTATTTACAATTTAACATGATTGAACATTCATTTTTAATGAAATTATGAAGTTTGCAGTAAAGTCTTACATTCTATATAAACTTTTCTCAAGCTAAGTTAATAAAATATTAAATTCAGTTTAAAAGGATAAGTATGCGTGGCATGAGAAACTAGGTTTCGAGCTTTAAACCAGAACTGTTATAGTCCTCCTAAACTTTTTCTATCCCAGCGCTTTTGCCTCAATTAGAGGTTGGAGAATCCGCTAGAAACGCCGGACAATACTTGGGAGCATAGTTACAAAGTTCTATAGAAAACATTTTAAATGTTATCCTTACCTTCCATACTACAAATTACTACATATATATATTCCTACAACATTGAGCAAGTTTGCAACGCAGTGGCTACACTATCCCATCAGCAAAGGACTTTGGGAATACTTTCGGAGATTATATTAGCACTACAATTCACATACGCGTTAATCAGTCTACCGTCTATAGCATGAAATATACCATGCTTTCTCGTTTTGCCTAAATATTCTGAATATTTAAAAATTAGTTAATTGTCAAAAAAAATACCATACTTTACGCGTTGACAGAAAACACTAAATACGCACTATAGCTTTCTCGTATTATAGCTAGATTTTTCAGCTATTTTTTTGCGATACCTGTCTTGAAAAGTGACCCAACTGTGGACGCTCGATACTCGCTAACAGATGCCTGCGGCGGGCTGCGCCAACGACAAAACCGCTGCTCTACGCCAGAAGATTCCGACGCAAGGCGACAGGAATGCACTGGCTGGACTTTTCGCTGGGTTGGGCTACGCCTACGCAACTAATAAAATACTGAAACAACCTGTTTTCGTTGATACACACACTGATTAATTTGTAAACTGCCTAATACCAATTTAATATACTTATTAAAATCTCTAAAAAAGTTTAATAAACAAAGTTTCGTATTATAAGGCATAAGCGAAAGTTTTAGATTTTTCTCTGGAGAGATTAATAAAGAAGTGCTACAAAAACTACTTTTAAAACACCTTTATATTCCAGAAATATATTTAAGTTTTTTAATCATTTCATAATGTAATCATGACTTGAGCTTTACCTTAACCTTATACTGTTGATTTCGTTAGCAACTTTTAACAGCTATTAGCTATAGCAGTCCGAAAAGATTTGTGAAATTTTGACTTTCTTTATTTTGCACCTTAGCGGTAGCTTGTGTGAAGCTGCTACGCGTCTAAATTAAAGAAAGTGATTTTCATAATTCAGATAAGATTGTTATCTCAAATAAGTAAGTAGGTAATGTTAAACATGGCTTTTTAAAACGGAATAAGAGAGTGAAAATGGTAATTGAGACATGATTCATAGTACCTAGTAATTACTCCCTTAACCTAAAGCTACTGAATGTTTATTTATCCAAACTTACTTGAGAAATGTAGAGCTTTTAAGTAGCAAATAATCATGTAAGTAATAGGGTGGACTAGCAATAGCTTGATGCACTTTAAAGCTTTGCCTTTGCTTTGCTCTATATGCTTCATATTTTTGTGCAAACTATCGATTTATTAATAACCTTTTTAATGCCAATTTATTGTGCTTATAGAAGGTTGTTTATAATCGCCAGTTTGACACTTGATTTTGATTTGATAGGGTGTTGAACCGGAAATTAATTTGAAGGAGCTTGATATGGCTTTTTATCGCGATCGTCAATTAACCAATTTGGCAAGTTCAGTTTCTGTATTTGCTATCACAATTGGTTTAGTAGTAGGTCAATCTGCTACTCTTATATCTCTAGCTGCGCCCTCTGTAGCTAATGGTGCAGGTGCAACTACTGTAAATGCTTTATTTACAGCTCTAAAATCGAAGTTGCAATTGACATATGATGCAGTTGGTAGTGGTGCAGGGTTAAAAGCTTTTTTCGCTCAAACCCCAACAGCTGGTATTCCTAAACCAATCACTTTTGCAGATAGTGACGACCCCGTAGCAGGAACAGAAAAAGTTACTGGCGGTCGTGGTTACGTCCAAGTGCCTCTGGTAGGTGTCGGAATCACATTAGCTTTTAACACTAAGGGTCTTACTGTACCAGCAGCTGGACTTAAACTTTCACGAGCTAGTTACTGTGGTATTTTGAACGGTAGCATCACAAATTGGAGCAATAAGAGCATTAGTGCAGATAACGGTGGCCAAATAGCACTCAATGTACCCATCAAAGTTGTACGTCGTGCTGACTCAAGTGGTAGCACTTTTATTTTAAGCAGTCATCTTAATGCTGCATGTAAGCCTGCTGCAACTACAGGTATTCCAGCAGCTAATGTATGGAATAGAGGAGTGGGTACAACTGTTAATTGGCCAAGCACTTTCATTGCTGCTACTGGTGGTGGAGGTGTAATCACTGCGATCGCAAATAATCCAGGTGGAATTGGTTATGTGGATAATGCTACCCTTTTAGCTTATGATAAGGCAAATAAGCCACAGCTACCTTCTGCACTCTTACTTAACAAGGCAGGTAAGTATATTGCTGTCTCACCAGCTTCAATTACAGCAGCTATTAAAGATGGGAAGGTTGTAAAATACGGTACTAACCTGACTAGAATTGATGACTTGACCGATCCCAAGAGTGCAAGTTCTTATCCGATTTCCGGAGCAACTTATTTCTTGTATTACTCAGACTTAGACTTTAAAGGGTTCATTACAGCTGCAAAAGCTTTAGCTCCATCTCTTGGATATGGTTCTGTTCCGTAGGTTTAGAAATTGACCTAGCAGCCTATTAGACATCTCCAGAAATTAAATATGGGTTATCTAGAACCCTTGTAGAGACGCGAAATTTCGCGTCTCTACATTTTTTTTCGGAGATGTCTATTGAAGAATTTAGCTGTTAATTTTGTTGGCAAACTTTAACAGTTATTAGCTATATTTGCTCTACATTCTGAAGAATTTTGTGCAAACCTTTGTTTAATAAATACCTTTTTTATGCAAGTTTACTGTGCTTATAAAAGGTTATTTATAATCGCTAGTTTGACACTTGATTTGGATTTGATAGTGTATTGAACCGGAAATTAATTTGAAGGAGCTTGATATGGCTTTTTATCGCGATCGTCGATTGAACCATTTGGTAAGTTCAATTTCTGTATTTGCCATCACAATTGGTTTAGTAGTAGGTCAATCCGCTACTCAGAAATCTCTAGCTCAAATTTCCACCTCCCCTGCTCCATCTGGAGTAACCTCCATAAATGGTGCAGGTGCAGGCTCTGTGAATACTTTGTTTGTGGGTACAGGAACTACGCCTCCTTATGCTCCACAAGGCTCATGGTTTAACACTTACGGTGTTGGAAATCCTACAACCCTCAATCCTCCAGGTCCAGTCAATCCGCTCGTAACATTCAGATATGCTTCGATTAATAGTAGTGCAGGGTTGGCAGCTTTTTTAACTCAAACCCCACCACCCGCCACTGGTGCTACGATTAATGCCCCAGTCTCTTTTGCAGCTAGTGACGATCCCTTAACCGGAACAGAAAAAGTTAGTGGCGGTCCCAACGCTGGTGTCCCTGTGCAAGTGCCTGTTATCACTGTCGGAATCGCGTTAGCTTACAACCCCACTGGTCTAAATGTACCAGCAGGTGGAATTAAGCTTTCACGAGCTACTTACCTTGGTATTCTTAACGGCACCATCACAAATTGGAATGATGCCAAAATTAAAGCAGATAATGGCGGCGCAACAATTGCAGGAAATAAGCCCATCGTTGTAGTACATCGTAGTGACAATAGTGGTGCCACTTTTACTTTAAGCAGTCATCTCAAAGCGGCATTTGGTGCTGCATGGACCAGAGGAGTTGGTCAAAGAAGTATTGCTCAAGGCCAACCCAATCCAGTACCAGCTGATACAGTTGTTTGGCCAGCCAGTTTCAAATCTATCGCAACAGGTGGAGCTTTAGCTGACTATATTAAAGCTACTCCTGGTGCGATTGGTTACGTGGATAGTGCTACACGATTAGCTAAGAGTCTAAATGCTGCTGTCTTACAGAACAAGGCAGGTACTTACAATCCCATCTCACCAACTTCAATTGGAAATGCTTTTGTTGGTGCGACTGACCAAGATGCAAGTCCTCAGCGCATTAAACTCGTAGTCACTGATCCAACAGCTGCAAATGCTTATCCCATTGTTAACGCATCTTACCTGGTATTTTATGACAAATACGCAAACGTTAAGGTAGCAAATGGGATTAAAGGATTCATCGGCTGGGCTTTAGGAACCACCGCCGCGGACAATATAGCTACAGCTCGTGGCTATGCTCCTCTTCCCCCTGCGATTAAAACTCTGTCTCAAGGTGTTGTCAATACTTACGTGAATGATACCTTGAATCCATAATTGCGTGAATACCGTTTTTGGTCTTAACCACTCTTGCCTTCTTTAGATTTATAAATATCTTGGCAAGAATATGAAAATCATGCCCCAGGATTATATTTACAATCCTGGGGATTTATTTCGGCTATTATTTATGTCAATAACTCGTAAAGATGCTCTTAATTTTTAGGAAATATAAGGCAATAAATAGGCATAAATTAATTATGGAAGAAAGATACCATAAGGAGTTACGGTTGTTTTTGGGTTATAATCATGGTCTTCAGCCTTAATCAAAGCTCTGTTTCTGCCTCCCCTATCAAATCTAATTTAATAAAAGCTTGAAGTGAACAAAATATGTGAGTCTTGATTACGTAAGTATCTCTAACCATAAACCGACAAATTCCACATACTTGTTTTATGGCTCGATAAAAGTTTTTAATCGCCCAATAAGTATCATATATTGTGAGAAATTCGCTTCTGCTTATTTCTTCGATTTTTTCTTCATTTGGAAGATATAAAATATAAACTGACGACCACAATGAACACATATGTGCCCACAGTTTACTCCCTTTTTCCCTTCTTGCGAATATGAGTTGATGCACACTTTGGGCACTACATAGCGATGTCTACGACGAGCTACGGCTACGCTCTAATTCATACTTCAATTATGCAACGCCACTATTTTGTTATTTGATCAATGCGTAAGTCCTATATTAAATGAAAGGTGTTTATTTTATCTGTAAAAAGAATAAAGTTTGCCATAAAAATCACCTTTCAAACACCTCTAAATTACCAAAATACATATATTTAAACTTTTTAATTATTTTATAATCTAATTATAATCTAGGCTTAACCTTATTTTAACCTTACCATTATACTCTTGATTTCATTAGACTTATCCGGAAATGAGAACTTTATTTGGCTGAAACCTAGCTCTGGAGAGGGTTTTAGAGGTTCCTGTTTTATATAAGCTAAAAAGCCAGCTATGTAAGGGTTTCAGCTATTTTGAGGTTTATTTGTGGATAAGTCTATTGGCAAAATTTAACTAGCTATTAACCATAGCAGTCCTAAAAAATTTGTAAAATTCTAACTTTCTTTACTTCGCACTTAGCGGTAGTTTGTAGCAAACTGCTGTATATCTACATTAAAGAAAGTAATTTTTATAGTTCAGATGAACTTGCCATGCCAAAGAAGTAAGTAGGTAAAGTTAAACATGGCTTTTTGAAAAGGAATGAGAGACTAAAAATGGTAATTTAAGCATGGTTCATAATACCTATTAACCATTTCCTTTTACTAAAGTCATTGAACATTTATTTATACAAACTTAGATTGAATGTAGAGTTTTTAACCAGCAAGTAATTATGTTTAAGGGTAAATTAGCAATAGTTTAATACCCTCTACACATTTAATGCTTTGCGTTTAAGTTGCTCTACATTCTAAATATTCTTGTGCAAACTTTTGTTTAATAAATAGCTTTTTATGCAAGTTTACTGTGCTTATAAAAGGTTATTTTTAATCGCTAGTTTGACACTTGATTTAGATTTGATAGGGTATTGAACCGGAAATTAATTTCAAGGAGCTTGATATGGCTTTTGATCGCGATCGTCAATTGACCTGTTTGGTAAGTTCAATTTCTGTACTTGCCATAGCAACTAGTTTAGTAGTAGGTCAATCTGCTACTCAGAAATCTCTAGCTCAAATCTCCACCACTCCTGCCCCAGCTGGAGTAACCTCCATAAATGGTGCAGGTGGAGGCAGTATAAATACTTTGTTTGTGGGTACAGGAACTATCTCTCCTTATGCCCCACAAGGCTCATGGTTTAACACTTACGGTGTTGGAAATCCTACAACCCTCAATCCTCCAAGTCCAATCAATCCGCTCGTAACATTCAGATATGCTGCAATTAACAGTAGTGTAGGGGTAACAGCTTTTTTCACTCAAACCCCACCACCACCACCCACGACTGGGGCAACTATCAATCCCCCAGTCTCTTTTGCAGATACTGACGACCCCATAACAGGAACAGAAAAACTTAGTGCAGGTCCCAATGCTGGTATCCCCATCCAAGTGCCTGTGATCACCTACGGAGTTGCGTTAGCTTACAACCCCACAGGTCTAAATGTACCAGCAGGTGGAATTAAACTTTCACGAGCTACTTACCTTGGTATTCTTAACGGCACCATCACAAATTGGAATGATGCCAAAATTAAAGCAGATAATAGCGGCGCAACAATTGCAGGAAATAAACCCATCGTTGTAGTACGTCGTAGTGACAATAGTGCTAACACTTTTACTTTAAGCAGTAATCTCAAGGCGGCATTTGGTGCTACATGGAACAGAGGAGTTGGTGAAATAAGTATTGCTCAAGCTGGTGGTATACCTAATCCACTACCAGCCAATACAGTTGTTTGGCCAGCCAATTTCCAATTTGCTTCAGGAAGTAAAGGTGTAGCGACCAAGATCGAAACTACTGCTGGTGCAATTGGTTATGTGGATAATTCTACGCGGTTAGCTAATGGTCTGCAAGCTGCTGTCTTACAGAACAAGGCAGGTACTTACAATCCCATCTCACCAACTTCAATTGGAAATGCTTTTGTTGGTGCGACTGACCAAGATGCAAGTCCTCAGCGCATTAAACTCGTAGTCACTGATCCAACAGCTGCAAATGCTTATCCCATTGTTAACGCATCTTACCTGGTATTTTATGACAAATACGCAAACGTTAAGGTAGCAAATGGGATTAAAGGATTCATCGGCTGGGCTTTAGGAACCACCGCCGCGGACAATATAGCTACAGCTCGTGGCTATGCTCCTCTTCCCCCTGCGATTAAAACTCTGTCTCAAGGTGTTGTCAATACTTACGTGAATGATACCTTGAATCTATAATTGCGTGAATACCGTTTTTGGTCTTAACCGCTCTTGCCTCCTTTAGATTTATAAATATCTTGGCAAGGATATGAAGATCATGCCCCAGGATTATATTTACAATCCTGGGGATTTTTTTCGGCTATTTTTTATGTCAATAACTCGTAAAAATGCTTTTAATATTTATAAAATATAAGGCAATAAATGGGTATAAATAAATATCAGGGAGTTTATGATTGCGATCGCTTTTAGGCATTCCCAGATTGTACGAGATGAAGCGATCGTCAGATTTGGGGATTGCTTCCCTTGTAATCACACTTTATTTGATGTTTAATTCTAACCGGATACTTCTTGACACTACTATCTGCTTCATGAAAATAGTTGTCTGAAAAGTATAATAATAGTAACTTATTTGAATAGTCACAACAAGTTTTTTTTGGGTTAGAATGAATTTATTATGTTTAAATATAGGGCTTTTTTTAAGCTAATAATTGAGATTTTGTGCCATTTTCAATAACCGTAGGATGGGCAGTACTTATAAGCTAAAAATAAGGGTTTGAGCAAATGCTAAACAGTGCCCACCCTACTTTATGAGATGATGCGATCGCAATCAGTATTTCTCCTCTCTCTATAATTACACTGGGTAAAAATTAGAACTACTTAATAAGTATAAGATTTAGTTATCTAAAAGTCACAATTGAATACAACCCCACTGTTCTTGGTGACGGAATATCTATCGGTCGGAATAGTTGAAAAAAGTTCAACCGTCAACTATGTTATAGTCAGGTAGTTGAGAAATATTTTCGGTCATGTAACTGACTATATAGACGCCTCTCCGAATCTAAATCTCTACACTATTTGATTCTAGAGGTGTTTTATGTCACTTGATATTCTTAATCTACACAATGAGGCCCAATGAGGTTGAACATAATCACCTAGAACAGGTCTTCTCAGAGTATGGATTAAGTCTCAAAGTTAATAGAGCTAAAAGCTTTAGAAATAAGACTCTTGAGCATTTCAAAACTTGAGATTTTTAGTGAGTAGAACTGTATTGCAATACCTCGCGTAAAACTGATACATCTCACTGTCAAAAAATGTGCTATTAAGGATGGACAGTAAAGTGTGTCACAAAGCCAGACAACATACGGATAGTACTTTAACTTATGCCAACGGATATAATTACCCGTCCTGAATCCCTTACAGAAGATTGTTTTTTTACTTACGCACTTGGGACTGATTTGCATGATACTAATTCGACAGCCAAATATTTACGCCGAATCAGGAAAGAAGATAAACCATATATTGACATAGCAGTTTCTCCCAGACCGGGGTATCGCTTTGAGGTTTGCCTTATTCCTGTTGAAGGGTTCGCTCAAGAAACAATATTGACAAAAGATGGGTTTGCCAAAGCGTTAGCGATTATTTGTGCTGTATCTAATAAAGCTAGGAAGCGTTTCCCTTCAGGAAATGGACAAGAGATTGTTCGGTGTCAATTTAGCAACTTAGCTGATGCAGTCGCTGTAGCAAACAGACTGTCTGCATTACCCTCTAATATGTATGAACCTCTCGCCAAGCTACCAAATGCCTTGTGAGATCGCGTCCTCTTGAAGATTTATTATTAGGACTGACGCGAAGGCATTTTAATGGTAAGTAGACGGACAAGAGAATAAAAAACTTAATGGTTTATATTTCATCTGTTGATAAAAGGCTTGTTATACAAGGCTTTTAACCTTAATCTACAATTTTGATGTTTTTGTACGCTAACCTGTAATTCAAAGTGAGTTTTTTTTATGCCTATAAGTCCTTTGCGTGAAGAACCTCGTAACCAGCGAGCGCCTGTAATTCGTACAAGTAATGAGTTTATTCTTTTGGAATGGCTAAAGTCAACTGGTCGTCTAATCGAGCGTGAACATCAAGAATCTGAGTATCTAAATGAAGTAGAAGAAATTTCAGAAATGATCGACCTTGACGATATCCCTTATGATCATGACGATGATGATGCTGAGATGGATATAGAAGCCTAGTAACGGAAGGCGGAAGTCAAAAGTCATTTGTACTGAGCGTAGCCGTAAAGCCTGCGGCATAGCTACGCTTAGGGCGCAGCCTCTCGTAGAGAAGTAAAAGTCAAAAGTATTATGGACTTTTACAAAGAAAGGCTAAGATTCCTGACTTTTCAAAGAAGTCGGGAATCTTACTTTAAAATCCGAGTGTGTTTAATTCTGGGACTTGAGTAATAGATAAAATAATTGTCCATTGCTGACTGTAATACCAGCGCGATCGCCTGCTAATTTCCCTGTCCCTAAAAAATAATCTACCCTACCTGCACCTTTAATTGCACCGCCGGTATCTTGGTCAAGAACATAGCGACTAACGATGCGCTCCTCCATTTTTCCGGTAGGATTAACAAAGGGAATAGAAGCGCGAATCAACGCTAAAGCACCAGGAGGCATGAGGGATTTATCTGTAGCAATAGAACGCTCTGCTGTTAGTGGTACGTTGATAAAACCTTGGGCTGGCTGACCGTGATTTTCTTGAAAAAAAACAAAGCTGCGATCGCGCGGAATATAAATATTTAATTCTTGGGGATGCTTTTGGAAATAGCCGAGAATAATTGGCATGGTCATACCTTGTAGCGGTAATTTGCCATCATTCGCTAATTCTCGGCCAATGCTTTTGTAGTTATAAGCGTTATTACCAGCATAGCCGATTGTTGTTTGAGTACCATCGGCAAGCTGAAGTCTCGCTGAACCTTCAATTTGAGCTAAATATGGTTCGAGGCGATCGCGAAACCAAAATAACTCTAATCCTTGCAATTTACCTTTTGCGCCTTGTAAACCATCTGCTCCTTCTAATTCTAGACGTGTAGGATGAGGTTTAGGCCAGGAGTTTAAATCAGCAGGTAATCGATAAACAGGATAACGATATTCTGTTGTGGGGACGCGACTGGCTGCGTAAAGCGGTTCATAATAGGCGGTGAATAAAACGGAACCTTTGCTGTTTTGACCGACTGATTGGTAAAGAACAAATTCGCGCAGGATAGCTTGATGTAATTCTATTGCAGAATTAGTTTTTAATAGAAGTTCGCGGAATCTTTTCAAGCTTTTGAACACGCGATCGCGCGTAATCCCAGCCACCGGATAGTTTTGATAAGCAGCCGCAGCATTAGCTGTTTGCAGATATTGGAGACTGTGAGCGATCGCACTTATCAGTGCCTTTTTATCTGGGATTTGTCCATAAAGAACTTCATCCAAACAAGAGGTATCACCTTGACAACAAGTAACTGGTAGTCTCTGGATTAATGGTGCTTTTTGTTTTTGTGTAAGTGCATCTTGATTTTCAGCAGTCAAGGAAACTGGTATATCCCACTTTTGCACGCGACATTCTGGCGGACTAAGTTCCCGATACGCCAAAGATTGCATCCGCACCAGCAAAATTGATAAAACCACAGGTAAGCTGATAGCGAGAATTTTGTTAAACTTTCCTAACCCAGCAAGTGTCTTTTTCATCAAAATTAAAATTTTTTGAGATTATCCCACCTCGCTCAAATTCAAAAATCAAAAATAATTTAATTGTTTGACAACACAAAAATTATTCCCCAATGCCCCATGCCCAATGCCCAATGCCCAATGCCCAATGCCCCATGCCCAATGCCCCATCCCCCATGCCCCATGCCCTATTCATTCATATTACGGTAAGTCGCAACTGCTGATGGTGAGATCCGGTTCAAAAATCGGAATATCCAGTATTTAAAAATGGTATCTAAAATCACTGGAAATGTCGCAATAAATAAGAAGATAAAATCTCTATTTGCTGGTAATCCCCAATGATGTGATACACCTTCTAGAAGTACTTCCCAGCCATGAGGAGAGTGGAATCCTACAAATATATCAGTAAACAAAATGATGATAAATGCCTTGGCACTATCACTAAGTCCATAGACAATATTATCAATGAAATCCTTTAGCACAGCAATAGAAGACTTGCTGACTAACAAAAGCCAGATAAAAGCACCCACCGAAAAAAGGTCTGCAAAAATATTTTTGATCGCACTAGAGCTTTCGTGACGAAATTCATCAGCAAGCTCTATAGCCTTATTACCCATTTCTTTTTCAATCTGCTCAGACGATAGTGGAGGGGCTTTTATAATGAGATTTTGAAACTTCAGCTTTTCTTCAAATCTTTCTAATTCTACAAGGGCTTCCTCTTCCATTTCTGAATTGAGGAATATCTGCATTTGCTCAGTGTTTCTAAACCGCTCAATAATTGGGCCGACTACGAAAGCTTTTGCTATCTGATGCGTCAAAAGTGGTACAATAATTAGTAGTAAAATAAACCTAATAGATATTATTGTTCTTCTTTGAGTCTGACGAAAACTCTGAATTACCTCTTGTTCAGAATTAGGGTCTAATTCAACTTGCAGACGAGTGATAGTACTTAAAAGAGAGCGGGGCAAAATGCCCATTGTATCGGTTTTACGCTTTATTTGTGGTTTTTTATCCAAGTTTTGAGTTAGTATTTTCGGTGGTAACGTTGGAGTATTGACGAGCAGCGACTTGTCGTCATATATCACAGAGTTAACAGGTAGATTTGGAGGTTGGACTACTAAAGCTTTAGAAGTTATTTGATCAGAAATTATTGTGTATTTAGATATGACTTGATCAATAAAGTTTAGCTTTTCCAAAACCAAAGAAGGACTTAGATACTCTATACCTGCTTTCTGAGCAGCTTTTTGATTTTCTTCATTTAGAAACCAACGGCTGGCTCTAAACTCCGTCAGTCGCATCTTGACAGTTTTTAATAGCTTATTGAGGTCTGACTCAAAATAATCCATCACGCTCTTACTGTATATGGCTAATTCAATGTCTATTTTATTACCCTTGAAATGTTTATCTTCTATTTCCTGAATCTTTAAGGCTGCATCGTAAGCTTGATCTAAAGAACGTTCAGGAGTCTGTAAGTACCATCGATAAGCAGCAAGTAAGAAAGAATAGATTTTTTCGCTAAAAACAGAGTTTTTCATTGCACACAATCATCCAGCATTATTTGGTGATTATTAACCTTAAGTTAACGCACGAGGTATACTAGCAAATCTACAAGGAGAAAGTTTGTGGTTTCTCATTCGGTTTGGATTGTTGGCACTAGTCGCAGTGGTAAGACGGCTCGCTTGGTAGAGCAATTTTGTAATTGGGTACAACCTGAAAATAAATATACTGAATCATTTTATACTAAAAAGCCGGGACGTAGAAAAGCCACTCGCATACCCGAATTTTTATATCTTAAACAAACAGAGCCAGGAGTTTTAGTCTTAGCTGCCAATGATGATAATCGTCGAGAACTGGGAGATATAATTGTTACATCTACATTAGGAAAATATCCGGTTCGTGCCAAGACGCCGCTAGGTTTTTTCCAGGATGAAGTTATTTTATTTTGGCCGTTGCTAATTGACTCGTTGAACCTGAAGGCACAGTTTCCGGTACGATTGCGGCCAGAAACGGAACAAGAGTTAGCAACAAAACTCTGGCGTCCCCAATTAGACGAAGAAATTTTACGTATTGCGGGAGTGAATGAATCTCGCTTGGTGCGTCGCATTCTAGACTTATTGCAATTAGCAGCTTACAGTGGTATACCTTGCGAAGATATTACCCAGATTTTGGCCAGAGGTCTGGGAGAAAATACTACAACTTTAGAGCCGGAATTTTTGGGATCTTTGCTCCTAGATTGGCGTAACTGGTGTTTAGAGAGGGGGTTGCTAACTTATGGGATTATTACTGAACTTTATAGTCAGCATTTGTTAAGCGATCGCAATTATCAACAGCATCTAGCTAAACGCTATCAAAGAGTACTGGCGGATGATGTTGATGATTATCCTAGCGTAGCGCGTCTTTTGTTTGAGTTGCTATTAGATCAAGGCGCAGTCGGGGCATTTAGCTACAATCTTGATGGTGCAGTACGATTAGGATTGGGAGCAGACCCCAACTACCTCGAAGGGTTAGCAGAGCGTTGTCGGGTAGAAATCTTAACCGGGCCGCCTCCTGAGTCCCTTGGTGGGCAACTCACTAAACAGATGGTGGAATTAGTCACAGAACCGATGGTACTGTTGAGCTTACCTGAGATTGTGCATTCAATTCAAACCACCTCCCGCGCCCAACTATTGCGACAAACAGCAGAGGTAATTACTAATGCCATCCAATCACGGCAAGTGCAACCAGAACAAGTGGCGATTATTGCACCAGGTTTAGATGCGATCGCTCGTTATACTCTAGTAGAAATCCTCGTCAAACAAAACATCCAAGTAGAATCGCTTAATGACCAACGTCCCCTAATTAGTTCACCGATCATTCGCGCATTGCTCACCATGCTGGCACTAGTTTATCCCGGCTTGGGACGCTTAGTAGATCGGGATGCGGTGGCAGAAATGCTGGTTGTATTGAGCAGGAAACAACAACCACCAGACGCGATCAATCGCGTCTCTACAGAGGCGATTAGTCGCGTCTCTAATACAGACGTGATTAATCGCGTCTCTACTGATATTGATCCGGTACGTGCTGGTTTAATTGCAGATTACTGCTTTTTACCCCATCCCGATCGCCCCAACTTGCTACCAGTATCAGCCTTTGAGCGCTGGGATAGAATCGGCTATGCAGCGACCACAGCTTATAATGAGATATTAGAGTGGTTAGAACAGCAGCGATCGCAACAAGAATTGCGTTTAATTCCCAGTCCCATTTCCCTCTTAGACAGAGCAATTCAGCGCTTTTTGTGGAATGGTAGCAATCTACCCTATGAACAACTAGCAGCACTGCGGGAATTATTAGAAACCGCCCAACACTACTGGGAAATTGACACCAGATTACGACAAATTGCCCCAGTTGAGACAACGCCTCACACAACTGTTATTGAATTCATTCAACTACTGCGCCGTGGGACAATTACCGCCAACGCTTACCCTGTGCGCCCCATTGGTGGAGTCAGAAAAGCTGTCACATTAGCAACTATATTTCAATATCGATCTAGTAGGCGATCGCACCGTTGGCATTTTTGGCTGGATGCTGGTTCACCTCTATGGGCGAAAGGTGGGGCGGCGACTTTGTTCGGTGCGCCGTTTTTCCTGCGAGACAGGTTAGGCGAACCTTGGACAGCAGAAGACGAGAAATTGGCAGAAGAACAAAGACTGAAAAGGATTTTGGCAGATTTACTGTCTCGTGTATCCGAGAGAGTTTATTTGTGTCACAGCGATTTAGCCGTAAATGGACAAGAGCAACTAGGGCCGCTGTTACCCTTGGTGAATGCGTGTGTGACGGTTATTTCTGAGGCGAATGAGAAGTTCAGATCCCCGGCATCTTAAAGAAGTTGGGGATTTGTTGAAGAAGAATTCAGAAGTCAGAATTCAGGAGTCAGAATCAAGACGCTCTCTACGAGACGCTAAAAGCGAACGCGGACTCGCTTTGCGTGGCGCTATCAGTCGGGGATTCAGACCCGCGACTACGAAAGTTGACCACCAAATTTTC
>NZ_JAQYWQ010000181.1 GCF_029379315.1 Nostoc sp. S13
AGGCAGGACTCGTTGAAGTAGGAATCGCGTGACTTCTAGTCATGCGAGGTTCAAAAGTCTTAAATTCTTTTAACTGCTTTCCTGAATAATCCCATAACCTAACCGTACCATCATCTCCATCTGTAGCCAGTTTCTTTTCGTTGGGGCTAAAATTGACACTGTTAACATAGCCCTTATGTCCCAGCAATGGTTTATGCGGCTTGCCATTAATATTCCACAGCAATGCCGTCCCATTTTCTCCAACTGTAGCTAGCAGCTTGCCATCTGGACTAAATTTGGTAGTCTCAACTTTACCTTTGTGCGGAAATTCTCGGAACTTGGTTCCTTTGAGATCCCACAGTTTCGCCATACCATAATTAATGGTGCTTTTTGAGATCCTGGGGGAGAATTTTCTAACTCCAATCCAGCAATATCTTCTGCTTCTGCATCAGGATTAACAGCTCGCCAAAAGACCACTTTGGCTTTTAGGTACTGTTTAGCTGCGACTAACGGAAATTCTAAAGTGATTTCTGAATCTGGCATTTGAGCAGTTGTTCTAGAAAGTCCCAAAGCATCAGCTACTACATGAGCTTGAGGTTGAAACAGATTAAAAGTGGCTGAAATTAACTAACCACCACCGACAATAGTTACCACTTCTAAGCGATCGCCTGATTGTACTTTTGTTTGCGGCCAAAACTGGCGATGTAAAATTTCGCCATTATACTCCACAGCCACCAAGCGGGGGTTAAAACCCAACTGTTGGAGCAAGTCGGGTAAAGAAATTTGAAACGAACAGCTATGGGTTTCCCCATTTACCTGAATCGTAATCTCATTAGACATAATATGTGGGGACTGGGAACTAGGGAATGGGGTATTTGGTTATTTACTTTGGATAAATGACAAATGACTCTTTTAAGATTCTGGTTTAATGCGATTGAGTTGGGAGAGGAAATATTGTGTCACGAGGGTAGGCTGTTCGGCTTGCATGAGCGATCGCACCACCGCTACACGTTCGGCTCCCGCATCAATCACATCATTGATATTATTGGCATCTATTCCTCCAATGGCAAACCAGGGAATTGGGCAATTTTTGGCAGCATAGCTGACATATTCTAAACCTGTTGCTGCCTTACCTACTTTCGTGGGAGTTTCATAAACTGGCCCCACGCCAATGTAATCTACACCTTCAGCAATTGCTCCTTGCATTTCATCTTTATTTGTGGTAGAAAGACCGATCAAACGCTGGGAACCGAGTAATTGCCGAGCAACAGCAATAGGCATATCTTGTTGTCCCAGATGCACCCCATCTGCATTGACTGCTAAAGCCAGATCCACGCGATCGTTAACAATGAACAAAGTGCCGTAGATATGGCATAACTGCCGGATTTTTCTAGCTTGTTCCAGACGCAAAGAATCATCGGCGGTTTTGTCGCGGTACTGTAAGAGCGTTAATCCACCTTTAAGTGCAGCTTCGACAGTGTTCAACAAAGTTTCACTAGGGGAAGTAACAAAATACAGACGCGATCGCCACAATAATTGATGGCGCTGATAACCCATTAAACTACTTTCTAGGGTATAAACCTGATAGCGCATCTGCTTACAAGCTTTAGCCATAGTTGGGTGGTAAAGCTTGCTGTATTCTTCCAATACCCGCAATGCTTCTTCTATGCGGCAAAAGTTAGCTTGCAACACTGATTTGATACTAGCTCGTTCTTCCTCCTGAGGATGAGTTAACTCAGTTCCAGGATCGCCTGGTGTATCTCGCGCCGCCCGTAATTCCGAGGTATGCCACTGGGCTACCTCTTGTCGCAGGCGCTTACATTCAAAAGCCAACTGGGCATTATTCAATCCAAACCGACACCATTCCTCAATAATTCGCAAGCCCTCACGAGCGCGGTCTAAATTGGCATCTAAAATGCGGTAGACAACCTGCTGTATTTGCTCTTTTTGCCTGTATGGCTCGACCATTACAACAACCCCGTTAGTGCTTTCATCGAAATGTGAATTATCATATGTCCTAGTAACCATAGTTAATTAATTTGCTTTTTTTTACTCAATTTTTACTAAATCTACGGAAAACAACGTAGTAACCAGGGTTACAGTCAATTATCCCATGTTCCTATAGGTAGCGATCGGGGTAGTCTGAGGCTACAGTTTCGCACTAAGATTAGTCAAGTATTTTACGGTAAACGACAAGCTTACAAAGGACTGGCAAGAGCAGATACACCACAAAATTGCAATCCAGTTAAAGCGACCCATGCTAAAAGTCACTTCCATGTAACATCTCTACATTCTTTTTAACTTTACAACTTTTGCATATTCACTCGATATAATCTTCTGGTAATGCACCTATATTTTCGATGTATTTAAACAATTTATTTGCTGTAATACTTAGTATTTTAGAAGGGTTTTCTTCGATTATAGCCAGGAGTAAAACTGCACAGCTTCTTAAAATAGCATATTCAAAGTCTAGGTCATCCGTAAATTCTTGATAGCGTTTCTGTTGAATCCATTGAACTAGAACTTTGCTTAATATGCGAGATGAAAATAGCTTGACAGAAAGGAGATTAGCAATCTTGCCCGTATTATGTATGTTCTCTATAGCTGAAAAATGGGCAAGGTTTTCCCGAAAAATAAGTAGGTCAACTTAATTAAACGTAAAACGCTTAACTTGATACTGACCTTGCTTGGCTCTATAATTTATACCATCGATAATAGCGATCGCTAATTCATATTCATCCTCAAAAACTCGGCCGGCAAGCTGATCATGCTATATATGCAACCATTCGTCTTCAATGCGATTCAAATGAGTTCTATAGGGAGGTAGAAAAAAGATGTACAGACCTTGCTGTTGCCAACGTTGATGCTGGTGGCGAGCCAAATGACTTTTGTCAACAGAAGCATTATCGTGAATAATTACGGTGATTTGTCCGGTTTCTAGTAAACGGCGTGCAGCAATTTGAGCAAGACACTCCATGAGTTGGACATAGATTGGTGCTTTCAATGTTCCAAGCATCAAAGCATAATCAAAACTAACTTTCGGCTCCCAAATACCGAAGATGTTAATCCGCCTACCGCGTCGTCTATTTTGTCGAATACATTTTTGCTCTCCCCTACGCCCATAAGTGTAATCAGTAGGACTAGTGCAGTAACAACCAGATTCATCCAAGTACTTTAAACAAAGCAATCCTACTAATTGTGCCCACACCTTGAGTAATTCCCAATCTTGGCCTTTAGCTTGTAAATATTCAGCCTTAAGACTTAAAGCCGGACAGTAGCGGATACGTTTCCAACACCACCCCTTTTTTTGACTACTCGCCTGATTTGTTCGGCTCCTAACTCAATTTGTCGTTCTTCAAATAGCTTTTGACTTAGCTGCCGAGCACGCTCATCGGCGATTTTGTCCCAAGCATTTTTCTACTACTTGCCAATCAACTTCATGCCAGCTTTGTTTTTTTCCGCGTCCTTGGGCTTCCCACAAACCTCCTAAACCCTGTAATTGCCAGCGTTTAAGTGTCTGCCTTACTGTCTGTTGTGCCCAATCTAGATATTCTGCGATAGTACGGTACATTCCATCGCTAAGCATTTAGGCGCAAGGCGATCGCTCTTTGTTTAGTTCGACGTGGTACTTTATCTGCACAACTGAGTTCTTTTAGTGTACGGTCTTCTTCGGCACTTAGTATTATTCTTAACGCACTTGGCATCAGTTCTCACTTAATTTCTCAACTTTATCTATCTTACGTTTTTTTAGGTTGACCTACTTACTACATATAATTTCTAACGCTTCTTCAGTTGTAAAACGTCCGATATACATCTTTTCAAGAGTATCGAGTACCTGAGATTCACCTGTTATTTTTTCAATCATAATCGATTTAACTTTTAACTCTAATCCGACTACAAACTGTTGCTCTCCATAGTTAACTGAGGTATTCAAAAAACTGCTTTAACTCATCTCTAGGAATTCTCCGCATAAATCCTGGAATTTCTGCACTGGAATTAAGCTGTTCCACATTTAACTTGCATAATTAGGGCGGGCAAGATGCCCACCCCACAAGAGTTCTGTTTAATTCGGTCATGCAAATTAGATGTTTTTCAGCTTAACAAACCTGAGTTCGGCGTCATTTATAGAAAATTATTGACATCATCTTACGCGATCATATATTGCTATAAAGTTTACTCTGTCTAGTTTTCAGGCTTTTTTTTACATCGAACTCAGGTTACTCTGTATTAAGTATCGCCAATCGGTCAATATGTGAGTAATATTATCGACATAATACTTTCTAAGAGTATAAGAATTTATTTTTACTTATAAGGAGTTGTGTTAAATATGATTCCCAGCCGCCTGTTTTCTAAGTACCCCAGATTAGATGTTCTGCTTGCAAAGCCGAAGTTTCTGGAATCAGCAAGGCTTTTCTTTTTTCGTTTTTCAGTATTATCACTTACCGTAGGCATAGGAGCGGCAAGTATGGCGTTCCTGGGTACAAGCTTGGGCAGTGCAATCGCTCAGATTCCATTGACACCAAATTCAGCACCTCTGGGTGAGAAAACAAATTCTCAAGTTAACGTGCTATTTGTCAACCCAAGTGGCGGAGATGACAAGGCAGGCAATGGCAGCGAATCCGCTCCTGTGAAAACGATTACCCAAGCGTTACGATTAGCTGGCGCCAATACTGTAATCATGCTCTCCACTGGTACTTATAGCGCCGAGACAGGAGAGATATTCCCTTTAATGCTGAAACCGGGTGTTTCAATTCAAGGCAACCCTAGTAATCAAGGTAAGGACACTATCATTCAGGGAGGTGGTGATTACCTGAGTCGGAGCTTTGCCGGTCAAAACGTCACAATAGTGGGAGCAAACCAAGCCTTGCTGACTGGGGTGACGGTGACAAACTCGAATCCCCGTGGTTACGGTTTATGGATTGAATCTAGTAATTCGGTAGTCACAGAAAATACATTCACTAGCAGTACCCAAGATGGGATTTCTGTCAGTGGTAATGCTGCACCCACTATTAGCAAGAATTACTTTGATCGCAATGGAGCCAATGGCATCACAATTGCCGGTAACTCGCATCCTCAAGTCAAAGAAAATGTCTTTCACGAAACGGGTTTTGGGATCAATATTGCCCAAAATGCCGCTCCTGTAATTATCGGCAATCAAATTCAGAACAATAGAACGGGAATTGTGGTGCAAGCAAATGCCCACCCAATTTTGCGGAATAATTCTATTCAAAATAATAAAGAAGATGGTTTAGTTGCGATCGCTCAAGCAATACCAGATTTAGGTAGTGCATCCGAACCTGGGGGTAATGAATTTCAAAATAATGCTCGCTACGACATTAACGCCAGCGCTGCTAAACAGGTGATGTCTGCTGCTGGTAACAACCTTGTAAGTAGTCGCATCACTGGCAAGGTAGATATCAACGGTACAATACCACTAGCCACCCCAACTTCTCAACCTGCCCCTGTACCCAACAATGTGCTACGAGAAATACCACCAACTGGGGAAATCACCTTCTCGGCTCCAGAAGTCTCTGAAACTACCAACGGGCAAACCAGCAACAGCATTTCAGCAAATAATCGTGTTCCTAGACAATTAAACAGTCAGCTGCTGCCATTGTTGCCAGCTAATATACCACTTTCCACGCCCATATCCAATCAACAGCAAGCCACCTCTAAAGTTGCCGGTTTTCCTACTCCTAGCAGCTTGTCGGCTAAACAAATACCAACTGACACTTCAAGAGTTGCAACTTCCAGTCCAGCAGAGCCACCTGCTCCGCCACAGTTGAATTATGTGCGGATCGATCCCAATACAATTGAGTTTACGGCTCCTGAGTATCCATCCAATTCAGTTGCACAAGCACCAGCCCCAAGTGTGAGGGAGCAAACACAGCAGCCATTACCAGTACTAGAAGCTGCTTCCCCAAATGCTGAAGCACTTTTACCACTTCCTGAGCAAAATATCCCCATAGATAATACTCGCAATATGCGAACAAGTTCTGCAACTATGCCCGATGGCGGGAACTCTGCGACAAAGTTGGGTGTACGTTATCGTGTGGTAGTGCCACTAGCGACTGATAAGGATAAAGATTTAGTGCGATCGCTTGCTCCTGGTGCGTTTGCCACAGTTTGGCAAGGTCAAAGAGTTATGCAAGCAGGAGTATTTAGCAGTGAATATAATGCTAAAGAAATGCTCAAAAGACTCTCTAGTAAAGGTTTAAAAGTCATTATGGAGCCGTTGAATTGACTAGGGAATTGGGCATCCCTTCGGCTTCGCTTAGGGCAAATGGGTATAGGGCAAAAGATATGGAATTGGCAAGAAAAGCACCTCAAAATGAATATTGATTCACTTGAGAGAGCGATCGCTTTCCTACTGTGGGGAGGCATCGCTCTTTTAGTCAAGGGGGTGATCGTATTTTGGGAAGTCGGTCAAAAGGCGATCGCGGTTAAGCATAAGTTGAATTAGCAATCGCGGGTCAAAATGAAATCAATCGACTTGAGAGAGCGATCGCTTTTCTAATGTGGGGAGGCATCGCTTTTTTAGTCAAGTGGGCGATCGTATTTTGGCAAGTCGGTCAATAGGCGATCGCGGTTAGGCATAAGTTGAATTAGCGATCGCGTTCTTGTTTTAGGGAGCGATCGGGGAAAGCATCCTTTATCCATTACCTTCATCTAGATATTTCAGGAAAGAATGAACACCCAATAACTGAATGCCATAGCTTGTCATTACCCCTCTCAAATCATCATCAGCCCGCAAGTCATCATCCCCAGATACAATAATCCCCGCTTTGCCATCAATCGCTGTAGCCAACACAGGTAAATCTTTGGGATCTCGACAATTAGGCGGAACAGTTTTCAACTCAACCCATAAGGCGCGGTACTGCAATTGTTGTTCTAGGCGAATCGCCTGACTAGAGTCAATCCGCTCTCTTAAACGGGAGCGATTCCAAACAAGATGGAGTTCTTCCATGAGCGGTTGACTCATTACCAACTGGAATTTATCCTCATTAAATGCTGCCAAAATTGGCAATGTAACTCGCCCTTTCAGCAAAATGCGAATCCAAATGTTGATGTCGATGACCACTTGCAACATCAGACCTGCTGGGATTGCTGACGCACAGCTTTAATTTCAGCCCTGATTTCATCGTCTGTAATCTCATTCACGGGGGGTTCGGCATAAAGTTCTTGAATTAAAGCCGTCAAATCTGAACGTAAATCTATTTGAATCAAGGCTCTAGCGACTTTTGCTCGTTCGTCTGGCTGCAACTGTTGTACCGCCGTAATGAGTTGTTCCAAAGTAATTGGGATCGATACCATGTCAGTACCCATCATCAGGGTTTCTTAAATTTTAGTGCGTTTGTGCGATTGCTATCAGTCTTTTCAGCGGAATTTATAATTGACAAATGTCACCTAACTGCTGTTGAAGGATTTCTAGCGATCGCTTCGCCCATTTTAAATTGAGTTAGAAAAAAGCTGAACGATTTAGTAGGGGTTCTAATCTACAATACAAATGTACTATAATTCCAACTTTGCGCGTAGTTTACCGCCGTAGGCATCGCATAAAAATAGAGTTTTTAGAACAGGGTGGTAGTTCAAGGTAAATTTAGGGGAATGGCTAAAACCATTACTACACCAAGATTTTCTGTTTTTCGGCAATTTCTTGAACTCCAAAAAAAATGAGCGAACCGGGAGTGATAAGTTACGGTAATAGACTTGAAACTTTTTGGACAGATAAATCTGGAAAGTCCCAAAGCACTCTTTAGTAGAGTGCTTTCACTTTTTAACTAGTATTTTTTCGGAATCGCCTTTTTTACATTTGTAGATTTGTGTAAGAATTACTTACATAAATATCAATTTAAAAAATGCACATTAGCATCACGAATGACTTGAAGAAGCGCTTCCATGCCACCTGTGTCATGCGGGGTAAGAAAATGAGCCAAGTACTAATTGAGCCAATCGAGCAATGGCTCAAAAGCAACGAGTGTTCTCCAACAAAGAAGACAGAGAGCTAAAAAGCTAGTACCGAACTGATTGTCTTGCTACTAAAACCAGTTGAGTAAGAAAACTTTGTCAATTTATATAATCAGGTGCAACCAAAAAAAAGTTATGTCCATACTACCCACTGGGCCTATAGAAGTTTTCTTCTCCTACGCCCATAGAGACGAAGAATTCAAAAACGAGTTAGTGAAACACTTAAGCATTTTGAAGCGGCAGGGTGTAATTACAGCTTGGCATGACCGAGAGATTACTGCGGGAAGAGAATGGGCAGGTGAAATTAATACACACTTGAATGCAGCCGATGTGATTCTGCTGCTTATTAGTCCAGATTTCCTAGCTTCAGATTATTGCTGTGACATTGAGCTTAAACGAGCGATGGAACGGCACGAAACTGAAAAAGCTTGCGTTATTCCCGTTATTCTCCGTGAAGTTGATTGGAAGGGCGCATTGTTTAGCAAGCTTCAAGCCTTGCCCAAAAATGCTGATCCTGTGGCTAATTGGGTAAATCGCGATCAGGCGTTTGCGGATGTTGCTAGAGGAATTCGTAAAGCAGTAGAGGAGCTAAAAGAACAGCCAACCTCCCAAGCTATTTCACAGCTTAGTTTTTCTTCTATTGAAATCGAGCAAGAACTAAATGACTCAGACAGAGAAGTACTTACAGAACTCTTAATATATAGTGGACGTGCAGAATATTCAGCACGAAAAGCTCTTTGTATAAGAATTGGAATTGAATCAAATAAACTTGGATTTTTCAGACAACCCACCAATGCTGACTTTGCTTTAGAGCTAATTGACTATTTGCATACTACCGATAATAGACAAGCTCTTGGGCAAATCTGCAAGGAACTTGAAGTTGTGTTTAAAACAGGGAAACACGCAGCTAAATTGGAAAGTATTAAATCAAAACTAAATTGTAAGTAGTATTAAGAATAAAAATTATGTCAACTCAATTCCTTTTGGACGAAAACGATATCAAAGAATTAACAAAACTAATGCTCGTAATGATCGAGACCCAAGAGTCAAGAAAACAACTATGTAGAGACCTTGGTATCAACCCCCAGGAAATCTCCTTTATCAGAGATTCTTCGGATGATACATTTTGTACAGAACTATAGGAATCCTATTTGAGTTTTGAACAAGCTCCGTACATCTGAAGAGTGGCAAAGTCAAA
>NZ_JAQYWQ010000182.1 GCF_029379315.1 Nostoc sp. S13
GGCTACTAGCTTAAACAATTTAGCAGGACTCTACGATAGCCAAGGGCGGTACAGCGAAGCCGAACCCCTCTACACCCAAGCCTTGGAGATGAGAAAGCGGCTGTTTGATGGCGACCATCCTTATCTGGCTACTAGCTTAAACAATTTAGCAGGACTCTACGATAGCCAAGGGCGGTACAGCCAAGCCGAACCCCTCTACACCCAAGCCTTGGAGATGACAAAGCGGCTGTTTGATGGCGACCATCCTTATCTGGCTACTGGCTTAAACAATTTAGCAGGACTCTACGATAGCCAAGGGCAGTACAGCCAAGCCGAACCCCTCTACACCCAAGCCTTGGAGATGTCCGATCGCATTTTAGGAGTTAATCATCCCACTACAGCAACAATTCGAGAAAATCTAGCAATCCTGCAACGCCAGTCTACTCCCCGTCCTATCTGGAAACGTCGGTTAGGTCAATTTGTCCAAATCTTAAAGGCGATATTAATTCGTAATTCGTAATTAAAGTAATTCGTAATTAAAAAAGTCCTACATAGTCTGGGTTTTAGGGTTTATATCTGTTTCATTATTTTCGTGAACTGGTATAAGCTATGAGGCATACTTTCTCTTTTTGGTTGTAGACTGAGTGCTTCTTGACTCTACAGTAAACTCTGGAATTTCCTGGAGTTCAGCATCACTCAAACTATACTGTTCACAAACTAAACTTAAGCGATTTCCTGGAGTTTTCACAGCATTAACCGAATGGGTTAAATCACCTTGAAAATAAAGTAAAGTATTGATTTGGGGCTTAATTTGCCCAAGTTGGCGTTTGGGCGATCGCAATATCAGTTCTCCCCCTTCCATATCTGCTGGTACTCGCACATAAAGGACACTGACAACCGCAGGCGGTTCAATGGTTTTGGAATAGGAACGTAAGGAGCGATCAATATGCGGATCGACACGGGAGCCTTCCTTTAGCTGTAAAGGATTGAGGTAAAAAGCATTACAATTTGCCTGGAGAGCCAAATCTAGGTAAGGCTTGAAGTACGGAAAATGCTGTTCTACTTCTGCTAATCCAGAACGTTGAAATACTACGGAGAATCCTTTAGTGGCGACAAAATCGCGGTTGAGGTTGTTGATAGCAAAGTAAGGACAAGCTTGGATTTCTCCCCACAAATTGTTTAGGTAATCGTTGGGAAAGGCGTTGGTTTGTTGTTGATAGTGTTTCACGATAGATGTAGGGAGCGTACAGAACTACCAGGGGTCAAAGATCATAGCGTAATTTGTGACTGGGGAAAAGTTAAAGATGATTTATAAAGTAAACCTTAAATTGTCGGGTGCGTTATAGCAACGCTTAACGCACCGAGAAACATGGTGCGTTACGGCTACTTCTCACTCTCTCGAACTCCCAAATCCTTGCATAGCCGTAACACACCCTACTTAATATTTACTTTATAAATAGCCTCTTAAAGATAGGACTTACGCACTTACGACGAAAAAATAAGGCTTTGCGTTCGCGAAGCGTGTCCGAAGGACTTATGCTTCCCTACCCTGCGGGAACGCTAAGAGCGAACGGTCGCAATGAGGAAATTACGTTATTGTTGCGTAAGTTCTGAAAGACTGTGGAGCTACGTTTGGTATCGGTAGGACTTTGGAGCAGTCCGGCGATGGTTTAGTTGAAAAACCGAATCGAATTAGCTTATGGTAGTACGTTATAACTGGAGTGGAAACTGGCAGGCTACCAAAGAACAAACTGACTAAGGAATTAATTATAGCGGTTCTCGTTTACGTAAGGTACACCCGTAGGGGCACGGCAGTGCCGTGCCCCTACACCTCGTGATGTAATGTTGTACCGCATCTGAATGGGAACCGCTATAACTACCGCGACTCACTCAAGACTAACGTCAATGAGCAAGGTAAGAACTTGCTAGGGGGTAAGCACATCCAGGGAAAGTTGATGCGTAAAGTAGTAAACCTGTTGTTTCAAGAATTGTGCAAAATAATTCACTTACCCTGAACGATAAATTGCGTTAGCGATCTAAAATGACACTGTTAATCGGTAAACAAAAAGCAATTAAGTTCAATGTATGGTGCGTCAACGCTCGATTTTTTCATTTTTTCTAGTATTATTGGCTACATTCCTGATTAGTTGTGGCGGGCCTGGTGTCGCGGTGGCACCTCCAACTTACACGGCAACGCAACTTGAAAGAATTCAGGAATACGTTCCTGAAATTCAGGCTGTGCGCGATCGCTCACAAGAGTTGAAAATCCTGATTCAAAAAGGCGATTGGATCAATGTGCGTAACTTTATACATGGCCCCATAACAGAAGCAAGGCTGAACCTGACTTATGTCACTTCCAACCTTCTACCCAAAGACCAACCCACAGCACGAGAAATAACGCGGAATTTGTTTAACGACCTAGTTAAACTTGATAAAGCTACTAGTGCTGGCAATCCTCAAGTTGCCTTGAGTAAATCCGAAGCTGCTTTCGCAGACATTGACAAATTCCTCCAGCTGCTTCCTAAAACAGAAGAGAGTTAAGAGTTATGAGTTAGGAGTGAGGAGTTAGGAGTTAAGAATTTTTGACTCCTCACTCCTCACTTCAAGTACAAATTATGAATGTAGTTATTATCGGTTGTGGTGTAATTGGGGCTGCGATCGCCTATGAACTGAGTCAAGTAAAAGGGCTGAAAATTACAGTTTGCGATCGGCAACCACCAGCACAAGCTTCTACGGGCGCGGCACTTGGCGTTTTGATGGGCGCAATCAGCCAAAAAATCAAGGGCAAGGCTTGGCAGATACGACATACTAGCATCCAACGCTATGAAACTTTGATTCCTGAACTAGAAGCTTTAACAGGTCGCAAAATCCCTTTTAATCGTCAGGGGATTCTCAATCTTTGTTTAGAAGAGGAGAATTTAGCAGCATGGGAAAAGCTAGTAGAAATTCGCCACTCTCAAGGCTGGCATTTAGAAATTTGGGACACGGCTAAACTCCAGAATATCTGTCCTCAAGTTAATCATGAAAAAATTACTGGCGCTGTCTATTCTCCTCAAGACCGTCAACTTGATCCAGTTGCCCTCACATTAGCTTTAGTTGAGGCTGCCCAGCAAAATGGTGTAACTTTCAAATTTGGTGTGGCTGTTTTGGATGCCCAAACCTCACCACCTGAGTCTTCCCCCCAATTTTGCAAACAACTTGAGACTACAGAAGGAAAAATAGCCGCAGATTGGTTTGTAATCGCCGCCGGACTAGGTTCAACACCACTGACGGCAAAATTAAATCAGATGATTGATATTCGCCCCGTACTTGGGCAAGCATTGCAAATGCGTGTCGGGCATCCATTAGGCAATCCTAACTTTCAGCCAGCGATAACGGGTAACGATGTCCATATTGTTCCTGTGGGCGGTGGAGATTATTGGGTGGGTGCAACAGTGGAATTTCCCAGGAATGGCAATGAGTCCAGTCCGTTGCGTATTTTCCCGCCGTTAAAGGAACTAGCGAACCCGGAGAGCGAAATACCGCCAAATCAAGAACTGCTGGAATCTGTTAGAAAACAAGCGATCGCATTTTGCCCAGAGTTAGCCACAGCAACGATTCTCCGCACTTGGTCGGGGTTACGTCCCCGTCCTGAAGGACGCCCAGCCCCAGTTATTGGTAAGTTACCAGGGTTTAGTAACGTCCTCCTAGCTACCGGACACTATCGCAACGGCGTTTTACTAGCACCCGCTACAGCTTATGCAATTCGTGAGATGATTATTTCTCAGGGACTGGGGAATGGGGAGTGGGGAGTGGGGGGATGAGGGAGATGAGGGGGACAAAGGGGACAAGGGGGACAAGGGGGACAAGGGGGACAAGAGGGACAAGGAGAATAACCCATGCCCAATGCCCAATGCCCAATGCCCAATGCCCAATGCCCAATGCCCAATGCCCAATACCCAATGCCCAATGCCCCATGCCCAATGCCCCATTCCCAATGCCCAATATAGGAAAATAGTGTGTCAATAACAGAACATAAAATCAATGTAGATTCACTGGAATGGTTTTATCGCGAATCTTCCCCAATCGGTAGAACTGACTTAGCGCCTGTGTTGTTGCTACATGGCTTAGTTTCACAAAGTTACAGTTGGCGGAATATTATACCTGCTTTAGCGAATCAGGGCACAAGAGCGATCGCTCCAGATTGGATTGGTTATGGCTTTTCTGCAAAACCAGAAAAACGAGATTTTGCTTACACTCCCGATGCTTTTATCACAGCTTTAGAAGGATTTATCAAAGCGCTAGAACTTGAACATTTTTCTTTAGTTGTACAAGGCTTTTTAGGTTCTGTAGGACTACAATACGCTTTGCGTCACCCAGAACAAATTGCCAATTTAGCTATCCTAAATGCACCAATATCATCTACTGCTAAATTACCCTGGAAAATTAAACAAATGGGTTTACCTTTGGCAGGTGAAGTAATGACCCAAGACCCGCTTTTGGTTGACCGGACGCTAGAAGGTGGTAGCCGTTATCGCATCGGAGATAAAGATTTAGATATTTATCGAAAACCATTTTTGAAAACTTCTGCATCTGGTCGAAGTCTCTTAGCAAGTATTCGCAATTTACAGCTTGATTCAGCAATGACAGAAATCGAATCTGGCTTTAAAGAATGGCAACAGCCAATTCTGATTCAATGGGGTATGATTGACCCTTGGTTATCTGTAGACATTGCCCAGAATTTTGCAAATGCTGTACCAAATACCGAATTAATAAAACTTAATAACGTCGGACATTATCCTCAAGAACACTACCACGAGGCGATTTTGGAAGACCTTTTACCCTTTGTGCGTCGTAAAGATGCTCATTGACAATATACCTTTGGCAAAAATCGATATTATAAAAATAAAAAACTCCACCCACAAGGGGATGGAGTTTTTGGGCATGGGGAATGGGGTATTGGGCATGGGGAAGAACTTACCTGTTTGGCCAATGCCCAATGCCCCAAGCGACGGGGCGACTATCCCTCTCCACCCACTCTTGGGTTGGAGTTTCCCGTCGCTTTCAATGAAACCAAGATTACCACAGATATTTATCTGTGGTAAAAAATAAATTATGGATTTTTGCTAGATTGAGAAATGTTATCCCAGCCTAAATTTGTGAACTTTTTATTACTATTAAAAAGGCATCACAACCACAAGTAAAGGAGATTAGAATTCATGGCTTATTCATGGTTTAAAGCATTTCATATTGTCGGATTTGTAGTTTGGTTCGCGGGTTTGTTCTACTTAGTACGTCTTTTTATCTATCACGTTGAAGCTAACCAAGAACCTGAACCAGCACGAACGATACTGAAAAATCAGTATCAAATTATGGAAAAGCGTCTCTACTATATCATCACTAATCCAGGAATGTTCTTGACGATCGCAATGGCCATCGGTTTATTAAGCACTGAACCGGACATTTTAAAAGAGGGTTGGTTGCATATCAAACTGCTGTTTGTTGCCATTTTAATTGGCTATCATCATTACTGCGCTCGGCTGATGAAGAAATTAGCAGTAGATGAATGTGGCTGGAATAGTCAGCAATTACGTGCTTTAAATGAAGCACCCACAGTTATGTTAGTAGCGATCGTTCTGCTGGCTGTGTTTAAGAATAATCTACCTACGGATATCGCTGCCTGGGCTATTTTCGCCATGATTATTTTGATGGCAGTCACTATTCAACTTTACGCCAAAAAACGCAGGCAAGATAAAGAGAAGCTGACGGCAGAAATAGGGCAACCACAAGAACAAAGTTAGACAAAATTCCTGTCTCACACAAAGTAGGGTAGCACAGATGTGCTACCCTCTCACACGTTCCATCACAACAACAACTGCTACCAATTACCCATTACCTCATCCTGGAAACGTTTTGAGTAAATCATCCCCAGGAATCACGGTAGTGTAGAAAGCATATTTGCGATTAGCGAGATAGCGACGGTCTTGTTTAATAATCGCCATAAACTCTCTATGTCCTTCACGGCTACGTCCCACTAAACAACCTGCACTGGCAAGGCGAATATCATTTTGGGGAAAATCAAAGCCATAGTGTTGATTCACAGAAAAATCATCACCTGTATCAAGTTTGTCCCCAGTCCGTTTAAAATCTTTGTTGAAATCTCTACAAACAGTTATATCTCCAACTTGCACTAATGCTTCGTGAGGCTCTGCTGTGCCGTGGATGCCAACACCCCAAGCTTTGTATTGTCCAAACTGAATCCTAGCTGCTCCTTTCGGATTCATCGGATTATAAGTGTAGTACTTCCCTGGTTCTGTAGTAGCTTCCCAGTGATCTACAATTTTAGGAACACCATTTACTACTTCAATGACAATCCGCCGATCATTAAATTGATTGGGTGTATCACTATTGAGAGTCCAGTCTCCATTTATACCCTCCACATAAACAATGTTGTATTCTTTTGGATTGGTGAATATCTGATACTGTTTAGATTGCAAGTATTTCACAATCCTACTGGCAATATCATTACCAAGTTTTAAGGGGGGTTTGGGAAGCTCATCTGGTTTGGTTTCAATCAGTTTCTTGGCTGTGACTGCTCCTAAAAAGTCAGTTTCTCCAGTCTTTGCTAATTCTTGAAATTTTTTGAGAGATATCACAGAAACAGGGCCAAATTTCCCATCAGCTGGAGGTTCTAGCAAATCTAAGTAGACTAACAATATCTGAATCTGACGAGCCAAGTCTGCATCCTCAGCGATCGCTTCAAATCCCCATTTCTCATCTTTTCCTAAGAAATCTTGCAGTTTCATTATGCACCTCTCTTCATTTGCTGACTTCTAAGTATAAACATCACTTTTAAGATTGACGTTGTTTTAAATAATACTTTTTTCCAAAATATGATGTCAAAATTTTTACTATTAATTTATGATTTAGCACATAAAAATTTACAGTGATTATACTGAATAGAAGACTATTTATCAAACAGAATTCAGGAGTCAGGAGCCAGAATTCAGTTGGGTATTTTGTGCGACACAACGACCGGCTCAGTGCATCGCTGGTGGATGAATAAACGGCGTTTTTGCACCCCCACCAAATTTTCTTGTTTTGTAGTCTTCAATCAGTGGCGGGTCTGAATCCCCCACTGATTGCATTCTGACTCCTGAATTCTGACTTCTGAATATTCTGACTTCTGAATTCTTCTTCAATGGAAATGTATATTAAATTTTTTGGCTGATATACCTGCTCAATGCTGACACAAATTGAATCTTTGTGTTAGAACTTGGCAGACCAATTTGATACATAGTGTTGGAATGGGTAAATCAGATTTTGGGAATAATCCTCATAGTGTTTGAAAGCATCGTTTTGATTAGGTTCGCACTATGAGAGCGCAATTTCTCGGAAAACAGCAGATTTATTGGTGTTTATCTATTGCATTTTGCGGCATTTTGTGGATTTGTTTGGCATTAATTCCAGCCCAGGCAACGCCCACAGGATCTATTGATACTCTGCGACAACAGCAGCAACAAATGAACCAGCAGCATCAGGGTGTGATTAACGATCGCGATCGCTTAACAAATCTCCAACAAGAGGCGCAAAAACACCTGACTGGTTTAAAGCAAAATCTGCAAACCACAGATAGCTATATTGAAGAGGGGGAATTGCAATTACAACGAGCTACCGAACGCCAGAAGCAGTTGGAAACTGATTTAGATTTAGCGGAACGTGACTATGAGGAGCGTCAAATAGCAACAGTAGCACGATTGCGTTATCTCCAGCGATCGCCAGCATCTCTCGGATGGGCAGTTTTGCTCGAAAGTGAAAATATTAGCGATTTTATCAGCCGCCGTTATCAGTTGAAGTTAGTGTATCAGGCAGACCAACAAATTTTGGTGAAACTCAACGCCCAAGCAAACCTGATCAATAAACAAAAAACGGCAGTAGAACAGCAAAAAAATGAAATTGCCTTGATTCGTGAGCAACTGCTGGCACAAAAAACCGATTATCAAACTCAGGCGCAATCGCAATCAGAATTGATTCAACGCCTCAATAGCGATCGCCTCGCCTTAGAAGCAGCGCAAAACCAGCTAGAGAGGGAATCCAAAAATCTGGAAGTCTTGATTCAACAAAAGGTAGCAGAAGCCAGAGCAACAGAAGAAGCCCAAGCAAAAACCAACAGCCGTACAAGTTTGATCATTCGGGGAACTGGTATAATGACATATCCTAGCGATGCTCCTACTAGCAGTCCCTTCGGCTGGCGGATGCACCCAATCCTCGGCTATCGTCGCTTTCATGCTGGGTTGGATTTTGCTGCTAGCTATGGTAGTACAATTCGGGCAGCCGATTCGGGAACAGTGATTTTTGCTGGGTGGTATGGTGGTTATGGCAGAGCGGTAATTATCGACCACGGCAAAGGCATTACGACATTGTACGGACATACCAGCGAATTGTATGTTACCGAAGGACAAGCAGTTGAACGGGGACAAGCGATCGCTGCTGTCGGTTCCACAGGTTTATCAACTGGGCCTCATCTCCACTTTGAAGTTCGTCGAGATGGCACACCCGTAAACCCAGCTAATTATCTTTAACCCATCACCAATTCATCTGCAAATTTGAACACAGACATGCTATAATATGGAAGACGTAAGGGCGCGTAGCTCAGTGGATAGAGCAACAGATTCCGGTTCTGTCGGTCGGGGGTTCAAATCCCTCTGCGCTCGTTATTTGTAGATTAACTAATTATCTATCACTGTTAACAGATTAATTAAAGGTAAGTGAGTTCTGTTGTGCCAAGCGCCGGAGCGATCGCTTGAGCTTGTGGAGTTTGACGACAAGCCGCTCCCCGTCTACGCATCCATAGAACAAGGTCAGCGTGTGATTTCTGTGTGGTTAGATATTATTTATCAACAATTAGCCGATAAACTGAGAAAATACGAGCTGGACAACTTTTGCGATCGCGGATATTTTGGCAGATTTGGCGGTAGCAAGACAAGAGAGGGAATGGACTGATAAAGATTTAGCTGAGGTGTTAGCAAAGTTGAATTTATACCAATACGCTTGGGTTAAGGCTAAAACTCTTTGTCAAAGTCAATTTTTTTAACGAA
>NZ_JAQYWQ010000183.1 GCF_029379315.1 Nostoc sp. S13
AGCCTCTGAACTCGACACTTGAGCCTTTGAACTCGACACTTGAGCCTCTGAACTCGACACTTGAGCCTCTGAACTCGACACTTGAGCCTCTGAACTCGACACTTGAGCCTCTGAACTCGACACTTGAGCCTCTGAACTCGACACTTGAGCCTCTGAACTCGACACTTGAGCCTCTGAACTCGACACTTGAGCCTCTGAACTCGACACTTGAGCCTTTGAACTCGACACTTGAGCCTCTGAACTCCGACGTTGAACCTCTGAACTCGGAATCTTTAAAATTCTAAAAGAACAAGTAAAGATTTTGTTTAAACAAATATAAAATTCAAGCTACATCTCACCTTGACAGCGCTACTCCTAACTCCTAACTCCTAACTTATAATTCCCCATTACCCGTTATACCCAGAGGGGGCCCCACCTTCCCCACTCCCCACTCCCCACTTTCTTATGCACGCCCTATCGATTCCCACCTGGATTATTCATGTTTCTAGCGTTATTGAGTGGATTGTCGCCATTTGGTTAATCTGGACTTACGGCGAACTCACTGGTAATCGCAATTGGTGGGGATTATCCCTTGCCATGTTACCAGCTTTAGTCAGCGCCATGTGTGCTTGTACCTGGCATTATTTCGACAACGCCGAATCTCTGGAATGGCTGGTAACGCTTCAAGCTACCATGACCTTAGTTGGTAATTTTACGCTTTGGGCAGCAGCGTTTTTAATTTGGCGTTCTACCAAATCTCCTGACACTGTTGAACCAAAACCTATCAAATTAGAGCAATGATTTCTAAAGAAACCCTATTTGCGCTTTCACTGTTTCCCTACTTGGGTTTCTTGTGGTTTCTCAGCCGCAGTCCGCAAATGCCGCGTTTAGCGCTATATGGATTTTACGGCACTCTCGTGTTTGTTGCCGTCACCATCCCGGCAGGGATTTATGCTGTATTACATTATGGCAAGTCTTTAGCAAATGTAGATTGGTTGCACGGCAGTGCAGAAGCATTTTTGACGCTTTCTAATATCTTGCTTGTGCTGGGTTTTGGGCAAGCTGTAAGGCAATTAAAAATGAAAAATGACAAATAGTAAATTCAGCTATAGCTAGCGGTTTGATTGCATTGAGTTATGAGGAAAAAATAAATGGATGTAATTCCAGCGATTGATTTACTAGAAGGTCACTGTGTGCGACTGTATCAAGGAGACTATGATCGCTCGCAAGTTTTTAGCGAAAATCCTGCTGATGTTGCCAAACAGTGGGTAGATCAAGGTGCTACTAGATTGCATATAGTTGATTTAGATGGTGCTAAAGCAGGTAAAGTCGTAAACCTGGGGGCAATTGAAGCGATCGCACATGCAGTGTCAGTACCCATTGAAATTGGTGGAGGATTGCGCGATCGCACCAGCGTGCAACAAATATTCAATCTAGGCGTACAGTGGGCAATTCTCGGCACTATCGCCGTAGAACAACCCCAGCTAGTACAAGAATTGTGTGCAGAATTTCCCGAACAAATTATTATCGGTATTGATGCCCGTAACGGACGCGTAGCAACTCGCGGTTGGTTAGAAACCTCGGAAGTTTTAGCAACCCAATTGGCTGTACAAATGCAAGAATTGGGTGCAGCCGCCATAATTTACACAGATATCCACCGAGACGGTACACTTACAGGCCCGAATTTAGAAGCTTTGCGAGAACTTGCGGCGGCAATTTCCATCCCGATAATTGCCTCTGGCGGGGTAAGTTCTATCACCGATTTGTTGAGTTTGTTGGCGTTAGAACCTCAAGGCGTGACTGGTGTGATTGTCGGACGTGCTTTGTATACTGGGGATATTTTACTCAAAGAAGCATTACGAGCGATCGGGCCTGGGCGGATTCAGGATATTCCACCGAATCTAGGTTTTTCTACTTTTGCTTGACATTTTCTGTCTTTGCACACACTCCACACACTGACTCAAAGTACTGAGTACAGTGTTGGATTTTGAACCAATCCGACTATTTGTTTTAGCTAAACAGTGAACGGTACGGAGGATGAAATGGTTGTTACACTGCAACTGCGCCAAATCGACCTTCAACCAGGGCAGTGCTTGACATTGCGCGAGATCAGTTGGGCAGAGTTTGAAGCAATTCTAGAGGAACTTGGAGAACATCGTGCTGCACGAGTTGCTTATTATCAAGGGGTGTTAGAGATTCGGATGCCTTCACCAGAACATGAAGTTGACAAAGAATTAATCGGCGACATGGTTAAAATCCTACTTGATGAGTTAGAACTTGACTGGGAACCTTACGGCTCGACAACATTTAAGCGATGCCTACGGCGGGCTGCGCCTACGCAAATGGCAGTAGGTGTAGAACCGGATACCTGTTTTTATATCCAAAATGCTCGCCAAATGATCGGCAAGCGACGGTTAGATTTGTCAGTTGATCCACCACCAGATTTAGCAATTGAAATTGATGTTACCTCAAAGACCCAGCTTAGTGCTTATGTGGCGTTGGGTGTACGTGAACTTTGGTGTTACGGAGGTGGCAAGTTGCAAGTATTTGTCTTAAATCAAGCAGAATATGTTGAGATGGAAACTAGTCCCACATTTGGGAATTTGCCTGTGATTGAAGGAATATTGCAGTTTTTGCAACTCAGCCTGACAGAAGGATCTAGTTCAGCGCGACGAGCATTTAGGCAGTGGGTGCGTGAAGTGTTAGCTAAATAATATCAAGTTAGATGGAAAGGATTTTGTAGGTCTGTGCTATTTTGTCGTGGACATTTTAGGAGTACAAGGATATTCATATAATTCTTCTTACGCAGCTATCAACATTTTAGTGGATAAGGGAGATATAGAAATTTATGATGTTGACAATCCATATGGAAATATGCCAACTAAAGCTATAAAGGTGAGTCAAATGGATGCAATGCCTTAATCTATAGCTGTAAATATTGCGATGTTTTTGGGAACCCTAGATAGTAAGGTCTCAAAAATTAAGCCGTATGGTCAGCATTTCTGGATATCATGTTAGCAAAAAACTCTACAACGGTTCTCGAACCTTAGTTTATCGCGCTAATCGAGAGATTGACCAAAAATCTGTGGTGATTAAGCTGATGAAAACTGCTTATCCCAGCTTCAGTGAATTAATACAGTTTCGCAACCAGTTCACGATCGCCAAAAATCTGAATCTACCTGGAATCATCCAAACCTACAGCCTAGAACCGTATCAGAATGGCTATGCGTTAGTGATGGAAGACTTTGGGGGAATTTCCTTGAAGGAATGGGGAGTAGGGAGTGGGCAACTCGGCCCCCCCTCTGGCGATCAGGGGCAATGGGAAGTGGGGGAAGCGTAAAATCTCTGATTGAGTTTTTATATGTAGCGATCGCTCTGTGTAATGCCTTAGATATTCTAATTCGTCATCGGGTCATTCACAAAGATATTAAACCCGCCAATATTTTAATTAATCCCGAAACTAAAGAAGTTAAGTTAATTGACTTTAGTATTGCATCTCTGTTGCCACGAGAAACTCAAATCCTCATGAGTCCTAATGTGCTAGAAGGGACACTCAGCTATTTGTCTCCAGAACAAACTGGACGCATGAATCGGGGAATTGATTACCGGACTGATTTTTATTCACTTGGTGTAACTTTTTACGAATTACTAACAGGGCAATTACCATTTCAATCGCACGATCCGATGGAATTGGTACATTGTCATATTGCAAAACTTCCGCCTTTAGTAGATGAGATTAATCCGCAAATTGCGCCTGTACTCTCATCTATCGTCAGCAAATTGATGGCGAAAAATGCCGAAGACCGCTATCAGAGCGCATTCGGGCTGAAATATGATTTAGAAAATTGTTTACATCAGCTAAAGGGAACGGGGAAAATTGCAAGTTTCCCAATTGCCCAACGGGATGTGTGCGATCGCTTTATTATCCCAGAAAAACTCTATGGTCGTGAGCATGAAGTTGAAACTCTGCTAAAAGCATTTGACCGCGTTACCAACAATCAGACGGAACTAATGCTAGTGGCTGGTTTTTCTGGTATTGGTAAAACTGCTTTGGTCAATGAGGTTCATAAACCCATTGTCCGGCAAAGAGGCTACTTCATCAAAGGCAAATTTGACCAATTTAATCGTAATATTCCCTTCTTTGCTTTTGTGCAAGCGTTTCGAGACTTAATGGGGCAATTACTGAGTGAATCAGATGAACAATTGTCAACTTGGAAAAATAAAATTTTACAAGTGGTGGGTGATCAGGGGCAAGTCATTCTTGAGGTAATTCCCGAACTAGAACGAATTATTGGTGAACAATCACCTGCAACCCAACTTTCACCAAGTGCAGCACAGAATCGGTTTAATTTACTCTTCCAAAAGTTCATTCAGATATTCACCACAAAAGAACATCCATTAGTAATTTTCCTCGATGATTTGCAGTGGGCCGATTCTACATCACTCAAATTGATGCAGTTGCTGATCAACGAGTCAGGAAGTGGATCTTTACTTTTAATTGGAGCTTATCGGGATAATGAAGTTTCTGCTGCCCATCCATTGATGTTGACATTAGATGAAATTGCCAAAGCCAATGCTACGATTAACAAAATTACATTAGCTCCACTGAGTGAAGCAAGTTTAAATCAACTGGTTGCTGATACCCTAAACTTTCCACTACAAACTACACAAATTCTAACACAATTAGTTTATCAGAAAACCAAGGGTAATCCATTTTTTAGTACGCAATTTTTCAAAGCCCTGCATCAATATCAGCTAATTACATTTGATTTAGATAGCGGAAGCTGGCAATGTAATATTGCCCAGTTGAAGACGTTAGCTATAACAGATGATGTGGTTGATTTTATGGTGTTACAGTTGCGAAAATTGCCAGAACCAACGCAGGATGTTTTGAAATTAGCAGCTTGTATTGGGAATCAATTTGATTTGGCAACATTGGCAATTGTTTCGGAAAATTCCGAAACCGAAACAGCAACATATCTGTGGAAAGCATTACAAGAAGGATTAATAATACCACAAAGTGAAGTTTATAAATTCTATGTTGGGCGGGAAACACAGGATTTAGCACAAAGTTCGCTAACTGTAAATTATAAATTTTTACATGATCGTGTTCAACAAGCGGCTTATGCGTTAATCCCAGAGTCAAAAAAGCAATCCATCCACCTACAAATTGGCCAACTGCTATTAAGCAAAATACCCATTCAAAAGCAGGAAGAGAGAATTTTTGAGATTGTTAATCAGTTGAATATTGGTGTAAAGTTAATCACTCAACAGTCTGATAAAGAACAATTAGCACAGTTAAATTTGCTAGCTGGGCAAAAAGCCAAACTATCCACTGCTTATGCTAATACAATGGAATATATAAATTGCGGTATTCAGCTATTGAGAACAGATAGCTGGCAACAACAATATTCACTCACATTAGCCTTACATGAAGAAGCTGCTTCGGCAGCCTATTTTATGGGTCAATTTGATCAGGTAGAAGAGTTTGTTAAGCAAGTGCAACACCATGCCAACGTCTTACTAGATCAGGTGAAATCGATTGAGATCCAAATCCAATCTTATTTAGCTCAGAGTCGTTTTGATGATTCGATTCAGACTGCGATCGCACTGCTAAATCTCTTAGGGGTCAAACTATCTCATCAAGCAAATAAAACGCAAACATTCCTCAGTTTAGCCCAAACAAAATTACGACTTTTAGGTAAATCTCCTTTAAATTTGATTGATTTACCTGACATGACGGGGGACAAACAACTGGCAGCAATCCGAATTCTAGCTAGTACAAATTCAACGGCTTATATTGGTCGTCCAGATTTACTGCCACAAATAATCTTGAGCGAAGTCGATTTATCGATGCAGTACGGAAATGCGGCAGCATCTGCATTTGGCTATGCCTGGTATGGATTGATTGAGTGTGGCATTCTGGGAAATATTCAGACAGGTTATGAATTTGGTCAATTAGCATTACAAGTTCTCGAAAAATTTCATAGCAAGGAATTTAAAGCTAGAACCTTCTTCATTGTTCAAACATTTATTAATCACTGGCATGAACCGCTTCAAGACACAATTGCACCGTTAACCGAAGCCTATCAAGTGGGGTTAGAAACAGGAGATATTGAATATGCTGCTTGGGCTAGCTATACCTGTAGTTTTCATGGATACTTTATGGGGCAGGAATTGGCTGAGTTAGAAAAACAGATGGGTGACTATGCTGAAGTCTACAGCCATTTTAGACAAGAAAAACCTGAGATGTATATTAATTCATTTCGTCAAGCCATCTTGAATTTGTTGGGATCTACTAATCCCAGTTACTTATCAGGTGCTGTTTATGATGCACAAACTATTCGCCTATTACAAGAGCAAGCAGGCGATCGCACTGGATTGTGCTTTAGCTATGCTAATGAACTGATACTTTGCTACCTGTTTGAAAATTATACCGGAGCATCTGAGGCAGCAATTAATGCAATAACCTATTTAGATGGGGTAACATCGGCCGCAGTTGTACCAATAGTTTATTTTTATCAGGCACTAACCCAACTAATTCTCTATCCAACAGCAACGGCTACCGAGCAAAAACAGATTATTAAAAAAGTAACATCTCATCAGAAAAAGCTGAAAAAATGGGCGCATCATGCCCCAATGAATCATCAACACAAATTTTACTTAGTCGAAGCAGAACGGCATCGGATTTTGTTGCAAAAAAACAAAGCAATGGAATTGTACGATCGCGCCATTTCTCTTGCTAAAGAAAACAAATATATCCAAGAAGAAGCCTTGAGCAATGAACTAGCTGCCAAGTTCTACCTTGACTGGGGCAAAGAAAAAATCGCTCAAACTTACATGCAAGAAGCTTATTACTGCTATGCCCGTTGGGGTACTAAAGCCAAAATCGAGGACTTAGAAAAACGCTATCCTCAACTCCTGGCTCCCATCTTACAAGGGCAACTTAATCGCTTTCAACTGAGTTCAAATGTCGATACATTATATCAAACCATCCACACAAACCTTTCTAGCACCAGTATTTCTGAAGCTCTCGATTTGGCTACTATCTTTAAAGCCTCACAAGCTCTCTCCAGTGAAATTCAATTAGAGCAATTACTCACGACCCTTTTGAAAGTAGTGATAGAAAATGCTGGGGCACAAAAAGCTGCCCTGCTTGTAGTCCAAGAGGGCAACTTAGTGGTTGAAGCTGTAGCCACTATTAATCAAGGAGTGATGCTGGTATCTGTACCATTGTCAACCAGTGAAGGTATTCCGATTACACTAGTAAACTCTGTCAAACGCAGCTTAAAAACTGTTGTGTTCGATGATGTAACAGCACAAACTGATTTTATCGCTGACCCATATTTCATGCAGCAACAACCTAAGAGTGTGTTGTGTACGCCGATATTAAATCAGGGTAAAATCATTGGGCTGCTATATCTAGAAAATCCGTTGACAATTGGTGCATTTACTCGCGATCACATCGAAGTTATCCAACTGCTATGCGCCCAAGCTGCCATCTCTCTAGAAAATGCCCGTCTTTATCAAGAATCTCAAAATTATGGACAACAGTTAGAGCGATCGCTGCAAGAACTTGAGCAAGCCCAACTCCAAATGGTGCAAAATGAAAAAATGGCAACCTTGGGCAATTTGGTTGCAGGGGTGGCACATGAAATTAATAATCCCATTGGATTTCTCGAAGGCAGTCTCAACAATGCCGAAGAGTACACTCAAGACTTACTCGCCCATATCCAATCCTACCAACAACATCATCCTACTCCAGCGATCGCAGTCATCCAGCATGGCGAAAAAATTGACCTAAAATTCCTGACTGAGGACTTCCCAAAGCTAGTAAGTTCGATGAAGGTGGCTTCGGGACGAATTAGAGACATTAGTACTAGTCTCCGCACCTTTTCCAGAGCCGATACAACCGAAAAAGTTGCTTGTAACCTCCATGAAGGGATTGAGAGTACGCTGTTGATTTTGAAGTATCGTCTTAAAGCTGACGAAAAACGTCCAGCGATCGAAGTCATCACCGAATACGGAAAATTACCGCCTGTCAAGTGCTTTTTAGGACAGATAAATCAAGTATTTATGAACATCCTCGCGAATGCAATTGATGCCTTCGATACATCCATTCAGGGACGTTCTTTTGCCCAAGTGCAAGCCGATCATCAGCAAATACTGATTTACACCGAAGTATCCAGTGACCAAGGCAGGGTAACAATTCGTATTAAAGATAACGGTCAGGGGATGCCAGAGGAGATTAAAGTGCGGATTTTTGACCACCTGTTTACAACTAAAGAGGTGGGGAAAGGAACGGGATTAGGATTAGCGATCGCTCGTCAAATTGTTGAGGAAACCCACGATGGGCGGTTGAGTTGCAATTCTGTGCTTGGTGAAGGAACAGAATTTGTCATTGAGATTCCAGTGTCTTAACGGCCACTACTCCCATTTAAAAAATTACAGATTTAAGACTTACTTCCCAACCTAGCTTTTAAGGGCTGTTCTTGTTAGGTCTGTATTCCATGCAATTACAACAGTTTTCATGTATTTGAACCACATGTGTCGTAGGGTAGTACAGATGTGCTATCCTACCGCGTGGTCTATTTTCTTAAATTTTCTCTGAGATATTTCAGTAATCGACAATACCCGTAATGTAGATTAAATTGTATTAGACTTTCAAATTTAGTATTATGCCTAATCAAGAACAAAATTCCAACAAAGCATTGAACCAAACACAGCCTAGTGGAACAACGAAGAAAATACAACCTCCCCCAGACCTCAAAAAACCCAAGAAAACCGAATAAAAAGCTTTATAGTTCCTTGTAGAGGCTTAATTAAATTTAAGCCTTTATAATTATAATCAAAAATAAATCAGGTAAAAATTCAGCAGTTAGAAGTCAGAATTTAGAAGTAACCCAGTATAATTGCTATATTGATTTATCGAACATAATTCAGGAGTCAGGAGTCAGAATTAAGAATGAATTCTGTACGACTGGTGGATGAATAATCGGCGTTTTTGCACCCCCACCAAATTTT
>NZ_JAQYWQ010000070.1:0-20101 GCF_029379315.1 Nostoc sp. S13
GACATACAACGGGAAGAGTATCTCTATCTTATATTTAATTAAGTTGACCTACTTAACTCCAAACTCCTAACTCCAAACTCCTGTACAGACGCGATTAATCCCCTCCTGTACAGACGCGATTAATCGCGTCTCTACTCAATTACAATGCCCCTGCTGCTGTTTTATCTAGTACCCCTCCACCCAAATGAGTAGTGATATTCATCGCTTGCAATACTGGTAAACCATCGATTCCAGAAGGATAGTCGATAACACTGACTGCGCCATTACCCTGGCGAAAATTCCAGAAATTTTCCAGCGATAAACCCAGAATATAACAAAGTAATGTTTTGTTAGTAGCGTCATGAGCTACTACTAAAACAGTTTTGAATTGATTAGTTGATGCTGCTTGTACAATTGATTGCCAAGCTGCAACGCTGCGTTCCCACACATGTTGTAAATTTTCCCCTTCAGGCATTTGCACTTGCGCTGGTACTAGCCGCCAGCGCTGCAATTCTCCCGGAAACTCCTGCTCTATCTCGGTTTCAAATTTTCCTTCCCAGAGTCCGTGACTGATTTCTCTTAAACCATCTTGGAATTCTAACTTGACATGAGGATGTTGTTTTAAGATAATTTCTGCTGTTTCTTTAGGGCGCAGCATTGGGCTACTTACAGCAAAATCAATCGCTACCTGTTGGAGAAATTCGCCTGCTTTTTGCGACTGTTGTCTACCGTTGTCGTTGAGGGGGACATCAATTTGCCCTTGAAACCTGGTTTGGCGATTCCAGTCAGTTTCCCCATGACGCACCAGCAACAAGCGTATTCCTTGATGATCGGGTCGCAATGAGGGTAGAATTTCTCCGGTGTATTGCGTCTGATTTAAGGATTCTAGTTGAACTGGTTCGCCCAATCCTCCAGCAAAATTTAGTACGGTGATGCCACAGTTAGATTGCTGTATTGAATGGTAGCGACTTGGAGGGATGGATAGCGCTGTGCTAATCAGGGCACGATTAATTCCGTTATGTCCGACGATGAGAATAGTTTCGCCTTGATGGGAAGACAAAATTTCTTGCCAAAATTGCCGTGCTTGTTCGTATAAAGCAAGAACCGGAAAATGTTCTCTTGTTCCCTCTGCATCATTAAGCAACATCCGCAGTTCGTCGGGGCGTTCGTGCCAAGTGCGATAGTCTTCGGCAAATTTCTGTTTGACTTGGGCAGTTAACAATGCTTCCCATAAAGGTAGGTCAATTTCCAGCAGCAAATCAGAAACTTGGACTAAAGCAGATTGTTCACGATGAGTAGCTAACTCATTATGGATAATATCTGCTGTGTGTTTCGCTCGTTGCAAGGGACTGCTGTAAATTGCATTAAATAAGATATTGCTGAGGGCTTTGCCTACTTTACTAGCATCGTTACGACCTTTTTCGGTTAATGTTGACGCATCAGTACGTCCTTGGATACGCCGCTCGGTGTTATAACCGCTTTGACCGTGGCGCACAATGATGACACGAGTCATCTCAAAGCCCTCCTCTATCTAGACGCTTAATTTTACTGCAAAATGATTGCAGAATTATCGACTCAGGAAGGCGGATTTAGTCGATTTAAGATTAAAAGGGCGGTTAGAAACTGCACGTCTGTCGCCTGTGGCTTTAGGAGAAGGGAAACGCGCAAGGGACAACGGGGGGAAAATACCCATAGCGTTGGCTCGTCTAGACGAGATTTTACCTACCTGCGTGGGTTTTAAAGCTTCAATTTTTACTTACTGGAGTTTAGACTAAATACTAATGCTGGGAAAATAACACTTAGAGAAAGATAGTCAAAAAAAAGACAAATTTGGTCAGGAGAAAAATCTCTGGAAAGAAAAAGCGATTAGCGATTGCACAAGTTTGACTGATAAGGAGAATCTCGAAAAGTTCTGGCGATCGCTAACCCAAAAACAATGTTTTCTATCGCGGTTCTTGATAAAATTTTCGTGCTATAGGTAGATTAACAAATGGATCATAATCTTAAGTGTCACCAATGCTCCGTCAGAAGCTGATGCTTACACCAGGAAGAGCCGCGGTCGGCATCGGCGCAGCGTTGTCGCTGGCTGTAGCCGGCGTTGCCGCTCAGCCCTTGCGCGCGCCTAGTCTTGCAGCGGGGTCCGGCGCCACCCGTCCGCCCAAGTACGTGTCGATGGGTAGCTCCTACGCCGCCGGACCCGGTGTCGGCAGACTCGACGGGCAGAGTGGCAGGTGCAGGCGGTCGCTCTCCAACTACGCGCATCTGCTGGCGGCGCGACGCAACCTGAACCTCGTGGACGTTGGCTGTTCCGGTGCGACGACGGCCGACATCCTACAAGGGTCGCAGGACGGCTTGCGCCCCCAGATTGACGCGGTGGACGCCGACACTCGCCTGGTAACCGTCACGGTCGGCGGCAACGACGTCAACTATGTCGGCAACCTCGTTGGCTACACCTGCCGCCACAGGGGTGGGGCGACCTGCGAGGTGGTATCCGATGCAAAGGTGGATCAGCGCTTCCAAGCCTTGCCCGGCTCGCTGCGCCAAGTCGTTGCCGAGGTACATCGGCGCGCGCCCAAGGCGCGCCTAGTGATGATCGGCTACCTGCCCGTGCTGCCGGGATCGGAGACGTTAGGCTGCGCGGCTGTTCCGCTTAGCCTGGCCGATCTCCGGCGGATGCAGGCGATCTACTCACGCCTGACGGACGTCATCGGCAGCGTAGCGCAAGAGACAGGCACGCCAGTGGTGCGCTCCTCCGTGATCGGTTCCGGCCATGATGCCTGCTCCGCCCAGCCCTTCGTCACAGGTTTCCAGCCGCCCGTCACCCCAGGCTGGCCAAGCCTCGTGTCCTACCATCCCAACCAGGCCGGCATGAATCGGCTCGCCTCCGCCCTTGACGAAACGCTAAAAGTACTGCGAAACCAAAACAACAAACACTAAAGCCAGCTTGAAGCTTTGGCTTTTATATTTTTAGGTGTGTAGCTTGTCCGCTCACTATTCCTGAGTCATTTTGTGGTGCGTTAGTCCTGAAGTTTAGACTAGTTCCCGGTGCGAAACTAAATTTTCAAAAAATGAGGATATGGATTTAAACTATTTCCAGCAACCTCAGTCAAGGTTTTTACTGGAGTTTAGACTAAAGGCATGACAAAGTAACTCAGGATCACTGAGTCACAAGCTTTGCACCTCAAAATTGAAAAATCAAAGGTTTAAGCAGATTGTGGCATTTGTTTTTTTTGCTTTGTAGTACTTTTTTTGACAGTTGGATAACGAATTCTACGAGTGCGAGTTTGACCTTCTGTCCATCCAGGGGACTTACCACGGGGTTTGGGAGGAACAGCAGGTGTCCCAATTGCTGCAAAAAGTTCTGCCATCGCTTGCTGACCGCTTTTTCTTTTCAGGCACTTTTTATTTTAGCTGTTATGTCAATTTTTTATCCATATTTCTCTAAGTGTTATTTTCTGCTCGCTTATCTTTAGTCTAAACTCCAGTACTTAGAGGTTGTTTGAAAAGTCTTCTTGTCGGTATCAAAAGTTCTAGATCCCTCTAAATCCCCCTTAAAAAGGGGGACTTTGATTCCAGGCCCCCTTTTTAAGGGGGTTAGGGAGGATCTAAAAGTGCCTAAAATCACAGCAAAACACTTTTCAAACATCCTCTTAGTCCGCGCAGGCGGACTTTGTTTGTATAGCCGCGAATTCTATTCTTTTATTTATGAAATAAAACTATGTATTGTAGGGTGTGTTAACGCCGAGAGTACGGCATCAAATCCTTATAAATCAATACGCTTGGTGTTAAGGCTAAAACTCTTTGTCAAAGTCAATTTACCCCCCTCAATCCCCCCTTTACAAAGTGGGAAGCCGGAAATCCAGTTCCCTCCCCAATGCATCGGGGGGATAGCCGGAAATCCAGTTCACTCCCCTTTACAAGGGGAGGGTTAGGGTGGGGTAAAATTGAGGCGAAAAACCAGGTGAGTAAACTATTTCAGACTTGTGTATACACCGTAGCCTTGCTAAAGAGAGGAATGTCCGTTAGGACTCTTTGAGGTTTTTCAAGATTTTTGGATAATTTGATGACTGATTATTCTCTGTCTATATCTAACTGCACTTGCAATCCATCATTGTCATTTCCAGACTGAGCTGGTGTTAAGAAAACAGAAGTGTCTGGCAGTGATAATGATTCGTTAAAGTGGATTTTTGCTGGAGTTTTATTGTTGCTTCTATTATTGTTGGATATGCTTGCTGGATTAGTTTGCTCAAAAAAGCTTTTAAAGTCATTTTGGGCTGTTCTATGATCAATTCCAACTAGAGAATCACCAGTTAATCTGTATTGTCGTTGATTTAAGCTTGATGCTGGTGACTGGGCGTATACTTGGCTTCCTAAGCTTGCAAAGGCTGCCGTAATTGCCAACAAAGCAATAATTTTGGTACTCATTTATTTTATCCAAATTATATTTAATATTGCTTGTCTCTATTTTCTGAGCAAATTACTTTAATTAACTCTATCTTAGGTTCTATTAAAATAATTCATAATGACGCTCTCTACGAGACGCTTCTCTCCGTTCGCCAATACCGTATCGCAGACAGAGGCTCCGCTAACGCGAACAAATACTCGCTAACGTAATTCGTAATTTGTAATTATGTTTTGCAATAGGGATTTAGACTTCGCGAAAAAACTTGCCGCTTCCTAGTTGGGGGGAACTTAAACCCACGGAACTTATTGAGATAATTATATTACGTATATACTTAGCTTGTCAATAATTCCTGCTGTTTCAGATATTACCAAGCTATAATTTTGGCATCTTTTTGGACAGTACGGTTATCTGGTTCAGCTTCCAAGCGATCGCAATTAAGTTCATTGAGATATGCCAGCCTAAAATCAGGGATGTTATTAAGACAACCGACACAAGATTAACATTTGTTTAAGCGATCGCTCCACCAACGCAATCATAACAGCGATCGCTAATCAATAGACCTTTATTAAGACACTGCTTTTGTTCTAAGCTGATGTACTTTTAATTTGCATAACCAGGGCGGGCTTTCCGGGCCACCCCACAAAAGTTTTACCATTGCTTTTTAAGTTTTGTAGTTTGGCCGTGCATTATGGCGATTAAGTTAAAAAATTGAGATTTATCGGCATATTTTCGATTTTAGATACCCTAGCGTCGCTTTTCCATCTCATTGCGTCTTATCTCTAAACTATTCTTCTTAAAATCACGATTTTTTTCTTAAAATCACGATTTTTTTCTTAAAATCACGATTTTTTTCTTAAAATCATGATTTTTTTCTTAAAGTCACGATTTTTTTCTTAAAATCATGATTTTTTTGTTATCACAGCAGATTTTAAGTTGGTGAAGTACACAAGTTTTATCATGTCCGCATAATTAGTTGTGATTCCCCCAGTCATTGCACACCAGACGCCAGATGCTTCTCCCAACGCGTAGCGTCTCCTGTCTTGAGAAGGGCTGTAGGGAGAAGGGCGCACTGGTTCCCGTTAATATTGCTGGGACTAATATTACACTCGCTACTAATTTTTGTGGATTCTACTGAACCAAAATCTAGCTTTAGTAAGGCAAACTAGCTCTAGAACCCAATTAAAGTAATATATATATGCCTCGTCAAAAACGTACATACCGCGCTCTAGAAAAAGCAGAATTAAGACTTGCTGGACTCAGAGCAATTGATCCTGAGATGGATTTTGGACAGGCTCGCAACGTACAAAGCATAACCGAAATAAGTCAGCAATTACGCATCAAAATTGATGCTTATAACACTGCTCTCTCTGTGATTGACTCTTCTAAAACCAATATGGATGAATTGGAAAAAACTTTAACTGATCTCACTGATAAAATGCTAATTGCAATTGCATTTACTTACGGCACAGACAGCAGTGAATATGAAATGGCGGGTGGTCTTCGCAAAAGCAAACGCACTCGCAAAAGCACGGCGACATCCTCAAAGACAACTCCATAATCACACACTACTTTGTCTTCTCAGTGAAAGCAAATATACCAGATGAAAAACAATATTATTGCTTCCTATCCTTAGTAAGGAGAGGGTTGGGGTAAGGTTTTACAAGGCTTTTTACCCTCATTGAGATGCTCCCACATCCTAATAGCTCTTTTTCGATTATAGCGGTTCTCGTTTACGTAAGGTACACCCGTAGGGGCACGGCACTGCCGTGCCCCTACACCTCGTGATCTAATGTTGTACCGCATCTGAATAGGAACCGCTATAGTATTCCGAAGTTTTGATGCTATCTAACAATTAAAGTGGTGTAATCCAATAAGTAATGCCCCGGACAACTTGTTTGTTAAAACCAAACAGAAGTAAATTTTCTGGAGATAAACCTACATAAGTCCAATGTGGAACATCATTTTCTACAGTTTGAAACCAACCATTTTGATTAAGAGCTTTTATCTGTTCTTTATTAGATACGTGTAAATCAATTGCTAATCCCCAGAGATGTTGTGAAGTTCCAGGAGGTGCAACCAAACCGAGGATTTTTGTTTCTTGCCCCTGTTGAACTTTTGCTAAAATTTTATCGTTAGCATATTTATGCCAAAATTTTAAATTTGTATTGAAAGTGCGAGTACAATCACCAGAACCATAACCAGATTTTAGCGGGATATGTTGTTGAATCCGCACTTTATTGAAAGCATCAGCAGCCGATTTTTGTAAGTAACAGTCGTTAGTGCCGTCAATATGAACCATTGTTAAAGTAGCTTGAAAATCTTGGGTTTCTTGTTCATTTGCAAAGATATCTTTTGGCGGCAGTTTAATTCCGACATCTTGATTTACAAAGACTGCGCCATACGCCCGCAGCAAAATATATTCATAAGTACCAGGCTGGGGAATTGTGGGTAACTTTCTAGCGATCGCAGATAAAAAACGCTGTTGATTATTTAATTCTGGGTTGGGAATAAATGGTTGTAGTATTGTCTTTTGAGAAGGATCTGTACAAGGTAATAAATCAGTACTCAAGCATCCGTTTAATGGTTGAGCAGTTATACTTAATTGGTTGAGTGGAATCTCATTACTAGCTCCTAAAGTAAAAATCATCAAGATAACTATAATGATAAAAGTTATCTTTTTGAGAAGTCTAGTAATATTTTTTTTCTTCCTAATGGTGAGTTTCATTTTTAAATAGTTAATTAAGTGATTCAAGTATAAAAATAATCGGCTTTTGGCAATATAGCTATTCTCAATTGTATGGAATGCATACCTCACAAAAACAGCCCCTTAAGAGCTAGCGTTGGGGAGTAAGGCTTGTAAAACCTCACCCCAACCCTATCCTTATCAAGGAGAGGGAGCAAAAATCTTGTTTCTCATTTGGTATATTTGCTTTCACTGAGATAAGCTCACCCCGATAAAACTGTGCTTTATCTCCCCTCTCCTTACCAAGGAGAGCAGGGCGGTTTCATCCGAAAAAAGAAAAATACATAAGTCTTGATTTCTCGTTTTGTGGCATGGCTTTTGACCCCTCTCCAAGCCTCTCCCCCACGGGGGGAGAGGCTTGGAAACTCAGTTTTAGTTTTTCTCTGCTTGTATGAAACCACCCTGCCTCTCCTTACCAAAGGGAATGAGGGTGAGGTTTTGATCCGATGTACTTCATGCGCTTGGGAACTGCGATATATGGTTCTATATAACTTCTGCAAGATATCTAATATATATCCGTAATAAATCAATTTGTGTTGATGGCTAACCATGTGAAAAATAGCTGTGATAATTGAAGAAAGAGACGAGGAGACTTGGGGAGATATATCTATAGGGTTTTCTACTTATCCCCCTGTTCCTTTATCCTCTTCGATGACTTATTACTCAAACAAAAAAGAAACTTGTCTTGAATTGACTAATAGTAAATTTGATAACTTTATTATCAGAAAGATACATCCAGGAAACCACTGGAACAGTTAAAATTGAAAATAACTCTAAGCTTGCTGATCCTGTAAGTATGACCATGCACAATTCCGTTGAATTCCAAGACGCTTTTGATGTCATAGTCGTCGGTGCAGGTCACTCCGGTTGCGAAGCAGCTCTCGCCTCTGCACGCCTCGGTTGTCGTACCTTGCTATTGACGCTTAACTTAGATAAAATCGCTTGGCAACCTTGTAACCCCGCAGTCGGTGGCCCGGCTAAATCCCAGTTGACCCATGAGGTCGATGCACTCGGCGGAGACATTGGTAAAGTAGCAGACCGCACCTACTTGCAAAAACGTATCCTCAACTCTTCACGGGGGCCTGCTGTTTGGGCATTACGTGCCCAGACGGACAAGCGCGAATATGCAGCAGTGATGAAAAATATTGTCGAGAACCAAGAAAACTTGACAATCCGTGAAAGTATGACAACAGATTTAGTGCTGGGCGCTAACGGTGAAGTCATCGGTGTTGAAACGTATTTTGGTGTAGGGTTCCAATGTAAAGCAGTCATCTTAACAACTGGCACCTTCTTGGGTGGCAAAATTTGGGTTGGTAACAAATCAATGCCAGCTGGACGCGCTGGGGAATTTGCGGCTGAAGGATTAACACAAACTCTCAATCGCCTGGGATTTGAAACCGGAAGGCTGAAAACTGGAACTCCAGCACGAGTAGACAAGCGATCGGTGGATTATAGTAAAATGCTGATCCAGCCAGGGGATGAAGATGTGCGCTGGTTTAGTTTTGACCCAGATGTGTGGGTAGAACGGGAACAAATGCCTTGCTACATCACCCGCACAACCGCCGAAACCCATCGCCTAATTCAAGATAATTTGCACCTTTCGCCCGTCTATGGCGGTTGGGTGGAAGCCAAAGGGCCGCGTTATTGTCCCAGTATTGAAGATAAGATTGTGCGCTTTGCCGATAAGGAAAGCCATCAAATTTTTATTGAACCGGAAGGAAGGGATATACCGGAACTTTATATTCAAGGGTTTTCCACAGGTTTACCAGAAAATTTGCAACTGCATATGTTGCGGACTCTCCCCGGTTTAGAAAAATGTGTGATGCTGCGTCCGGCGTATGCTGTGGAATATGATTATTTACCAGCAACTCAGTGTTACCCCACACTAATGACTAAGAAGATTGCGGGGCTGTTTTGTGCTGGGCAGATTAACGGCACCACAGGTTATGAAGAAGCCGCCGCCCAAGGACTGGTAGCGGGAATTAACGCCGCTCGATTTGTTCGCTCTCAAGAAATGATTGTTTTTGCCCGCGAGCAAAGTTACATTGGGACGCTAGTTGATGACCTGTGTACAAAAGACCTGCGGGAACCTTACCGGATGCTTACCAGTAGGTCTGAGTATCGATTGCTGTTGCGTTCTGATAATGCCGACCAACGCTTGACACCCTTGGGACGGGAAATTGGTTTAATAGACGATCGCCGTTGGGATCTATTTACCCAAAAGCAGGAAAATATTACCACAGAAAAACAAAGATTGCAAGTGACACGCGTCAAAGAACATGATGAAATTGGTATAGCGATCGCATCTGATACCCAGCAATTAATTAAAGGTTCCATTACCCTTAATGACTTACTGCGGCGTCCGGGATTGCATTACGTTGACCTCGACAGATTCGGACTGGGAAACCCCAACCTCAACCGCGCCGAGAAAGAAGGCGCAGAAATTGACATTAAGTATTCTGGCTATCTCGCTAGACAACAAAACCAGATTGACCAAATTGCCCGCCAAGCACACCGCCACTTACCTGGAGATTTGAACTACACAATAATTGATACTCTTTCAAAAGAAGCACGGGAAAAGCTGACTCACGTAAAACCACTCACTCTTGGTCAAGCGGCACGTATCGGTGGCGTAAACCCAGCAGATATTAATGCTTTATTATTATATTTAGAATTAGGTAGAAGCAAGAGCCGGTCAGAGTTTACAGCGTTAGCTTCACACAAAGTTGATAAAGACTGAGTATAGTAGTAGGGAGGGCGATTGGTATGATAGATGACATAAATCTTTAATACTGCCATTATCAGCAATCCCCAAACGAAAGTTGAGTTTAATACCAACGCTCAATCAACTCGTCTTAATTGGACGAGGGATTGGATGTTTGATTAATAATTTACGCTGTGTGCAACTTTCTCTCGAACCTAACTGCCAAACCCTTCTCTTTTAGGGAAGGGGAGCAAGAATCAAAGGCTCTATGCCACTTGCTTCTCCCAAGGGGAGACGCTGCGCGAACAAGTCGGCACCGACGCCAGTCGCTTAATGGGGGAAACCCCCTGTTCCCGCGCTGGCTCCCCAACGCAGTGGCTCCTTCCTGCGGGGAAGAGGAATGGAATTGGGATTTCAAGAATAAGTCGCACATTGCGTTAATTCTAATTTCCAGGCAGTAGGGGCGGCGTTTCTCCGTCCTAGCAACAAAGATAGAACGTCTATGTTACAACAAGCCAGCACCCGTCCTCGTCTCATAATTGTACCGGAACCATCAGAAGACTTAATCGCCAACGAGCCTTGGTCGATAGAAAACTATGCTGATAGCCTGATGGATGAACTCTTTGCCGATATCGACGACATTCTTGATGTTAGTGGTAATCTGCTTTCTCAAACTGTTAGCCGCAGTAGTCAGAACAAATCGAGCCAGTCTGCTGCTGGGGTTTCCTCGCGATATCAACCCCAGTCGCCTCCAGAATACGTGCCTCTGCAAACAGTTAGGATACCAGAGATCATCTTACCGAACACACTGAACCAAACAGTACAGTCAGTTACTCAAGATAACCACAAGCAATTAAGTAACGTTAAACGAGTTAGTAAAAAGCGTCAGAAAAGTAGTTGGACTTTGGGCAAACTACTGATTGTGGCAACAACTTTAGGCGTGGCGATCGCTGGTATTATCTACCTGGTAGAGTCTGGAGTCGTATATCATCAATTGCCTGAATCAGTTCTTCTAGTGCCGCAATCGCAATCACAGTTGCCTGTAAAACCAGAAATTGAGGCAGAGTTAGTTGACTATATGCTAGGAGCGCTGACAGTTATAGACAAGGAAGAAACACAAAGCGCTCAAAAACTTGTCAAACCGGCATTTTCCAGTCCGGCAAATACTAACCAAATAGCCGTTGATAAAGAGCAAATAACTAATAATCTACCAGCATTTTCAGCAGATGCTAATCGTTCGAGAAGTGTTGTTGAGCGCATCTATGTTCCCGTTTATCAAGCGCCGTCGCCAATGCATTACGCGTTCCCGTCAATTCCTGGGACTCCCAGACTTTTACCACAAGTTGCCAATGCGTTAAAGGGGTATCAACCGGATGTTGTAAAATCTGCCCTAAATAAAGTCGAAGAAGCTGCCAAGCCTGTGACTGCCAACTTTGCTGCGGCTGTACAAACAGAATTTAAACCTGTGGCTGGGAAAACTGCACCCATTACCGTGCGGCAAAAACCCAAGCCTCTACCTGCATTACCAGTAGTTCCATTGCGTGCTGCACTTGTACCAGAATCAGAACCAACTATTATCCAAGAAGAAGTATATCCGGCAACTGCGATCGCGGTTGCTCCTAGTGATACCTTAGAAGGATTGCTAGAATTAGGCAACAAATCTGCCGCTTTGTTTAAAATTGATGGCGTGACTCGCCGCATCAATATGGGTGAAAGTATCGGCACAAGTGGTTGGACACTAGTAGATGTTAGTAATGGCGAAGCTGTCATCCGGCGTAACGGCGAAGTGCGATCGATTTACGCCGGGCAGAAATTGTAAAAGTTTTTTTGTCAATTCATGAGAGGTAAATAAAGTGCCTTTTGTCAATCAGTTAAAATACTCAAAATAACCTTAATAAAAATTTTGACAGATCCCTTGCTAGTTCTAAAATGAAATTGAACGATCAAAGCTGACACGCCCTAGCTTATGCAAGACTTTAGACAAGAAATAAATGCCAGAGCTTCTATGGATTTGGAACAGCGAAGGACGTGGTATTCTCCCGTTGCTGATATTTATTACAATGCAAGAGCGCAGTATCCAAAGGAACTAATTGATCGGTCTGTGGCTTTAGCCCAACTTGACTCAGATGCATCGATTCTTGAGGTTGGTTGTGGCCCAGGAAATGCGACGGTGGCTTTTGCTCAATTTGGTTTTTCAATGACGTGTATTGAGCCAAACCAGGATTTTTATCATTTGGTACAACAAAACTGCGATCAATATCCAAAAGTCACAATTTGCAATACTTCATTTGAGGAGTGGGAACTAGAAGCAAAACAGTTCAATGCCGTTCTATCTGCGAATGCCTTTCACTGGATACCACCAGAGATTAGATATACCAAGACAGCATCGGCAATGCGCGATAACGGTTTTCTTATTTTGCTATGGAATCTCACCCCAGAACCGAAATACGAAGTTTACCAAGTTCTAGAGGAAGTGTATCAAGCTTATGCGCCCTCCTTTGCCCGATATGACGGTGCCCAGATTCAAGCAGAGATTTTGACGGGGTTTGGACAAGAGATTTTAGACTCTAATTGTTTTAAAGAGTTGACTGTCGAGCAAACTGCGTGTGAAGTCACCTATAGCATTGATGACTACTTCAAGCTTTTGAGTACCTTTCGGAGACTAGAGCCACAAACCAAAGAGTTACTATTTGCAGGATTGCGGCAGAAGCTAGAAAAATTTGGAGATAGCGTACAACTCTCGTTTCTTTCTGCTGTTCATGTTGCCCGCAAAGCACCTGTGAGAGGTTAAGAGAATTACACAATCGAATTATGGAGCCAACGGGAATTAACTACAGTAAGTTTTAAGGCACACATTTAGCTCGTTTGGGGTTGAAATGTGGCTAATGGGACATAAAAAATTACAGAATTATCGAGCGAATCATCTGGCGATCGCAAAAAAGCATTATAGTAAGTTTTTTAGATATGAGGTTGTTATGAGTCAGATTGAGCGAGTCGCGATCGTTGGAGGAAACCACGGAAATGAGTTAACAGGAGTACATCTAGTCAAAAAGTTTCAGCAATATCCTAATTTAATCAATAGATCAACTTTTGAAATTCTAGCATTACTTGGGAATCTGAAAGCTATTGAAGAAGGCAAACGATACATTGATAAGGATTTAAATCGTTGCTTCACCAATCAAGGCTTACAAAATCCCCAACTCTCAAGTTATGAAGATACACGGGCAAAAGCAATCCAACAGATATTGCAACCGGAAAATCAGCCATTTGTGGATGTAATTGTTGATTTGCACAGCACAACTGCCAACATGGGGTTAAGTCTGATTTTTTCTGATACGCATCCTTTCTTACTTCAGTTAGCCGCTTATTTGAGTTCAATAAATCCTTTAGTAAAAGTCTGTATTAATCAGCAATCTAAAGAAAGTGGCTTTCTCCGTTCTTTGTGCAAATTTGGTTTTGTTATAGAAGTTGGGGCGGTGGCTCAGAATGTTTTAGACGCCGAATTATTTCAGAAAACGGAACAGCTTATTTATACGATTTTAGACTATTTTCAAGAGTGCAATCAAGGTAATATTTTGCCGAAAAATACTAAGCTTACATTATATAAATATATTGAAACTATAGATTATCCTAGAAGCGATGTCTACGACGGGCGTAGCTCCCGCGGGGAGATTCAAGCCATGATTCACCCCCAACTTCAGTTTAGAGATTATGAACCTCTAAATCCTAGTGATCCAATGTTTCTGACTTTTGAAGGAAAAGAGATTTTCTATGAGGGAGAGTCTACTGTTTATCCTATTTTTATTAATGAAGCAGCTTACTACGAGAAAGGAATTGCAATGTATTTAACTCAAAAACAACAAGAGGTAGTTTAATTTATTCGCTCTTCTAACCAAGATTGCAAATCAGCTAAAGTAGTAAAATCAAGCAATGCTTCGCTCAAATCTGCGAGAACAGGCAAAGATAAACCAGAAATGGATGAGCGCATTTCCTCAGACAGTTCCCCAAGCCGCTTAGTCAATTGTCGGGAAATAGCATTAGCCATCGCTTCTCGTCCTTCTTCTCGTCCTTCTTCTCGTCCTTCTTCCTTGATTTCTCGATAAACTCGCGTTTGCTGTAGTGTTATTCCTAGCATAGACTCTACCTCCGCTTGGCTCAATTCTTCAAACCTGTACATCATTATCGTCGTCAGTATCTCTATTATGACGCGACCCTCTGCTAATGGTACTTCTTGACCAGTTCTTGTTAACAAATACCTTGCTTCTTCAGGTGCTTGTTCTGACTCTATTGTAGTCAGTACCATCAGTGCCACCCATAAAGGTAATTGGCGAATATCCCCCAATTCATCCAAATACACCCGATGCACTTGGTTACTATTGAGAAATCCACGATAAGGGTAAATATTACTTTGTTCGGTATTACGAGATGGATAAATTACAACTGCTTGCCAGTCGTTAAATCTGGCGCGGTTGCGGTAGAAATATAGTGAAGATTCAGCAAATACTCTTTCATAAAGCTGTTCATCTCTTTGAAACTGTACCTCACAGAAATATACAACTCCAGGAGTCTCGCTTTCTGGTGGTAAAAATACCCCGTCAATTTCAAATTTGGGTTCCTTGACAGCTACCGAATCAAATCGATAAGCATCGGCATTTGTCGGGGGATTTATCAAGAGTTCAAATAAAAGAGTGGGGGATTGTTGAAACAGTTTGTAAAAAATTGAGTCTCGACGCATGAAGTATTCTATTTATTTTTTAAATCTGCGATACATTTAATCACATATTTTTCTACATATAGCAATCTTAAATCATTCTTGAGAAGTCGGGGATCTGCGGCTTGGTTAAGCTTAGAGTCAAAGCTGTTTTATGTCGTAATCACTGTAAATACTTAACTTGCCAGCCGATCTGACTTTTCACGTCATGTGGAAAAGCCTACGAAAGACCTAGCTCGCTTCCCGACACTCTAAGGAGGAAAATTCAAAGTCTCTCTCCTTGTAGGTTACGGTGTACGCACAAGTCTAATTACCCCCCTTAATCCCCCCTTGCCAAGGGGGGAGATAAGAAATATTACCTAGTTCACTAAGACTTTGGTTTATAAGTGGAAGCAACGTGTAATTCTTTCAACTGTTTAACATCGACACTCGAAGGCGCATCTGTTAACAAACAACGCGCTTGTTGTGTCTTCGGAAAAGCAATTACATCTCGAATAGATTCTTCTCTAGCTAGCAACATTACCAAACGATCTAAACCGTAGGCGATGCCACCATGCGGCGGTGTACCATATTCAAATGCTTCTAAGAGAAAGCCAAATTTATTTTGTGCTTCTTCAGGAGATAAACCGATTGCTTCAAATACTTGCTGTTGAATTTCTCGCTGATAAATCCGCAGACTTCCGCCGCCAACTTCTACGCCGTTGAGTACCAAGTCGTAAGCTTGGGCGCGTGCAGTCTTTAAATCGCTCAAATCATCAGGATGTGGTGCTGTAAAGGGGTGGTGCAGTGCTTCTAGGCGCTTTTCGTCAGCATTCCACTCGAACATCGGAAAATCTGTAACCCACAGCAAGTTGATTTTTTCTGGATCAATTAAACCAAATTCTTTAGCGATCGCTTGCCGTAATCTATCTAAAGTTTTATTAACTGTAACAGCATCACCAGCCCCAAACAACAGTAAATGTCCAGGTTTTGCACCTGTACGGCGTAAAATTTCTTGTTTTTGTTCAACGCTGAGGTTGTCTTTAATCGCGCCAATGGTGTCAATTTCGCCATCATCTCTAACGCGGATATAAGCTAAACCTTTAGCACCGGCTTCGTTGGCTTCTTTAAATAAGTCGCCACCGGGTTTGATGCGGACATTAGAAATTACATCGTTACCGTTGGGAATGGGCAAGATTTTGACAATACCACCATTAGTAACAGTGTCTCGAAAGACTTTGAAACCAGAGTCTTTCACAACATCTGAGACATCAACTAATTCCAAACCATAGCGTGTATCTGGTTTATCACTGCCGTAGCGTTCCATCCCCTCAGCGTAAGTGAGACGGGGGAAAGGGCGCTGCAACTCAATTCCTTTAACTGTTTTGAAGATATGACAAACTAAGTTTTCATTCAGTTCGATAATTTCTTCTTGGGACATGAAGCTCATTTCCATGTCCAACTGGGTGAATTCTGGTTGTCTGTCGGCGCGTAAATCTTCGTCACGAAAGCAACGGGCAATCTGATAATATCTGTCCAAGCCGGATACCATCAGCAATTGTTTAAATAGCTGGGGTGATTGTGGCAAAGCATACCACTCACCAGGATTAACGCGACTGGGTAGAACATAATCCCGCGCCCCTTCTGGGGTAGAACGGGTAAGTATTGGGGTTTCGACTTCAATAAAACCTTCCAAATCTTCCAGATAACGACGCATCGCTTTGACAATTTGATGACGTAGTTGCAAATTTTGCGCCATGCGATCGCGTCGCAAGTCCAAATAACGATATTTTAGTCGTAAGTCTTCCCGCACTGTCTCAGTGTCAGCTACGGAAACTTGGAAAGGTAACTGTTTGCGGACAGCATTGAGGAGTTGAATTTTATCGGCGTAGATTTCTACCTCGCCTGTGGGGATGCGAGTATTCAGCGATTCTTCGGGACGTTGTGTTACCCTACCAGTGATTTCGACAACATATTCATTTCGCAGGGCGTTCGCCTGCTGATATGAATTTGGGGTGCGTTGCGGATCGCTGACGATTTGGACAATTCCAGAGCGATCGCGTAAATCTAAAAATATCACACCACCGTGATCGCGGCGACGGTCTATCCATCCGTAAAAGGTAACAGTTTCTCCAATATGTTCTTTTCGGAGTTCGCCGCAATAGTGAGTTCGCATAAGTTGTTAGTTATTGTTTCCGGGGCTAGATTGGCAAAAAAATATCAAAGTCTTCCCATTATCTAGCATCAATAGTAATTGTAGTAATAACATACAATAATCTTACGCCAAATTGGCAAAAGTCGATTGGGGGAGCGGGTGAGACGCAGAAGTTGAAAGAAAACCCGATAAAGCAAATAGATTATCAGATACTCTCACCGTGTCCATAGGTGTCAATTTAACGTGAAAGTTAGTCTAAAAGTAGCTTTTAGAGATTATCTCCTTATCTCGTTTCCAGTCTGTGACTGTTAATGCATTCCCAGAGGGCTGCCGCCTCAAGCCTTGCGGCAGAGCCGCCATGAGGTGCATTTCCAGCCTCTGGCTGGAAACGAGGTTTTAAAAGGCTTTCACGTTAAATTGACACCAATGCATCGTGTCTCAGCCCCACCATGTTTTACTTTTTACGCTACCTCAGCGATTTCGATTATCCCGAATTACCCGCAGCACCCGTAGCACCCGTAGCACCTGTTATAGTCCCAAATCTCCTACCTCGGACAGGTCCGGGTCGGTTAGTGTTGCAGTAAGGTCGAACTGGTAATCAGTATCTTCTACTTGATCCCCTGGTTGAGGTTGAATCTTTATATAGTAAGTTCCTGGATCTAATGCAAACTGTAGAGATGGATCGCTTATAACACTACCATCAGGATTTTGTAGTGCACTATTGCTAGGATCCAAAATCTGATCGTTACTATCAACTATTTGCACTACAGTTGTAGAAAAGTTATAGTTATCTAGCGTAACAGTACTAGCTTGATTTAAAGTGAACTGATAGTAGTTATTAGGATCAGATGAGCCGACGAGTCCAAATACTTGAGTAGGATTTGAACCTATCGTAAGTTGGGGAGCAGGATCACCCGCAGCACCCGCAGCACCTGTTGTAATACTCGAATCTAGCAGGGACAGCTGGGTCTGGTCGTCGGTTGGTGTTGCAGTAAGGTAGAACTGGTAATCAGTATTTCCTGCTTGAGGTTGAATCTGTATATAGTAAGTTCCTGGAGCTAATCCAATAATTTTTAGAGATGGATTGCCTACAACACTACTATCAGGATTTTGGACTGCACTATTGCTAGAAGAACCCTGTGTTATATCGTTACTATCAACTATTTGCTCAACTACACTTCTAGAAAAGCTATAGTTATCTAGCGTAACAGTACTAGCTTGATTTAAACTGAACTGATAGTAGTCATTAGAATCAGATGAGCCGACGTGTTCAAATACTTGAGTAGGATTTGAACCTATCGTAAGTTGGGGAGCAGTGTCAAATGTGTTGCCAGCGTATTCACTCGCAGCCTGACGACCTTCAAACTTACCATAGAAATCAAAGTGTTCGAGTAAATTGATGCCTGTCAAGGAAGCCAAGTCGGGATTATTTCCTTTATAGAAACTAGCATCAAATGAAGGTGAAGATTTACGCCCTTCATTTATCCCATTGATTTCAAAATGCTGTAACAACTGGCTGTTGTTAAAATTAGCTAAGTCTATGTTGTTAGCGCGATAGTAGTTAAAGTCAAAATAGGGTGAAAAGTAACGCCCTTCGTTTATCCCATTGATTTCAAAGTGGTTCAAAAGTTGAGAATTATTTAGGTTTGCCAGATCAGAGTTAAGAGACTTATATTGCCCAAAAGTGAAAAGTGGATCAAAGTAGCGTCCCTCGGTAATACCATTGTTTTCCAGATGATTAAATAATTGCTCGTTGTTAAAGCTTGCAAGGTCACTGTTGTTAGCACGATAGTAGTTAAGGTCAACAATTGGAGAGAAGTTGCGTCCCTCAGCTACACCATAATTCTCTAGATGATCTAACAGTTGGCTATTGTTAAAGTTTGCCAGGTCAGAATTGCTAGCCCGATAAAAACTTAAATCAATAAGTGGTGAGAAGGAACGTCCTTCGTTTAAACCATAAGTCTGGAAGTGTGATAGAGCTTGAGCATCATTTAAACCAGCTAGGTCGGAATTGACAGCACGATAGAAATTGGCATCAAATACGCTTGAGATACTTAGAGACATATCACCAAACCTCTTAATACAAAGTATTTCTACTCTAAATTTTACGTCACAAGTCTTAAGGCGGAGCCTCTCCAAATGCATTCCCAGTCAGAGACTGGGAACGAGATAACGTAATATAATGTTGTATTTTTTACGTTACCTCAGCGATTTCGATTATCCCGGATTACCCGCAGCACCCGCAGCACCCGCAGCACCTGTTATAGTACCCGAATCTACTACCTCGGACTCGTCGATTGGTATCGCACTAAGGTAGAACTGGTAATCAGTATCCCCTGCTTGAGGTTGAATCTGTATATAGTAAGTTCCTGGATCTAATGCAAGCTGTAGAGATGGATAGCTTATAACACTACTATCAGGATTTTGTACTGGACTATTGCTATAACTCAAAATCTGACCGTTACTATCAACTATTTGCTCAACTATACTTCTAGAAAAGCTATAGTTATCTAGCGTCACAACACTAGCTTGATTTAAACTGAACTGATAGTAGTCATTAGGATCGGATGAGCCGACGTGTTCAAATACTTGAGTAGGATTTGAACCTATCGTAAGTTGGGGAGCAGTGTCAAATGTGTTGCCAGCGTATTCACTCGCAGCCTGACGACCTTCAAACTTACCATAGAAATCAAAGTGTTCGAGTAAATTGATGCCTGTCAAGGAAGCCAAGTCGGGATTATTTCCTTTATAGAAACTAGCATCAAATGAAGGTGAAGATTTACGCCCTTCATTTATCCCATTGATTTCAAAATGCTGTAACAACTGGCTGTTGTTAAAATTAGCTAAGTCTATGTTGTTAGCGCGATAGTAGTTAAAGTCAAAATAGGGTGAAAAGTAACGCCCTTCGTTTATCCCATTGATTTCAAAGTGGTTCAAAAGTTGAGAATTATTTAGGTTTGCCAGATCAGAGTTAAGAGACTTATATTGCCCAAAAGTGAAAAGTGGATCAAAGTAGCGTCCCTCGGTAATACCATTGTTTTCCAGATGATTAAATAATTGCTCGTTGTTAAAGCTTGCAAGGTCACTGTTGTTAGCACGATAGTAGTTAAGGTCAACAATTGGAGAGAAGTTGCGTCCCTCAGCTACACCATAATTCTCTAGATGATCTAACAGTTGGCTATTGTTAAAGTTTGCCAGGTCAGAATTGCTAGCCCGATAAAAACTTAAATCAATAAGTGGTGAGAAGGAACGTCCTTCGTTTAAACCATAAGTCTGGAAGTGTGATAGAGCTTGAGCATCATTTAAACCAGCTAGGTCGGAATTGACAGCACGATAGAAATTGGCATCAAATACGCTTGAGATACTTAGAGACATATCACCAAACCTCTTAATACAAAGTATTTCTACTCTAAATTTTACGTCAC
>NZ_JAQYWQ010000070.1:20201-38018 GCF_029379315.1 Nostoc sp. S13
GACATATCACCAAACCTCTTAATACAAAGTATTTCTACTCTAAATTTTACGTCACTTAGATCAAGCTAAAAAGGCCTTGATACCATTTTTTTATAAAGATACACAGAATAATACCATCTGGAGATGTCTATTGTCTTATACCGGTTCTCGCTTGAGTAGGTACTGAACCCCACACCCAACCCCCTAAGAGCAAGCGAGGAGAGCAGGGTGGTTTCATACGAAAAAAGAAAAATCCATAAGTCTTGATTTCTCGTTTTGCGGCATGGCTTTTTACCCCTTTCCAAACGTCTCCCCCACCTACGGTGTATACATAATAGGACTTACGCACAAGAGATCCCCCAACCCCCTTAAAAAGGGGGCTTTTAAAGTTCCCCCCTTTTTAAGGGGGGTTAGGGGGGATCTAGGTTTCAGGTTTTGAGTGCGTAAGTCCTGCATAAGTCAAATTACCCCCCTTAATCTCCCCGATATATTGGGGGAAAACAGGAATCTAGTTCCCTCACGCCACATGCTTCAAGTCGGCAAAGCCGCCCAAGGCAGTGGCTCCCCTTGTAAAGGGGAGGGTTAGGGTGGGGTAAAACTGACGTGAAAAACCAGGCGAGTAAACTATTTCAGACTTGTGTATACACCGTAGCGCCCACATGGGGAGAGGCTTTGAAACCCAGTTTTAGTTTTTCTCTGCTTGTATGAAACCACCCTCCTAAGAGCAAGCGAGGAGGGGGTTATGATGTACTTCATTTGAGCCTGACGAACATCGTCTTAATCTTGAGCAGTTATTTCAGTCACAGTTCTAGAGTTCAAACCTAATAGTATACATAAACTGGGTGTTATTGACTAACGTCACGAGTTAGACCGCTCCCGTCACGAGTTAGACCGCTCCCGTCGCGAGGTAGACCACTCCCGTCACGAGTTAGACCGCTCCCGTCGCGAGGTAGACCGCTCCCGTCGCGAGGTAGACCACTCCCGTCACGAGGTAGACCGCTCCCGTCGCGAGGTAGACCGCTCCCGTCGCGAGGTAGACCGCTCCCGTCACGAGGTAGACCGCTACAGTTGCAATATTAATAACTACAGCTTAAGTATGGTGACATCAACTTCAATATTGCTGATGACACCTTAAGCATTCAAAGGTAAGGGCACGCAGTCATGCGCTTCTACGGCGTATTAAATCCAAAACTTTTGTATTTTCCTTATTTTGCCAAAATCCGAAATATTGCACAGCAAACTTGTATAAAATCTCAGTAATACTAATTCTCTCAAATCCGTCACCAAATTCAAACCCCCAAACCCAGATTTAATCTGACTTTCTTAATTACAAATTACGAATTAGTACGCCATTATGCCGCCAGACTACTCCGGTCAAAATCTTCGAGGTCGCTCTTTTAAAGGTCAAAACCTGACTGGGGCAAACTTTAGCAAGGCAGATATTAGAGGAGCAAACTTTACCAACGCGATTCTTAAAGATGCTGACTTCACAGGTGGTAAGGCTGGACTACAGCGACGTTGGACTATTGGGTTGCTTATAGCCTCGTGGCTGATATCGGGAATATCAGGGTTTTTCTCAATCTTAGTTGGTGCATTGGTCGCATATATTTTTGATATCAAAAGCACTCAAAACGTCATCATTGGGATAGTTTCCCTAATTTTGATACTGGTTTTTTGTATTATTACTATTCGTAAGGGTTTAACAGCAGGTTTAGGAGCCTTCGCCTTCGCCGTAGCCGGAGCCTTCGCCGGAGCCGGAGCCTTCGTCGGAGCCGGAGCCTTCGCCGGAGCCTTCGCCGTAGCCGGAGCCTTCGCCGTAGCCGGAGCCTTCGCCGTAGCCGGAGCCGGAGCCGTAGCCGGAGCCTTCGCCGGAGCCTTTACATTATTTACCGCTTACATTGGCTGGCGTAGTTTAACGGGAGATGAAAAAGATCCTTGGATTCGCTCATTTGCTCTCGCCTTTGCTGCGACAGGTGGAACTAGCTTCCGCAATGCCGATTTAACCGATGCTGATTTTACTGGTGCAACCCTAAAAAACACAGATTTTAAAAAAGCAAACCTAATACGCACTCGTTTTTATGAAGCAAAAAAACTTGACTTTGCCAGAGTTGACGACACCATATTAACTAAATTAGCTATTCTAAAATTACTCGTCACTGGTAATGGTCGAGGAAAATCTTATGCTCGTGCAAACCTGAAAGGCGCTAACCTGATAGGTGCAGATTTAAAAGAAGCGAATCTAGAAAATGCTGATATTACAGAAGCCACCTTCCAAGGCGCTTGTTTAGAGCGGGCAAACCTAACTTTAGCTCAAGCTGTAGGTACTAACTTCACCAGCGCCCAAATGACAGGTGCTTGTGTCGAAGCGTGGAATATTGAAAGTACAACCAAATTAGATAATATAGATTGTCGTTTTATCTATCTTCTCGAAAACCCCAAGCCTGGAACCGATGACCGCGAACGCCGTCCCAGTAGTGGCGAATTTCAACCAAGAGAATTTACCAAGCTGTTTGAAGAGGTTTTAAATACTGTTGATTTAATTTTCCGTAATGGCATTGATTGGAAAGCTTTTGTTAACGCCTTCCAAACAGTACAAAATCAAAATGAAGACACAGAATTAGCTCTACAGAGTATTGAAAATAAAGGTGATGGCGTAGTAGTCGTTAAAGTTGGTGTACCTGATGGTGCTGATAAAGAAAAGATTCATAGTGATTTTACACAAAGTTATCAACTGGCATTGCAAGCTGTAGAAGAAAAATATAAAGCACAATTACAAGCAAAAGATGAGCAGATAGTCGTTTATCGCCAACAAAGTGGAGAGATGGCAGAGATTGTAAAATTATTAGCAAATAAACCTATAAATGTTCAAGTTGACAATAAAGTTGAGAATAAAAATATGACTAACAGTAATGATGCCAGTCGCAAAATTGAAATTGGCAGCGTTGGCAGAGATTTTAATGCCAGTGGACAAGCTTTAAATTTAGGTGATATTAGCGGTACGGTAACAAATACCATCAACGAGTTACCAGCGTCACCCGAACCAGATAAACCGGGAATTAAGGAATTGTTGACGCAATTGCAAGCAGCGATTGAGGCTGATACAAATTTAGCGCCAGAAGATAAAGCCGAGGCATTAGAGCAAGTGAAAGCCTTAGCTGAAGCCGGGAAAAGTCCTCAAGAAGGTGCGGTGCAAAAGGCGGCGAAAACGGCTATAAAGATTTTAAAAGGGACAATTTCTAGTTTACCAAGTGCCACAAAGTTGGTTGAACAGTGCAGCAATCTATTGCCGTTGATTTCAAATTTTTTGGGTTTAGGATGATCCGCCCGTGATTCACTTTGACCTCTCTCCAAACCTCTCTCCTAAGAGGAGAGAGGCTTTGAATCTTACTCCCCTTCCCTTATAGGGAAGGGGTTGGGGGTTAGGTGTGTATTCTATCAACTGAGAAATCGCACCCCATTTAACTTAAAGATTAAGGTAAAATTATAATTAAAAGTATTAAGAATTTTAAAGAAACTAATCAATGTCCAGCATTTCTCTTGACAAAAGTAACTCTCATGTCGTCGTTATCGGTGCGGGAATAGGTGGACTGACTGCTGGAGCATTATTAGCTCATAGAGGTTACAGCGTCTTAATTTTGGATCAGGCTCTCGTACCAGGAGGCTGTGCTTCAACGTTTAAACGCCAGGGATTTACCTTTGATGTGGGAGCAACTCAGGTGGCGGGGTTGGAACCAGGAGGCATTCACCACCGCATTTTCTCAGAATTATCAATAGATTTACCCGCCGCAACGCCTTGTGATCCTGCCTGTGCAGTGTATTTACCTGGAGAAAGCACACCGATTAATATCTGGCGCGACCAACAGAAATGGCAAGAGGAACGACAAAAACAGTTTCCCGGTAGCGAACCTTTCTGGGAATTGATGGCAACTTTATTTAATGCCAGTTGGGAATTTCAAGGACGTGATCCGGTGCTACCACCACGTAATTTATGGGATTTGTGGCAGCTAACGCAAGCGGTGCGTCCCAGTACATTAATTACCGTACCCTTCACCTTGTTGACGGTAGGAGATGCTTTACGATTATGTGGACTGGGGAATAACCAACGACTGAGAACTTTTTTAGATTTGCAACTGAAGCTATACTCTCAGGTGGATGCAGAAGAAACAGCATTACTTTATGCCGCAACAGCGTTGAGTGTATCCCAACTACCTCAAGGATTGTTTCACCTCCAGGGAAGTATGCAAGTACTAAGCGATCGCCTGGTACAATCTTTAGAAAGAGATGGCGGCAAATTGTTGATGCGCCACACTGTAGAAGAAATCAAAGTAGAGAATGGCAAAGCTACTGCTGTAGTCATTAAAAATCAAAAAACTGGCGAAGTCTGGACAGAAGCAGCCGACGACATAGTTACTAACGTCACTGTGCAAAACTTGGTACAGTTATTGGGAGAACAAGCGCCATCTGGTTATCAAAATCGGGTGGAAAAACTGCCTCAAGCATCGGGCGCGTTTGTGGTGTATTTAGGTGTAGATGCCAGTGCGATTCCCCTTGGGTGTCCTCCCCATCTACAATTTATGTACGATGCTGATGGCCCGATTGGCGAGAATAATTCCCTATTTGTTTCCGTCAGTCATCCTGGAGACGGTCGCGCACCGGAGGGGAAAGCGACAATTATCGCTTCTTCATTTGTAGACCCGACACCGTGGTGGCAAACTGATGATTATGAAGGACTCAAACAAAAGTTTACCTTGCAAGCGATTGCTCGTCTTGCCCAATATTTCTACCTCAAACCAGAAACTATTATTCATCAAGAAGCGGCAACACCCCGCACCTTTGCCCATTTTACAGCCCGCGATCGCGGTATAGTTGGTGGCATAGGTCAAAGGATTCCGACCTTTGGCCCCTTTGGATTCGCTAATCGTACACCAATCCAGCATCTATGGTTAGTTGGTGACTCCACCCATCCCGGCGAAGGTACTGCTGGAGTGAGTTATTCGGCGCTGACAGTAGTCAGGCAAATTCAAGCCCAAATGTAGTAAAATGTCAAGTTATTTTTGAAGGTTTGTAGTAAGCACTTTAGGGGTTCAGCCGGGATACCCGCAAAATGGGACACCTTGTAAAGTTCTGTAACGGATGTCAAGCCAAACCCTTGATATACGGTTGTTTAAATCCCAAGCTTTACTTTATTCCTTCAGTTGAAACATTCCCAAAAATGATTGTTTATGGGCAAGTTTGAGGCACTGAAAGGGATGAAGAGTTGATTTTACCGTGCAAAATTTTGATTGTCCCGATATCATTTATAGGCAAGTTGGTAAATCAATAAAACACGCTCTGCAACAAAAATTTACAACGTGTCTTGTTTTGCGCGTATCCCGGCTGAACCCCGTTTACTGAAACGCTCCGGGCGTACCCGCTCGCCTTCAGATGATCGCACTCAACCACCAAAAATAAAACCCCACAGCTAGAGACGCGTTACGGGGTGAGAATTGGGGTTATGTGGAATTTGTTAATCGTGTTCTTTGTACAGTCCTGTCTGTTTTAGCGTGTCCTGTAGCTTATGGTAGGTCGCTAAGGATGGGTGGGATTTTGGTTAATTGCTATTTCAAATCCTTCGTTGAGGTTGTCTACTTTTGTGTTTCATTCTCTAATTGTGTTGCAAAAACTTTTGTACTCACTACATAAAGTAGATTACTAGAAAAGTTTTAAATTTCAATCTTCTATATCTAGTGTGTATCTGATTATTTGCAACATAATTAAAATGTTAAAAGTTAAATGTACCGTTGGGATTTGCATTTATTACCCAAAAGCCTCTGTTGCGATCTATACAAATAAGGTCATAATTAACGTCGTAATTCTGCTTTACAGCCATAATATATGAACCTTCATGAGTACACCAGTTTGTTTTTGCGTAGAAATGTTCACCATCGGAATAATTAATCCATTTAGAACCTGCTTTATCATAGCAAAGAGCATCTATGCCTTCATCAGCGTCAAATTTCCCAAACACTATTCGTGCGCCAGCATGTACACACCAACCTGGGGGGGTAACATTTACATCAGCTAAAGATTTTTGGTTCGTCAAACATATACTAAATGCTGAAATTGCAACTGTGCTTGCTAAACTAAAGGCTTTAAAAAGTTTAGATGTCTTCATAATTAGATTTCTCCACAAAAGTTATTATCCGAAGACTTAAATTATTTGCTGGTATTCGCAGAAAATTAATTAAATACATTACAAAATTTTACACACTCATTCTTAGAGGATGTTTGAAAAGGGCTGTCTTGACCCTCAAGTTTTAACCAGCGTTATAACCGTTGAATAACAGCATATTTTAATAAGGTGACAATTGTATATAGGCAGTAAAAATATTACAAAAATTCATTATCGATTGTTACTTCACTATCTCAAGTTCCGAGAGATGCCCATTCCTCAGCCCCTCATAGACTGATTCTGCAACGCCCGTAGTTTTACGATCGCTCTCTGTCCGTTTAAGGTCGTGCCGATGCCCCATGCCGACCATCTCTATATTTCTTGCTCATTCCCGCAATTTAGGCACAAAACTGAACGAAGAAGAGTAAAATTTTCTTCATAGAGTAGATTGAGTCTAATAGTTGTGAACAAAGTTGCAATAGTTCTGACTTTAATGATGATTTTGGGTGCTTGTATCGTTTTAATCAATACTAGGATCAAAACTAAGACTATTGTTTATGGGAACGATGGTCTGTATGGAGGCATTATTTTGCAAGCCAATGGTTCTACTACTGAAACCATCCAACTCAAAGACGTTAGCAATCGCTCCTTAAATACTAAGGTAGAGCTAAAGGTTCGGCGGGGTACTGTTTATCTTGAATTATTGGATGACAAAGGGCAACCTACATCTTCACTGGTAGCAACACCCGGAAAGCCAGCCTTGAGTAAAGGTTATTTAGTAGCTGATGTATCTAGTGTCGTCAAATATAGGATTACTGCAATTGAGGCACAAAACATTGAGTATTCGTTTATAATAAATGACTCTGATTAACTAAAAATCGAAGGTAATCAGCTTTTGTACAATTCACTCAAAACGGTAGGATTCTCATAGTCAAATTCTGATAAGTAAAATATTAGTTCCTGCTACCGCCCCCGCGATAGTTTTGTAAGTCAATCCGATTCTGCGATCGCAATTGTTGAGTCTCAAGGGGCAGATAATTTACCCCTCTTCTTTTCGCGTGGATTTATGTCAACTAATTCCGCTCTTGCCCAGGGCTCAATAAATTCTGAGACAGAAAAGTTTTCTAATTTGGCTGCATCGCTGATTAACTTTTTTGCGGTTGGGGTTCAGCCGGGATACGCGCAAAACAAGACACGTTGTAAATTTTTGTTGCAGAGCGTGTTTTATTGATTTACCAACTTGCCTATAAATGATATCGGGACAATCAAAATTTTGCACGGTAAAATCAACTCTTCATCCCTTTCAGTGCCCATTTTGCGGGTATCCCGGCTGAACCCCTAAAGTGCTTAGAAAATAAGGACGCTTTGTGCTTACTACGAACTTGTTTACAACTGTTAGATAGAGCAAAAATTTTATTAAATGCTATAAATCATACTTATAACCGATGGCAAACAGGACAGAAAACTGATGAAATAAAGTTAGTATTGCGAATCTTGAGTAATGACAGACAGCGTTTTAATTCTTGGTGGACGGGGGCGGATTGGTAGTAGTGTTGCTCAGGATCTAGCTACCCATACGCAGGCACAAATTACGATTACTGGACGTTCTGCGGAGTTTGGGAGGGCTGTCAGCTTATCTTCGGGAGGACAAGTGCAGTTTTTGGTATTGGACTTGGCAGAACTTGACAAGCTGCGAGATGCGATCGCAAACTCTAAGTTAGTCATTCACTGTGCTGGCCCATTTCACTATCGAGATACTAATGTTCTCGAAACCTGTATTGCTCAAGGCGTTAATTATGTAGATGTCAGCGACCATCGTTCCTATACCAGTAAAGCTCTCAATTATCATCAACAAGCTGCTGCTGCTGGTGTAACGGCAATTATTAATACTGGCATTTTTCCTGGTATTTCTAACAGCATGGTACGTCAGGGGGTTGAACAATTTGATAAACCAGAAAAGATCCATTTAAGTTATTTAGTTTCGGGTTCTGGTGGTGCTGGTATTACAGTAATGCGGACAACTTTTCTGGGGTTGCAGTATCCTTTTGAGACTTGGATAAATGGAAAATGGGAGATAATCAAGCCTTATAGTGAAAGAGAAATAGTTGAGTTTCCACCTCCCTATGGACGCAGCGGAGTTTACTGGTTTGATATGCCAGAAACCTTTACACTGCCGAAAGCCTTCCCATCAGTAAAAACTGTAATTACTAAGTTTGGCTCTGTTCCCGATTTTTACAATCACCTAACTTGGATTGCGGCACACGTTTTTCCCAAGTGGTTAATGCAGCGTCGTTACATGATTGAATTTCTGTCTCATGTCAGCCATTCGATGACAGATGTTACTAATAATTTTAGTGGAATTGGGGTAGCAGTTCGTTCAGAAGTTACAGGTCAAAAAAATGGTGAAACAGCCGTTTATTGTTCAACTGTAGTCCATGAAAATACAGCCGTGGCTTCTGGTTGCGGCACGGGTAGTATTGCCCAATTATTGCTAGAAGGTAAACTCAAGAAACCAGGTGTTTTTGCTGTGGAAGAAGCACTACCAACAAATTTATTTGAAGAGGTGATGCAAAGCCGAGGAATTAAAATTAATCACAGTTGGTTATAGCTTAATACGCTAGGGTTAAGCACGCAAACTAAAGGGCTGATCATTCATTTGAAAATCTCTTTATATAATAGACTTATCCGGAAATGAGAACTTTATTTGGCTGAAACCTAGCTCTGGAGAGGGTTTTAGAGGTTCCTGTTTTATATAAGCTAAAAAGCCAGCTATGTAAGGGTTTCAGCTATTTTGAGGTTTATTTGTGGATAAGTCTAATAGACATCTCCAGAAATTAAATATGCGTTATCTAGAACTTTTATAGAGATGCGAAATTTCGCGTCTCTACATTCTTTTTCGGAGATGTCTAATAGAGTGAAAATTTCAGTCCACTTGAGTGGACTTGAGCTATTAGCCCTGAACTAAAGTTCAGGGCAGGATATTAGTAAGCACGATAACTTAACTATGACAAAGTAGTGCTAAGTCTTAAAAGGTTTTGATAGGATTAACTGAACTATAGGTAAAAATTAATATACCCTGCGATAGAAGGAAGAACTGTACCTAAACACTTAGGATGCCTGTGAGCCTTAAATATTGAATATATTTATACATGACCAAGGCTCATAAAAAAACAGGAGGTTTTTTCATGCAAAAAATTCTATTAACTTTAAAGCAAGCCTTACGTTCAAGCTTTTTGGTAGTTGGCTTAATAATTTTCATCAGCTTGTCAGGTTCCTTCATTTTCGTTCAGCAAGCTAGTTATGCAACTACTCTTGAAGAATTAAAGCTAGTACCTCCAGAGTATAAACCAAATTCTGAAGAAAAAATTAATCGTGCTAACGAATATGACCCAGGTGTTGGCGTTCAAGAAGAAAACCGAGAAGAAGCTTATGAGCAAGCAATAAAAGATTCCAAAAACCTTAATACTATAGAGAAGACTTACGAAAGGAATTTGAAAGCTGAGAGAGAACAAAATCCCCCAGAAAGTTTCGGTGAGAAAGCGAAAGAAGTTCTTGAAAAGGTGACAGGTAACTAGGAAATATAAACCTAATTCCTAACTCTTTTCCGTCCCTTGGCGGAAACTAAGATTCAAAGCCTCTTTCCTAAAAGGAGAGAGGTTTGGAAAACTAAATAGTTGGGTGTGTTCTGCCAAAGGCTAATGCACCTTAAATTATTGATGGTGCATTACGCTAAAGCGATAACACACCCTATAAAAATCGCTTTTATTCAAATTCATCTATTGTGGCGGGAGGAGTAGTCTTTTTCTGATTAGTAAGATTGTGTTCATACCACTTCATTAATGGAGTTGTACTAATTCCATGCACGATCACCGAAACTACAATAGTAGTGTAAGTTATCCAAGCAATTTTTTCGCCTGCTTCACCTTTTAAGCCATGACCAAACGCATAGGCAAGATAATATAAAGAACCAACACCGCGAATACCAAACCATCCAAATAATAACCGAGTTCCTGGGTGCAAGGTTCGGCGTTGTGATTCTAGAGGGCGTTTACCTATTGTGCTAATCCAAACTCCTACAGGTCTGATTATAAAGAATAACAAAATTATCACTATCAAAGATTGCATAGCATAATTGAGCATTGGTTTGAATAATAATATTGACCCCAATAGTAAAATTGTCCCAACTTCCAGCAGCTTTTCAATTTGCTCAACAAATTCCAATTGTGCTAGCGGTTTTTCAGGATTTTTTCTGTAACTGCGTTGCACAACTAACCCAGCCACAAATACTGCTAGGAATCCATAGCCATTAATCATTTCTGTTAAGGAATAAGTTAGTAAAATTGTGCTGATAGCAATAAAATCTTCCATTAACTCATCGGTAGCACGGCGTTTTTGAATTTTTTGTTCAATGAAAACTATAGATTTGGCAACAACAATTCCCATTACAATACCAGATGCGATCGCCCAAATCAAATCAACTGTAATCCACTGTTGAAACCAGTTGCTCCAGTTGTCATCTTTTAATGCATGAATGCCAAAATAAACGAAGGGAAAAGCTAAAGCATCATTTAACCCACCTTCAGAAGTTAAACCAAATCTTAACTCATCTTGGTCATTTGTATCGGTCAGTTGTACTTCTGATGCTAATACTGGATCTGTGGGTGCGAGAATTGCTCCTAATAAAATCGCTTCTCCCCAATTCATCCCTAAAAACAATTTACCCACAACAGCCAGAGCAAAAATTGAAATTGGCATCAGAAATACAATCAATCGCACCGTAATATCCCAAACGCCCAACCTTAGAGGACGAACAATTCTTAAGCCGCAGCTAAATACAGAAATAATTACTACAAGTTCTGTTATTTTTTCCAGCAATTCGGTGTTGAAAACTTGATCTCGACGTAATTGAACCAGCCCTAAGCCGTAAGGGCCTAGAAAAATACCAACTAGTAGGTAGATAATCGCAAAAGAAAGAGGTAAGCGAGCAATCCAACCTGACCCTAATGTGACCATCAGCAAAAGTAGACCAATGACAAATAAGTCAATAATATAGATATCTACCATATAGCGATTTATATAAAAATTAGGTGTTGCTTTGTAAGCTTAGTTGCAATAGCTTTGTATTATAAATAACCTATAGGCAGATTTTCTGGGATTGGGGATTGCGATCGCCCACCCAATTGCAAAAGAAGGGAATAGATAAATTTGGCGTTGGCTTTGCCCGACGTAGGCATTGCGCTTTGATTATTCGCGTCTTGATTAAAACATAGCCCCTAAAACAATCAGGTGTCGCCCGGAAATATCGCTAATACACGCCTATATGCTCATCCTAATGGTCTATCTTTTTTACTTTCTCACTCAGACATCGCCCCACTTTAGTACAAATATACTATAATATAGATAGCGTCCACAAAGCCTAGCCAAATGCCTAACGGCTCTGTGAAAACCTTCTGGAAGATGGATTCAAGGGTTAGTTCGATGATGAAACATTACATTCTCAACCTCAATCCGACTGCCAAGCATGAATGGGATCGGTGTATTTTACGTGATCCGTTGACTGCCAAACGCCCAGACATTGCCAAATTAATTGCTGAAGCGGTTGGTGCTGATACAGGCAGTTATTTGGTGAGCGTGAGTATCGAAGTTCAAGTTTTGGAACAAGCAGCAGTACCTCAAGCCGAACAACTCTCGCTTTTATTTCCAGAGGTGAGTGTGCCGTCACAACCACAACTGCGGGAAGTGGCTTGAGCTACAGTGCAGAGTTTAGCATCAAATAATTAGCCTGCATAAGCAGGCTTACTTCCTATACCCGCAGACTTGAGTCTGAGGTGGGATAGCAACGAAGCGGGGAATTTGCCATATATTGGTAATCACAAAAGTTCAAGTCTAGAGTTATCCAAACAAAATCGGTAATTATAGATTAGACATCTCCGAAAAAGAATGTAGAGACGCGAAATTTCGCGTCTCTACAAGGGTTCTAGATAACGCGTCTTTAATTTCTGGAGATGTCTATTAACCAGGTAATTATAATCTCTGAGATAGCAGTTGAGCAATTTGCTGATTAATAATTGCCACATCAAAACGCTCACTAGCAGTAATCCTGGCATTATTGGCTATAGTTGCAGTTATTTCCTTCTCCTGATGACAGGTGATAATTACTTGTGCAAGTTCCTGGGGTTCTCCTGGTGTGACTAAAAAACCATTAAGCCCATGTTCTACTAATTCCATTACACCTCCAGCTTTTGCTGCAACTACAGGTTTTCCGCATAGCATTGCCTCTACAATGACTCTACCAAAGGGTTCTGGGGAAGTAGAAGTATGTGCCACCAAGTCACAAGCTGCCATTAACTGGGGAATCTCAGAACGAAATCCTAAAAATTTGACGCGGTTTTCTAGTCCTAATTTAGCAACTTGTTGATGTAACTTTTGGACGTAATCTTGTTCGCCAAACAGTGCATCACCCACTAAAATTGCCGTCACCTCTTGCGGACATTTAGCAAGGGCATCAATTAAAATATGCTGCCCTTTCCAAGGTGCAAGACGGCTAAAGTGGCCGACGACAAATTTTCCTGACAATCTTAACTGCTGCCGTAATTTATTAATGTCAGACTCATTAGTTTGATAGGTTTTTGGGTCAAAGCCGTTATAGACAACTTCGATAATATCTGGTTGTCCTCCTGCTTGCAAAAAGGCTGTTTGACTAGCTTGGGAATTAGCAATTACTAATGATGCAAAACGATTAGCTAAGTTAACAGCGATGCGAAGATTAGTTTGGCTGAAATGTTCTTTAGAAAGAATATCATGTAAATGATAAACCAAAGGGCGACGACTGAAAAAACTTGCTAATGCTCCGACAACTAATGCTTTTTGGGTGTTGGCATAGATTAAATCGTATTCACGCGCTTTTTTAACTACCTTAGTAATCAAAGGTGTAAGTTGTCCCAGACTCTTTAATCCTTGTACTAAACTGCTTTCTTTGCGAACTTCGATTGCTTGAGTTGCGAGAACTTCTACTGGAATATGATTTTGCTTTAGTAAATCTTTAAATGATCCATCTGCAAATAAACCTACTAAAGCGCGATCGCCATATGGTTTAGCAATATCTATTAAACATAATTCGGCACCGCCTGGTTTACCGCTTTGGTCTAGGAAAAAAATTCTCATTAAACCTCTATTTTATCTAATTTGATTTACGTAGCGCCCCTAATATTTATTAAATTCACTTGTTTAAGCTAATAAAATCTTCCGTACTTGTTGGGCAATTTTATTCCAATCATAGTGTGTGCTGGCGTACTGGCGACAGGCTGATCGTGAAGGTATGGGGATATTTCCCAATAGTGCTTGCTCTAATTTTTCAGCAATAGCTGAAGCTTCGGTCAAAGTAGTAATTAAATCGGGTGAAAATTCTGATAAAATTTCTGGCATTCCTCCAACTGGGGTACATAAAACAGGAGTACCACAGGCTAGAGACTCGATTATTACTAATCCAAACCCTTCAAAAGATTGACTAGGCATGATAGTTAATTCAGCAGCTTGGTAAGCTATAGGTAATTGCTCATCAGGTAGGAAACCTAAAAATTTAACGTTGTCGTCTAATCCTAATTCTGTAGCCTGTTGTTGTAGTGCAGCTTGGATGTGACCACGACCTGCGATCGCTAGCCAAACATCTGGTATTCTGGGCTTAATTATAGCCAGAGCTTGCAATAGTTTATCAACTCCTGTTCGATGTACTAAGCGGCGTGATGTAAATAGGATACGGCGATTATTTGGCCAGCCTAGCTGTTTACAAGCCTCTTGCGGTGAAAAATTTGGTTGAAACCAATTAATATCAACTCCACCAGGAATAACATTAATTTTACTCCACGGTACTTGATATTTCTGATGTAAAATTTTACCAAATGCTTTGCTCAAAACAATGAAGCGATCGCAGCGATTATAAGTGTTTTGTTCTATTACCCAGTGTTTGATCAAAAGACTGAGATTTTTATTAACTACCTCTTGCTGACTCTCAGAAGCCCAAGGGCCATGAAAGTTAAAAGTAACTGGTACTCCCTTTGGTAAAATATCTAAAATAGGAAAGCTGTATAATGCAAAGTGCAAATTAATAGCATCTGGTTTGCTTGTTCTTGTTTTCTGAAAGTTAGTGCGAATCGACCATAATCTTTGCCAAATAGCACTATCGGGACTCGCCAAGTTAGTCAGCTTAATCGGCGAATTTAGTTCAGTCTCTGGTAGACCGACTCCGCATAATTCAACCTGGTCTTGATTTGCTGCTAATTTATGAGTTAGTTCATAAATATACCTTTCTAGTCCTCCAGGACTTTTGGGAAACCAGCCTAATCCAAGAGTGAGAATAGATGCAGATGCTGAATCAAAACTTTCTTGTTGATTTTCCATCAATGTGTCTCCTATAAATATATTAAAACAGTAGGGGCAGAGCAATGCTGTACCCTACAGCCTGTTCTATCCCAATCTAAATTACTAGAATTTCCGAATACACATTACCAATAAGAGTTTTTTCATAGAACACCAATTTATAAACTATTTATATACCAACGTCAACAATGAATTAAAACCTGTGTTTTTATTAACCAGATAACACTGACTAGGACAGATATGATACCTACCAATCAAGGAAGGTAAATGGTAGAGAGTGGGAGGGATAATCCACTATAAATCAATAATTTTTAAAGTATTTTGTATTAATTTTTACTATTTGTATGGAAAAGCAAGTAACTATTAGTACATTCAACAATCTTTTTTAAGATCAGCTAAAAATCTTTTAATTTGCATCCTCAAAAAAATGAATCTCTTGTGGGGTGGGCATCTTGCCCGTCCTAGTTGTGCAAATTAAATGCGCGACAGCTTATTAACTGAAGTTTGAAATAACCATGTGATTTTTATAAAGTTTATGTAAATAGTAAATTTTTAATCTGGAATATTTGTTATGGATATATCATCCGATGTCTTACCCTAAATGACTTGTATATTATCCAGTTAGAAATAGTTATCTTTTTTTGTGCGGATTTGAGAAATAATGTTTGTATATAAATAATTAAAAGCTTAAAAATTATATGAAAAATAAATTAATGACGCAGTTAGTAAAACTCCGTCACAAGGTCAATCAGCAGATAAAAAAAATATCTAATACTAGATATTTACAAAGAAGTAACACTTTCAACTTTTTACTCAGTCTGATAGTTGCAGTCATTGTTACTACCTTTGGAATTACAACAGACTGGGCGACAACTGGAACACGCACGCTTACCTACAAAACATCGTCGATAAGTAATACTATTAGCAGTAAAAATCTGCGGGTACAAAACAATACTGAAACACCCACGCTTAATTACAAAACATCGCCGATAAATAATACTATTGTCAGTGAAAACCTGCGGGTACAAAATAATACTGCAACACCCACGCTTAACTATAAAACATCGTGGATAGGTAATACTTTTGGCAGTGGAAATCTGCGGGTACAAAACAATATTGAGGCAATGTATGTTGCCACTGATGGCACAGTTTATACCAATAGCCATTGGGATGAAGCGGGAATGGAGGCAGCAATATATAAGGATGGTAAGGTTATTGGTGCTATTGGAGATACTCACGGCTGGAGTCGTGGTGGTGGCAAAGCTGTAACAGCAAATAGTAAATATGTTTACATTGCCATGAATCAAGGTTCGAGGGGCAAAACAAATGAAGATTACCCCCCAGAAGGAATAAGTTGGCATTGCGTTAGACGTTATGACTTGTCAGGAAAACCTGCGCCGTTTGCTAATGGGCGTGGCTGGGATAAAAGTATGTTGATTACCAGCACCAAAAGTGAAGTCACTGGATTAGCAACTGTGGCAAGCGAGTTGTATGTTAGTGATTTTGCTACTAACCGGATTCGTGTCTATGATACTGATACGATGAAGGAACTCCGCAGCTTTACCGTTACTAATCCCGGAGCAATAACTATTGATCCACAAAAAAATCTGTGGATTATTCAAAGCAAAAATGGTAGTAATTCTGCCAAAATTGTCCATTATTCCCAAAGTGGAAAGCAATTGCCCCAACAGATTGCAGATATCGTCGAACCAACTGCGATCGCAATTGATCATCAAGGTAAGCTGTTAGTGGCAGAAAATGGCCCACGTCAGCAAATGTTGATTTATGACATCAAAAGCCAGCCGGTGCAAGTAGGTAGTTTCGGCAGTAAGGGCGGTATCTATGCAGGAGTTCCTGGAGAAGTTGGAGATTTGAAACTTTATGGACTTACGGGAGTCGGTACAGATGCTTCAGGCAATATCTATATAAATAGTGATGGCTTTAACAAATCAGGAACAGATTTGCGGAAATTTTCGCCATCGGGAAAACTAATGTGGCGATCGCTAGGATTGATATTCGTCGATAATGCAGATGCTGATCCTAAAAATGATGGTGTAGATTTATTCACCAAACAAGAACACTATTTGATGAACTATAGTAAGCCTGCTGGTAAGCAATGGACTTACAAAGGCTACACCTTAAATGCTTTCAAATATCCTCAAGATCCACGACTGCATACATCGCCAGATGGAACCTTTGTTCGCCGCATCCAAGGGAAACCGTTTTTGTTCCTTACAGATATGTATAGCAGCTTTCTGCAAATATATCGTTTTAATCCAGCCACAGATGGCCAAGTTGCCATCCCAGCCGGAATGTTTGTCGGTACTAGTGGCGCAGATAAAAAACTTCTCACCGGAAATTGGCCACCGCAGCAACCAGAACAAGGCGAATGGATCTGGCGCGATCGCAACGGTAATGGTAGATTTGAAAAAAACGAATACGATCGCAGCAAAGATTATCCCTATCTCGGCGGCTGGTGGGTAGACAGCAAAGGAGATGTTTGGAAAGCTTTGCGAACACAAGATGGCACTGCTATCCGACACTATCCTTTACAGGGAATAGATCCTAAAGGCAACCCCATCTACAGCTATAGTTCGATGGAAAAGCAAACTACTCCCAGCATATTTAACGACTTGCGGCGGCTCGAATATTTCCCCCAAACAGATACCATGTATTTGTCAGGCTTCACAGTAGATCACCCTGCCTTCGGCGACGATACAGGAGTTGCTGGATCTGAGATTGCCCGTTTTAACAATTGGAGTCAAGGAAATCGTACTCCCCTCTGGCGGATTGTGATTCCCTACGACACCACCGGCAAACGCGAAGTGTCTACGGCTGCAATGAGTGTGGCAAAAGATTATGTATTCACCGTGACAGTTAAAACCGCAGAGGTATATGTCTACAATGCAAAAACGGGAGTGCAAGTACAACAGTTAAAACCAGGCCCAGAAGTTGGAAGCGAAAGTGGCTGGATTGATATACCCTACGGTATCCGCGCTTTTCGTCGTTCAAATGGTGAGTATTTGGTATTTGTGGAAGAAAATTGGAAAGGAAAAGTGATTGTGTATCGGCTGGCCTGACTTTTCACGGGATGTGGAAAGTCAGTATAGGCTTGCCCCAAAGTTACGGGTTTGGAACCAGACATAGACTTTCTGGAGCGATCGCTTCTTTCTGATCACCCTTATTACCCCCAATCATGGACATTAAAAAGCGCCCTTCCGAAAGGAGGGCGCTTTTTGATTTAGCTAAACTTTAATATTTAACCGTTGATAGCAGGAGCGGTTAGAGCCACAGGAGCAAAATCACCAGCA
>NZ_JAQYWQ010000184.1 GCF_029379315.1 Nostoc sp. S13
AGACATCTCCGAAAAAGAATGTAGAGACGCAAAATTTCGCGTCTCTACAAGGGTTCTAGATGACGCATATTTAATTTCACCAGATGTCTAATAGACGCCTTCTCAATTCAGTGTCCATAACTCATCAACTCATGTGATGTACATTTGGAAAGGGCGATGTCTGACGACAAGCCTGGAGAAGACAGGAAGTCTCCGGCTCCGCAGTTAGTGTCTACACTTGTAATTTTTCATGACAATAACCCTGCTGAACAATCGCTATCAAGTTATCCAAGTAATCGGCGCTGGTGGTTTTGGCGAAACCTTTCTAGCAGAAGATGTCCATATGCCTTCTCGCCGTCGCTGTGTGATCAAGCAACTCAAACCGATAACCAATAATGACCCGCAAACCTACCAACTTATCCAACAACGGTTTGAACGGGAAGCCGCAACCTTGGAGTATTTGGGTGAAAGTAGTCACCAAATTCCAAAACTCTACGCCTACTTTTCTGAGAACGGACAATTTTACCTCGTCCAACAATGGATTCACGGCCAAACCCTGACAAAAATTGTCGAAGCAAAAGGATTTGAGAGTGAAGCTGCTGTTCGGCAAATTCTCTTGAGTCTGCTATCAGTCTTAGATTATGTCCACAGCAAAGGCATTATTCACCGGGATATCAAGCCAGATAACATTATTCTCCGTTCTGTTGATGGGAAGCCCGTTTTGATTGATTTTGGTGCAGTCAAAGAAACAATCTGTTCAGTGGTTAATTCTCCAGGATACCCGACGCGATCGCTCGTTATTGGTACGCCTGGGTATATGCCTAGTGAACAAGCCGTTGGCCGCCCAGTTTACGCCACTGATATCTACAGCTTAGGTTTAACGGCGATTTATCTGCTGACTGGTAAACACCCGCAAGAACTACAAACTCACCTGCAAACTGGGGAAATAATTTGGCAGCAGTACGCCCCTAACGTCTCTTCTCAATTTGCGGCAGTGCTTAGTCAAGCAATTAAGCCTCAATCTGGCGATCGCTATAGTAGTGCCAGTAAAATGCTAGACGCCGTGCAGTCTGTTAATAATATACCTCCTGAGTTAGCTGCAAATACTTCCACTGTTATATCGACTCGACGAACCCAGTCATTGTATACTCAGCAAAAAAATTCTGCGTTAGCGAAGCTCACCGTTCGCGCAGCGTCTCGCAGAGAAGGTATCGCACCGGGAAACTGGCAAAAACCGGCTGTGATTGTTGGTAGTTTACTGGTAGGGGGCTTGATTGCGATCGCAATTTCTAGCATCACTCGTCAGCAACAACCAGAAACTACCATTGCCACAAGTCCTACCCCATCGCCAGAATCTTTGCCTTCCACTCATACATCTCCTGAACCACATGTTTCTTCCCAAACTTCTCCAGTTCCAGTTGTACCGATTTCACCGTTACAACAGCCAGTAATTCCCGATCCTTTGCCAACTTTTAATCTCCCAGTTGTTTCTACACCACCGCCAAAAAAGAAGCCTGTAACTTCAGATACTCCAACGCCAGTAGGAGTATTCACACCACAGCCAGAACCAGAGAAGAAGGCGATACCGACGCTGGTCAATGTCAACGCAGTTCCCACACCAGAAGTGCGTTCCACACCACAGAAGAAGCCGCGCAGTAAATTAGCTGCCACTACCAGCAGAGAAAGCGTTCCCGCATTCCCCACAGGTACAGCAAGAAACATTGTAGAAGCTACCCTCGGCAAACCAAATCAAGATTTAAGAGGCGCATGGGGCAAAACCCGTGCTGTCGTTTACAAACTAGTACCAGACAAAATTGACCTTGGCTACTTATTTGATCGTAATTCTAAAGTGCTGCGTCAAACTGAGGTATCTTTTGCCCAATCGGTAGACCCGCAGGTAATGGAGACTACCTTGAATGGAATATTAGATGGGCAAGCCACTAAAGAAATTAAGCAGGGACTCAAACAGGTACAACAGGGCCAGTCTGATAATTTTAGTTTTAAGAATGGCTCAGTCAAGGGTCAGATTATTCGCCAAGAATGTAATTTTATCTACATCAGTATTTGGGATGCAGATTTACATGATTTTGTGAGTCCATCGACAGCTAAAAGGTGTTAATTTCCTGTGAAGTATTGTTCTCAACAGTTCAATGCCAAACCTGCTGAAATTAAATTGCTGTTTCCTGGGCAACTTGACCCGGTAAGAGCGCATGAGTTGCAGTGGCAAATGTTGGCGGCTGGGCTGCCACTCTAACTATCTTGAGAATCTATAGAGATGTGAGTACTTATGCTTCAACCCGAAATGATTAAGAGCAATATAAAATTAATCGAAATTAACCCCCATGCCACTAAACCAGAAAAATACGCAGTTATTGCCGCCGATGCCCGAATCCAAGTTAAGGCAAGAAAGCGTATCGGCACACGGGACGACGACGGCACAGAAATCATTGAAGAATGGTGGGCACAGACTGATTTACTAGCGTATCTTCCAGCATGGGATCTGGAGGATATCCAGAAGGAACGTGATTATGCGGTGATTACTCCACAGACGGAATTTTACCCTTCATTTTAGTGTTCCCCAAAAGTCATTACTTTAACTTTCTAGTAATAAATTCATGCATAAAGGATAACTTGAACCTACCGCCCAACTCCTAAATCCGCGTAAATGATAATCTCCATAGCTAAGATTATCAAAAGAACAAGCTCCACAACGCACAAAATATTAATAGCGAAAGGCGGTTGCGAAACTAGAAACCAAAAAGCAAGCAGTGCTATTACACCTGATAAAACAAAAGTAATCTCATCTATAATTAATTGCTCTATTTTGCGTCGCAAACGACGTTTATCCTTTCGATGGGCAATTTCCCAACCAAATATAGATTCTGTATCTGTATTACCAGTTAATTCTTGAATTTTATTTACAAGGGTGTAGCGAATATATCTACCGATGGCTGAGATTTTTTCATCGTTGACTAGATAAGTCCAACCAAGGATAAGACAAACCCAAGGGATAACAAGGAGGGCATAGTAGTTATTGTTACTAGATAGAGCGAAAGAGAGGATGGCACCAAATACACCCAGCGTCACATACAGCATGTTATCGCGAAAACCAATTCGCTTTGCTTGCTCTTCCTTTAGTTTCTCGTATTCGTGAAGATAAACTTCGAGGATTTGTTGCTTATCACTCATAACCTAACTAGTATATAAAGTTACTATTTGATTTAACTGTTTAGCAGCACGCGGCATTTTGGTGTGTATCTGCGCGATCGCTTTGCTCATATCAAAGTAGAACGCCTAAAAATAGTTTAATTCTTAAAGACCATTTATAAAGTAAATATTAAATCTGTACTCTAAGCTGTAAGCGGCTTTCTCAGTTAATAAATACGATAATAACCCAAGTTGCTGGTTACAGAGGGTAAATGAGGTATCATCTACTCGTTCGTTTGTAATTATGGATTTTGTTGCCATAATTCCGAACATATATCTACTTGCTCTTTTTTGGAAATATATCTAAAGGTATACTCTCCTAACTAGAGAAAAAATGGGCGAACCGGAGTTATCATTATTATAGCAACCAAAATAAAAAGGATCTTTTCTAAAAAAAATATAACTTCTATTTATGTCTTCCCAAAAAACTAATAAAACTAAACATTTTGAACAAGGATGCTTGTTCGATGCTTTTTATGATTTTGGTGTTAAAGGTGATGAAATTAGGAAACTCACTAATAGTAATAGTAAAACTTTCCATTATCTAATTTACATCTTAGATTGTGAAGAGAAAAATATCCTCCTTAAAGCATCAAAAAATTCAATTTTTGATGAAGAATCTCCAGACAATCTAGATTTTTTAGTGAAAACTGCATCGCAGTTATCTCCAAAGATAAAACCTCAAATACCTAACTTGATTAAGTGCATTCAAGGATTTACCAAAACATGTAATATTCAAAATAATGATGATTGTAATCTGTTGATTATTAAAAATTTACCGAACGTATTTCATTTATGGAGAATAGAGGCATTATTAGGTTCTCTGGCAGGTAAGATTCAACACTATCGAGAGGAAGGAAGTCACATTATGGCTATCAGAGAAAATCCACAAGACCCTTGTATTTGCCCTTCTTATCAAAATCTAATTGATTTTTCTGTTCATACAGATTTGTCATACATTGATAATCCTCCAAATATTATGGCAGTTCATTATATCAATGACGATCCGAGAGAAAGTGGTTGCCCCACTTTTTGTGAGGCTAAAACCATAGCTACTATTCTTAGTAATAAAGCGAAACGGGAACTTAAAAAAATTAATTTTCGATTTACTCCTCCACAACATTACCAAGGAGCTACTAGCAAACCTATTCCAATACTTTCTTACGAAGATTCCTATGGATGGAGTATCCGCTTTCGACGCGATAAGCTGGAGTACGTAAACAAAACACAACCAGCAGTTAATGCCGTTAATGAATTATTAGACTCAATTCATCAAAGTGTTTTTAAAATAAAAATACCAGAAGGGTCTTTTATTTTTATTAATAACCAAACTCTTTTGCATGGTAGAGAGGGTTATAAAAAAGAGTTAACTCAAAGGACAAGACATTTGAATCGTATGTACATCACTTCAGAGTAAACTATCGATTTATAGAGGGCATAAACAATGAGTGTTCAAAAATTCTTATATGATAGCTATCTAAGAGAACATACATCATACGTGGAAAGCTTTCACATAATTAACAATCTTTGTGCAATTGCTTTAGCTGAAAATATTTTTCGCCCTTCTGGAGGAGGGCAGCCTAGAGACCACGGTACTGTTATTATTAATAAAATTTCTTATAAAGTTGAAGATATAATTAAAATAAAAGGGGTTACAAATCTAATCTTAGATTCTTCAGCATTAGTTTCTCTATATGAATTTTATGGGAAAGAGGCCAACTCTATTTTAGACTGGGAGCGACGCTATTGCTTAATGCGTTACCATACGGGCGGTCATATATTAATGTCAGCAGCAAGACAAACTGTACTTGGATATGAACCTCAAGGTATGGAAATTGAGGACGATCTTAGTAGCTGTAAAATTTTATTTACCTCAGAAGAAGAATTTACTGAGAAAAATTGCTCTTCACTACTTGACATTGCGCTAAACGCTATCGATGGTAATGCAAGTATTGAAGGAAAAAAATATCCTAGCTTAGATGCTGCGAAGGAAGAACATATAGACGAATTTCGCATAAATTCAAATCTTAATCTTAAGGGGAAAGTACGAATAATTATTATTGATAATTATGATGCAAATCCTTGTAGCGGAACTCATGTTAAGTCTCTAGGAGAAGTTGGCTCACTAACCATCGAATCTTTTTCCTATGAAAGTATTGAACGCATAGCTTCGATTAAATTTAAGCTTGAATGCATAACGAGTTAAAAGTTATAACTAGAAAATAGAACCTTATTAAATTTGATTTGAGTTATCCAATGAAATATTTATGTTCTGGAAAAGTAAGAGACATTTATGAACTTGATAACTCTTGTTTAGTTTTTATAACAACTGACAGAATTTCGGCTTATGATCATATTTTACCTAACAATATTCTAGGTAAAGGCAAAGTGTTAACTCAAATGTCTATATTTTGGATGGAATTTCTTTCTGATATAGTACCTAATCATTTTATCTCAGCAAATGAAGCAGATATAAGAAAAATACCTTTAAATATTGGCACGCCTGATTATCTTAAAGATAGAACTATGCTCGTTCAAAAAGCAAATATGTTTGATATTGAATGTATTAGACTTATCCGGAAATGAGAACTTTATTTGGCTGAAACCTAGCTCTGGAGAGGGTTTTAGAGGTTCCTGTTTTATATAAGCTAAAAAGCCAGCTATGTAAGGGTTTCAGCTATTTTGAGGTTTATTTGTGGATAAGTCTAATGTTCGTGGATATTTGGCTGGCTCTGCTTGGCGTGAATATAATACAACTGGAAAGGTTACTGGATTAAATTTACCTCTAGGACTTAAGTTTGCAGATAAATTGCCTCAACCTGTTTTTACTCCTAGCACAAAAAGTAATAAAGGTAATGATATAAATATCACTTTTGAACAAGCTAGAAGTATTGTTGGAGATGATATCGAAGAATTATCGAGAATATCTTTAGCCCTATATTCTAAAGCATCTAAATATGCAGATGATCGAGGTATTATTTTAGCTGATACAAAATTTGAATTTGGAAGAGTAGATAATCGCATTACTCTTGTTGATGAAGTTCTTACGCCTGATTCATCTCGATACTGGAATAAGTTTTCTTGGAAACCTGGAGAAAATCCTTTTGGTTTTGACAAACAGATTATCAGAGATTGGTTAGATGCTAACCATTGGAATCATAAACCACCACCTCCAAATTTACCAAATAAAATAATAGAAGAAACTCATTCACGCTATTCTGAAATTTACGGAATAATCATGAATGCTCAATTAATTAAATAAAAGCCTTTCTACATCATTAATTAAAAAATAATGGCAATATTCAGCAGAGGTAAAAGCTGCATATCTTTGGTAGTTATCATCTTTATTACCATCTGCAAAATCACAAACTGACTTAAAACACCAAAAATAAGGTGCAGGCTCAATAGCTTGTGATGCAGCAAAATAGACACCATAAGCTTCCATTTCTATACCAACTAGTTTGCGCCAGTTTCTTTGTATATAAGAAACTGCTTGAGAATCGTTAATAACCTGATCTCCACTTGCCACGGTATCTACATGGATATTGAGAACTGAATTAGGCTTATTGCCTTTCCAAGAATTTCTAATATCATCCAAATATTTTCGACTGTTATTTTTTATTATCGTAGAAACTTTATCCTGAATTCTTATAGGATGTGGATCAGGATAAAAACTGACTTCTTCATTGCTGGCAGCTTCTATCTTTCCTGATGAATGATCAACTACTTGTTGAGCGACTAAGATATCTCCAAAATTACGTTCTGATGATTTAGTACCAGCAGCTATTCCAACAAGTATTACTGCTTTTGGTCGGAAGTTATATAACATCTTGGTTGTTAAGGATGCAGATGCAGTTATTCCCATTTGACTAGGAGTACCAAGAATAACAGATAATTTTCGAGCACTACTTGTAGTTATTTCTGTTTGAAAATACTCCTGATTATGATTTTTTGCAGAAAAAATACGCCATTGCCAAGCAGTATTTCCCATCTCACGAACAAACTGTTGTTCCATAGAAAGCCCACATATAATTGCTATATCAAAATTTCTTGTTAAAGCTACATCAAAATCGCGAGTGAGAGCAGGATCATTAGGATAAGGCTCTGCCATATTCCAAATATCCAAAAATTCTTGACGATTCTCATCAAATAAATCGTTTTTACATCTATAATCATCAACAAACATAAACCATGCTAGTTGCATACAATTTTTAGTAGCTCCAAATCGACCATATACAAGAATATCGTTGAAAAAGTACATTGGTCCACTCGGATATACATCATAGAACCTCAATTCAAGATTTCGCTCTGCTCCTAGCTCCTTTATACGATCAATAATTGGATAAAGACTCAAAGGTTCATCTTCTTCTATGTTCCAATTCGCCCCTGTATCTATCGTTAACCCAAAACAGCTATTCAAAGCATTTAGAATATTTAAAAGTCCCTCAAAGGTTTTGTTTATAGGGGTTCTATAACGAACTCCTATTATTTGTTGACGACGAAGTGCAAAATCACTTAATGGATTTACCACAAGAATTTTTATTGAAGGAAACCTATCTACATCTTGACAAATCTCTTGTAATAAAGATTTATCTGAACGATCGCTCAAAAATGTGTCAAGAATCATCACATTTGGTTCATATTCTTTTCCTCCATTTTCAGATGGGTTGTAAGAGTTTCCATACTCAACAGCTACTTGAAGAAAATCGGTTAGTAAGCTCTCATTATCGTAATTTACTAAAACATCATTTATTCCATAAGCAGATTTATAATGAAGCCAATTGGGACGTTGACCCCGCGTATATCTACGAACCATCGGTATACTTCTACTTCTATATGGTTACACTGATAGAATTATAATAGCAGGGTCAGAGCATCTCAATCAGGCTTGACATAAGGAATTGGAAGAGGGAGCATCGCAGTTTTTATTTAGCGAGCAAAGATTAATCCATTCAGATAGGCACAACGATGAGCTAACACTTGAGGAACGTCATCAAGTTTCCATTATGCGCCAGAAATTTTGCTTCGACTTTTCCCCATCCACACTCAATTCCTCCACGGTTGATTCTACTTGTGGTAATTCAAAATCTTGACGATGTACCAGTCTTTGCTGTACAGTTTTTGATACTTCTACTCCAGTCAAATATTCAATATCTTCTGCCGCACGTTGATACGACACAGACCCGCTAATTCGCAGACAACAAGCTTCTAAATATGGACTCAATTGATTATGATGTCTTAATTTCTAGCTTTTGCGCTTGCGAGTTTGTAATTGGCAGTTTTCCAATAATACTTCTTTATTTTTCGTTTGTATCCTTTGCTTTCCCCTGTGGCATTTTCGATAAAATTCATAAAGTTATAAATACCATTATTAAGTTTTTAATAATACTTGTGTCAGGTTCTATATTCATGTCGTAAAGTATGATTGGAATTGGGTAATCTGAAGACAGGTAAACTAATTATTCAATAGACTTATCCTTAATATAAATAGCATGAGATAATAAAAAGGTGGAGTAGAAATTA
>NZ_JAQYWQ010000185.1 GCF_029379315.1 Nostoc sp. S13
GTCAGAATTCAGGAGTCAGAATGCAATCAGTGAGGGATTCAGACCCGCCACTTTATTGTTGACCACAAAACAAGAAAATTTGGTGGGGGTGCAAAAACGCCGTTTATTCATCCACCAATCGCACAAAATTCATTCTGAATTCTGGCTCCTGACTCCTGAATTCTGTTTGATAAAACTCCATTTCTACCTATCTTTCAGGCTTTTTCTTACGTCGAACTCAAGTCAGTTCAAGCACAAATACAGGTAAAACCACAGCAAAGCATTACACCCAAATTCATCAGTTCCCAACAACTTAATCTAGAAGGTGATAGCAAACCTTTTATCCTTTCTGGTTTGGGACGGACTGCCAAACCTGACGAAAGCGACTCTAGATGCATTCCTACAAGAATAGATAACCATACCCCGATGTTGAGCCATAAATATCCTTGGTCGGCAATTGGTCGAATTATCCTTTGCCAGAGTGGGAGACGATCGCTGATAAAACCGATAAAATCTAAATTATTAAATAGCTTTGATATAGTTATGGCAATTACTCGCTCTGTGCTAGGGGCGGTTCATGCAAACAAGCTAATCTCTAACTAGTGCGATCGCTCACTGTATTTGCAACAGCAGCAGGATAAAATTCTAAAATCATAATCGTACTAAAAGGTCTAAATGGCAGAAACACTATTCTTCAACGCCTTACGGGAAGCCATTGATGAAGAAATGGCACGTGACTCCAGCGTATTCGTTCTCGGTGAAGACGTAGGACACTACGGCGGTTCCTATAAAGTTACCAAAGACCTGTACCAAAAATATGGCGAACTCCGCATTCTAGACACTCCCATCGCTGAAAATAGCTTTACTGGGATGGCAGTGGGAGCAGCGATGACTGGGTTACGTCCCATCATCGAAGGCATGAATATGGGCTTTTTACTGCTCGCGTTCAACCAAATAGCCAACAACGCTGGGATGCTGCGCTATACTTCCGGGGGTAACTTTAAAATTCCGATGGTAATTCGCGGCCCTGGAGGTGTGGGACGGCAGCTTGGGGCAGAACATTCCCAGCGACTAGAAACCTACTTCCAAGCTGTGCCAGGGTTGAAGATTGTTGCCTGCTCTACACCAAGAAACGCCAAAGGACTATTAAAATCCGCTATCCGCGATGATAACCCCGTGCTGTTCTTTGAACACGTTCTGCTTTACAACTTGAAAGAAGATTTACCAGAAGAAGAATATTTACTACCCCTAGATAAAGCAGAAGTTGTGCGTCAAGGAAAAGATGTGACAATTATAACTTATTCACGGATGCGGCATCATGTGCTGCAAGCGGTAAAAACTTTGGAAAAAGAAGGTTATGATCCAGAAGTTATTGATTTAATCTCGCTCAAACCATTAGATTTTGATACTATTGGTGCATCAGTACGTAAAACCCATAAAGTGATTGTGGTGGAAGAATCCATGCGAACTGCGGGCATCGGAGCAGAAGTCATCGCCTCAATTAATGATCGCTTATTTGATGAGTTGGATGCGCCAGTACTGCGGCTTTCTTCCCAAGATATCCCCACGCCTTACAACGGCAATCTGGAACGACTAACAATCGTCCAACCAGAGCAAATAGTGGAAGCTGTGGAAAAAATGGTAGCTTTGCGAGTCTAGGGAGTAGGGAGTAGGGAATAGGGAATAGGGAAGAAATTCAACCACTACTCCCCACTCCCATTCGGCTACGCTCACGGCAAGCCCACTCCCCACTCCTCACTCCCCATTCATAACTGTACAAAAGAGAGCTATTATAGCCTTTGTCAGTTGCGAGTTATAGTATGCAAAGACAGCGATCGCTTTTAATTTTGATTGTAGTCATGATAATCGCCGCCATTGTGGTGATTAACACAATTTCGATTCCGCTAGGACTGGACTTGCGCGGAGGGTCACAGCTCACAATTCAAGTGAAAACAACACCGGAGATTAAGCAAATCACCGACCGCGAATTGGAAGCCGTGAAAAAAATAGTTGAAGGTCGGATTAACGGTCTTGGCGTTTCCGAACCAGTAGTACAAACTGTAGGCAAAGATCAAATCCTCGTGCAGTTACCCGGAGTCAGCGATCCACAGCAAGCTGAACGGGTTCTAGGGGGTACGGCGCAGTTAGAATTTCGCACGCAAAAGCCTGGTACGGAAACTCAACTGTTTGCTTTCCAATCATCACGAGCTGAATTGAAAGTAAAGCAGCAAGATGTGATCAAGAGTAACGATCAAGCAGCAATTGTCAAAAATCAGCAAGATTTGCAGAAAAATAATCAAGCGATCGCCCAATTGTTTGAAAGCACTAACCCCCCACTCGCAGGGAAATTCCTCAAAGATGCATCCGGTGAACCCACTCAAAACAACAATTGGAACGTTGCCATTCGCTTCGACCAAAAGGGTGGTGAACTGTTTGCCGAACTGACCAAAAAACTTGCCGGTACAGGACGCAGCATTGGCATTTTTCTAGACAATGAACTGATCAGCGCTCCGAGTGTCGGGCCTGAATTTGCTGCTAGTGGTATTAGTGGTGGTGCTGCTGTAATTACAGGTAGGTTTACCGCCCAAGAAGCTAACAACTTAGGTGTGCAGCTACGGGGGGGTGCTTTACCCTTACCAGTGCAAATCGTCGAAAACCGCACTGTTGGGGCAACTTTAGGTAAAGATAGTATTCAACGCAGTATTTACGCTGGTTGTGGCGGATTGCTGTTAGTATTGATTTTCATGTTAATTTACTACCGACTACCAGGGTTAATTGCCGACTTTGCTTTGATTATCTATGCGCTATTGACCTATGCCACCTTTGCTTTGCTAGGCGTGACATTAACTCTCCCCGGTATTGCTGGGTTTATCCTCAGTATCGGCATGGCAGTTGATGCTAATGTATTGATTTTTGAACGCACCCGTGAAGAACTACGCGCTGGTAAAACTTTATATCGTTCTGTAGAGGCAGGATTCTACCGAGCTTGGTCTAGCATTTTAGATAGTCATGTCACATCATTAATTTCTTGTGCAGCACTGTTTTGGTTAGGAGCAGGTTTAGTTAAAGGCTTTGCTTTGACATTGGCGCTAGGGTTGGGGGTGAATTTGTTTACTGCCATTACTTGTAGTCGTACACTGCTATTTTTATCATTGCAATTTCCCAACTTGCGTAAGCCAGAATTGTTTTGTCCCAATCTCTCAACGTCAATTAAGTCTGGTGCGGAGGTGCAGTCATGAAACTTAGTGTCGTCAAACAGCGAGGATTATGGTGGACAATTTCTGCCACCCTAATGATTATTGGCATTGTGGGGATGGTGATTTCTTGGCAACAACTAGGCGCACCGCTACGTCCCAGTTTAGATTTTGTTGGTGGTACGCGACTACAATTTGAACGCGATTGTACACAACCAAACAACTGCACTCAACCGATTGAAATCTCTGACGTGAGGGAAGTAGTTGATGCTCAGAAGCTAAATAATAGTAGCATCCAAGTTGTTGGTCAAAAGCAACAGGGAATATCCATTCGCACAAAGACATTAGATGTCGAGCAACGCACCCAGTTGCAAACAGCTTTGACTGAAAAAATTGGAGCCTTTGACCCGAAAGCCACCCAAATTGACACCGTTGGCCCGACACTTGGCCGTCAACTATTTTCCCAAGGGTTATTAGCCCTGGTTGTCTCCTTCGCGGCGATCGTTGTTTATTTAAGTGTGCGGTTCCAGGTGGACTATGCCGTAATTGCAATTATTGCCTTGTTCCATGATGTTTTGATTACGCTGGGTGTTTTCTCGATCTTGGGATTAGTAGCAGGTATTGAAGTTGATAGCCTTTTCGTAGTTGCTATTTTGACTATTACTGGTTTCTCGGTAACAGATACCGTGGTCATCTACGATCGCATTCGAGAAATACTGCATCTACATCCTAACGATCACATTGACAAAGTTGTTGATGATGCAATCAATCAAACTTTAACGCGATCAATTAATACCACGTTTACCGTTTTACTAACATTATTTTCCCTATTCCTATTTGGCGGCGAAACCCTGAGAAACTTTTCTCTAGCTTTGATTATTGGCTTCACGATGGGCGCTTATTCAAGTATTTTCATCGCCGGTTCTCTTTTAGCTTGGTGGCGAGAACGCAAGGATCAAACAAGCGTGGTAAACAGCACTGAACCGATTGATACATCTGCCAGTTCCCAGGATAGTTAAACTTGTGTGTATTTGACAATTAGGTTAAAGCATTTTGAATTGCTGATCTATGCTTTGCAATTTTAATCCCCTATGGATCAACCGGAAGAACCATTAACTAGTGTCCCAGACTTTGAGAAATCTGACCCATCGTTTGCTCAACAAGTACAAAGGCTACATCAGCTGACAGTATATGGCAGGTGGCTATTTGTGTGCTGTTTATGGCTAACCATTGCGCCTTTTTCCTTGTGGGGTCTACGTGCAGAAATTTCTTTGTGGCAACAATATTTTACCTGGGTAGCGGTGCGATACGGTCTCTTCTATCATCCACTGTCTACCTTCGGTTTAGCCTTTTCTATTGGGATGACTGCTGCTGTTTTAGTTTGGCAAAGTCGGAATATTCTACTGGGACTACCACAGCAGGAAAAACAACGTTTAGAAAAACAAGTTTATCGGATACGTCAACAGGGAGCAACTCATCCTCTGTGGAAGTGGGTTTGTCAATAATTTTTCTTTCTCGTTGGATATACATATACACGTACAGCAATTTCTAGCAAAATAGGACTTAACCATACAAAGATACTGCCAAAAGTGGATGTCATAAATGAAAGAGTCTCAGATTCAATTTAGCGAACGCAAGTCTGAAATTGACCTTTACCAACTCCAAGAACTATTAAACGTTTCAGCTTTCTGGGCAAAAGGCCGCAGTATTGAAGATTTAGGTATAGCCATTGCCAATAGTGAGCCAGTAATTTCCGTCTGCGATCGCGATCGACTCATTGGCTTTGCTAGGGCAACATCTGATGGCATATATCGCGCCACAATTTGGGATGTTGTCATTCATCCAGAGTATCAAAATAGCGGGCTGGGAAGCAATTTAGTAGAAACCGTTCTGAGTCATCCCCGCATGAAGCGGGTTGAGCGCGTTTACCTGATGACTACTCATCAGCAAGGTTTCTACGAAAAGATTGGTTTCCAGCCCAATACCACCACTACAATGGTGTTACACAACCTAGCTAACCTTGCTTTCATTCCTGTTACCGAAGATCAACTTCAGGAATCACTAGGGGGATAGAAATTTGTAGTCTAGTAAACTTCTGAGGTGGTTCCTTTGCGATTGGAGAGGGCAGGATTTCTAATTTTCCTCCCATAACTTCTAACAGGGTCTGATTGATTAATAGCCTCATTCCTGGGGAAAAAACAGCGTTTTTTTGGTCAATCTGGGTTAGATGATCTTCAGATTTGATCAAATCAATCGGCTCGCTCCAGAGTATGGTATGGGTTGGCACATCAAGCCAAATGTTGACAAAATTATTTGTCGGGACAGTACTGGTAGAAATACAGATGCTGCCTTCTTCCATTTGAATAATTGCAGTGTCTATTAAACTTATCAATATTTGGCGGAGCCAGAGGTCATCTGCCAAAACATAAATTTCTGGGTCGGTGGGTAACAATTGCAACGGAAAATTGCGATTTGCCGCCAGCATATAAGTTAAGTTATGAACCTCTTGCAAAATTTGGGCTAACAGTCTGGGCTGAATATCTAATTTATTAGTACCGTGTTCAGTTCTAGCAACGTTGAGAATTTCATCCATCAACTTCAGCAACTTCAGTGTTCGCTCTTGAGCTTGGGCAATAAATTCTCGCTCTTCAGCTGGATCTTCACACAAATCTGACAAAATTAACTGATGCAAACCAATCAGACCATTGAAAGGCGATCGCAATTCATGGGTAGTCCGCGCCAAAAAACCAGCTTTAAACTGGCTCATTTCCCTTGCCATTTGGTATGCCAGCTGCGTTTGCTGTAGCTGTTGCGATATTGCTAGCATATCCTCTTGATCTAATGGTGCTACTGGGGATGAGCTAGATGAAACATTTGACGATGCCTGCTTTGGGCGTAGCCATCGCACAAATAATCTACAGAAAATCATACCTAGTGCTATTCCTGCTCCTAGATATATCGAGTTGCTCCAATCCATAATCTAGCAATTATTAACTTTTAAATTGACACAACAGCGCAAATTAAAGTTCAAGATTTCTCGTAAATTAAAGGGTTTAAGTTCCCTCTCTGACAAAGTTCTGATCGAGAAGGGGTAGGCAGTATTCGAGCGTATCGCAGGAAACCTGCGTTCAACGCCAGACGAGAGCGACAGTAAACCCGTCTACAGCGCTGGCTCGACCTTGCGCTACCTCAACACGTGGCTCGGAGCGTCTCCTCTTGGGAGAAACCAAGGGCGAATGGTGGCTCCGACTCAGCTCAGTTACCCTGCAAGAAGCAAGCTACAGTCGGGATTTAAATCCCCTGATGTAACTCTCTTGAATGCGTGAATTTTGAATTGTTAACTGTTTGTTGTTCAAATTAGGAAAACAACATTATAGCTACTTATATCTGGTTATCACTCGATAAATCTAATTTTGTCGTACCCTGCCGCAAAATTTGCCAATTTATCCCTGTCCATTTAGCAACGGTGGAAGGTATACCCATCCCCGGTATTTTACCCTGATATTCTGTCGTTGCTAGAGTCAGAACCTGGGGAAACTGAACCTCAATTTCTGCGATCGTTTGCAAAGGCGGCTGACCAGAAAAATTGGCGCTAGTAGTAGCAAGAGGTCCTGTTTGCGCCAAAATAGTTTGAGCGATCGCACTGTTTGGGACTCGGATACCAATTGTTGTCGGATCAATAGGGTTCATAACTTTTGGCACACGCTCACTCGCTGGCAAAACTAACGTCAGCCCTCCTGGCCAATATTTATCTGCTAGTTCTTGCCAAATTTTATACTCGTTCTCACTACCTTTGACATACAGCCACAAATCTTCAGCATTAGCAGCCATCAAAATCAAAGGTTTGTCTTGACTACGTTGCTTCGCCACAAAAATTAATGCTGCTTTTTCTGGTATGGCAGCAAGTGCAGGAACAGTATCCGTGGGAAAGCTCACCAAAAGGCCAGCGCGTGCGCCAGCTATTAGGTCTGCGAGGGAAACTTGCGTCATCTTACTAAGTAAGTCGGCTAGAACAATTCAATATATATAATAAAGAAATATAACTTTTAAGTAGGGTGTAATGGTACTTACAGGAATTTAGGGACTTCCAAAAAATAAATTAAATTATTCATCTTGTGGGGGCATCCTGCCCGCCCTGAATATGGGATGGGTGTTCGCGTAGCCGCACGTAGTGCGGACACCCATCCCAGTAGCACAGTATTTAATTACTCGCTTAAATATTGTGAGAGAGATGCGATCGTGCGGTAATCCCAAATTACCCTTAAATCTAGCTCTTCTGTGAGCAAAGTTTCTAAATCTCCAGACTAAAATCAGCTAGCAGTTTTTTTTACTTCAATCATTCCTAGTGTGGGAACTTTAACATCCCAAGCTAAACCCAACACTTTAAGAGAGCGGATAAACCAGTCCCCTAAATCAACTTGCCACCATTGCAAGCCAAACTTTGCCGAGTTAGGAAAAGCATGATGATTGTTATGCCACGCTTCTCCTCCTGTAGGAATTGCTAGCCAAACATTATTAGTACTCTGCTCACTAGTATTGAAGGGGCGACTGCCATATAGATGAGTAACGTAGTTAATAGTCCAACTTAAATGATGGACTAAAAAAATTCGGACAAGCCCTCCCCACAAAAATCCTTGCCATATACCTATCCAAGTACCTGATAATATTCCTCCAATAATAGCTGGAATCAAAAGACCTAAAAAGACCAGAGTTAGGTATTGTTGGTTGACTTTTTTTATCAGAGAGTCTTGCAGCAAATCCTTAGCAAACACTGTAGAATTTGTGATTTCGCAGTTAAGCATCCAACCAATATGGCTATACCATATTCCGTTTAAACTTCCCCAAAATCCTCCTTGGTGAAGGTTGGGAGAATGAGTATCTCCTATCTGATCACTGTATTGGTGATGGCGTCTATGGTTGCTAACCCAATTGATGACAGGACCTTGAGCTGACATAGAACCCAAAATAGCCAAAGTAACTCGAATAGATGGGTGGGTCTTAAAAGTGCAGTGAGATAAAAGGCGATGAAAACCTACAGTAATCCCTCCGACCATAGTCAGAAACCAGAAGACCAAAAGCAATTCTAATTCCAGGAGACTAATTCCAAAATCCCAAGCGAATTTGAGCGCTATCAGTGTTCCGATCAAAGGAATTATGATTGTGGCTATAGCAAAACGCCTTTGTACTTGTTGTAAGTAATCATTTTGGATTATTATCTTTGTTGTTTTAGTTGAAGTCACCAAATCATGACTTTGATTGTCTAACTGCATTAGCCTCTACATCCTCCTTCAATCTTGTCTTCACTAAGCTGAAAAATATCTGATTTGCATAACCGAATTAAACATAACTCTTCTGGGGTGGGCTGGAAAGTCCGCCCTAATGGGAGCAAGTTAAATGTGAAACAGCTTATTAACTTCAGACCATTAGACATCTGGTGAAATTAAATATGCGTTATCTAGAACCCTTGTAGAGACGC
>NZ_JAQYWQ010000071.1 GCF_029379315.1 Nostoc sp. S13
AAACCTCTCCGTATTCTCTCTTAGTCTTGTTCAGAAATCAAATAGGAGTCCTATAGATGGAAAGTGTCTTTTAGGTGCGTCTAAGCTGAAAGTATATTCTTCATATTTAACCCATTCATTATTGGCAAGACTATTTATTCACACCCTTTCACAGCATAACTAGCAAGCGGATATCCTCCCAAAAATAACACTCCTGAAAAGGAGTGTCGAGGAGAAAATAATAACTAATAAATAGAAACTCGCTAAATGATTATCGAGTAATCTTATTTTGTGTTTTAGAAAAATATGGTCGCTTTGTCGAAAATATGCTGTTCAAAGCTGGTGCGATGCATACGGCCGGCTACGCTGCACTAAAAATAAAGTAAGTAACCCTAGCCCATCCTAGATATCGCCCTAGAGATAACTTAATTGTTTCTTCTACCTAAGTTAGCAGTTTGATTTGAAATTTGGTGTTTTTGTATAACCTGCTCAATCTGGCAAGTTACCGCATCAATTCTATGTTTAACTTTATCAAAGTCAATATTCACCCAAATATAGGCTTTATCAGGTTTTTGCTCTTTATAATTCATATATTCCTTTACTTGTCAAGATATTTTGTTATATCTATACAATATATACATCTCAATTTCTAAACCACTTTCTCTAGACATATAAGTAGATATGCTTAATATTTACTTAAGATTTTACTCGGTGATTCGTAGGGCTACAGCTAGCTGTGCAATCCCATTAAAAAAGAGGCGATATTCCGCGCCTCTGGCAGCTAAAATCCAAATTTTAAGTGTTAGCTTAAACTTTTGTTTGCAGATATTGTACTAACTGCGGTGCTTGCATCACTCCCTCTATCCGATCTACAGCCTGACCCTGCTTAAATAGTACTAAGGTTGGGAGAGAGGCAATTTTATACTGAGTCGCCAAATCTGTGTATTTTTCTGTGTCGATTTTGACGATCCGTAGGCGATCCTTAAGTTGGGCATTGACTTGCTCTAAAATTGGTACCATCATCTGACAGGGGCCACACCAGTCAGCATAAAAATCTACTAATACAGGTACATCAGAAGCAGACAGCATCTCTTCAAAGCTGTTAAATTGCTTTTTAGTTGCCATATGACACACACCGATTTTCAATTGTTTGTTTCAATAGTAATTCTTAGAAAATAAAATCGGTATAGATTTATGGGTTTTTGTTGGGAAAAGATTAGATGAGTCAATCTAGACTGATTTGCCAGCCAAAAATCTTAAATAATTATAATAAAATACGTATATTATTCTTGTTTGTGCATATGCACTAAATATGTATTTAAACCTATTCTGACCAGGCAAATAATTATTGTTCATAATATAACTGATTATTTATTATCTATCAGCTATCTAATTTCCATCATCCTAGCAAGATTGTTACCCCGCAAGAGTTAGATTTTATCCAGACAATATTCAGATGTTCCCTAAATCACCATAAGATAATTAGCGCGGTATTTCTCAGATTGAGGAAGATTAAATGACACTATTACAAGATAAAGTCGCAATTGTCACAGGTGCATCACGAGGAATTGGGCGAGCGATCGCAATTGAATTAGCCACACAAGGAGCGATCGCAGTTGTCAATTATGCCAGTTCGAGCGCAGCTGCTGAGGCAGTTGTTACAGAAATTACAGCAGCAGGAGGTCAGGCGATCGCTATCCAAGCTGACGTTTCTAAAATTGATCAAGTAGAGGCACTAGTTAACGCCGTGATCGAAAAGTTCAGCCGTGTGGATATCTTAGTTAACAACGCAGGTATCACCCGCGACACCCTGCTTTTGCGTTTGAAGCCAGAAGATTGGCAAGCTGTGATAGACCTTAATCTTACTGGTGTTTTCTTATGTACACGCGCCATCAGTAAAATCATGCTCAAACAGCGATCGGGACGGATTATCAACATTACCTCCGTAGCTGGGCAAATGGGCAACCCAGGTCAATCGAATTACAGCGCTGCCAAAGCAGGTGTAATCGGCTTCACCAAAAGCGTTGCCAAAGAACTTGCTTCTCGCGGCATCACTGTTAACGCCGTCGCCCCTGGATTCATTGCCACCGATATGACCAGCAATCTGAACAACCCCGAAGATATTCTGAAATACATTCCACTCGGTCGCTTCGGTCAGCCCGAAGAAGTCGCTGGGATGGTGCGTTTCCTCGCTGCCGATCCCGCCGCCGCCTACGTCACTGGACAAGTTTTTAATGTTGATGGCGGCATGGTAATGGCCTAAATAGTGCTGAGTTAGGAGTTAGTAATTTTCGTAGGGTGTGTTACGCCTTCGGCGTAACACACCCTATAAACAATTTATATTTCTTCATATACATTAAATTTTTCTCCCCGACTACAGTTTACTGGTTCTATAGAAGACTTTCGCTTGTTAGATGGAAAACATTTGGAATTTATTAATCCTTAAAGCCCAAACCAAAGGGAAAATTATGCCCCTGTGCACTTTCACAAAGGCTCGAAATTTTTCCCAGTTGGTGATTTTGTGGTTATGACCGAAAACGAAAAGGGTACAAGCCCCTAAATTTATTTATGGAGAACAGAAAAAATGTATTTCAAGACGCAGAGCGCGAGAAATACTAAGTTATTATTACAAGCCCCTAAATTGATTTATGGGGATTATTAATTTTTAATTTTTAATTTTTAATTTTTAATTCCCAGAAGGGGTTGACCAGGCGACTGATTCCGCCTCGCCTGTTTACATCACCCAACAGCCCGTTGTAGAGATCCCTTCCATCCAGAGAATAAACCATAGTAGGGCTAGCATTGTAATGCCCACCCTACAAGCAACTAAGGCTGTTGGCGTATCCTTTGCCAGATAGTAAAGCCCAAAAGAGCGATAATGCTAGTGGCGGTAGCCAGCATCACAGCCAAACTCATACCTTGTATTCTCATCGCCAGCAAGTTGAAAACTAAAGTAATTGACCAAAGCGTGAACGCAGCATTGCGCTGGGAGAGTCCCCAAGCAAGTAAGCGGTGGTGCAGGTGGTCTTTGCCAGGAGTACTCAGAGGGTTATTTCCTGCTAGTAGCCGCCGCACAAATACTTGAGTGGTATCTAGCACTGGCAACAACAGAAATAAAACCGTAGGAATTAACGCATAAACTGTGTTTTGTTGCAGTTTACCTAAAATACTAGTTGCTGCCAGCACATAACCGAAAAAGTATGCTCCGGCATCACCCATAATAATTCGTGACGGATGGAAGTTATGGCGCAAAAAGCCCAGTGCAGCACCTCCCAAGGCTGCGAGTACCAAGATTGCTGCTGCACGGTTGTTAAATTGGGCTGCAACCGCCAACAAACTCATGGCGGTAATAAAGCTGATTCCTCCTGCCAAGCCATCCATCCCATCCATCAAGTTGATGGCGTTGGTAATCCCTACTACCCACAGTACTGTTACCAACATGGACAGGAACGAGTCAATGGGGGTGCCAAACATCACTTTGACGCTGATGCCATTAGCTACCAGCAACAGAGCCGTGACAATTTGCGCCCACAATCGAACAGAGGGCGGTAAACCGAACTGATCATCGATAAAGCCCACAAGGACTAATATCGAACCCCCCAACAGAATAGTGAGTACCTGAGCCAATACGTTTTGGAGTTCGATCGGTCGTAAAAGGCTAGCTAATACCAGCGCGGCAATTACACCCGCGTAGATAGCCAGCCCCCCTGCATTGGGTAAAGGTTCTCGGTTGAGTCGCCGGGCGTTGGGTTGATCAGCCCAACCTACCTGCAAGGCGAATTTGCGTACTGTCGGAATTAAACGCCAAGTTACAACCCAAGCCAAGAGGAACGTAAATACTACCGCCAACCAGCCGGTGCCGCTAGGGTCGGCAATACCGAGGGACTTAAGGGAGTTGTCTAGATTCATCTCCCAATTCAAGCATTACTGCCAGTATCTAATATGAGCATCACCTGTATATTAATCAATTTTTTTATTTCCATTTATAAATTGAGCGGCTTGGGAGATTAGCACTCTTGACGTGTGAGTGCTAAATTGTCTAATGGAAGCGCTGGAGAAATAAAACATGGCGAAAATTATTGCATTTAACGAGGAATCGCGGCGAGCTCTAGAAAGGGGTGTTAACGCCCTTGCGGATGCCGTAAAAATCACCTTGGGGCCCAAAGGTCGGAATGTCCTTTTAGAGAAAAAATTTGGCGCACCTCAAATTGTCAACGATGGTATCACTGTTGCCAAGGAAATTGAATTAGAAGATCCTTTGGAAAATACTGGTGCAAGACTCATCCAGGAAGTAGCCTCAAAAACTAAAGATGTTGCTGGGGATGGCACTACCACAGCCACAGTTTTAGCACAAGCCTTAATTCGGGAAGGTTTGAAGAACGTCGCTGCGGGTAGTAACCCAGTTAGTTTGAAGCGCGGGATCGACAAAACTATTGAGGCACTGGTGAAAGAAATTGCCAGGGTAGCCAAGCCAGTAGAAGGAAGTGCGATCGCTCAAGTTGCTACTGTCTCAGCTGGCAATGATGAAGAAGTTGGCCAAATGTTAGCCGAAGCAATGGAAAAAGTCACCAAAGATGGTGTAATTACCGTTGAAGAATCTAAATCCCTAACCACTGAACTAGAAGTAGTTGAGGGGATGCAGATTGACAGGGGCTATATTTCCCCCTATTTTGTCACCAACAACGAGCGACAAATAGTCGAATTTGAAAACGCCCGTATCCTGGTGACAGATAAAAAAATCAGCAGCATCCAGGATTTAGTGCCGATTTTGGAAAAAGTTGCCCGTTCTGGTCAGCCCTTGCTGATCATCGCTGAAGATGTCGAAGGTGATGCTTTGGCAACTCTGGTGGTGAACAAAGCGCGGGGTGTACTGGCTGTGGCTGCAATTAAAGCGCCTGGATTTGGCGATCGCCGCAAAGCTTTGTTAGAAGATATTGCTATTCTCACCGATGGACAGTTGATTTCTGAAGAAATCGGCTTAAGCTTGGATACCGCTGCTCTAGAAGCGCTGGGAACTGCCCGCAAAATCACCATTGACAAAGAAACCACCACAATTGTCGCTGGCAGTGTCACCAAGCCAGAGGTACAAAAGCGGATTGCTCAAATTCGCAGACAGTTGGAAGAAACCGATTCTGAATACGATCAAGAAAAACTGCAAGAACGCATCGCCAAGCTCGCTGGCGGTGTGGCAGTGATTAAAGTGGGTGCGGCAACCGAAACCGAACTCAAAGACCGCAAACTGCGGATTGAAGACGCGCTGAACGCTACTAAAGCCGCCGTGGAAGAAGGTATTGTTCCTGGTGGTGGGACGACCCTAATTCACTTAGCTAAGACGGCTGAAGGGATTAAAAACAGCCTAGAAAACGAAGAAGAAAAAATTGGGGCTGATATTGTCGCACGAGCGCTAGAAGCTCCCTTGCGCCAAATAGCAGACAACGCCGGTGCTGAAGGTTCTGTGATCGTCTCTAGAGTCCGCGATACCGACTTCAACATTGGCTACAACGCTGCTACTGGGGAATTTGAAGACTTGATCGCTGCTGGCATTATCGATCCTGCCAAAGTCGTGCGTTCAGCTTTGCAAAACGCTGGTTCCATTGCTGGTTTGGTCTTAACCACCGAAGCGATCATTGTTGAAAAGCCGGAGAAGAAATCCGCCGCTCCTGCCCCTGATATGGGCGGTATGGGCGGTATGGGTGGTATGGGCGGTATGGGCGGCATGGGCGGCATGGGCGGCATGTTCTAACTTCTGCTGACCCAGATCAATATTATTTTTTAAACAGTTTGTCTTGCCAAGGCAAACTGTTTTTTATAGGATTGCTGATTTAGAGCCGATATGTTATCTGTATTCCTGGGAAGTAGCTGGGCGTAAATAAACTTACAGCAGTTTTCATCTAATTGAACCACACCTGTTGTAAAAACATTGCTCATGCGTGTCAACTTAAGCTAAAACCCCTTTAAAGCCTCGTTAAGAGCCTCTGGCTGGAAATGCAAATACAAAAGCGGCTCTGCCGCGAGTTACGAAGGCGGAGCCTCAACAACGGGCATTCCCAGTCTGAGACTCTTAACGAGATCAGAGATAATCTCTAAAAACTTGTTCTAGAGTGGCTTTCACCTTAAGTTGATCCAGATGAGCAATGTTTCGTACCGCGCTTTTCAATGATTAATTGTGAGTACAACTGACTACCAACGAAATGCTGATGATCAAATTAGCCACCTAAATAATTTCTTAATCTAGAAATTACCGTATTTGATATTATTAAATTTTGTAAAATTAGGTGTAAGTTGTCAGTTGTTTTTCCGACTGACAACTTACACGTAACTAATAACTATTAGGTAATATTTAATGACACGAAAACAGCGACGCCTCCCCAAAATAGTAAATAGAGCAGATGAAGATGAGTTCTATCACCAACCAGGAACTCTACCTGGAACCATTATTATTGATGCAGATGCTCCACCACCGATAATTTTCTTGATTGACTATAACCAAACGAATTTCACCCGTGAACAAATAGCAACCCCAGAGGAGTGTGTCCCATATCTGGAGATGGAATCTATTTCTTGGGTAGACGTACAAGGTTTAGGCAGTCAAGACATATTACAACGATTGGGTAACGTTTTTAAGTTACATCCTCTAGTTTTAGAAGATGTAGTCAATGTACCTGAGCGTCCCAAAACAGAGGATTATGAAGACCAATTGCTATTCATTAGCCGCATGGTAGTAGCAAAAGAAAGAACATGTGGTTTTTACAGCGAGCAAGTGAGTTTAATATTAGGTAAAAATTATTTGCTGACAGTCCAAGAGGAACCAGAACATGATTGCTTTGAAGCGGTGCGATCGCGAATTGAAAAAAACAAAGGTATCATCCGTAAACAGGGAGCTGATTATTTAGCTTACGCGGTGTTAGATGCAATTATTGATGGCTTTTTCCCAGTGCTGGAGCTTTATGGGGAGCGAATCGAAGAGTTAGAGGAGGAAGTAATAGTTAAACCTACTCCGCAAACACTACAACATATTTATCAAATTAGGCGAGAATTACTACAACTACGTCGTGCTATCTGGCCTCAGAGGGATGCAATTAATTCCTTAATTCGAGATGGCAGTGATTTGATTAGTGAAGAAGTGCGAATCTACCTGCGAGATTGTTATGACCATACGGTACAAGTAATGGATATGGTGGAAACTTATCGAGAATTAGCATCTGGATTAATGGATGTGTACCTTTCGGCAGTGGGCAACAAAATGAATGAAATCATGAAGGTGCTTACAATAGTTTCAACAATTTTTATTCCACTGACTTTTGTGGCAGGAATATATGGTATGAATTTCAGTACTGAAAAATCGCCATATAATATGCCTGAATTGAATTGGTATTGGGGCTACCCAATTTGCTTGGCAGTAATGGCTGCGATCGCACTTGGTTTGCTATTCTTTTTTTGGCAACGCGGCTGGCTACAAAATTCTGTAACAATCAAGCGCAATTAAAAATTGCAGATGAGCAATCAGTCGAATATATATTCATTAGCACCGGGAGTTAAGATTCTGAGTTATGAGGAGTAGCGACCAGAATTTAGTAGTTTTGACGGTTTATATTATCGGTGTTTCCTATGTTTTTAACCGCATGGTTGAATCCATCGACGACCAAATTAAGTTTGAGTTTAAAAAAGGAATCGTTGACGAGCAACTCAAAGAACACAATCTCGACGATAAAATTGGAATTTCTTTTAAACTAAAATCTTCATACCCAATTGACGATTTGAAAGATTTAGGAATTAGCATTGAAAATAAATCTGAAAATATTGCTGTATACGTTGACTGGGACAACAGCTCTTTAGTAGTTGAACATAGTAAGCAATCGCGTCGTGTGATTCGGAAATCACCAGACTTAACCCGCGACTTAGCAGTACCCCAAAGTCCTAGCCTGATTGCTCCCAAGAAAACACTTTCTGAAACGGTGACAGCAGAAGATGTTTTCGAGCGCGATCAAGTAACTGGAACCTACTTAGCTAAAAAACCACTAATTGATATCAACGGGCTGCAAAAAGGGCAAAAAAATTTGTACAACGACTTTCTTAACAGAAGAAAGTCGTTGGACTTTTCGCTGCAACTGGTGCTTAGGATATCTGAAGTGCGTTTAGGTCTAGCCCCAGGTCGTGATTTTCCTGCCATTAGTATTATCAATTGTCCTTTCACAGTCAGGAAACTACCTTGGACTTACGCTTTACCTTGGAATAAAAAAAAGTAATATTAACCAGACATACTATCCCATCCAAGATTACACTGGATCTAAGGAGAGAGTAGGCGCAGGCAGTTGCAGATCAGTCATAGTCACTGGTTTGAGGAAAGTCCGGACTCCCGAAAGACCAAACTTGCTGGATAACGTCCAGTGCGAGCGATCGTGAGGATAGTGCCACAGAAAGATACCGCCAATCAATTTTGGATTTTAGATTTTAAATTTTGGATTGAATCTAAAATCCAAAATCCAAAATCCAAAATTCTTTGGTAAGGGTGCAAAGGTGCGGTAAGAGCGCACCAGCAGTATCGAGAGGTGCTGGCTCGGTAAACCCCGGTTGGGAGCAAGGCGATAGGAACTACGGTTGGTCTTTTACCAGTTCCGCTCAATGAGAGCCGCTAGAGGCGTTTGGTAACAGGCGTCCCAGATAGATAACTGCCCTCGCAAGAGAACAGAACCCGGCTTACTACCTAGTCTTTCCCCTGTAATGGAGTATGAACCTTTCACGGTTTGTACTCCATTATTTTTTGTACGCATTTTGTGCGATCGTTAATTGATCTAGGACTTACGCACGAGTTACGGAATAACGAACCGCAGAGGCGCAGAGTACACGGAGAGAAGTCGGAGCGGCGGCTTCCGCCGATCTGAACTTCGGTGGAAATCAGAGTTTCAGAGATATTTTGCGTAAGTCATATGATCATTTAGAGCATTCCCAATATCTCTAATGCTGTATCCAGATGCCATTTAACCCGATAGAGTCCAAACAGCTTCTCTTGACTGTACCGTGCTGGGTACTCTAGCTTCCTTCCCTCCATCGTCACCTTCAGCAATGCTGACTGCTCCAGTGTCGGTGTTCCCATAGCCTCTAGCGTTGCTTCTAGCGCTTCTACTTGAGAGAATATAGGAGACTTCAATCCTTTATTTTCTGAAACTTGCTTGCAGGCTATAACAGGGAACGTCAGAAGTGCGTTAATGTATGATGCCTTATCAGCAGGGTTCCCTATTGCTTGGATGCCATACTGTATCAGACATAAATCCCGTAATGCTCTCAAGCTTTTAAATTCTAATTCTGTACGTGTAAACATAAAATAGAGTTACCTCTTGTAAAAGTGGGAATGGGTGGATGCATACCCTCAGAAAGTTTCATCCACCAATTAATCATTATTCAATATGCTTCCACATTAGTACAGCTTTATTAAGTAACGTAAAGTGTCTAAAGATAATCGCGGTAATCCAGATATTAAAAATTATGGTTTCAAAACTGACAGGGAAGAACCTCTGACTGAGAAGATGAACTTACGCATGACAAAATCCATGAAAGAGGAAGTGCAGCAACAAGATAACCCTCCTGAATTCTGTAGAGAAGCTATCCAAGAGAAGCTAGATAGAAATAAAGGGAAATAGTGAAAAGTTGTTAAAGTATTACTTCCAGAACTATTAAGATAGATAGCTAGTATTTATATCCTGCTCTCTCCCCCTTTTTTAGTGCTGAGTTACGAGTAAGGAATGGGCATTGGGCATTGGACATTGGTCATTATTAATTACTCTCTCCCTGCTCCCCCTGCTCCCCCTGCTCCCCCTGCTCTCCCTGCTCCCTGCTCCCCCTGCTCCCCCTGTTCCCCCTGCTCTCCCTGCTCCCTGCTCCCTGCCCCCTTCCCCTTGTCATGTAATGCCCCTTGCCTATCCACGCCGTCAACGGCAACTCGAAAGTTTAGTCCAAAAATTAGGTTTGTCGCTAGAAGCACCTATAAAATGGGAACTGCTGGATTTAGCGCTAACTCATCCTACTGTCTCTGATTCGGCAAATTATGAACAGCTAGAGTTTGTTGGCGATGCAGTGGTGCGGCTGGTGTCGGCTGTTGTGTTATGGGAAAATTATCCCGATTGTCCAGTAGGGGATTTTGCGGCAATTCGTTCGGTGTTGGTAAGCGATCGCATCCTCGCCCAATTGGCAAGAGTTTATGGTTTGGAGTTATACTTACTAGTCGCTGGCAGTGCTACTGCTGATAAAGTTGGTCTAGAGTCACGACTGGCAGATGCTTTTGAAGCAGTTCTGGGTGCGCTTTACTTCAGTACTCAAAATCTGGAACTGATCCGCTCTTGGCTAGATCCTCACTTCCAACAACTAACCACAGAAATTCGCCTCGATCCTGCCAGACTTAATTACAAAGCTGCTCTCCAAGAATGGACTCAGGCACAATTTAAAGTTTTACCAGAGTATCGGGTTATGGAAGCCAGTCAACCGCACCGCAATCTAGAACGTTTCGTGGCTGAAGTGTGGCTGCACGGAAACAAGCTAGGAGTTGGTAAGGGACGCTCGATCAAAACTGCTGAACAAGCCGCAGCTAAGGTAGCTTTTTTAGCAATTACTAATCCGGAAAAACCCTGAACTCAAAAGATTACAAATAAACTGATAATCAGTTGGTTATCATTAGTCATTTTTTATTTGACTAATGACAAATGACAAATGACAAATGACTAATGACAAATGACTAATGACAAACCAAATAAAAATTGCTGTCATCGGAGTTGGGCGTTGGGGAGTGCATCTGCTGCGGAATTTCTTAGCAGATCCCCAAGTAATTGTAGTTGCTGTAGTAGATCCACATCCAGAACGATTAGCGGCGGTAAAGCAGCAGTTTAACTTAGATAATAATGTATTATTAACAACACAGTGTCAGGATTTAAAGAAAGTACCAGGGTTAATAGGAGTGGCGATCGCTACTCCAGCCACCACCCACTATGCTTTAATTCAAGACGCTATTCAACAGGGATACCATGTTTTAGCAGAAAAACCTCTAACTCTCAACCCAGCAGAATGTTGGGAACTTTGCAAGTTGGCAGAACAGCATCATTTGATACTCATGGTTGACCATACTTATTTATTTCACCCAGCAGTTGAGCGAGGAAAAACTGTAGTACAAGCGGGTAAATTAGGAGATTTACGCTATGGCTACGCCACCCGCACCCATTTGGGGCCTGTCCGGCAAGATGTTGATGCGCTGTGGGACTTAGCTATTCACGATATTGCTATCTTTAACGCTTGGCTCGGTCAAATTCCTGTGAAAGTACAAGCAACGGGTACGGTGTGGCTACAGGGATGTAGGGAGCAGGGATTAGCTGACGTAGTATGGCTGACACTGACATATCCAGATGGCTTTCAAGCTTATATTCACCTCTGCTGGCTGAATCCTGATAAACAGCGACGGCTGGGGATTGTGGGCAGCCTTGGCAGCTTGATTTTTGATGAAATGTCATTATCATCACCTCTTACCCTACTACATGGGGAGTTTGAACAGCAGGGCAATCAATTTATTCCTGTGAATCAAAAGCAGGTAGTGCTGGAATTAGAGCCAGGGGAACCATTACAGAGAGTTTGCTCCTCCTTTGTTGTCTCTATTCTCAACAATACTCCCTCAGAGGTTTCATCTGGGTGGATAGGCACTGAGTTAGTAGAAATTCTTGCTGCTCTAACAGTATCTCTTGAGCAAGACGGCAAACCGATTTTTCTTGACCGGTAATTTTCCCTAGAGAATTCAAATTGATTGCACTTTTTGCACTAATCTATCAATATCCACCACAGAAGGCTAGATGAATTCTTCTTGGTCAATAGACTTATCCGGAAATGAGAACTTTATTTGGCTGAAACCTAGCTCTGGAGAGGGTTTTAGAGGTTCCTGTTTTATATAAGCTAAAAAGCCAGCTATGTAAGGGTTTCAGCTATTTTGAGGTTTATTTGTGGATAAGTCTAATAGACATCTGGTGAAATTAAATATGCGTTATCTAGAACCCTTGTAGAGACGCGAAATTTCGCGTCTCTACATTCTTTTTCGGAGATATCTAATAAATTTTGCCGGGGGATTAGTACCAATCTCCCACCAGCTTGTAGTTTCGTGCCATCTGCATCTGACTGATTTTATTTGATCTTTGGCTCTAGTTTTATAAACTCAGTTTATCATTTTTAGCAACCAGCTTTTATACATTTCCCAACAAACGGTATCATAAACTACTATTTTTTGGCGCTTACAGAACTTTTCGGTCTACTTATGTTGATAGCAGTAGTTACTGATCATCGCCATCATTGAAATGTTTTCAGATCATAAAATTTATGACTATAAAATATACATTTTATACAACTTATACATTATTAAAACATTTATTGAAACATGAGTTTTAACAAGAGGATGTTATAGTAAACGTTGTTAATAAAATTTATGTTTAGTAGGTCAAATAAATGGTTATCAGTGATGTTGCCATGAAAGTTAGTTCCATTTACTAGTTGCTCCAATCAAAGCTGGTAAGGCAATAGATACTTTCAAAGGTAATAACCTGTTCACCGTTTTTGTACCTGCTGATGACACGTTTACTGAACTTCAAGCAAGCACAATAGATGCACTGCTTAAGGACATTCCCAAGCTCAATAAAATCTCAATTTTGTAACTGTGATGTATGTAAATAGTAGATTGAATACTAATTCCTCATTTCTTCAAGGACTACGAGTACTCCTTGTAGATAATGATGTAAATTTCTGCAATTCGCTCACGCTGATGTTGCAATCCTATGGTGTGAACGTGCAAGCGGCATTTTTAGTCCAGCAAGCTCTGGAAATATTTGTGCAATGGCAACCTGATGTCCTGTTGAATGGTATTTCCTCGTCAAAGGAGGATGGTTATGCTCTGATTCACCAAGTGAGAACACTTACGGGAGAGCGAGGCAAAGTAGTGCCAGCCATCGCTCTGACAGGCACTGTAACTGAAGATATGTATCAACATGCTCTCTTAGCTGGGTTTAGTCTATGCTTTGCTAAACCTGTAGTTATTGATGATTTCGTTGCTGTACTTGGCATTTTAGCAATTGCCAATAATCCTCATTTGCGCTGATGCTAACTAGCTCTAATTAATGTTTTAGATATAGTAGTCTAAGTTTTGCTAAGTAATGATATGAGTCATTTATTGGTGGGTATCATTATTTTGGAAACGTTACTAATGAACTTGATAAACGATAGGATTAATCTCATGATTTATAAAATGTATCTTTCAACTCAATTAGTTTTGCTCTTGAGTAGTGGAATTCTTGGTATTGGATTTATTCTAGCTTCCTACTTGTTGGCAGTGACTTGGATTTAGGAAACTTAAATTATTTATAGGTGAGAGTTTGGGAAGATTAGATAAAATATAAAACAGGAGTCAGAATTCAGAATTCAGAATTCAGAATACTCTACCCACAAGGGGATAGAGTTTTGATTACGAAAAATATTTATTTTACTTTCGCCCACTAGGGGCGAGGTTTTAACCAAGATTCATCACCCACTCGTACAGAATTCATGCTGAATTCTGACTCCTGAGGTCTGAATTATTCTAATAAAACTGTTAAATTTCCAAAATATTGAAGTTTAAAAGGGACTTATCCAATGTTAACTATGGAGATATTAAAAACCTCATTTTCAAGTTAAAATTTGGTTAATTGTCCTTTCTGCTATCTATAAATAATTTAGTGAGTCACAGATTTATTTATCTCCGTGCTTATTTCGATTTTTTTCTCTTGCAGACAATGGTTTACTTCCTTCACCAAGTCTTGATCAGGCTTTAATATTAAGTTAGTACCACTTATGTTCGGAACTTTAGCCTTAGCAAAAATCGGTTTATGTTATAATATAAACCGTTTGGCAATATCTCAGTTAATCTATTAGGTTTCCCCAACTTGGGCTAAGAGAGTAAAAACAAGGTGTAGCGGTGATTTGAGAGCTTAATTCATCTTGGGTACTTACCAGTAATAAAATACCCCAGCATCGATGAAAGCAAAGAAGTCTCATAAGGGCTAAAGATATAGTAGTTTAGTACGTCACGGCGGAAATAGAGCAACTATTTAAAAACCCTAAAGAGCTTATTCCGTAATACTTTTGACTTTTACTTCTCTACGAGAGGCTGCGCCAACGGCTACGCTCAGTACAAGTGACTTTTTACTTCCGCCTTGCGGTACTAGCCACAATATCTTTGAATCGGTGATGCTGGTGACAACAGGGGGTTTCTAATTTAATATTCTTTAATTTCTACACTCTTATAAATACACACCAAGTAACTAAACTGACCTAAAATATAAACCTTAGCTGCCAAACCATTGCAGTACTAAATTTCATCCTATGACCTCTGATCAACCCTTTGAGCAAGCTGCATCTGAATCTGCCGTTAATGAAGCGTTGGACGTAAAGGAGCTTGAGAATATAAATGCTTTATTTCCCATCGTAGGCATTGCCGCCTCTGCGGGTGGATTAGAGGCATTTACGCAGTTACTCAAGCATATGCTTACCGATACAGGAATGGCATTTGTGCTGATTCAACACTTAGACCCTAACCACAAGAGTCTGTTGAGCGAGATTCTGGCGAGAGCAACTCAAATGCCTGTCAATGAAGTGCAATCCGGAATGACTGTAGAACCAAACCAAGTCTACATCATTCCGCCTAACACTAAGATGATCTTGTCTGGTGGGGTGTTGCAACTGACGCCGCGAGAGAAAGTTCAGGGGAAATATATGCCTGGTGATGCGTTCTTTATTTCATTGGCAGCGGATCGAGGGCGCAAAGCGATCGCAGTGGTATTATCTGGAGCGGATGGAGACGGTTCACAAGGGCTGAAGGCAATCAAAGCAGCCGGAGGTGTGACTTTTGCTCAGTGTGAAGACACGGCCAAATTCGATAGTATGCCCAATACCGCTGTTGCCACAGGGAATGTCGATTTTGTGCTACCGCCTGGAAAAATTGCCGAGGAACTGATAAACCTCAGTCGCAATCCTTTTATTTCTAACTCACAGCCGCTGATAACGCCTCAGAAGTTCCCCGAACAGGGAAATGCCCTAGCGACTATTTTTGCGTTATTGCGATCGGCACTTGGCGTTGACTTCAGCCACTACAAGCCCAACACCCTTGAGCGCCGAATCCAGCGGCGAATGCTGTTGTACAAACTAGAACGATTAGAAGATTATGCCCAGTATTTACAAGACAATCCGAGTGAAGTCAAGGCGCTCTATGAAGAAATTCTGATCCACGTCACCAATTTTTTCCGCGACAGTGAAGCATTTCAACTATTGAAAGAGCGAGTCTTTCCTACGATCATGCTCTCCAACTCACCAGAGTTGCCGATTCGAATTTGGGTAGCGGGGTGTTCGACGGGCGAGGAGGTCTATTCAATTGTCATCTCCTTGCTAGAGTTTTTTTCGGATAAATTAACCCGACGGCCGATGCAGATTTTTGCCACAGACATCAGCGAGATGGCAATTGACAAAGCCAGATCCGGCATTTATACAGAGAATCAAATGGTGGAAGTCTCACCAGAGCGCCGCCGCAGATTCTTTAATACCCTTGAGGGCGGTAGATATCAAATTAGCAAATCTGTCCGCGACCTGTGTGTGTTTGCTCGACAAGACTTGGGCAGTGACCCCCCTTTTTCCAAGTTAGATTTAATTAGCTGTCGGAATGTACTGATTTATTTAGATGAAACGTTGCAAAAACGGATACTGCCCATCTTTCATTACAGTCTCAAGCCAACTGGTTTTTTACTGCTAGGGACTTCAGAAAGCACAGGTAAATATTCGGAGTTGTTTACTGTGATTGACAAAAAGCATAAAATGTATGGCAAGAAGTTAACCACAAATTGGCCAATTTTTTCGTTCGTTACTAGTAATTATCCCATGGCAAAACGGGACGAACCTGAACCTGAGAATTCAAATCCATGGGATGAGTTTGACTTAGAGAAAAAAACTGACCAACTGATCTTGAATCGCTATGCCCCAGTGAGTGTCGTGATCAACGACAAGATGGAGGTGCTGCAATTTCGGGGAGAAATCGATCTCTACCTCAAACTTACACCTGGGAAACCCAGTCTCAACTTATTCCAAATGGTGCGCTCCGGCTTGCTCCTCGAGCTACGCGCCACAATTTATCAGGCACAACGGCAAAAAATTCTAGTTAGAAAGGAAGGGTTACGGATTGAAGAGAGCGCTCAATCAAGAATCGTCAATCTTGAGGTGATTCCATTCAATCCTGGGACTGGCGAAGAAGTCTACTTTCTGGTTTTATTTGAACAAGCTCCACCCACGGTTAACAACCTTAGCTCTTTTAATCCTGAGAGCCAAGAGCAGCCAGACTTAGAGCGTGAGATTCTTCTGCTCAAGCAGGAACTTGCAACTGCCAAGCAAGGGCAGGCTGCGACTCAAGAGTATCTGGAAGCGGTAATCCAAGAGCAGGAGCATATCAATCAAGACCTGAAAGTTGCCAATGAAGAAATCCTCTCTAGTAATGAAGAGTTGCAAAGCACGAATGAGGAACTAGAAACTGCCAAAGAAGAGATTCAGGCAACCAACGAAGAACTCAACACAACCAATGAAGAACTTCGCTCTCGAAATCTGGAATTACACCAACTTAACAACGATCTGACGAATTTGCTTGCCAGTATCAATATCCCAATTTTGATATTGACTTCGGACTTACGCATTCGACGTTTTACGCCAATGGGGCAACGGCTTTTCAATTTAATTCCCGCCGATGGTGGACGACCCTTGAGCGACATCAGAACGAATCTCGATATTCCTGACTTAGAATCTCTAATTTTAGATGTACTTGACACACTCATTATCAAAGAATTAGAAGTCCAAACCTTTGGGGGACATTGGTACAACCTTCGCATCCGTCCTTATCGCACCATAGAAAACCAGATTGACGGGGTAGTGTTGGTATTGATAGATATTGATGTTCTTAAACGCAGTGCAGCAACCTTAGAAGAAGCCCGGAATTACGCTGAAGCAATTGTAGAGACGGTACAAGTGCCGTTAATCGTGCTTGATTCTGATTTGCGGGTGAACAAAGCCAATCGCTCGTTTTACGAAACGTTTCAGGTTTCAGAATCACAGACAGCGCAATCTTTGATTTTTGAACTAGGCAACGGTCAGTGGAACCTGCCCGGATTGCGATCGCTCTTAGAAGACATTCTCGCCAATAATACCAGTATTCAGAACTTGGAGGTAGAGCATGGTTTTGAGCAAATTGGGCAAAAAACCATGCTGCTCAATGGTTGGAAAATTATTCAACAGGGAGAACCTGAAAGAATTTTGCTGGCGATTGAAGATATTACGGAGCGCAAGCAGTTTGAGTTAGAGCGAGCGAATCTTCTAGCACAAGAACAGTCAGCCCGTCAACAGGCCCAAATCGCCAACCGAGCCAAAGATGAATTCCTGTCGAACCTCTCCCATGAACTTCGTAACCCGCTCAATACTATACTGGGCTGGGCGGAACTCTCGCGCAGCCGTGATTTCGATTCTTCAGTAACCACTCGTGCCTGGGAAGTGGTGGAGCGGAGTGCTAGGGTGCAAGCTCAGTTAATTGATGATATGCTGGATGTTTCACGGATTACAAGTGGAAAGCTTCATTTAAAGACTCGTCTAATTGATCTAGTTTCAGTAGTGGATGTCGCCATTGAGTTTGTCAAATTGTCCGCAGAGGCGAAAACCATTCAAATTGTTTCACAGTTGAACTCGGCGAGGGTTGTCGGAGATTTCGATCGCTTACAGCAAGTTCTATGGAATTTACTTTCTAACGCGATTAAGTTCACTCCAATCGGTGGGCGAGTGAGAATTATGCTCGAAGCTGTAGATACTTATGCTGAAATTCGAGTCAGCGACACAGGAATTGGCATCTCGGCAGACTTGCTGCCGTATGTGTTTGAGCGTTTCCGCCAAGGAGATTCCAGTAGCGGCAAAACAACTCAGGGACTTGGATTGGGCTTGTCAATTGTCCGTCATCTTATAGAACTTCACGGTGGAACAGTTCAAGCGCAAAGTCCAGGCGAGGGAAAAGGAACCACGCTCACCGTTAGGCTGCCTCTGCGCTCAATGCCGTTGGAGATTACACCGCCAATTGATTTAGAGCCGGGCGTTTTGCCAGAGATGGATACATTAAATGGTAAAAATCCACCCCTTAGCCTTGAAGGGTTATGTATCTTGGCTGTAGATGATCAAGCGGATAGCCGCGACTTAATCAAGTGGATGTTAGAAGACTTCGGGGCTGAAGTAGTGGTTGTGTCATCGGCAAGGGAAGCGATCGCTGCTCTGGCTGAATCTCCTGATAGATATAATCTGCTTCTAGCAGATATTGGGATGCCAAAGGAAGATGGTTACTCCTTGATTCGTCATGTGAGAGCGCTTGATGCCTCTGCGGGAGGACAAATTCCAGCAGTGGCAATCACTGCCTATGTCAGCGAGCAAGAGCAGCAAATGGCAATTGATGCTGGGTTCCAAATGCATATGGCTAAACCGATTGACCCGACTCAATTGGTATTGATGATTGCAAACTTGTGTGGACTCCGAGCCAGATGAATGAGTGGCTGTACTGCTGACTCAGTTGACAAATTGAGCCGGAAAATTTTTAGTAAGTAGGCGATCGTCAGCAATTTTATTTACTAAAACTACACTAGATAACCTGATTGGAGAAATTTTTAGTTAAGCTTTTAGTAGTGCTTTAAACAAGAGTTTTTATCCTGAAAAACAACACGTTTCAAGTACAAACTTGGAATATTTTGAATCCGAACTATCTTGAGATTAGGCGTATCATTGACATAAAACGCCAGAATTTTGTTGATATAGTCGGCAGATAAACTATCTAATCATTAAGTCATAACGGCGGATTATACAATCAATCTGTTGCTGGCAATTAGCTTGACATGCTGTTGTCAAAAATCATGTTGAAGCAAACGTTTCAATTACGTATAAATTGTATAATCTGCACCTAAAACATTCAAAAGTTATAGATGATATTTGACATTTTTATTTAAAAAGATACAAAACATATTTTATTTTTTCTACTAAAAATAAAGTATGAACTATGAATTGAGGAATCAAAAGCATGACTGCAACCTTCATGAAAGCACCTAAGTTTCGCAATACTCAATGGGTGAGCTTTGTTGGTGGAGAAGGGATTGTACGCAGCTACACACCTGAATATGGCACATGGACGTATCTCATTGAGATGGCATTAGGGCTAGAGCCTGACTTTGGCAGAGTTGGTGCAGAAACGATGATATTCCTCAAGGAGGCAGATTTGCGGCATAAAATCTGATTTAACAAGTGATGGGGGTTTAAGTCCCCTGTCTCTACAGGGACTTCTGTTTTGATGCCTAAGCTAAATCCCCGTCACAAAACGTAATTGCAAATTGTTTTAACCTAAGTTGATTCTTACAATCCCTGCCATTCTCGCTGGGAGAGTTCTTTTATCGGCAAGAACAAACTAGCTTCAATCTCCTGCCGCACAACGTCTGTTAGCTGACAGTTGCTATTGAGGCAATCGATAAGCAACTGATTGGCATAGTAATATTGTTGCAATACTTGCTCTTGCTCAGGGCTGAAGTACCAGTGATGCTGAATGTTTCGATGCTTGGCGATCATCGCCTTTAACTGCTCCAGCCAGGCAGGGAAACTTTTTTGCCACCATGTCTGAAACCTTTCTTTACTTTGTTTTGGATCAGGCAGTAGGTCTTTAAGTTGTTGTAAAGCTTGATGTAAGCCAGCATCTTGAACAATCGCTAAAGCATTACTTAAAGCATCGTCGCAGGCTAGGGCATCGCCAAAATTAGATTTGCAGTCAATACTGCATTCCATTACTAGCTTGTCCAATGCCGCATCCAAAAAAATACCCTGATCAAGGATGCAGGCAAGAGTAAAGGGTGGGGTAATAAGGTGAGGAGTCCTAGCTAGGGCAAGGTAAAACGCCCGAATTGCAGCAGGCTGGGGGGGAGCGACAAGCGACTTTTGGCTTGCCCAAGTTAAGAATTTTTGCAAATATGGATCTTCAGCCACTAGCGCATCAACTTGTTGCTTCATCAACTGCACCAGGAAATCTGCACTCCACAGCATGGCAACCGTTAACAAAAAGATTTCACGCCACCGGGGTTCAGTAATATGACTCACCAGACGTTCTAAGGGTTGTTCTAATGCTTGTAAATTATGACTGGCAACGATTTGTCGAGCAGTCAGGTATTCTTGAAACGTCAAATAAGAGAAGGAAAAAATCCCCCGCACTCGTTCTGCCAGTAATCCATGTTGCAACTCTATTGCCTTAAGTACCCCTTCACTATCTAATTGCAATTCTTCTGGTTCTGTCGAAGCATTCGGCAAATCACGGATATAGTCGCCAATGTATTGCTCAACAATGCGTTGTTCAAAAAAGTAATTACCCTGCTCAAATGTGGCGCTAGCAATTTGACTTAGCAACTTCAGCTTTTGTGGTAATAAAAAACCTTGGTACACTTCATCCCGCTCAATTGCTTTAGTTTCGTCCCATTTGATCAGTAAAAGGTCTAAACATTGCTTATAAAATGCAGCTTTTTGGATTGGGAATTTGTTCTGCTGATCAAAAACCCAGCAAGCGAGGTGCAAAAATAAAGGGTTGACGACAAGTCTCCGAAATTGTAAGTTTTCGGGCAAATCTAGTTTCAGGGTAAACTCAACTGCCTGTTCTTGCCTCTGGTGGACATTCGTTTTTGTGAATGCTGTAAACCACTTCTGAGCAAAAGCAACAATTTGCTCAGAGGTAAATGGGGCAATTTCGACATCTGTGAAGCGTCTGAGGCTGGAAGCTTTAGCCGCGGTGCGGCAAGTCACGACAAACATATTCTTTTGGTACTTTTCAGAGAGTCTGCGAATTTCGTTGACGACAGCGTTGCTCTGTTGATCGAGTACTTCATCTAATCCATCCAGCAACAGTAACACTCTGCCTTCCAACAACAAAGTTTCAACCACAGATGCATCTGAAATCCCAGAGGTAAGGAATTCCTTGCAAATATAGTTGAGTAAATGGAACTCCCCTACTTCTCCAGATTCGTCCGCAAAATCCCTTAAGGTAACAAAAATGGCCACCCGATTTGCGGCAAATCTACCTCGGTTGCATTGAATCGCCAGATGTTGCAAAAAGGTAGTTTTACCTGCTCCTGGTTTTCCCAACACCCGCAGCTTTGAGTAAGTTTCAACTGCACTAATACCCGCGATTTGTGTCTGGGATACCTCACCTAAGCCAAAGTAATCAAATTCTTTTGACGTAAAATTTTGCAAGTCAGCAAACTCTAACCACTGAAGGCTGGCAATCTCCTCCAAAATGTTAACATCGATGTAAATGTCGTCGATTCTAACAGGGCGACTAATATCTAATAACTGCAAAGTGCCGCACTGGTCTTGAATTTTGTCAAAGCGTTGCGATCGCACTTGTTGTACTAGAGCATCAATATCTAAAAATTCAGCACCAAGTTCTTTTGATTCCGAAAATTCTTCTGGAGGATTAGCCGCAATCTCCCGCCAATTCACCGACAACACCGAACAAATTTCTATAAAGATATGACGCTCAACCGGACGCCCAGTAAAAAACCGCCAAATTGGTTGGCGAGTCTTTAAGTTGACTTCAAAAGCCAAATTGTCTTGTGTCCAACCCTTATGAGCGAACGCTTTTTTGACTTCTTGAATCCCAGTGAGTGATGCCTGGAGCGATCGCTTGACCATAGGAGCTTACACACATCAAATAAGAATTCTTCAATTTGACATTATTGCAACATGTCGTTTCCGAACTACTTAGAAACTAAGTGAGCTATTTTTAAATGCTATTGATTTATTTAAAGCATCTTCAACTAATATTCTGTCATTGCGGTTTTATCAGTATAATCTGATTAATTAAAGTATCTTTTTTAGCTTTTCATTTTGTATTAAGAAGTTTTCCTATATCTATTAACTCTGCTGCTGTGGCAAGTATAAAGTTAATATACGATTGAGTACTGACGGTTATTTTACCACTTCTGTACGCTTGAGTATACTTGTGTATAAAGTTGGGTTGTTATCAAACAGAATAAAGGTGTCAGTCGCCAGAATTCACTTGGGTATTTTGTGCGACTAGTGGATGAATAAACGGGTTTAAGACCCCCATAAAACAAAATTTGGTGGTATTCAATCAGTGGCGAGTCTGAATCCCCCACTGATTGCATTCTGACGAATGTATTCTGAGTTCTGAATTCTTCTTCAAAATTAATGTTTAAATAACTTAGCTCAAGGTTGTGATTTAGAGGTTTACCTGCCGACATGAGCCTTAGATTCTCAAGTCCTTTTCTTGTGTTGCTAGCTGGCTTTTTAAACATAATTGGCTCAAGGATGCATTCTCTTTGGCTTTCGCATCTAAAGCATAAGAATCTTTTTCTAGGTCTGTAGAACGCTTCAGAAAATTTTTGATAGTTTTTGTAATTTCTTTCAAACAGCGATGCTACTAATTGGATTAATCGTCGGATTTCTTGTAATATTTGATATAGCAATTCTCGCTTGGATGCAATACAGTCTGACCTCTCCTAAAAGGAGAGAGGCTTTGAATCTTACTCCCCTTCCCTTGTAGGGAAGGGGCTGGGGGTTAGGTCTGTATTGCACTCAACTGAGAAGCGCTATATTTCGCTAAAAATATGGATCATCTTATTCCATTGATGCTACTTTGTTTAGCTATTAGCCTAGAATTCATTACTAGGCGGTTGTTGCCACTAGTGTAATATCTTAGATTAAAGCGAGATTCGAGCAAAGTGATGATTACCTCTTGAAAGTCCCATTCGCACAAACTCCTCCTTTAGGAAGACTTACCAGAATAGTTTGTAGCGGCGAAAGACGAATCTCGCAAGTCTCCTTCCCAAGTAGCAGCAGGGACTTCGGCAACTTCTGGTTGTCTACCTCTGCTTTGGCAGACTTATTGATCCCCAAAGAGGAACTTCCCCCAGACTCCTGTAAGCTAGGGTAGCGGCTTGCTTTTGCCCCCTCATTCCCAGAGGAAAATCCAAGATTCCCGACATTTGCTTCTTTCTTTGGAACAGGTAACAGCGAGATATCAATCAAAGGTAAGGTAATCTTCAGTGTCGTACCTTGATGAAGTCCCGCACTCTCAAGAGTAATGCTGCCTCCCATGAGTTCGATTAAGTTTCGTGAAATTGCTAGTCCCAGTCCAGTACCTTCAAACTGGCGCGTGGTTGTGCCATTCACCATCACAAAGGGGCGAAATAGTTTGTGCTGTTGAGTTGGATCAATCCCTATACCTGTATCTTTGACAGCGACTACCACCTGAGATTTACCATTACTATATTGAAGTTCTGTACTAATGGTGATGCTTCCGGTGTCGGTGAACTTAGTGGCGTTGCCGATAACATTAATCAGCACCTGCTTAAGTTTTCCCGCGTCTGCCTTAATTGGTATCGCTTGGGCATCTAACTCACATTTCAACTGCAAGCCCTTTTGTTGAACATTAACTGATTGTAAATTAATCACCTCTAACAATATTTCACGAAGGTCAATAGGAATCATGATTACTGAAAGCTTACCTGCTTCGATTTTAGAAATGTCGAGTAAATCATTAATAATACCTAGCAAGTGAATTGTTGTTTCATCGGCACGTTTAAGAAACTCCATTTCTTCTTCGCGGTCATCACATAAACCATCTTCAACCAGGCGAATACAGTTAATAATAATATTTAATGGGTTTCTCAATTCATGGGAAGTCGTAGCTAAAAACTGGGTTTTAATCTGGTTAGCGGTTTTTGCTTCTTTCCAAGCTATTTCCAGTTCTTCTGCCCCAGCTTTGAGCCGTTCTACCATTTGGTCTAATGCTTGGGCTAGTTGATTGAATTCCCTGATTTGAAAATTGTGCGGAACTGGTTGTGCAGCGTGGTGAGAGTGAATATTGAGAGCGTAGTCTCGCAATTCTTCTACAGGACGTGCCAAGTAAGGAGCTAGATATAGGGACGCTAACAAACTTGCACCAATCAAACCAACTGTCAAAACGATAAGAATTAGTTTGATTTCTTGTAAACCAAAAAGCGCATTATCGACAGTAGTAACAGCTAAGACTATCCATTTTTGCTGCTGCTGTTGGGTCAGAGGATTTGCAATAGCTGTATAGCCACCGACTAATTCTTTCCCCTCCGTAAAAGACAAATTTATCGAATCGTTTCGTCCCGCAATTGCATTTTTAATCATGCTCCTGAGTTGGGAAGCATTTGGGTGCTGATTGATATTAGTTCCCACCCAGTCTGTCAGTGGGTGCGCCAAAATTGTGCCATCTTCAGCAATCACTACCATCGCGCCTGTGAGCGATCCCGGTCGATTTATGGTTTGTTGGTACAATGCAGACTGAATACTTAAGCTGTAAACTGAATTTCTTCGGCTATCGGAGACTGGTGCAGATAACATTAATCGCAGTTGATTTTGGGTGTTTCTTTTACCAGTAATTCCTGCCTTTGGCGGGAAGATTGCTTTGACATCAATTCCGTCACTAGGCAAAGGTAATGTCAATTCTTCAATAGCTTGATCCCCGCAGCTACTGGCAATTATCTTCTGCGTTCGCAGATTCGTTAATTGGATGCACTCAATACTCGCTGGAAGTTGTTGCCTTAACTGCGTGAGAATTTCTTGCTCTTGTATCGGCGAACCCGACGGAATCACAGTTGTTTTACTTACACTCAGCAGATTAGCTTTTAAGATCGCGATCGCATCTCCAATTCTCTCCCCTTTACTGATGGCGCTTTCTGTTAAATTTTGACGGGCAGTTTCCAATATGCTAGAACGTGCCTTATTCAAGGCAACAATCTCGCCTACAAGTAAAACTGGGACAAACAGCAGCAATATTCTCGTTACTAAAATTCGACGAAAGGAAGATTGGCGGAAATTAGTCATCGAGTGTCTCACTTTGCACCTGCAAACCACAATAGCAAAGATATGCAATTAGACGATCTAGATGAGACATTTTATTAAATAATCAGAATTTTATTTTCAATGTTTCAAAATAACAAATTGCTATAATTCAAAAAGAAACGTGTTATACCAAAAGTTATATATGCTAGATGCAGAAGAAATTTGTGTTGCATATGAATACAGTAATGAGATTGTAAAATAGTAGCTTGCAGGCATGGATTTTTTTGAGAATCTACACAGGATCAAAGAAAATATTAAAACTATCGAATCAATTCAATGTTGCAACATCATCCTCATACTACAGTTGTTTTAGCAATGAGTGCAGATGGAAAAATAGCAGATTTTAGGCGATCGCCTGCTCGGTTTGGCTCAAGGGTTGATAAAGCACACTTAGAGAAGCAAATCGCTGCCTCTGATGCGGTTTTATTTGGCGCTGGTACTCTAGATGCCTACGGAACAACACTTACCGTCACAGATCCAACTTTGGTGGAACTTCGGGCGCAAGGAGGGAAGCCTCCGCAGCCAGTTCATATAGTGATTACACAGTCTGCAAACCTGAATCCGGAAATTCACTTTTTTAAGCAACCAGTTAGACGCTGGCTACTCACGACAACAGCAGGAGCAGTTTCATGGAAAGGACGCTTACAGACGCTTGACTCAACTTGGGAAGCCAGAGCACAAGAATACCCTCCAGAATTTGAGCGGATTCTGGTTTTGGAAACACCAACGCGAGAAATTGACATTCCCGCAGCTTTAAAGCATCTAGCCACTCTACATATAACACGCTTGCTGGTCTTGGGTGGAGGTGAATTAGTCGCTTCCTTACTGAGATTAGATTTAATTGATGAATTATGGCTGACTGTCTGCCCACTGATTTTAGGTGGTAATACCTCACCTACACCGGTCGGAGGGAAAGGATTTTTACCCGATTTAGCTCCCAAGTTGCAACTTCTAGAAGTTCATACAGTTGAGCAAGAAGTGTTTTTGCATTATCGCCTGCAACGACCAGCAGATTAGATTACGCTAAGTAAAGTTATTGATTGGGCATGGGGCAATTCAATTTTGGATTTTGGATTTTAGATTTTGGATTAAATTTCAATTCTTTAATCCAAAATCTAAAATCTAAAATTCTTACTCCCCCACTCCCCACTCCCTACTCCCTACTCCCCTAAAAAGTGGAACAACTTAAGCCTCGCTATTCTGTCATTTGGACAAACAAAATCGCTGAAGTACCCCAAAATGCCTGGAATGCTTTGGCAATGCCACTCAAAACGCCGTTTCTAGAATGGGAGTGGCTGAACAATCTCGAAATCTCTCAGAGTGCTACGGCTAAAAGTGGTTGGTTGCCAAATCACTTGACATTGTGGCGAGATAGAACGTTGATTGCTGCTGCGCCACTTTATCTTAAAGGACATAGTTCTGGAGAATTTATTTTCGATCACCAATGGGCAGAGTTAGCCGATCGCATTGGAGTCCAATATTACCCAAAATTGCTGGGAATGACACCATTTACCCCAGCTGAAGGTTATCGGTTCTTAATCGCCCCAGGAGAAGATGAGGATGAAATCACAGCGATGATGGTGCATGAAATTGACACTTTTTGCTCCAAAAATGGAATTTCTGGGTGTCATTTTCTCTATGTCGATCCCCAATGGCGTCCGATGCTGGAACGGCATGGCTTTACAACTTGGCTGCACCACAGCTATATCTGGGAAAATGCTGGCTTTAAAACTTTTGATGACTACTTGAAAGTGTTTAACGCCAATCAGCGCCGCAATATCAAGCGGGAACGCAAAGCTGTGGAAAAAGCAGGTTTACGATTGCAACCCCTGAGTGGTGATCAAATTCCTCAATCTTTGTTTCCCTTAATGCACCAGTTCTATGCAGACACCTGTGATAAGTTTGGCTGGTGGGGTAGCAAGTATCTCACACAGAGGTTTTTTGAGCAGCTACACACTGATTATCGCCATCGGGTCTTGTTTGTTGCTGCATATAGTGAGGAAGATAACTCTCATCCTTTAGGAATGTCCTTTTGTTTGTTTAAAGGTGACAAACTCTATGGACGCTATTGGGGGAGTTTTCAAGAAATAGATTGCTTACATTTTGATGCTTGCTATTATGCGCCGATTGAGTGGGCGATCGCTAACGGTATCCAAATTTTTGACCCTGGCGCAGGCGGGCGTCACAAAAAACGCCGTGGTTTCCCCGCTATGCCCAATCACAGTCTGCACCGCTTTTACAATAATCGTTTAGGACAAATTATCTGTCCCTATATTAAGGAAGTGAATCAACTCGAACAGCAGCAGATTGAGGCAATTAATGCAGAGTTGCCATTTAGTGAGAAAAATGCTTGAGGAAAAGGAACTACTTTCATAGCAGAATTTGCCGAATAATTAAGATTTATTCGGCAAACAGATACAAATTTTCCTTATTTTCAAAATTGTGAAATTATACTGTTAGCGATCAAGACGGTATTTGTGCTACCATTCGTCAAAATTCACCCTCTTGAATGCCTCGCCGAATAATTTCTTCGTGTTGGTATACTGCCTGTGCCCTTTCTGATTCTCCTCTTGAAGTAAAAATAGTAGCAGCTTTCTGGAAATCTTCAATTCCCTTTTGTGGTTGTCCTTCTAAAGCCAGAGTATTACCTCTATAAAAATAAGCCTCGGCATAGTTAGGATTAAGCTCGATTGCTCGTGTGTATTCAGCGATTGCTTCTTGAGACTGACCTTGTTTAGCTAATTTACGCCCACTTCGGAAAAATTCTTGTGCACTCGCCATAGTTCCTGACTCTTGCCCTTGACTGCTTGAATTACACAAACCATTTGAATCTTTGACCTGCCCCGATGGACAAGCTGATTGTTCCTGAGCTTTCACTACAGAGTCAAGAATTATAGGGAAGATGATAAACGCAGAACATACGCCAAATATAATCGACAGTCTCTTTTTTCTTGGTTTCATTGACAAAAATATTAAAGATATGAAGAATACTAAAAAAGATAGGAATTACACTTAATATATAGCAATCCTAAATGAGTTATGAACAAAAAGATCCCCGACTTCTTGAAGAAGTCGGGGATCTGAGCCTCTCGGTGGAGAGTAAATCAAATAGGATTACTATAGACTGTAAAAACCATGAGAAAATAAATTTTATATCTATACTAATCTAATATTAAACTACTAGCGTCCAAGATGGTATTTGTGCCATTATTCGTCAAAATTCACCGTCTTGAATCCCTTCCCGAATAATTTCTTCTTGTTGGCGCATTGCCGCTGCCCATTCTGATTGTCCTTGAGATTCTAAGATAGCCGCAGCTTTCTGTAAATCCTCAATTCCTTTTTGCGGTTGTCCTTCTAAAGCTATAGCATTACCCCGATAAAAGTAAGCCTCAACGTAGTTAGGAGCAAGCTTGATTGCTCGCGTGTACTCAGCAATTGCCCCTTGATGCTGACCTTCTATATCAAACTCGCGCCCCTTTTGGAAAAATTCTTTAGCACTCGCCATAGATTCTGACTCTTCTCCTTGACTGTTTGGACTACACAAACCATTTGAATCCCTGATTTGCCCTGATGGACAAGCTGACTGTTCTTGAGCTTTCGCTATAGAGTCAAAAATTATAGGGAAGATTATAACTACAGAACATAAGTTAAATATAAGGGACATATTTTTCGGATGTAATTCATGATTATAAATTGAAGTAAGTAAGCCTTTAGCAGGGCTTTTAAATTTCATTCAAAGGTGAGTATATAGTGTTTTTTATAACTATAAATTAAGTAAATTAACGTAGTAATATTGTTGCGGATAATTTGATGATAAAAGTATAATTTATAGCAAATTCTCTGATTTGCTTTTAAGTAAAATAAATCACAAATATCTGAAAGATATCAAGAAGACTAAGGAAGATAGGAATTACACTTGATATAGAGCGTAAAAACCCTGAGAAAAGAAATTTCTTTTGATAATGCTTATGGATTTAATAGTTGAAGATTTAGCCGCAATTGATGATAAACTTTCCCAGCGTCATATTGACCTTGATCCCGGTGGATATTTCATTATTTATTTAGATCGAGACGCAAGGTTAATTTATGCCAAGCATTTTACAAATGTAATTGACGATCGCGGTTTAGCTGTCGATCCAGAAACGGGAAAGGTAATTCCGGCACGAGAAAAGGTAGAACGAACTCACACGACAGTTTTTAGCGCGAGGACGGCGAAAGAACTTTGCGTGAAGATTTTTGAAGAAACTCAGCCCCCTCCTCTAACTCAATTAGATCATGCAGCTTATTTGGGCCGAGAATTTGTCCGGGCTGAGGTGGCTTTACTCACAGGACAAGAGTATGTTCAAGATTAAAGTTAAAAGTGAAAAGTTAGGAGTGAGGAGTTAAAACTTAAGAGTTAGAAATTCATAACTCCTAACTCCCCATTCCCCACTCCCCATTCCCATTAGCCATTAGATGATGGCTGATTTATCTGATAGATATAGTAAGTCGCCATTGGAATAACGGTGGCGGCAATTAATAATCCTACTACCCAAGCAGTAGCGTTGCCTTGGTCTGTTTCTTCTGCTTTCTTGAAGGTACCTTCTACCTTTACATTGTCAGTGATTTGGGGTGGCCCTGGATCAGCTTTGCCAGAGAGGACGGCGACAAGGCGATCGCTTGCATCTAGAAATGCCTGATTGTATTTGTTACCATTGCGTAAGGGCACACTTACTGTTTCAGTAGCGATACTCTCGGCAATAGAGTCAGTCAGTAAAGGCTTGACTTGATCCCCAGTAATAATGGCAGTACCATTTGTAACTGTATCAATAACCAATAAGGTTTGATTAGCTTGGGCTTCCTTTGTCGGAAACCATTTTTTAAACAGCTCTTTGCTAAAGCTTTCCGGTGTTTCCCCATAGTCGAGGCGGCGAACAGTCACAATTCGGACTTGCTTATCTGTTTGTTTTGCCAAATCCTCGAAAGCGCTGCTAATCTTACCTTCATTCAGACGGCTGATGACTTCACTTTGATCCAAAACCCAGGTGTCATTCCCTGCTGTGAGATTGGATATTTGATACACACCTGTGGCTAAAGCAGGTGCGGCAAACAGCGAGGCTGCTAAAATAACCGTCACCAAAGGTAAAATTAGTCGGATGAGGTGTTTTTGACTGCTAAATACTCGTTTGAGGAGCTGTTTCATCGTGTGATTCCTAAGACAGACTTGCACCAAAAATACTACAGAACCACTGCAAAAATCACCCCGTTCCCGGTTTTCTACAGTATGAAATTTCTGCTACTGCCAGCAGATATATATTTTACAGGATTTTTTGACTGCACAAACTTGTTCTGAGGCGGCCGCAAGCATTAACCTGACGCTAGCACCCTTGCCAGTCACAAAAAATACCGCCCATTTTGGGAATTAACCCAAATGCTTAGGGCGGAATTTGCAAACCATCCAGAGATTATATCGTATGATTAATATTTTTGGTAGAATCAAGCATATTTTTTCCATATCTGCAAGTAGATTTTCCTGCTATACCTATTAGACATCTGGTGAAATTAAATATGCGTTATCTAGAACCCTTGTAGAGACGCGAAATTTCGCGTCTCTAGATTCTTTTTCGGAGATGTCTATTAATTAATCGGCGATATCTGCATTTCTCTAATATTTTAGCTAAATGTATATCAATATAATATATACATGACCATAATTTTAACTAACGACGACGGCATTGATGCCCCCGGTATTCAAGCTCTCCTCAAAGCTGTAAACGGCAAAAATGCTATTATCGCTGCTCCTGTTGATCATCAGTCTGGCTGTGGACATCAAGTTACTACCACTCGTGCCATCAACCTCCAGCGACGTTCTGAGACTGAGTATGCGATCGCAGGCACTCCCGCCGATTGTGTGAGAATTGCAATAACACAAATTCCCGCAGATGTCAAATTTGTCCTTTCAGGTATCAACGCTGGGGGCAACTTGGGAGTCGATAGCTACATTTCTGGCACAGTTGCCGCCGTACGGGAAGCCGCAATGCACGGTATTCCGGGAGTTGCCATTTCTCAGTATCGCAAAGCCAAGCAGAATTTTGATTGGGATCTGGCCGCCAAATTCACAGCTAAAGTTTTAGCGGACTTACTCAAGCGTCCCCTAGAACCGGGAAGCTTTTGGAATGTGAACTTGCCGCATCTGCAACCAGGAGAATCAGATCCTAATGTGGTATTTTGCCAACCTTGTACCAAACCTTTGCCCGTGAACTATCGAATTGAAGGCGATGATTTTTATTATGTAGGAGAATATGGCAAACGCGATCGCACTCCTGGTAGCGATGTGGATGTATGTTTTTCCGGCAATATCGCCGTAACTCAGTTAAGAGTTTAACCGAATAATTACTAATTCATAATTCATAATTAAAGAATAGGTACGTAATTATGAATTATTTTGACATTCAGTTAAAAATGACAATTGAATCCAAAATCCAAAATCCAAAATTGCTATTAGTCCTCTAATGCTTGAATTAAAGAGATAAACCGATCTACCGTTTGTGTTAGTTGGTTGATTTTTTGCAGTGAATCATGCTGAGATTCAGCAAGAGTCTGTACAGCATCACACAACGCGACAATTTGATAGCCTTGCTGTTGCACCTGCTGTCCTTGTGCTTCGACTTGGATGCTGAGAGTCTCCAATCTTTCTGCAAGACGTTCAATTGTCTCAGTCGTAGAGAGTACTGCTTCTCCAATTTGCTCAACAATAGATTCTAAGCGATTTATCTTTACTTCGACTCCTGCTGAAATCATTTCTTTACACCCTATTTTTGAGAGAGCATCTTAGTCAAATTCCTAATACCAATTGAATTGAAGAAGAATACATTCGTCAGAATACATTCGTCAGAATGCAATCAGTGGGGGATTCAGACCCGCCACTACGAAAGTTGACCACCAAATTTTCTTGTTTTGTGGGGGTCTTAAACGGCGTTTATTCATCCACCAGTCGCACAAAATACCCAAATGAATTCTGGCGACTGGCACCTTTATTCTGTTTGATAATTAATTCCAGTAAAAACATTAGATAACACTCTCATTCCAATAATATGTGTGATTTTGTTATTTGATGCTTATACCGAATGTTGTGTTTAGCTACTTATATAGCAGTCTATGGATGCAACACATGCTAGGGGCACAGCAATGCTGTACCCCTACAAGTGATACGCCAGTTCGCCCAAGTCGGGAGACCCGCCCACGCGACTGGCTCCTGTATTCCATACAATTGAGAACCGCTATAAGTAATTAATTGATTGCAATTTTTAATCAAGATTCTTCACCAGATATTACATATCTAAAATCATTAGTCACCCCTCCCAAGATATAGTTAAGGAAAATTAACTTCAATTTATACAAAGTTGTACTTCCCAAAAACTCAACCAAAATTAAGTAAAGGTAGAGTTAAAATTGATACTGTTAATTTAGCTAATTTTCTAGTCTAATTAAGTCCCAGTAATTATATCCTTGTTGCTTAACATTTGGCTCTAGAATTCACTAAACACTAGTAACAAACATTTACCTAAGTGTGATTTATCCAAACTAGGAATTGCAATTTACTCCTAGCAGTTCAGTACAGCCGAAATTTAAGCGTTACTTGGACATTCGGGGAGATCGTAACAATATTAATCTTATGATTATTGTTTGTGTGATCGCGATCAAAATAAAATTGCTGATCTAGTCACAATTCTCAAGCTTTTGAAATCTGGTAAAGTTTCAGTAGCCGTGAACATTAATTTTAAAAAAAGGAGAAAAATATGCAGTTTCTCAAAATTGTTCTTGTCGCTCTCGTGTTGATGGTGAACCTGCTAATTGCTCAACCTTCTTGGGCAGGCAAGGATTTTACTAAGGGGGCTGACTATGCTGAGGTAACTCAGGCGCTCAATCAACTTCTAACTCTAAAGGATACACCAGAGCAAGCTGGGTATACACCTGAGCAATTCCAGCAGCGACTGGCACAATTGCAGCTTCAGAAAAATGTTATAGAAACAGCTAGGAAGCGGGCGCAGTGCCGCAATGAAACTGGAAAGACGTTGGCTGTCTATGCCAATAAACCCAAAAAATCTCCAACCCAACTCTACTTCCTGGGTGCAGGAAAAATCACGGATGATGATTGGGATTGCGATGGCATTTACTTACCCGCAGGTTCTCAAGTGGTTCTAGGCCCGAGCGCTCAACCACAAGAACTGACCGAACCAATCGCCGTCAAGTTTGTCGATGGTACACAGTCTATTGCTAGAAGCAATCCAGCCACTGGTGTAATTGAATTGAATGTTGAACCTGCCAAAGTATTCAAAGCGGGTGAGAGTAGCTGGTTGCTGCCGACTTTATCCCAAGCAGATATCGATGTGCATATTCCCACCCCAGAACTCATTGACTAATATCATCTAGATACTTGAACTTTTATGCACTTCCCACATAAAAGTTCAACTAAAGTAATAGAATATGTAAAGCAAAATCTTCAACCATTGAACAATCAACTTTTAATTAAGGAAAAATTACAAGCCAAGCTTGAGAAGATTCAAACCAAAAGCGATGGCTCTCCCGTTACCGATTTGCAGCTAGACAAAACCTTAGCCGAAGAAATTGAACAATTGACGACGGAATTAGAGAGTGTCAATCCTAATCTCAATCCTCTTCTCTACGCTACTTCTTTGCTGGAGGGAGCTTGGCAACTGCAATACTCCACAGCGAGAGAAATCCGTTCTTTAATTTCTCTCCCATTGGGATTAAAACTGGGTAAAGTTTATCAAGTAATTGATGTTGCAAATAAATTATTTTTCAATCTAGCTAAAGTTAAACATTCTCTAGGGCTAGTTTCGGGATATGTCAAGGTGACAGCTAGCTTTGAGCCAGCCAAAGAAGATTTAGAGCCTCCAGCGAACAAACGGATCAACGTCTATTTTGACAAACGCTACCTATCGATTGAGAAAATTGTTGGTATTAATACTCCCCAATTCAACCCATTTAAGGTTGTCCCAGCTAATAATCCTACTAACAGAACTGCTACACTAGACATTACTTACTTAGATGAAACCTTAAGAATTGGACGCGGAGGAGATGGAAGTTTATTCATTCTTAGTAAATCCGATGATTTACCTGACTTCACCTCCTCAATTTAAAATTGATCGTGCCGTCGAATGAATATGGCTCTCTCAATAATGCATCTTTTCACGAAGATAAAATCAGGTTCTGCGATGGTGGAGCTTAAAACATTAAATTTAAAATTAGGTCATGGTATAGAAGGGGATATTAATGCCGATCCTATCAGTCCCAGGCAAGTTTTAATTGTGAGGTATGAAGATATTTTCGACTTATCAATTAAACCAGGAGAATTGCGAGAAAATATTGTGGTTACAGGTATAGAATTTGATAATTTTATCCCTGGCTCTTTGTTAACCTTTGAAAGTGGTGCAGCAATTCGTCTAACTTTTCACTGCGAACCGTGTAAGCGAATAGCCCACTTGGTAGAATCATTAAAAAGCATTCAAGGTAAAAGAGGAATTTTAGGCGTAGTTATTAAATCAGGTAAAATCCAGGTTGGTAGTAATTTTCAGGTAAAAGCTGATAAATTTCCAGCATTATCTGAAAGTCCCTATGAACGATTCCTAAATTTTCTCATCAAAATCCCCAGTGGGAAAGTAGTTACATATAAACAGATAATCAAAGGTATAGGAGTAGATAATAGCTATTTAAGAGCTATTCCTACATACCTGAAAAAAACTTCGGCGGCTGATTACCCGTTACATAGAATATTAGACTCTAAAGGTTATTTGATAACTTATGTGAACCAACAAAAAGATAAGTTAGAAACTGAAGGAGTTGAGGTTTTATCTGAGGCAGATTTATTAAGTAATTTAAACAAAAATTTTGTAAATTTGAAAGATTATTTATGGGAAGACTACACTCTATATCTAGAATAGATATTACTGTGATTTTCATAATATTTGCAATATTATTCCTGTATTTTGGAAGGTAAAATGCTTCGTTCCATCAAGATGAGCCTTGATTTTTGATTTGTTTAGATGTAGCTTCCATAAAGTCGAGAAAAACTTTTATGAGCTTATGAATTCCCTCGCTACCTCCTGCAATTAAACCTCCTGTCAGCAATGCATCTAAACAACGGAAAATAACTACTTGGATGGGATTATCTAAATCAATAACTACAAGTGGCTCAATTGAGCGAATACCTATTGCGCTCATTAAAAGACCGAATAGAAGTGATGTCCATAGAGCAATTATTCGTGTATCAGATTTATAGGCTATTCTTTGGCGCTCTTTTTCATTTATATCATCCATTTGTGGCTTGAAGATTTTTAATGAATCTTGTTGATTTTGGGTAAAATTTTGGATGATTTGCTGTTCTAAACTCATTCCTTCAGGCGGTAGTCCACTGACTTGATTTGATTCCAAAGAAGGAAACTGTTTCTGTTGGACTTCCATCAGTCTGATTTTCTCAGATATTAGAGCCTTTTCTTGCTGAATACTAATCTCTAATTGCTCGATAAATGGCCCCCGCCAAGTAGTTATAAAAACTTCTAAAGAACGCTCTAACAACAAAGAAATAAATAATAGTAATGTGAGTAACTGAATAATATCATTAACCCCAAATGGTTTTAAAACGAATGGTTTAGATGATAACCAAGTTGACAAAGTTACTACTAGAAAACTAATAATGATTAACACAATAAATAGAGGAGATTCTGGAGAAAGCTTTCGCAACGTATCTATACTCCTGTTTTGCGTCACAATATCTAACACAGCCTGAAGGTGAGAACTACACCTGCTGAGTAACTTAACAACGTTAATTTGATAGAACAGTAAATAATTTATTACCCGACCCTTTTTTTAAGAGTGTGATCGGCTACGGCACTGTGGAAGCGATGTTTTCAACGGGCTGTTCGGTGACGCACGTTGGTGGTAGAAGGGTAATCTGATGGTTCGTTACACCAAAGCCACGCTAGCCTAAAAGTATGCTATACAAGCATTCCAGCAGTATACGGCGTAAAGCTACTGTACATGGGGCGATCGCGTCAAATAAAATAAATGCGGAATGCGAACCTACGTAATCTATTAAACTTGGGGATAAAAGTAACTTAATATATATGCAGAAAATTCGGTTTGTGGATTTATTTTCAGGAATAGGAGGAATTAGATTAGCCTTTGAACAGGCGGCTGATTCTTTAAATATAGAAAGTGAATGTGTTTTCAGCAGCGAAATCAATGCAGATGCTCAATTAGTTTATGAAAAAAACTTTGGTCAAAAAGCTTTAGGTGACATTCGATTAATTGATCAACTACCAGAACATGAATTTTTATTAGCTGGGTTTCCTTGCCAGTCTTTTTCTCATGCTGGCAAAAAAGCAGGGTTTGTCGATACACGAGGCACGCTATTTTTTGAAATAACCAGATTACTCGATACCTATAAACCACAAGCTTTTATTTATGAAAATGTCCGAGGGCTTTATAGTCATGATCAAGGGCGAACCTTAGCAACAATTAAGTATGAAATTCAAAAAAGAGGTTATAGTTTTCATGCTTTTTTACTCAACAGTGTTTCTAATTATTGATAGTCAATAAATTTATCGCCTCTGTCAAAAGCTTCCGTGGATGGAGAAAGAATCTCAATAATTAAACAGGGATAACGTTTAAAATATTCAAACTTTATATCTCTTTGGTCACAAGTAACTAGGATATCAGGATAATAGAAAATATTTAATGATTCAATACGAGCTTTCATATCTGTAGCGTAAAGGCGACAACTAGTACCGCGAACATGATTTCTCAGGAGGGCGATAAGATTAGTTGTAATTGTCACATGGGCATCACTTGCTCCTGACATCGCATAGATTTGCCCTTGAATATATTCGTGTTTATTCAAGCTGGATTTTTCAGCTTCCAGGTATGCTTCTAAAGAAAGATCGGGGTGAAATTGGCTAAGAGTCATAAGCAATTCAAAATTCACTCAATAAACAGAACAATATTTTTGGCAATTAATATCAATCTTCTGCCCGCAATAACCAAAAGCCGCTATAAGTCATCCCGGAATCATCGGGTTGCACTAACAAAAAGTGCAATCCTCGGCTTTGCTGTTTCCGTTGTTCAAATGCTTGGGCTGCTGTTGTAACTTCTGGATCTTCAAAAGTGGCAACAATCCACCTATCCACCAAGCCAGCTTCTAATATTAAGCCATCCGGTGCGCCAGATATGTAGTTTAACGCCACAGAACGGACTTGCTGCAACCACCGTGCTAAACGCATCGATCGCCGTCCACCATAAATTACCACACCAGGGACGGGTACTGTTGATGCCAAACCGAAATTGATCGGTTTGAGATGTTCTGGTATGTGCAAAATGGGAATGGGGCGATCGCTAAATCTTGTTTCTACATCACTAGCTGCTAGAGTAGCAAAACGCCATTGTTCTCCCCAAAGGTTTTCTGATAATGGTGCTGGGGGCGGTTTATCCAGCACTGAGGGATATTGCTTTTCTTGTAACCACTGCTTCAACGCCAAAGTGTGACGGGTAGGTTCGACATTAATACCTAAATTGCGTCCAGCCGCCTCAATTAAACTTAGAGACTGAGGACGAAATACCTGAATCACATCTGGTAATTTGTCGCCAGATGCTAACTCAAATTGAGCCGCAACCCAATTAGAATTTGCTGCTGACTGGAGACAGGTAGCTTCATACTCAAAGCTGCGAGTTGCGTCACAAATCAACAACTCCCATAAAATTTGTCCAGATGCATCTTGTGAGGGACGACGATAAAAATCAGCCTGCCAAATTTTCATAATTAAGTTTGCGGCATTGGGCATTGGGTATTGGGCATTGGGCATTGGGCATTGGGCATTGGGCATTGGGCATTGGGCATTGGG
>NZ_JAQYWQ010000012.1 GCF_029379315.1 Nostoc sp. S13
TCGACCCTGGCAATGAATTTGCGATCGCCGCCTTGGTGCAACTGCTGCAATCAACAACTGTGAATGACTTCATCCGTGACCGGGCAGCAGATAGCTTAGGGGAAATCGGCACTGGCAATGAATTTGCGATCGCCGCCTTGGTGCAACTGCTGCAATCAACTACTGTGTCTGACTTCACCCGTAGGCTGGCAGCAGATAGCTTAGGGAAAATTATACAGAATAATCAGGATCGCTTTGAGGTAGTCAAAGCTTTAAGGGGTTATTGGCGATTGAATGGTAAATTCTACAATTTAGCCTGGAAATGCGCCCAGAATATGCCTTACTCCGATTTCTATCAAGCTTGGCATCAGCATAATGTTGCTACTCGTGCGATGCAAAGCTTAAAGAAAATCCTCTTCACAAGAATAATTTAAGTACTTTTGCAGCAGCGACGTTACAAATAAAGTTGCCGTGATAACAACAGGTTGTCCACTCGTCACAAAGACAGACGCAAACTTTACGAATATTTGTCTGTTAGCAACAACAGCTTAAGCATTAATTATAAATGGATACTTATTTGCTGCGATCGCAGCGATCGCGTACTCACCATAACAAATACTTAAAATTTAAGCTAACAAATTAAGCATTAATTATAATTGGGTACTCCGATATCGTATTTGGGTACTTTGATATCGTATTTGGGTACTTTGATATCGTATTTGGGTACTTCGATATTGAATTTGGGTACTTTGATATCGTATTTGGGTACTCCTTTGTTATATTTGGGTACTTTGATATCGTATTTGGGTACTCCTTTGTTATAAATCCTTGAACCTTAGTAACAATAGTTTGTTTATTTCTAGCAAATGCTTATACCTTTGTGATAAATAGTTAAGCAACGCTTATCAATATATAAGTTATCGTAACAAATGGCTTTGCTTGTTTTTTTAAGTCATGCCTTTTGCTTGTTAGCTATAATTATAAAATTATATCAATCAATGGCAGTAAACCGCGCACCAAGCGATCGCGCAATTATGGCTATTTGCTGCTTTTGTATTGCACTTGGATCATCAGAATTTAAGATCAAACCATAGTCCAGAAACGCAGGTCTGACCAATAGCTACCGAAGCAATTCAAGAATTACGGAAATATCTCAATAACCCAAGTGCAGCCGATGTATAGGTTGGTTATCACTAGCAAATTTAAAAGAGCTTTCCGAAAATTTGCTCGTCGTAATGCTGACTTGCTTTTCCAGAATAGAAGAAACTATTGCTGCTATGGAGAATGATATATTTGCAGCTAACTTGGGTACTCACAAGCTAGAGGGAAAGCTATCGGGCTTGCTTTCATGCTCTTGTGGATATGATTGTCGCATTGTTTTCTCAATGAAAACCGATGACGAAAGTGGGAAACAAGTTATTCTTTTACTAGACATTGGTACTCATGACGATGTTTATTAGCTCAGTACAAGTGCGATCGCCGATTTTGTAGCAACCATCTTAAAATCCTCTTATCTTCATAACTACCCATGTAGAACGCGCCAAAAAAGTGCGTTGGCAAAGCCCACCGTAGGTATCGCTATGCTTTTAAAATTTTGTTAACCCTTCAGTTAAACTATTACTAAAGTACCCTCAAGTTTTTAATTTATTATGACTCAATCACCAGTAAAAACTCTCTATGAAACAGATTTTGCATTGTGGATTGAGCAGAGTGTCAATTTTTATTTTTTGAGAAATTAATCCGAGGAGTTTAAGGTGACAAAAAACAGCAGCAATAATACTAAGATTAATGCTATACGACTGAATGTCCAAGACTATAGTAAAATCGGGACTTCCAACGGCATCACTAACGGGGGCAATTTAAGTATCTCTACTGGTAATGTTAGCTTAAATAATGACGGGCAAATTAACACTGGGAGCAATAATTTGGGAGCAGCAGGTGAGATAACTATTACAACCAATAGCCTTTTCATAAGAGACGGTGCCACCCTCAACGTCAATTCTGGGTCAATCAGCGATGGTTTAGCAGGTAACATCAGTCTCAAAGTCGATGATCTTCTTTTATTGCGACTAGTACCCAAACCAAGCGCGATCAATGATGATAGCAATAATTCCGCAGCAGGAGGCAACATAGCTATCAACGTCCCAAATGGTTTTATAGTCGCACTACCCGCCGAACTAAGCGCGATCGCTGCTGGTAATATTAATTCAGGAGCAGCAGGCAGTATAACTGTTACAGCTAGTAGCATTTTCCTGACAACAGTACCCGAACCAAGTGCGATCGCTGGTATTATACTTGCTGTTAGTCTGGCTTGGCTGGCGAAGAAAAAGCAAGCAGCATTTCCCAAAGCAAAGGTATAATTACGTCTTAGAATAAATTTGCTAAATACTTTAAATACGAAGCCCGCTCAGACTTCTCTCTGCGCGGGCTAATTATTTTATAGGCGATTAGCCAGACATAATATTAATGTCCCTGAAACTAAAATACTTCCAGGAACCCTTTATTAAGCCTCAACTTTTACACCCTTCCAGAAGGCCACATAACCTTCAATATTCTTAGCCTTCTCCTTGGCGCTGGGATAGTACCAAGCAGCGTCTTTATTGATTTGCCCATCAACATCAATGCTATAGTAGCTGGCGACACCTTTCCAAGGACAAGTGGTGTGAGTGTTAGTTTCTGTGAAGTACTGCTTGTTAATGGTGTCAACAGGGAAATAATGGTTGCCTTCCACAACTACGGTATTATCACTCTCGGCTAAAACTGCTCCATTCCAAATTGCTTTCGGCATAAATGACTTTGGCTCTAAACTATACACATAACATTTTGACACTATCAGCTTATTTGTAGTGAATTTATGCAACCTGTGACGCTGACGGGTGTTGTGAGTGCGATACCTGCGGTGGGCTGCGCCAACGCTACCATCTATCAAAAATATTAATTACAATCACTTTTATTTATGTATTTAAGAAATAAAAACATTTGCTTTTATCAGAAATACTTTCTAGTATATTGGTATGCAAACTTAATTATCCAAAAAAAGTTGAATTTTGGTTTATAGTCTCAAGCAAAAAATATCTAGAAGAGAATACGACAATTACATATATGTAAGCGATCGCGTCTAATATAAATGCTTGTCACCAAAGGATTTTATCTAACGTCCCTTTACCTTTTCTGAGTGATTATTTACTTGCCAAATATTCTCCGAATTCCCCATTTATTATATTTGGTTTAATTTGACTCAGCCGTTTGTTTAATTAACAAATAAAGCGATAAGTTGAAGAAGAATACATTCGTCACAATACATTCGTCAGAATGCAATCAGTGGGGGATTCAGACCCGCAACTTTCTTGTTGACCACCAAATTTTCTTGTTTTGTGGGGGTGCAAAAACGCCGTTTACTCATCCACCAGTCGCACAAAATACCCAAGTGAATTCTGGCGACTGGCACCTTTATTCTGTTTGATAAACTGAGTGGAGGATATTGAGATTTATAAAACAGTGGACTCTCTTAGAGGATGTTTGAAAAGTCCTATTGTAGGTATCAAAACGTTCTCGAACCTCCTAAATCCACGCCACGTGCAACAAGAGTGGCTCGCCGACGGCAGTTGCTTCTCCCAAGGGGAGACGCTACGCGAACAAGCCGGGAAACCCGTCCAACGCACTGCCTCCCCAACGCAGTGGCTCCCCTTAAAAAGGGGGACTTTGATTCCGGTTCCGCCCTTAAAAAGGGGGGTTAGGGGGGATCAATAAGTGCTTAAAATCACAGCCAACTACTTTTCAAACAACCTCTTAGTAGACTTCGTTATAGTTGAGGATAACTCTATGAAACTTACAAACTTGATAAATTCTGCACATATTGTTCCTTGGATTAATTCTATCCCTAAAATTATTAGCCTTTATACAGCTAAAAATAACAATAGTGCCGCATCGATAAATACAGCCGTCAACTCTGACGTTTTACCTAGTCATTCCACGAATGTTAATTACCTCAAACCCTTTGATACTGCTTTTATTGCTTATCAGATGATGGGTCTTGGTAATTTTGAATAATCTAAGTTACCTCTGTGCTTTTGAGTTGTAAATTAGATCAATCGCCTGACCAGAAATAAAAAGGTACAGAGCACCTCTGTTACAAAGTTCTGATGCCTGCGGTGGTCACTTCGACTTGGCTCAGTGACCACCGTAGGCATCGCCTGATCTTGACTTTTATAAGACAAAAGGAAGGGAAGACAGGGGACAAGGGGAAAAAAGAACTCATACCCCTTGTCCTCTTGTTTAAGATTATCGCATCGGTAGTTGTGGGTGTTGAACAGCATATTTTGCTACAATGCCAGAAATCTCAGGGTTGTAAAGCCTCAGATAATTCCAATAGTTACCAAATACTTGCCGCACATAATTTTTAGTTTCATCAAAGGGAATTTCTTCAACAAACTCATCTGGATCTTGTGTAGTTTGAGTTTGCAGCCATTTGGAGACATTGCCGGGGCCAGCATTGTAACTGGCGATCGCTAACAGCGAGTTATTGTTATATTGCTGATGGGTATGATCCAAATACCATGTACCCAGCATGATGTTATCGTTGGGATTTTCTAAGTTTATGGTTTTGATATCCACCTTGATTTGTGGGGCAATCCATTGAGCTGTACTCGGCAACAGCTGCATTAAACCAGTAGCGTTAGCAACGGATTTGATTTTTGGCTCAAACCTTGATTCCTGACGTATTAAGGCAGTGACTAAGAGAGGATTGAGTTTACGCTCAGTAGACCACTTTTCAATCTCCCGAAGATAGGGAAATGGATAACGGGCTTGCCAGTAGGTGATCTGTTTGCTCAGAGTCTGATATTGGGCAAGTTCAGCTGGTATTTCCCGGTCTTCTAATTTAGAAATTTTGTCAATTCCAATGAGATTTTCTCCCTTAGCCTGTCGCATCAACCCTTCAGTAAATTGCTCTGCTACCGTTGGCTGAATTTTGTTTTGAAATTCTGTTTGCCATTGTAACCAAGCATCGCGGTCTTGACCCAGCAGATATAATTCTTTGAAAGTCTCAGAACCAGCAGGCGGTAATGGACGCTGGGGTGTGATTACTTCGGGGTTGATCACGCGCACGTTGTTAAAGTTGCCAACATTTAGCCCCAGCATCGTTGCGGCTCGCCATGCATAGTAAGAGTAGGGAAACTGGCTAATCACATACTCATAAGCAGTTTGAGATTGCTGCTGTTTCCCTAACAAAGCTGCCCATTTTCCTACCCAAAAGCCTGCTCTCGGAGCCAAAATACTGTTGGGATTATTGGTGACAATTGGTTCTGCCCATTGCCAAGCACCGACGTAATCTTTAGCTTTAGCTTTATCTTGGGCGATTTTCCAGCGATACTCTGCCGCCTCATCAGAATTGCCGTATTTGGCTATGAGTAATTGCCACGCTTGGCTAGCTGACTTTTGATCTTTGAGGGCTTGGAAAGTTTTGGCTTTTTGTGCCAGTGCAGTACCAGTTTGTTTCGGAAATTTACTAATTACCTGCTGAAGATAGGGTAAGCCGTCTTTAGGTGTTTTTGCCATTTCTGCTAAACGCAGTAGAGCATTCCCAGTGTCTTCGCTATTTGGAAATTGCTGCACTAGTTGTTTATAGGTGGCGATCGCTTTTTCTTTATCTTGGCCTCCTACCTGTAACCCTCGTGCGGTACGGTAGAGGTTGCGCGATGTTTTAGGTGCTTTGGCATAAGGATTCGCCGCTTTCAGAAATTGATTATTTTCCCAATAGCTTGTACCAATTAGTTCCCAGTCTTCGGGTTTCAGGGTAGGTTGTTTTACTAACTGATCCAAAACGCCCACTATGCCTGGTTGATCATAGGCATATTTAGCCAAAATCAACTGTAATTGTGGCTGATTGGGATTTTCTTGCAAGCGTTTGCGGATAATTTCCCAAGTCAGAGGATTGGCAGGAAATTGAGCGATCGCAGTTTCTTGTTGCTTCGGTTGGGCAATCAGATATAGCGCTTTCACTGTCGCCGCTTCTTTGGGATACTGTTTCAGCACACTTCGCCTAAGATCCGAGGCTTTGCCGTCTTCGCCGAGGATATCCTCTGCCTGCGCCTGTTTCAGCAAAACGTAGGGCGCGAGAATGGAATAGTCTTTCTCTAATCCGTCCAGTAAAACCAGCGCTTTTTTTGCTTGGGTTCTTTCAATGTAATCACTCGCTAAAAGATAACGAGCGCGATTTCGGTCTGGCGATCGCGACTGCCCAGCAATTTCTGCTAGTTTTGCCGCCCGTTCTGGCAGTGATTGTGATATCAGTGGAAAGACGGCAGATTGGGCAATGCTACCCTCTGATGTTGGCTGTGCTTGATTCTGACTCAGTTTGAGCCATTTCCCCAAAGATTTGCCAATTTGAGGTGCTGATACCATTGCCCCAGCTAAAAAGGCAAACAGTGCTGCACCCGCAATTATCGAAATTTGCTTTTTCTGTAGTTTCTTCAGCATGAATACCCGCTGAAAAGTTCCGGTGAATTTCTTGAAACTCTAGCACTCCTAACCATCAGTGTTACCAATTTTTAATTTTAGATTTTTAATTTTATGTAGAAAAATCCTAATTTTCAATCCTATGTTTAGCAGTATTGAGTAATTAGCACATATTAGATACTATTACATCTATCTTTGGTATATTATAACGGTTTGATGCTGCCTACCAACTTGAGTCACGACCAGAGATGTCGTAACGTGGTTGAATACCCTGATTGGACTTGAGACTTCTTTATCTATATTGCCCTGCGTAACCAATTCTCCATAAAATCACATGATATCTGTCTTTGCGATCGCCGATATAGCAAATGGAGTCGCCAAAATAGCAAATGCGAACGCCAAAATAACAAATGCGTCGGCGTAGCTAGCTGTAGGCATCGCCAAAATAGCAAATGCGATCGCCGAAATAGCAAATGCGTAGGCGTAGCTAGCCGTAGGCATCGCCGAAATAACAAATGAGGTCGCCAAAATAACAAATGCGATTATTAGCCTGGTTAAGACATAAATTGTGCTTACTCAAGCAATCCTCTTAGCTTTTACAGGAATCTCAATCACAAACTTTGTGCCTTGTCCCAGTCTGGAGTTACACGAAAGATTACCGCCATGCTTCTGGGTCACAATTTGATAGCTCATAAACAAACCCAAACCAGTGCCTTTGCCAACGGGCTTGGTAGTGAAAAAAGGATCAAATAGTTTAGAGCGAATCTCTTTTGAAATACCCATTCCATTGTCAGAAATCATAATCATCACTTGGTTTGGATCGATTTGACGAGTCTGAATCCAGATGGCATTGGGTTTGGCTGAAATGTCTTGGAACGAACGCCCCTGATTAGATTCTTCTAATGCATCAACAGCATTGTTCAAAAGATTCATAAATACTTGATTAAGGGAGCCAGCATTACATTCAATCAGTGGTAACTGAGCATACTCTTTAATGACCTGGATCTGGGGGCGAGCGTCTGTCGCTTGCAATAGATGTTGCAAAATCACCAAGGTACTATCAATCCCTTGATGAATGTCTACCGCTTTCAATTCTGCTTCATCCAAACGCGAGAAGTTCCGCAGCGATAACACAATAGTACAGATCCGCTCGGCACCAATTTCCATAGACTGAAGAATCTTGGTCATATCTTCCCGTAAAAAGTCCAGTTCAAGGTGATCCAATTCTGCGTGCAGGGCTTGAGGTGGATTTGGATAGTAGTGTTGGTAAGCTTGCAATGCTCTGAACAAGCCTTGGATATGCTCAGAAAGATAAGTCAAGTTACCATAAATAAAATTAACCGGATTATTGATTTCATGGGCAACTCCTGCCACCATCTGTCCCAATGCAGACATTTTTTCACTCTGAATCATCTGCAATTGAGTACGTTTCAGTGTTTGTAGGGTTTGTTTCAGAGTCGTATTCTTTTGATTCAATTCTTCAGTTCTCTGCTGAACTCGAACTTCCAAAGTTTCATTGGTTCTGGCTAATTCGGCAAAAGCTAAACGCAGCTTGCTTTCTGCTTGTGCTCGTTCGGCGATCGTTGCTGTCAGCACAAGAATCGTGAGTGTAATCACGCCAATAAACGATTGCAGTTGCATCAAAGATTCGTTGAGATCCGCAGTCACAAAACTACCTTTGCCATTGACGGTTGCGATCACTGCGATCGCAGCCACAATAAAAGTTAACAGTGTTGCACCCGGTTGCCCCAGTCGAAAGGCAGACCAGATCAACATTGGAATCAAGATATACTCAAAGTGATATCCCTTACCAAAAGCAACTTTGCCGATGAAAATGACCAACCCCGTCAGGATAACTGGCTCTACGATTAACCAGAATCTTAAACGGTATAAGTTTGCTCTTGAGTGTCGAAGATCAGAGAGATTTTCAGCATCCTCTGAGGTTGAACTGAAGGATAACCATTGCCAGATTGGATGTCGGTTTTTTTGGATGAATTGCCCCCAACTAAGCAGAATCGGGCTGACGATAAAAATTCCTGAAACATTAGAAATCCACCAGGTTAACCAGACTGTCCCATACGCTGTCCAGGGAACTTTACCACCCAACGCCAAGCAAGCCACTCCAACAGTTGCATTGATGATCGGCCCCACCATGCCAGTTAAGATCAAAAATTTGAACACGTCGGTGACACGTTCTAAGGGATAGTGAAGGTTAGTAGTTTTCCGTAGCAAGAAGGCACCCAACAGAGTCCCCAAGGTTGTTCCGATCGCAATTCCCAGAACTGGCAACGTTGAAATCACCAGCGATAAGAAACTTGTTGAATCTCGGAACGCCCAGAAGTTGGCGAAAAATGAACCCAGCAAAACACCGTACCCGATCCAGTTACCAAAGAACAGAACAGCCCCAGCAGCAATTCCATCTGGGGGCCAAACTGGAGTCACATTCTGGGGTGTGGAGGCCAGGTGGCGTGAAATTTCAGCCATTCCATAATAGGCGATCGCCAAAACAAAGGTGCCTCCAATTTGCCTTAGCCCATGAGGGAATATAGGGGATTTTTGTTGAATCATCTGTTTAGTGGCTGCTTGATATCAACGTTGCTTGTCTTTACATAGAATGCCCTTTTCCCTTAAGGTCAGAACATAAAGCAGCGATGAAAGTAGTTTACAAAAAGCATTAAAACAAGCGGTTCGTGAAGCTGGTATTCAGAAAAAGGTAGGTTGTCATACATTTCGCCACAGTTTCGCTACCTTTTTACTGCAAAATGGCTATGACCGTCGCTTCTCTACGAGACCCTTAATTTTTAATTTTTAATTCTTAATTTTTAATTCCCCGTTCGGGTAGCGTCCCGTAGGGAAGGGGTTGACATCCGCACTGTACAGAAATTACTCGCACACAAAGATATGAAAACTACAAAGATTTATACACACGTTCTTAACCGTGGTGGAAAAGCTGTCTACAGTCCCCTAAATTAGAGATAATATTTCTATCATCAGTAATTTTCTATCATCTATGACTCAAGCTATACCCAAGCTAGTAACCTTTGAGGAATTCGTAGATTGGCTACCCGAAACCCGGCGAGTACACTATGAACTACATAAAGGACAAATTGTTGAAATGGCGCAACCAGTAGGGGAACACGAAGAAGTTAAAGGATTTTTGACAATAAAGCTTAGTGCTTTAATTGACCGATTAAACTTCCCTTACGTTATCCCCAACCAAGCTATAGTTAGACCTCCTGAAAAAGATTCTGGTTACATCCCAGATGTGTTAGTGCTAAACCGTGCAAATCTGGCAAACGAAAAATTATGGAAAAAAGAATCTATCGTTAGTTTAGGTGCATCAATACCTTTGGCAATTGAGGTTGTATCAACTAATTGGCGGGACGATTACTATTTAAAATATGCTGATTATGAAGAGATGGGTATACCGGAATACTGGATTGTCGATTATGCTGCCTTGGGTGGACGTAATTTTATTGGTAATCCCAAACAACCAACAATCTCCGTTTGTAACTTAGTTGATGAGGAATATCAAATAAGTAAGTTTCGAGATAGCGATCGCATTGTTTCCCAAACTTTTCCGGAATTGAATCTCACCCCAAACCAGATTTTTCAAGCTGCTGTTGTCTAGCTTTTATCGTTTTGCCAATTCTGGAGTCCGCCCCTTCAAACCAATCATCAACTTCAGCATAAACACTTTTAATATAGGTACTCGCTGCAAAGACCATAAACCCAGGCGACGCACTACTACCACAGGTAAGAAATTATTAGAAAACATCCGATCTAACAAATCTGTGAAACCTAAAATCGTCAGGTTTTCTAGCTTGCGCCAGCGTTCATAACCTTTAAGAATTTGAATATCGCCAATATCTTTACCCGCTTGGTGCGCTGCTTGAATTACTTGCGCCAAAGCCGCAGCATCCCGAATACCCAGATTTAAACCTTGTCCGCCGACAGGATGGCAATTGTGTGCCGCATCACCAATTAATGCCAGTCGGGGGAGAACATAGCGATCGCTTTGCATGAGTTGTACCTGAAATACAAAGCGATCGCCCAGTAATTCCAATTTCCCCATCTGATTGCCATAGCGACGGGTGAGTTCTTTTAAAAATTGCTCGTCATCTAAGGCACATAAAGCTTTTGCTTCTTCGTGCGGGGCTGTCCAGACAATGCGGCAACGGTTCCCCGGTAAAGGTAAAATCGCAAAGGGCCCGCTAGACCAAAATCTTTCGTAAGCGGTGTTATTGTGCGGTTTTTCTGGTTTGACAAATGCAACTATGCAAGACTGCCAATATTTCCAGCCCAGAGTTTTGATTCCAGCAGCTTGACGAATCGGCGATCGCGCCCCATCTGCTGCTATCAATAATTTGCTCTTGACTGTCCGTAACTGATCGGCAACTTTAATATCTATCGCTACTATATCCTTCTGATACCGCGTATTTACCACTTCTGCCGGACACAGATAAGTCACATTTGGACAATTTTGGACAAACTCCTGCAACGGTTGCAACAGCGCTTGATGTTCCGCCACATAACCTAACTCTGATGTACCTAGATCATCTGTGGCAAATTCCACCACATTGGGAGAATCGGCATCAGAAAGACGAACCCGGCAATATTTGGCGATTTGAGGCAACATTTTATCCCAAACTCCAATTCCTTGATAAATTCGCGACGAAAGCATGTGAACTGCATAGGCTTGTCCCTTAGCTACCGCCACTGATGCAAATTTTGCCTCAATCAGCAAGACACTCAAGCCAGAATCTTTTAAAGCAGAGGCTAGAGTTAACCCAATAATCCCACCGCCGACAATTACCAAATCATATTCATATCCCCGCTCATTTGGCGGTGTTGGTTGAGGGGAAATTTGCTTAAGCGGCGTTATGGCCATTGTTAAGTTAGGTTACAGCGTCTTCACTCTTATTTTGACGCGATCGCGCCCTTTAGGGCAAGTTGAGAGGGGCAAACATTGAAAAACTTCGCTGCTATAGCGGCTGCCATAATGGTTAGGACACTCTCTTAGGATTTGCGAATGTCCTAAGCTATCTGTCCATTGCTATAACTCCCAGGAAAGGTTACGAAAGTGAAACAGACTTTTTATGCCAGATATATAACGATCTGAGTCGCTTTTCCAGCAAGCATCTAAAGCGTAATTCAGTGTTATTATTTAGAAAAAATCATAACTTTAGGTAAAAATAATTACTAATTTTATATATTTTGACCGCTATTTTACAGTGTCTTCACCAAACATCGAGTGCTGAAACTTATATTTGAGAAGTCTCAAAGCACTCATACATTAGTGAACATGAAAAACATTAGCAAATTGGCTGTGGTAACTATTGGATCTGTGGCTCTGTCCTTGGGTATTGTCGGAAATGCCCAAGAAGCTCACGCTTCAGGCTTAATAAATGGTGGTTTTGAGCAGCCTGTTGTCTCTAGTAATCTGTCATGGGATTCCATAGACGCATCTCTTGTTCCTGGATGGAAGACTACAGCTACAGATAATAAAATTGAAATTCAAACTCGTAGACTCTTCCATGCTGGAGCATTAGGCACAGATCAATATGCTGAACTCAATGCTAATCAAGTATCTAGCTTATATCAAGATGTAGATACTACATCTGGCTCAACTATGTTTTGGCGATTTTTCCATGAAGGTCGTCAAGGTATAGATACGATGCGTTTGTCTATTATTGACCTTGCGACTAACAAGACTCTCTTTAGTCAACTATACAGCACTGGCAACACAGCTTGGGTAGAATATCAGGGTACAACTGTTGCCACTGGTGGTAAAACACGCTGGCAGTTTGACTCAGTATCTGCTGCTGGTGGTGATCCCACAATCGGAAACTTTTTGGATGAAGTTTACTTTGCAGAAAAACCGCCAGAAGGTTTCAAAACAATTCCTGAACCTGCTTCTGTACTTGGTCTTTTAGCAATGGGTGCATTCGGTATTGTTTCCACCCGGAAGCGTAAACAGTTAAATATTGGGAATTAATGACCCTTTGTAACAAGGTTTTTTGGTTCTACTAACTTTCTTTATGCTCATTAATGCAAGTGAAAGATCGATAAAAAGTTCTTTTCCTAGCACTTGAACACTATTGGGCATAAGAGGTATGATAGAATCATTTTTTTATTTTGATTTCATATCAAATCTTAACTTTTCTTTTGACGCGATCGCGCCCTTTAGGGCAAGTTAATAGCAACAAACATTGAAAAACCTCACTGATGATTGAGGACAACAGCGAGGTTACACAGCTTTACTTATTTTGTAGATAAATAAAGTAGAAATTTTATTGCAGAGGTACTACTAACTATTTAACAGTAACTTATCATTAAATACAGCAGATTTCAAGGAAGGTGAACTACACAACGATTCATCTCAAAGCCAGGTATAAAGCCTGTTTTACTTCTGTTAGCGGAGCGGGCGTAGCCCATTCTGGCGAATGTATTCTAAATTCTGCTGTCTGCTGTGTTTGACAGCAGGAGATTATGGATGATGTCTGCGAACGTGATGGTGACGTATTCCTCTGTGATGAAGTTTATGATGCCTAACAGCAGCTGAAGCCGGTGTAGCTTGAAAGATTGGTGCAGCAATGGCTATAGGAGTAGCAAGTGCTAGAGCTAAAACTAAACCTTTAGTAAACTTGTTCATCTGATTTCCTTGATTCTATTTATCCAGTGAATCTATGAATTTAATATGACAAAGACATGTGTCGATATCTTGTTATTTATATGAAGTTTTCGTGGAGATTTTTGCCGAGATTCCCATCTATATACACTGGAAAATTTATTAGTCTTCAGAGAAAAAATTACGGAGGTTTTTCGACAAGTAGCCATAATTAATTCTTGGACTATAGTATTTTCTAATAAGAGCGAGGTACAGCTTAACCTCACCCCGATAAAGCTGTGCTTTATCTCCCCTCTCCGTGAGATCGGAGATGGGTTGAAGGTAAGGTTTTGTTATCTACTTCATGCACCTGCAAACCGCTAGAAATAAAAGTAATTCTCTTATTTTAAAGAAATTTACCAATTATAAAAAAAACCTGCTGTGGATCACAGCAGGTATAAACGGTATGGTGTGTATAGCAATCCTAAATCATTCGTGAAAAGTTAGATCCCCGACTTCTTTGAGAAATCGAATATCTAGACACCGAGAATTATTACAAATCAGATAGGATTGCTATAGTGAGCAAGTAGTAGAAAATAAACTTGTATATAACTACTAGAAAATCTGAAAGTTAACAGCAATTTACTTTCATCAATAATTAGTTACTTGGGGTGGTTGGTGTAGCTGCGGGTGGCGTAGTTGCACCTGTTGGAGTAACCTGTTTTTTAACTACCGATTTACTTCTAACAGCTTTGCTGGAGTTGTGGTGTTTGTGTTTATGATGTTTACGTTTTGCAGTCTTTGATTTGGCAACTTTAGCAGTTGCGTAAGTTGCTGTCGGCGTAGAAGTAGTTTTGGCTTGAACAGTAGATGCAGAAACGGCTACAGGGGTAGCAAACATTAGAGCCAAAAGTAAGGCTTTAGCGAACTTATTCATTTGAAACTCCTCATCAGATAACCAATTGCCTAACTATCTACTAGCCGTATGTCATTAGTTTGTAATTTGTATGAATCTTACGTGTGATTTTTTAATCATCTCTATTCAAAGATAGATGACTTTAAGTGAATACCTTGCTATATAATGCTAGTTGCCATCAGATGATCTGCTATTTCCAAATTAGATGTAACATTTTGCACATCATCTAGGTTTTCTAGGGTGTCGATTCACTTGAGCAGCAATGTCTACGACGGGCTGTGACGCTCCTGCGTTTCTACGAGAAGCTATGCCGTTCGCGCAGCGTCTCGTAGAGAAGGCTTTACGCTACGCTATCGGTGACGCGCCTGAATAGCTTGATAGGTTATGATGGCTATGTTGATTTTGATTAAGAAATGCTGAGAGCCATTAATTCTTCTGCGATTTCAAAGTTAGCTGTGACATTTTGCACATCATCCAAGCCTTCTAGAGTGTCAATTAATTTGAAAAGCGATCGCGCCTGATCTGGATCAGTAACTTCTACACTATTACTGGGAATCCAGCGCAATTCGGCATCAATTACCTTAATACCTTGATCTTTGAGTGTCTGGCTAAGGGTTTCTAAATTTGCTATATCAGTAAATACCTCAGCCATCTCATCTTCAGTCATCTCATAAGACTGGGCATCGCCTTCGAGGGATGCTTCTAAAAGCTGTTCTTCATCGACCACACCCTCTACCACACAAACGCCTTTTTGGTCAAACATCCAGCTAACGCAACCTACTTCACCAAGATTGCCACCATTTTTACTAAAAGCTACACGCAAGTCAGCAGCACTGCGATTGCGATTATCTGTGAGGGCTTCGATTAAAATTGCTACACCACTAGGGCCGTAACCTTCGTAGCGAATCGCTTCAAAGATAGCATTATCACCGCCAAAAGTGCCTGCACCTTTAGCGATCGCTCGTTCAATATTATCATTGGGGATACTCGCAGCCTTAGCCTTATCAATTGCGGTGCGAAGTTGAAAATTCAGCGCCGGATCTGGTACGCCGCTTCTAGCTGCAACAATAATCGCCCTGGATAACTGAGTGAAGGTTTTTCCCTTCCTTGCATCTACTACGGCCTTCTGGCGCTTAATATTTGCCCATTTACTGTGTCCTGCCATAATCTTAAATTCTCAAAACTATATTCAAGATTAGGATATACATGAGTGTCAGACAGCCACCATACTTGGTATTGATCCGCCCAGTAAAATATCAGCTTACCGGACATCAGATGATCTACGGTTGCCCGCCTAGTAATTTTTATCGCCCTCCCCTTTGTTCCATAAGCAGAGTGATCAAAAGTCTAGCAGGTTTTTCAATACCAATCATTCCAATAAAACTGGGAAGATGCTTGAGCGGTTCAATCCAGGCTCGAAGATCAGGATAGGGTTCCAGAGAAATCTTACCATCGGCAGCAAGAGCGATGTATGGAAAAACAGCAACATCAGCAATGGTGGGATGTCTCAACTCCAGCCATTTAAGGTCTGCCAAATGGTCATTTAGTTGCGTCAAGATGATGATTACTAGACATCTCTGAAAAAGAATGTAGAGACGCGAAGTTTCGCGTCTCTACAAGGGTTCTAGATAACGCATATTTAATTTCACCAGATGTCTACTGATTCACCAATTACCAATTAGTATAAAATTGTTTTTACGGTAGCGATCGCCTGCTCCACACTTTCCACAATATAAACATTTTCTGGTGACAGTTTTTTGAAGAAAACTTTGCTTTCTTCATTGTTAGTCAACAAAATTACTTGCTTATTTGCTTTCAAAGCTAGGGCAACTTCTGAAGCCGTTCCTGCACCCATCCCGCAGACAATTATTACATGACTGGTGAGAACATTAATATTGTTTCTAGCATTACCCATATCTGTGAAAATAGCAATATCCACCCAAGAGGAAATACCATCCTGATTATCACCCGGAAGAATACCAATAGTTAAACCGTCAGCAGATTTTGCACCTTTACTTACTGCATCCATTACCCCTGCATTTCTACCACCAGTCAGTAAAATCCATCCTTGTTTGGCAATCAGTTGACCTAATCTATAAGCATTTTCTAAATCATTTGCTGTCGCATTTTCTCCCCTACCCATAACCCCAATAATAATTTTTCGCATAGAATTTCAGATGATAGCGGTTTTCACGGACAAAGAAGCAGAATGTTCTAAAGCACTTATCAATTTGATGTTAAGTTTATTGACTTGCTTGTTCATTACTCAAGCATTTTGATAAAAAATAATACAAAATAATCTTTTTTCAGAGATTTTATGTTTTTATTTCTTAATAATTCTCACTAGCGATCGCTACATTAATAATGTTGTACCGAAAGCCAATAAACAAGTTACAAAAATTCATCCAAAAACAAAGTTATTTCCATATAGGGGTTTTCCTAGCAACTCTGTTGAGCATCATATTGTTCAGTTGGGTAGCACTTTCGCAGCAACCAGTTACCCTGAATCTGTTAATGACTGCCCCTGATGCCCAACCTTGGAGGCAGGGTTTGATTAGAGACTTCGAGGCTGAAAACCCAGGTATTCGGATTAACCTGGTTGAAGGGCCGAATGCCACAAATTTGCTCGAAGACCTGTATACCTCATCTTTTATCTTGGGTGAATCCCCTTATGACCTGATCAATATGGATGTCATCTGGACATCCAAGTTTGCAGCTGCTAGATGGTTACTACCCCTAGACGATCGCATTTCTAAAGAGGAGTTGGCAGCATTTTCATCCCAGGATGTAGAAGGGGGACGTTATCAAGACAAGCTGTACCGCATTCCAGTGCGTTCCGACGTGGGAATGCTCTACTACCGAGAAGATTTAATCAAACAAGCAGGATTGAAACCGCCAGAAACCTTTGATGATTTGATCCGAATTTCCCAAGTCTTGCAGAAGAAAAAGGAGGTGAATTGGGGCTATGTTTGGCAGGGTCGCCAATATGAAGGACTGGTGGCGATGTTTGCGGAAGTCCTCAATGGCTTTGGTGCCTTCTGGGTTAATCCCGACACGCTCGAAGTTGGACTAGATCGACCAGAAACATTACGAGCCATTGAGTTTCTGCGTAGTACCGTTAGGGAAGGTGTTTCTCCTCCTGGAGTCACCACCTACCAAGAAGAAGACACCCGACGCTTGTTTCAAAGTGGTCAAGTAGCGTTTTTACGCAGTTGGCCCTATGCGTGGCCTTTAGCCCAAGCAGAAAATTCGCCAATCCGGGGCAAAATTGCGATTAAACCGATGGTTCATGCTCCTGGTAAGAGAGGAGCGGCTTGTCTTGGGGGCTGGGGTTTAGGGATTGCTAAATCTTCTCAACATCCTGAAGAAGCTTGGAAAGCAATTCAGTATTTTACCAGTCGGGAAGCACAGCGCCGATTCATTTTCAGTGCAGGCTATGTGCCAAGTCGCCGGGATTTGTTTACAGATCCAGAGATTGTTGCTAAATACCCCCACTATCCGCAGTTATTGGAGGTCGTGGACAATGCAGTTTTACGTCCGCCGATCGCGCAATATGCCCAGACATCAGATATTTTGCAGCGTTATCTCAGCGCCGCGTTATCCGGTCGGATGAATTCTGAACGAGCAATGCAAGCTGCTGCTGCTGAAACACGCCGACTACTGGCAGCAGGGCAGGGAGCAGGGGGAATAGGGGAGACAAGATGACTTAAGTGAGAACTTGCAACAAGTCTTTGCTCTTGTCCGCAATTCTGCTTGTCCTCTTTCTCATGCCCAATGCCCAATGCCCAATGCCCAATGCCCAATGCCCAATGCCCTATAACAAATAACAAATGACAAATTTACATACACTCCGAAGTCGGGAAGAACAGACAGCCTGGATCTTACTAACACCCGCATTGCTGCTACTGTTGTTTGTATTTGCCTACCCGATTTTAGGAGCATTCTGGTTAAGCGTATTTACTAGAAATCTGGGAACAGAGCTACAACCCGTATTCTCTGGTTTGGACAATTATGTACGGATGGCGGGCGATGGTCGTTTCTGGCAGAGTTTGTGGGCGACAACCGTGTTCACAACAGCATCAGTAATCTCAGAACTACTGCTAGGACTGGGGATTGCCCTAGTTCTCAACCAGGCGTTTTTTGGGCGGGGGATAGTGCGTACAACCGCCATTATACCTTGGGCTTTGCCTACCTCTCTGATTGGTCTGGCGTGGGCTTGGATTTTTAACGATCAGTTTGGGGTTGTGAACGATATTCTGCGGCGATTGGGGCTGATTGAGACTGGAATTAACTGGTTAGGAGATCCAACGCTGGCGATGATAGCAGTGGTTTTTGCTGATGTTTGGAAAACTACGCCGTTTATCAGTATCTTATTGCTAGCTGGGTTGCAGTCGATATCACAAGACCTCTATGAAGCTTACTCGGTCGATGGGGCAAATGCTTGGCAAAGCTTCCGCAATATTACCCTGCCACTGCTACTGCCGCAAATCTTAATTGCAGTGCTATTTCGCTTTGCTCAAGCTTTCGGGATTTTCGACTTAATTGCCGTGATGACCGGGGGTGGCCCTGGTGGCGCTACTGAAGTGGTGTCATTATACATTTACTCCACAGTGATGCGGTACTTAGATTTTGGTTATGGAGCAGCCCTTGTAGTAGTGACATTTTTAATCTTGATTGCGGCGGTGGCGATCGCTAGTTTCTTGCTTAACAAATACCGTGCTAAAACATCAGGAGCCATTTAACCCATGAGTGTAACTCCACAAGCAGTTCCAACGATTCCAAGACGAACAGATAAAACCAAGTTTTCTCTTAAAAAAATCTTGCTGTCCATAATAGTTGTATTAGTGGTGCTATTCAGCCTAGCTCCAGCCTTATGGCAATTGCTAACCTCGTTTAAAGTGAATGAAGATATTGCCGCCGTTCCTACTGTCTATTTTCCCACACGATTCACTTTCAATCACTACATTGAGTTATTCACCCGTCGTCCATTTTGGCGCTACATCTTCAACAGTGCCTTTGTGTCGATTACTTCCACAGCTGTAGCTTTAGCGATCGGCGCACCTGCGGCTTATGCCCTCGCACGGTTACGCCCTTGGGGTGAACGAGTTATCCTCGCCAGCATTCTGATTGTTACCTTATTTCCGGGAATTCTGTTGTTCTTAGGACTGTTAGAAATTATCCAGGCGCTTAGACTGGGCAACAATTATCTGGCGCTGATTATACCCTATACTGCCATCAATTTGCCGCTAACAATTTTAGTACTTAGAAGCTTTTTTCAACAATTGCCAAAAGATTTGGAAGATTCCGCTAGGGTCGATGGCTATAACACTTTTCAACTACTATGGCAAATCGTGCTGCCCATGACGCTTCCCGCCTTAGTGACTACTGGAATCCTCACCTTTATTTTTGCTTGGAACGAGTTTATTTTCGCTCTCACGTTTATGACTCGTGAAGAATTAAAGACAATTCCCGTTGCTGCTGCTCAGTTGGGTGGTGCGACAATATATGAAATTCCCTACGGCCCGATCGCTGCTGCTACTGTCGTCGGGACATTACCGCTAATTTTACTAGTTTTGTTTTTCCAGCGCCGCATTGTCCAAGGTCTGACTGCTGGCGCTGTCAAAGGGTGACATCTCTCCGTCCTAAAGGACGAAGCTTCTAAGAATCACTTCTGATAAAAATCAAAATGGCTAAACTCGAACTCAAAAACTTGAATAAAACCTATAATCCTAAAGTCGTCCCTGTCAAAGACGTTAGCTTAACTGTAGATAACGATGAGTTTCTCACTTTACTTGGCCCTTCTGGCTGTGGCAAATCCACCGTCCTACGCATGATTGCGGGTCTTGAAGAACCGACTCGCGGTCAGATCAAGATTGGAGAGGTGGATGTCACCTATAAGCGAGCAAGCGATCGCAACATTGCAATGGTATTTCAAAGCTATGCACTCTATCCTCACATGACAGTGTACGAAAACCTTGCTTCTGGACTCAAGTTGAAAAAAGTACCACCTACAGAAATTAAACAGCGAGTGGCAGAAGTGGCAGAAGTTTTAGGATTAGCAGAGTTAATGAACCGCAAGCCTGGTCACATGTCTGGAGGTCAACGGCAGCGAGTTGCTGTCGGACGTGCTTTGGTGCGTAATGCTGATGTGTACCTGCTGGATGAACCTTTAAGTAACCTAGATGCACTATTGCGGGAAAGAGTCCGAGCCGATATCAAGCAAATTTTTGCAGCACAAAAAGTGCCAGTTGTCTACGTCACCCACGACCAAACCGAAGCGATGACGCTCTCCACGAAAGTTGCATTGCTCAACGATGGCTATGTCCAGCAACTTGACCCACCTGACCGCATCTATAACCATCCAGCTAATCTATTTGTGGCTGGATTTGTTGGTAGTCCGCAAATGAATTTGCTGACTCTACCTTGTAAAGGACAATACGCGATCGTGGGTAACTTCCAAGTGCTTCTCCCAGATATACCAACTGTACCACCGCAGATTGTTCTGGGAATCCGCCCAGAAGATGTCCGTATTGCTCAACCAGGTGATACCCAGACTATCCAAGGGCGAGTGTTTTTAGTGGAAAACTTGGGTATGCACTATTTGGTCAGTGTCAAGATTGAGGGTTCACAAACCGGAGCGATTACGGTACGTGCTTTGTTGCCAACAGACCAAAATTGGAGTGGCGAGGATATTACACTAGCATTGCCCCTTGAGGATATTCACTGGTTTGATGTTCAATCTGGCCATGCTCTTGTTAAAAGACAAATGTTAGGTGTCAGGTAGTAAATGGAAAGTGCGAGTTAAACCAGGGAGCCTATGAATGTAAAAATTTGGTATTCCCAATTCAAGCCAAGCAATCACTAGTTAACCCACAAATTAGTTTTATGTTTTAAAGTAGAAATTAGTTTGATTGAAAGTGTTTGTTACTACCAATGAAAGTTTTAGGCTTAGTCCTGCCAGTCCTGTTGCTACTAGGCACGCCTGCTATGGCAGTTGAGTTCAAAGGGCAAAACATTGATGGTCAAAAGCTACCTGCTAGAGCTTACTATTATGCAACTGGTGGGGTCTACAAAGTTCAGGTGCGCTTTCATAACAAACGAGCCACAATTTACTTTGACGACGGCAACCAAACAACTATACAGTTGAACCAGCAAGTAATCACTGACTCAAACAATATTGAAGGTTTTGGAAAACTAGGACAATATCCTGTAAATAGTATATTCAGTGTTGGGTTAGTCTATGACAATAATTGGCTCGGCAGCAGTGATAGTCAGTTGCAACAATCCAATCCACTAGAGGGGTTGTGGAAAATTAGTTTGGAGTAAGCTGCAATATATTTTACCCCCCAGCTAGCGCCGTCTCCCCGATGCCTTGGGCTACGGTGTACATACAAGTCGGAAAAATCTCATCTACCAAAGATTTGCAGTGAAGCAGCGCTACGGGAGGGTTTCCCTCCGCAGGCGACTCCTGAACCCGTTCGCGTAGCGTCTCCGATAGGAGAAGGGTGCGTTACGCTGGCGTGACAAAGCTAAATTGTTGCAATCATAGCGCAATACAGTTCAGTTAAGCATTTCTTGCTTCTCTTGCTTCTCTTGCTTCTCTTGCTTCTCTTCCTTTGCGTCCTTTGCGGTTCGTTAAAAAAATTGACTTTGACAAAGAGTTTTAGCCTTAACCCAAGCGTATTGAATCATAGCGAACTCATTCGTTATTTCGGCGGACTCATTTGTTATTTCGGCGAACTCATTTGTTATTTCGGCGGACTCATTTGTTATTTCGGCGATGCCTACGGCTGCTACGCCGGAGCATTTGTTATTTCAGCGTGTCCATAACGCAGCCTACGAAACTACTAAAAGAGTTGAAACCTATGCTGGTCATACTTGTGTGTACACACCAGGAACTCACGGAGAGGGACAGGTGAAAGCGTAGCATAACCTTTCTTGAGGTTTTTTATTTAAATCACAAATGGTTCAAGTTCGCGGTTATACCACTGATCTTCTATCCGTTCAGCGATCAGTGGTCTAATGATAAACTTGGGTGGGCTACCATCCAGAACATCAATCCGCACACATGAGTAAGGCAGTCGGTTCTGAGAATTGTAGTCATGACGACCCACAAAAAGCATTGAATCTGCAACTTTCCGAATGGGTTTACCTGCAATTTCCGCAAAAGTCTCCATCAATTCAGTCCCCCCTTGTCGTTGATAACGAGGACGATGACCACTACCACCAGAGATAATGCAGTTAATGTGAGAGTCAGCAAATCCGGTATCAGTTGTGCAAAGATGCTCGAAACAGTGAGCGTGACCATTTAAAATCAAATCCACTATGGGACGTTCTTTAATTAGAGAACCAAGATTTTGTGCCACTTGTTCAAATACCCAGCGCAAGCGGTGGCGAACCGCCAAAGTTTGTGCCTGATTCCACTTGGTAGCTTCTGTGACGTAGGGTGGATGGTGGAAAAAGATTACACGTCCGCGCACCTCCAAGGTGTTCCAAGATTCGATTAGTCTGCTTCGCAACCATTCAAGTTGTTCAAAATCGATCGCAGGTATTTTCTGAGATGCTAGTTGTTTTTCAATATCGATTTTGATCTCGTTTATTTGGTCTAATTTGGCACTAAGCTCATCAAGTTGTTCCGCATCGGTGGGTTTATGTGGGTTGAGGCGATCGCATATTCCCAAAATCTGCAATTCTTCTTGATCTATTTCCTGGCGACGCTTTTGCAATTGCCGGCGGTAAATTTCCCCATCTTGAGTTGCAGGTAAAGGTGATGGTGTATTAAAAGTGTTGGAATCTAAAGCGAAAAAATCAATCCCGCCGTAACGGAAAGTGTAATAACGATTGGGTAAACGGGTAAAATGTCCAGGTTCATAACGTAAACAGCGCCCTGTGTCAGTCTTAGCAGTGTAGTGTTGATCTAAATGACGTTCTAATTCTGGGGAAGACATCGCCCCTGTATAGTCCAAAAACGCCCGTGCATATGCATCCCCTTGATATGATCCATGCCAGCCAATTTCAATATCTTTGTAGCGCAACAAGCGACGCAGTGGTAACGTAGTTCCAGCCAGCCAACGGTAGATTAACGGCACATCGTAGTAATCATGATTACCAAGTACTGGCAAGAATGGCAGATTAAACATCATGCAATCGTAAGAAATGCCTTTGGGGTTGTCGCCACCGACAAGAAATTCCCGGTAAGGCTCAATAAAGTTTGCCGAGTAATATTCTTGGGAACCCACCACATAAATTACATCGCCTGTGTGCAACACAAAACTGCAATCATCGCGGTGAGGCAGCATCAGTTCAGCAACTTTTCGTTGGGGGTGGTGCCGAGAATGGGATTTGGTGCCGGAATCACCGATAACCATAAACGAAAATTCTGGACTATCCTGCCTGCGATCGTCAATCACTATGCTGGTTTGGTCAATTCCTCGTTGCACAAAACTGGGATGCATCCACCGCACCCGTTCCTTCATTTTTTGAATTTTTACAGGAATCGGTGGCTCGGAAATTAATTTCATGGCTGATAACTCTTGAATGCCCAACGCATATGCCGATTGTAACGAAATAATAAGAGTTTTATTTTAAATCTCGTTTCCAGACACTGCTAGACAAGTATGATCATAATAAACATAATACTCATGCATCTATGAAAAATGCGATCGCCGTTAGGCTCTCCGTTGGTATTGCTCATCAAACGGCATTATTATTTATATGCTCTATGCTACTAATAGCCTGTGGAAAAAGTGGCAATAGTAGTGAAAATTCGGCAAATAATCCAACACTAACAACAGGTGCAAATGATGCTATTCCTATCGGTATTGCTTTTGCCCAAACAAGCAATATAGCATTACTTGGTCAAGAAGGAAGTGATGGAGTAAAAATTGCCGAAAAGTATTTTAATGATCAAGGTGCGATCAATGGTAGACCAATTAAATTAGTATATCAAGATACTGGTGGCGATGAAGTTGGAGCCATTAATGCCTTTCAAACTTTAATTAATAAAGATAAAGTTGTTGCCATTGTTGGCCCTACCCTGTCACAACAAGCTTTTAGCGCTGACCCGATAGCAGAACGTAATCAAGTTCCAGTTATAGGAGCATCAAATACCGCTAAAGGGATTCCCGAAATAGGTAATTATGTTGCTCGTGTTTCTTCATCTGTTGCTGTCGTCGCTCCTTATTCGGTGAAAGCTGCACTCAAGCAAAATTCTCAAATCAAAAGAGTAGCTGTATTCTACGCTCAAAATGATGCTTTTAATAAGTCGGAAACAGAAATTTTTCAGAAGACAGTTAAAGATTTAGGATTGAATCTAGTAACAGTACAAAAGTTTCAAACTACAGATACCGACTTTCAAAGTCAAGCCAGCGATGCGATTAATTTAAAACCAGACTTAGTGATTATATCTGGGTTAGCTGTAGATGGAGGTAATTTAGTTAAACAACTACGGGAACTTGGTTATAAAGGAATAATTATTGGTGGCAATGGTTTTAACACATCTCATATATTTTCTGTGTGCAGACAGCTTTGTGAAGGCGTGATTATTGCTCAAGCTTACAGTCCTGTATATCCTAGTGAAATTAACACTGCATTTCGGAAAGCCTACATTGAACAATATCGTAGAGAACCACCCCAAGTGAGCGCTCAAGCTTTTACTGCCTTGCAAGTATATGTAGAAGCTCTAAAATCTTTGGATAAAAAAAGCAAAATTAACAAATTGACGCTGCCCCAATTGCGTACACAATTAAATCAGGAGTTACTCAAAGGAAAGTATCAAACTCCTCTTGGTGAAATTGCTTTTACACCAGTAGGTGATGTCATTCAGAAAGAGTTTTACGTTGCCCAACTGAAGATGGAAGCAAACGGTGTCAATGGTAAATTTTCTTTCTTAAGTGTAAAGTAGTACTTTCTTTCGCTAGTTTTGGGGTTTTTAGTAAGCACTAAAATGCTTATAAGAGTTGATTCAAATATCTTTAAATGTCAGAATTAAAAAGAATTTAAAGCATCAAGATCCACCGCCACTTTTTTGTAAATATTGAACCCAAGCAAGGAACTTCTCTCTCTTGAAAAGGTGTTCATGAGTGAGACCACAGAGGCAGCGTGAACAATTTTGAATTTTGAATTGTTAGAGTTCTTGTCCCGTTGGTCGAATGAGAATTTCGTTGACATTAACATGCGGCGGTTGAGTGAGAGCGTAAACGATCGCAGCAGCAATGTCTTCGCTTTGCAGAGGTTGAATTGACTTGCGTCGTTCTTCGATCTGTTGTTTGGCAACGGGATCGGTAATTTGGTTGTCAATTTCGGTATCCACCAAACCTGGTTCAATAATGGTGACGCGGATGTTGTCCTTGTGGACTTCTTGGCGCAATGCTTCGGAGATAGCATTGACACCCCACTTAGTAGCATTATAAACACCGATACCTGCCCGCGCTGTCCGGCCAGCCACTGAGGAAATATTGACTATATGCCCGGATTTTTGCACCTTCAACAGAGGCAAAACAGCATGAGTAGCATATAGCAGTCCTAGTACATTGAGGTCAAACGATCGCCGCCAGTCTGAGCTATTCCCAGCTTCAATGGTGCCGAGTAAGGCAATCCCTGCATTATTCACAAGGATATCGACCCTTCCCAATTCTGCATTTGCCTTTGCCACCAAGTTATTTACCTGGCTTTCGTCAGTCACATCGGTGACAATAGGCAATGCTTTGCCCCCACTAGCTTCGATGCGTTTTGTCAATGCCTGAATGCGATCGCCACGTCTAGCAGCGAGTACTACTGTTGCTCCAACTGAAGCCAAGGCGATCGCAGTTGCTTCTCCAATTCCGGCTGAAGCGCCAGTGATAATTGCGACTTTTCCCTCTAATTTTCCTGTCATACGATTATTTAACTCCTTAGTAATTGATAATTGAATATTGGACATTGGGCATTGGGCATTGGGCATTAATTATTCCTCCCCTGCTCCCCCTGCCTCTTACTGCTCCTCAAAACGGATGCAACTGCTGCTCCACACAGTATTAGGGCTGCGAAGCGAAAAGTTCCTTGGAACCCCGCAACGATCGCCTCAGGAGGGGCAACAGAGACATCTGCACCCCCAGACATGCTAGCAATTAGCGCTCCAAATACTGCCCCGATTAGAGAAACTCCTACTGTGTTCCCTAAGGTACGTGACAAAGAAAGCAGCCCAGAAGCAATCCCTAGCCGCTCCCTCGGTACTGCTCCCATGACAGTGCTATTGTTGGGTGATTGGAATAAACCCAATCCAATGCCGTAAATAAAATAGCGCGACACATAGCCTAATTCAGTAATTTGAGCATCAAAGGTGCTGATCCCCAGACAGCCGCCAATCATCAACCCCAGCCCAATGGAACTGATCACTCGACCGCCAAAGCGGTCTGAAAGTGTTCCAGCTAGTGGGGCAATTAACCCACTAAGTACAGGCGATACGGCTAATAGCAGCCCCACTTTTATCGTCGGATAATGCTTGACGCCCTCTAGAAAGAAAGGGACGATCAGCAGTGAACCGCCAATAACAGTGAATGCTAGCCAACCACTTAGCAAACCCATACTCAACTGAAGATTGCGAAACAGGTGTAGCTCTAGTAATGGCTGCTCTATGATCGCTTCAACTACCAAAAAAGTCATAAAACTCGCGGCGGCGATCGCTAATAATATCAACGCATTGCTACTGCTAAAGCCCTGGCTTTGCCCTAGCGTCATACCCAGCCCAAAACTACCCAGAGTCAATAAAGCCAATATGGCTCCAAAAAAGTCAAATTTCTGTTTGCCCTGAATGCGTACAGAAGGTGGCACCACCCTAGCTATTAAGAAACTAGCTATGATCCCCAGCGGTACATTGATGAAGAATATACTATGCCAGCCTGATAAGCCCAGGAGCAGTCCGCCAGCGGAAGGGCCAAAAGCAATTCCCATTGACACTACACTACCGATGACCCCAACTGCCCGACCTCGTTCGGAAGAGGGAAAAACTTCTGTGATGATTGCCAAACCAAGCCCAGAAATGAACACAGCCCCTAGTCCTTGAAGGGCCCGAAAGCCGATCAACCACTCAATACCAGGTGCAAAACCACATAATAGCGAGCTGAAAGTAAACAGAACAAGTCCCCCCTGATATAAGGACTTTTTGCCCCACATATCCCCCAGGCGCGTTGCCCCCAAAACTAAACTGGAACTGACCAACTGGTAACTCAATACAGCCCATTGGGTCGTTGGGAAACTGGTATCAAAGGCTTGCACCAATGTGGGCAAAGCAACATTGATGATGCCCACATCTAGGGTAGACATGAATACCCCAAGTCCGACACCGAGTAAGACCCAATTTTTTTGAGAGTCTGACAAAGCTAAAGGTTGTGTTTGCAATTGTGCCTACGTTTAGCCTCCACTTTTGACTTTACGGTTGTAAATAGTTTGTATACGTATATTCATTGTAGGGTGCTATGCTGACTACCAAGTTCAGGAAACTAAAGATCAGCTGCTCAAGGTTTATGAAAGTATCGAGTCAATCAATTTTGGATTTTGGATTTTGGATTTTGGATTTATTCCGCCACGCGAGTTGCTCTACTTGGGGAGACCCCAAGACCGCACTCGCTCCACTATGAGTACGGGGCATGAACCAAATAATTCTTTGTTCTTTAATCTAAAATCTAAAATTGGCAGTCAATAGCCAGGATGCCTGTATAGTGGCATTTATTTGGAATTGCTTAGGCTGCCTGTGGTTGTTTTGATAACTGCACCTCAGGGGCAACCTCTTGGGCGAATAGCTTCATTGTTTGCCTGACATGCTCATTCGCCAGTCCTGGCAGATGAATCTTGATCCCCAAGCGGTCTATCTGAGTAGCTGCAACATACTCGTTAAGTTGTGCGGCAACAGTTGCGGGGGAACCGACGATGTAATTGATCCGCTTCAACATATCTGCTAAGTCTTTCGGCGGCCCTGCGGGGATGCGTCCTTGACGTTGTGCTTCTATGTATGCTGGTAACTTTTCTCTGACGCTGAAGAATATTTCGGCAGATGAGGCAACTGTCTTTTGAGCTTCGGCATCGTTTTGGGCAACGTACACCAGCCTAAACCCTCGCAATGCTCCAGTACCACCTGCTTGTCGATAGATATCGCTATAGATGTTTTGAGCAGATGCTCCTTCCCCTTGTCCGACTAGTAGATTCAGACCAAGTTTAGCAGCTAAGACTATGGTTTCGCGATCGCGTACCCCTAACCAGAACAATTTTCTCAACTCTTGGCGGGGTAGTGGTGTAATTTGGGAACCTTGTCGCTGGGGTGAAAGGTAGTCCAGTACTTTCAAAAGTTGGTCGCGAAACATTTGATGTTTTTCCTCTTGGCTAAAGCCAGTATGTTCCATATCAGCCGGACTTCCATGACCTAGCCCAAACATCACCCTACCATTAGTTAGTAAATCCAATAAAGATACAGATTCTGCAAAACGTAGTGGATTTTCTAAGGTGAGAATTTTAATTGCTGTGCCAAGTTTAATTCGGGTTGTTTCCCCGGCTAGCCTAGCGATGAACACTTCCGGAACTGGTAATCGACCATAAAAAGGTCGTTCTCTGATAAAATGATGTTCTCCAAAAGAGCAGGATTCAAAACCCAGTGTTTCAGCCAATTGCACATCGGCGATCGTCTGAGCAAAAAATTCCCGGTCTTCAATATTAGGAGTAGCCCACATTTGGTGGAACAGTCCAATCTGCATATGATTACCCTCTGCAAATACTTGGCTTTAGCGTACTTTTGTGCTTAATACCAGACGTGCAATACAGTTTTACAAGAGACAACGCCTGTTGAGCATTTGTAGTGCTAAATTAGCGGCTTCCATCCCAGACTATCTATGTATTTCATCCCTAGCGTTGGCGATTTTGTTTACAGCGATCGCAGCAGGCGTTTCGTTGATCACAAATGCTCTGGATGAATTAAAAAATACAGCTTTATGTCAGTCATCGACTTTTCAATCGGTGCGACTGGCTTTCTTGCTTGTCATATTTTTAGTAGAGTACCTAGATACTCTTGACTCCTGACTCCTTCGGGTATATCAACGATAGTATTTAATAAAGTACGGTAACTTGATAGAGTTAATGTATTTTGTACTTGTTAGCAAACTATCATAGACAACTCAAAGAAGCAAGCTCTAGAGTCGTTTTTAGCCTTCAATTCATGAGGCAGCACGTTCGCGAGTGCGTCTCCCTTAGGATAAGACAGATTTCTCTTATCTGGTGACTAGCTGCCAACTTGAAGCGACTACCGTCTCGCCGCCAAATCAAAGATTATGGAAATAGCCTTCTCTGGGAACCAGGTAAAGTTATTGCCCAGACGTTCCTGGCTCAATCCGCGCCCCAAGCTGAAGAACTCGTCCGAGATCATCAGCGTTTCGCCAGGTTTCAATTATCTTGCCATCAACAATCCAATGAATGAACATAGCCGTGAACGTCTGTTCTCGACCATGACTAGCTATTCCAAAGAAACTTTCCTGAGCGCAGGTGTTGGTTGCACGCACCACAACTTTGTCACCTTCAGCAATTACGTCTTCAATTGTCCATTTCTGCTCGATAGCCCCAAATGAACCAAAGAGTTTACGTACCCCATCTGGCCCTGGGGGAAGCCCAGGTAAACCACCGTGCATCCTCCAAGTTGGGGCGGTCATCTTGCAGATATCTTCAATCCGATGCTCGCTAATGAGTTCAATCCACCGTCGAGCAATTATTTTTTTGTCTTCAATGTCAGACATTCCTGCTCATTTTATACTTAAATTAAAAATATTGTTTATTTATTAGTGAATAACTGTAGGCTGATGCAAGTTTAGAAATAAATTTTTGCTCTGTGCATTATTGCTAATTTGTGAGAGACAACCACCACTGCTTTAGGCAACCCTAAATATTATCGCATTCTAGACAGCATCTAAGACATTCTCATTACTGGTACACTACCATGTACTTTAATCGAATGCCCAAGCGCACAGGGCATTTTTGACAGAAGTGATACTACAACACGGGTTTTGCCAATGCAGACAAACAACGGGTAATGTTTAGTATCATCCAAACTAACCAAAATCACTTTCTCCTTGACCTCAGCATAAAATCTAAAGATGTGTATATTATTAGTTATTTGGGAATAATAGCTTAGAAAGTAACGATAATATTATTTGCCTTACTTAGTAACTTAAAGATAAAAAGGATTTATCAAAATGGATTCTTTCGGTATTTACACCCTTGCTAATGACGTAGTATTTGACCAACTAGTAGCTTTACTAAATAGTATTGAGGCAAACGTTAGCGCAGATATTCCGATTTGTATTATTCCCTATGATGAGCGACTAGACCTAGTTAGGCAAGAAATTAATTCTCGAAAGAATGTAATCCTGTTTGATAATTGGGACGTAATTCAACGCTGGGAAGAATTTGCTCATCAAGTTTGGGCGGCTCATCCCAGAGAGAAAGAGACAAAAGTATCACGTCCTAATTGGTACAAAAGTCATTTACAAAGAAAATTTGTCGCCTTTGAGGGTATTTTTGATAAATTTGTATTTTATGACGCTGATAGCTTGGCAATGAAGCCACTCAATAATGTAATTGACAAGCTAGAAACATCCGATTTTATTTTTGATGATTGGGAACATCTTAAAGATATATCTTTTGCAGCGTTAGATATTTCAGTTATAGAAGAAACTGGACTATATACAGAAGCAGATATACGTAATAAGCTGCATTGCTCCAGCTTTTTTGGCTCTAAACGCGGGTTATTTACTGTTGAAGAAATTGAAATAATCAAAGAGCGATTAATTACTCAGAGGGAAGTTGAATGGATTAATAGACATGGATGGTGGGATGATGCTTTTTTGTTTAATTATATGACTTTGCGCTGCGATCGCCCCTTGTTTAACTTTACACTTAGCCCCAATGGTCAAGATAAAACAGGCAACTGCGCTAATGCAGATCCATTTGTCAATATTAATAATGTTCTTTACAATCAAGATGGCTTAAAACCAATTCACCGTATTCATTATATGAGCTATTCTTCTCGTGATTTTGCTCGTTTATGTCAAGGAGAAGATATCAATATCTGTTATAGAGATGAGTTCTTATATTATCGCTTTCTCAAACACCCAGAACAAAGACCAAAACAACTAAGACCAGTTAGTATAATTACAAAAACTAGTATTGTTTTCAACAAAATAGTCCAGAAACTTCAAAGAAGTATACCCTAAAATTATTTTAGAATAGAGTATGCCAAAAATTAGTGTTTGTATTCCTACTTTTAATCGTGTTAATCTCCTGCCTTATGCGCTCGACAGTGTACTAAATCAGTCTGAGCAAGACTTTGAGCTAATTGTTTGTGATGATGGTTCTAGCGATCGCACACCTGAGTTAATATCACAGTACGCAGACCACCGGATTAAATATGTCCGTCATCCGCAAAATATTGGTAAAAGTAATAATATGCGATCGGGCTTTGATGCTGCCAGTGGTGAATATTTTATTAAATTTGATGATGATGATCGACTAACACCTGATTTTCTCGCAAGTACCGCAGCTATTCTTACTCAAGATTCTAGTATTGATTTTGTTGGTACAGACCATTGGATAATTGATATTGATAATGTGCGGGATGAGGCAAAAACTCAAGAAAATTCTCATCGCTGGGGTAGGAATAATTTACCAACAGGTGTTGTAGATAATTTGTTGGAAGTAGTATTTATTCACCAAAGCTTTCAAATTGGGGCAACATTATTTCGCCGTAAAACATTGCAAGAATTAGGATTTATGCAGCCAAATCTGCAAAATTGTGAGGATAATGATTTATTTGTGCGTCTAGCTTTGGCTGGAAAAAATGGCTATTACTTACCAGAATTATTAATGGAATATCGCTCCCATGCAGAGCAGCAAGGTATCAATCGAGCTATTCCTTATTTATTTGATAAAATCAGATATTTAGAAAGTTATAAATTTGAGTCTGAGAAAATAGAGACAATCAGGAAAAATCGTCTAACTGAAACGCAATTATTATTAGGTTTGCGTTTAATTGAAAAAGGCGAAACGCAAAAAGGCAGAGAGCTAGTTTTAGCGGGACAGTCTTTTTCGACTGCTAAGGCTTGGACTGGTTTAGGGTTATCGCTGTTACCAGTTGGGTTGCGAGGTAAGGCATTTAATGCATTGCGACAGGTGCGGGGTTAGACATGAAACCTAACCCCCCAGCCCCCTTCCCTACAAGGGAATCGGGAGAATTCAAAGCCTCTCTCCTTGTCGGAGAGAGGTTTTCTAGATCCCATGAAAAGTCAGATGCAGAAGAAAAGTGCAAAGGGGTTGGCGAATCTACCTATTTTGTGGAATAGTTGGGGTAGGTTGGTAAGTTGAGTCAAATTATAACTCCCTATAATAATGCTGAAAAAATGTGATGAAAATCAAAATTTATTTGAGAATAATTAAGATTTTAAAATATTAGTTATTGCTGTAATGAGTTCACCTTTGTTCATTTTTGAAGAACCCACTATTTTCTGTTGCTTTGCTATCTCTTTAAGCTGTGTAACTGTCATAGTGTCATATTCAGACTTTTCAGATGTTCTTTTCTGAGTTTTTTTCTGATTGCTACGTTTTGGCTTTTCTATATTAGTAAAAATATTTTCAATTTTTTTGACTGATTCAGCTAATTTAGCAATCTGAGCAGTAAGACTTTCTAACTTTTTTTTTATTTCGTTGTCACCGAATTCTCTTTTTCTTATTAATTCAACTTGTTCTTGGAAAACTTCTTCATTATCTGGATCAATAATGAATGCTCCAATATACTCACCCTTTTGAGAATCTATTTCTTTTGCTCTAGTAGCAGCGTAGTATTCAAAGTGTCCATCAACAACCTCATATGACTGTGCACTAGTTATACGAAGAATTAATGGATTGATAATTCCTTCAACTTTCAAAATTAACTCTGCTGTCCGCGTCAATTCATCTTCTGAAAATTGTGAGCGCAGAACAGGAGAAGAGATTTTCTTCACAGCTATAAATGAATTAGATAGTTTCATGAAGGCATTCCTATTTTTTGTAAAACTTCTATTGCTAATAATTCCATTTCTTGAGCAGAAGTACAATTTGGTTTAAAATCAAGCACAGACCTGGGATCAGGTATTTCCATGTTACCTATAACTTTAACTTGTTCGCCGCATTTTGCTAGATCCTCTCTTTCATATATGACACTATCCATCACATTCAAACCATAACGTTTTGTAATCTGTTCTATACGTTTTGGTAAAGTAGATTGGATAAATCTAGCATTGGTTGAAATTTTGCAAGGAAGAACACCAAGTATTTCAATGGGTACTTTACTAATATATTTTCTAAACTTATCAGTTCGCTTAATAAACTCCTTTACATTTAATAGCCCTTGATTGGCAAAAGGCTTTAAATCAGAAGGAATAAGTAAATAGTCAGATGTTATTAAAGCAATTTCTGAAAAAAGATCAATAGCAGGAGGCGTATCAAGTATAACAATATCATAATTATCTTCTATCATCTTGAACTTTCCAATTAACATCATCTTACTATCAGGCAGTTGATTAAGTTCCGATTCATACTTCATTAAGTTAATATGAGAAGGAACCACATCAATCTCTGGTTGAGTAAATAGAGATTTCTTAGCAACTTCTTTTATAGGAAAAGAGTCTTCTGATAGTAAAACGTGACTAATATTACAGTCTTTTAAATCATCTAATTCTTCATCATCAAATCTAATTAATCCCGTCGCCAATGTAGTATTAGCCTGGCTATCTAAATCAATGATTAACACCCTCTTTCCTTTCTTTCGTAGGGCAGCTGCCAAATTAACAGTAACAGTCGTTTTACCCACACCGCCTTTATTATGATAAACCGCAATTGTTTTCATTGAATGTTGCCTCTTTGTTTTCAAATTTAAATTATTTTCAGTTATTTGAACTTCTGGCTTATTTATTAACTGTCCTTCTTTAAAACTCTCTCTACCAATCAAACCTTTAATTTTATCTATCTTTATCTCAACTTCCTTCCCAGAACATTGAAATACTAATTGAATATCGTATTGCGATTTTTGATAAATTCTAATCTCTTTGCCATTAGTCAACAATCCATATTTGACATTCAAGCTGGTTAAATAATGCCTGAGTCGATGTACATGATTATTTAAGTTTTGTTTGGGATGCTTTGCCTCCATGACGACACTCAACGGTGAGTTTGCATCTAAGACAAAGGGAATAACTTGTGCGGCAAATGCTAAAAAATCTAAGCGGATGCTACCGAGGGCAACTTCTTGATGCCAGGTGTCAGGAGTATAACCTAGCTGCGGTAGCAAATATTGCACTATAAGTTTGCTTTCAACTTCGCTTTCGTTACGGCATAGCTCAGGATTAAAAGGCAATATTTTCTACCTCTAAATAATTCTTGAACTTGGGACAAAACCTGATATTTGCTCGATTATGGCATAGCCTTAATTATTTTGAGTGATATAAATCACTTAGGAAAAGAGAAAAAATCATCATAATATTAGTACTTTTGCTGATAAAATAACCACTTTTGAGAGCTAGCCATATTTAAAATTAACAGGCTATATATGTATTTCCCCATTACCCCTGTAAATGGCTAGAATCAAAGTGTTTAGTTAACCTATTTGCGCTAAAGGTTTTGGCTACTGTATCTTGTCCCCACTGCCATCAACTCGTTAATAGTCAAGCTATTAATTGTCCCTATTGCCGGACGACACTCAAAGCTTACGGTCATCCCGGTATTCCACTGCACCGCGCCACTAGGGACGGGTATCTATGCGACACTTGCACTTATGAGGCTGATGATACTTGCAATTTTCCCCAGCGTCCCTATGCCAAAGACTGTACCCTCTACCAAAATATTGAAGAGACAAAGTTAGAGTTGGAACAGCAGCGTTACACTAACAGTTTTGCATTAACTGTGAAAAGTTGGGTAAAACGCAATCAAGCTTTGCTGTTGCTATTAGGTTTATTATTGGTCTGTTTGTTGTTCGTTATATTAAGACCTTGATTTGTGTTTTCTGGGGAATAGAGAATATAACGCTTCTCTGTTGAGTTCAATACAGACCTAACAAGAATAGCCCTTCTCTACAAGAAAAGGGGAGTAAAATTCAAAGCCTCTCTCCTTTTAGGAGAGGTTTGGAGAGAGGTCAAAAATACCCAATCCCCAATCCTAACCTTCAAGCTGTGGTGATTTTGGATGCTTCAGCAATAGGTTCAACTTGTATCGGTGGCGCTTTTTCCTCAAATGCGGCTAAATCGAACCAAAAAGTGGTGCCAATGCCAACTTCACTCACTAGATGGACTTTACTACGATGCCTGTCGATGATATTTCTGACAATCGATAAACCTAAACCCGTACCTTCTAGGGTGTGAACTCGGTTTTCTACGCGGAAGAAGCGTTCAAAAATTGAGTGTTGATCTTCTGTGGCGATGCCAATTCCAGTATCGGAAATTTCAATCCGCACTGGAGAAGATTGGGTGTGACTGGGTTTGAAATCTACTTGGTAGGCGCGGATTGCGACTTTACCACCGGCTTTTGTAAATTTCAGGGCATTACCAATCAGGTTGCCAAACACTTGTACTAATAGATCATAATTACCCATTACTAAGGGCAAATTAGGAGCAACTTCTTGAACAAGTTCAACACCTTTATCTTTAGCATTGAGTTGGTAAGTACGCAGTGTTTGCTCGATCGCTTGGGCTAAATCTACGCCATCAAAGTTATAATTGCGACCAGATTCGAGTTTTGACAAATCCAAAACATCGTTAACTAGGCGGGTTAGGCGATCGGTTTCATGGTTGACAGTTTGCAAAAACTCCTGGCGTTCTTGTAAAGCTAAGTCTTCGCCGTAATCGTGCAGGGTTTCAATATAGGTTTTGATGTTAAATAGAGGCGTTCGCAGTTCGTGAGAAACGTTGCTGATAAATTGACTTTTTGCCTCGTTTAGTTCCACCTCGCGGGTAATATCTTGGATAGTAATCGCAATACCTTTGATACTTTCCCTTTGCAGGTTGAGTACTGTAGTCAAAAGAATGCGGATCGTTCGTGGGGCGGGTTGCTTAATAAAAATTCGGAATTCGGCGCTTTCGCATTCCCCTGCTGCCATTTCGTACAAGGGACGGGTGATTTCCATTTGTACTGATGCTGGCAAGTGATGTAACACATTGCAGCCTACCACGTCAGCAGCTTCCCAGCCAAAAATTCGCTGTGCTGTGGGGTTGACTAAAATCACCTGCATGTTGTTATCAATCAACACAGCACCATCTGCGATCGTTGAAACTAGGGTTTCTAATTTGGCTTTTTCTGCGGTCAGTTCCTCAATATTCTGTTCTTCATAGCGTTCTAATCGCTCTGCCATTTCATTAAAACTTAAAATTAACTCCCCCAGTTCGCCTCCTAAAGGTAAATCAATGCGCTGCTTGAAATTCCCGGTAGCAATTTGTTTCACCCCCACCAGCAGTTCTTTAATCGGCTTAGTGATCGTCAAAGCGTTAATCACTCCTGCCAAAATCACCATTACCCAAATCGTGATAAAAACGGCAATGGTGACATCGCGGGTAAAATTGGTGGAAATGACAGCAGTCTGATTCGGGTTGATACCGATCGCTAATACACCTAAGTATTTTTTATTGACGATCAGGGGAATAAATACATCGGTAACTGTGCCATCTGGGGTCATGTGTTGCCGCACCATCGGCTTTTCCCCATCACCAGGGTAATCTTCTGGCAGTTGTATCCGCCGTTTAATGGTGAGGGAATTTTCTACCTCGGCTTCCCAAAAAGGAATGCCAAAAAAGATTTCCCCGGTTTCATCAGCGTAGAGCATATAACGCACACTAGAGGTGCTGCTATAGAAGCGCTGGGAAAATCGGGCAACCTCAGTAAGATTATTGTCAGCGACTAGGGGGGCAACGTTGGCAGCAAGCAGCAGCCCCAAGTCACGGCCAAAGCGGGTGTCATTCATCCGCGCATCCTGCTGAATTGTATTCACAGCCCAGAAGGTCAGACCACTCATCACCAACGAAACGACCATTGTGGCTACAGCCAGCAGTTTGGTCTGGAGAGTGAACTCTGACCACCAACTAGCGATCGCATCTCGAATTGTTTTTAACAGAGCTAGCATCTTAAAATAAAGTTGTTAGTAGTCTTTGTTATAAAGCCCAACAACTAAAAAATTAACAGTTAATTTGACAAACGTGTTAGGGGCCTGGCGAATGCGGGAGTGCTGGGGATATTTCTGTTAAGGTGGTCTTAACGAATTTACCTCATTTCAGCCATCGGAGTTGATGTCCAGTTCAGGATTAACGCCTTAAACCCCATTTTTTCGCCACAGAATGGTGAATTTTGTTCATAGCGCTTTATTACCGCACGGGTCGCTTAGATATCAGCACGTTTTGTGACTGAGCTTTAGGCTTACCGAGTGGTTTGTAAGAAGACACCATCGCAAGGATATTACTGCAAAATCTGTGTATAGAGTATCCCATAGCCTATCACTATAATTTTACATTTGTATCAGGCTATGCCATAGCATTTTAACTTGATTAATGCCCAACTTGCGTAGACTTGACTCGCCGAGTCAAGTCGCTACGCTCCAATTAAAAATTATTAATTAAAAATTGCAAGACGCTCGAGGACTCGCTAACGCTTCGCTATCAGTGGTTGCTCTGAACCCACCACTGATTGTAGACTACTGAATCAAAGATTCAGTGAGAAGTGCGATCGCCTTTATGAGGGTACGAATATTCGGGGTGCGATCGCCTCACCCATTAGACTTATCCGGAAATGAGAACTTTATTTGGCTGAAACCTAGCTCTGGAGAGGGTTTTAGAGGTTCCTGTTTTATATAAGCTAAAAAGCCAGCTATGTAAGGGTTTCAGCTATTTTGAGGTTTATTTGTGGATAAGTCTATTAGAGAATCGACATCATAATTATTAAAACTAGCAATAGTCTCTGATGTCAAATATTTTGGCGTTTCTGGGTAGACATCGCCCGCACTTAGACTTGGCTCAGTGACCGTCGTAGACATTGCCTCACCCATTAGAGAATCGACATCATAATTATTAAAACTAGCAATAGTCTCTGATGTCAAATATTTTGGCGTTTCTGGGTAGACATCGCCCGCACTTAGACTTGGCTCAGTGACCGTCGTAGACATTGCCTCACCCATTAGAGAATCGACATCATAATTATTAAAACTAGCAATAGTCTCTGATGTCAAATATTTTGGCGTTTCTGGGTAGACATCGCCCGCACTTAGACTTGGCTCAGTGACCGTCGTAGACATTGCCTCACCCATTAGAGAATCGACATCATAATTATTAAAACTAGCAATAGTCTCTGATGTCAAATATTTTGGCGTTTCTGGGTAGACATCGCCCGCACTTAGACTTGGCTCAGTGACCGTCGTAGACATTGCCTCACCCATTAGAGAATCGACATCATAATTATTAAAACTAGCAATAGTCTCTGATGTCAAATATTTTGGCGTTTCTGCAACCGCCTGACCCATTAGAGAACCAAAATTGGAACCATTAAAACTAGAAATTGTCTGTGATGTAAGAGGATTTGCGGTTTGTGCGTCGATGTGTAGCAGATTGCTGTTAGACATTGCCTGCCTTTTCAGAGAACTAACATCGGAATTATTAAAATTAGAGATTGTAGTTTGTGTATTATTTCTGGCTGTGTCTGCAATCACCTGACTTGCTAGAGAACTGACATGAGAAATATTCAAACTAGAGCTTGTAGTTTGTGTACTATTTCCGGCGGTGTCTGCGACAATCTCACGGACTTGGGCATCAGTTAGCTTGGGGTTAGCACTAAGCATCAGGGCAACTACACCAGCAACATGGGGAGCAGCCATCGACGTACCACTATAAGTAGCATACTGATTATTTGGAACTGAGGAGTAGACTTTGACTCCTGGGGCTGTGACGTAGGAAATTTGATTCGTTCCAGAGCGGTTAGAGAAGTCAGCTAGGTTATTATTCCTATCCACTGCCCCAACAGCAATTCCCGACTTGGATGCATAGCTGGCGGGATAGTCTGGTGAAGAGCCACCATCATTACCTGCTGCCATGACCACAATCACTCCTTTGCTGCTGGCATAGTCAATGGCTGACTCCAGAGTACCATTGGAATAAGCACCTCCTAAACTGAGGTTAATCACGTTAGCTCCATTGTCCACAGCATAATGAATGCCCTTAGCAATGGAAGTGTCGGAACCAGAGCCAGAGCTATCTAAAACTTTGATAGGCATAATCTTGGCATCATAAGCAATACCAGTGACACCGTAGTTATTATTCTCTCCGGCGATCGTCCCGGAAACATGAGTGCCATGACCGTTGTCATCTAGGGTGTTGTTGTTATTGTCAACAAAGTTCCAGCCGTGGATATCATCAGCATAGCCATTGCCATCATCATCTTTACCATTGCCAGCAATTTCCTTGGGATTCGTCCAGATATTATCCTTTAAATCCTCGTGGTTGTAGTCAACTCCAGTATCTATAACAGCAACAACAACGCCTTTACCTGTATATCCATGTGCCCAAGCTTCCGGTGCTTTAATGAGGTCTGCTCCCCAATTATTGCCACCAAGGTTAGGAACATCAGCAAAGGTATTCTGACCAGCAGCTCTAGCCACTGCTGCTGCTGCATTAATTAAGCCATAGCCATTGGTGGAGTTATAATTTCCAGTGCTTAAAGCATTAGCAGTAGCGTTACTGCTATTTTGCAACTGCACATCAGCATCGGTTGAGTTGTAACTACTACGTTTGCTGAAGTTGAGGCTATAGTCATCCTTCGTATTAAAGGTATCTAATGAGGAGGTTGAAGAGAAATTTAGCTGTTTATTTGACAACAGATTGTGATTAACATCATTACGGAGCATAAGTATTTTTCTCTCAAAAATATCAATCGTTTTTTGACAGTTTGAAGCGTTAAAACCTTTACAAGAAAAAGGTTTTAAGGTGTGAACAAGCTCTATTGTCAATAATTACTATGAAATCTCAGAACAAAATGCTAATTTTATTACCAAAAAACATTTTCAAAATAGTACTTTTTCTTAAGAGTCAATTTATCAAGTCAATTTTAAATTATGACTAGTTAAAAAGTCGAAATTGGTGCAATAGAAAAATTGCATTAAGCTAATCGGCATTCAAGTTGCATAATCAAGGCGGGCAAGATGCCCACCCCACAATATATTCAGAAAATTCTCATCTACAAATTAGATGGATTTTAGCTTATCCCTCTTTTGTCACTTTGGGAGAATCTAATCGTTCAAACGGTTACGGGGCTAAATCAAAGTCCGAGAATTTGGCTGAGATTATTGTTTTCCGAGAGTGACAAAAAAGGGCTAAGACAACAAATACTTGATTTAAAAGCACACCATCCTCATTACGTCTGTAATACAAGTGTAGAATTTAGGATTAATCATCTAATGTGTCTTGCGTCTGTGTATCCATCTTGTACTTTTTAGTATTTTTTTGGCGCTTATCTTCTTTCCATCTCCCTGTTTTGCGTGCTGCTTCTGTCAGGAGATACTCAATTTGAGCATTAACACTCCTTAATTCATCAGAAGACCATTTTTCCAGCACTTCGTATAACTCAAGGTCTAAACGCAGTAAAAACCGTTTTTTCTGGCTCATGTCTTAGGTGTAAAGGCTGCCAGTGTTAATCACTGGTTGGATGTTCTGTTCTGAGGTTAGGACAACCAACAGATTGTTAATCATAGCGGCTTTGCGTTCATCATCCAAGTCAATAATTTGTTGTTCACTGATCCGTTTTAGTGCTTCATCAACCATTCCGACTGCACTCTCAACAATTTGCCGCCGTGCATCAATCATTGCTTTGGCTTGTTGACGACGCAGCATCATTTGAGCAATTTCTGGAGCATACGCAAGATGAGAAAGTCTCGCTTCTAACACTTCAACTCCTGCAACTTCCAGTCTCGCTTGCAATTCTTTTTGGAGGAAAAGCGCGATTTCATCAGGTACTGCACGCAACGAAGGAATTGATTGTTCATCAGGCGCATCATAAGGATAGCGGATTGCTAGGGCACGTATCGATGTCTCACTCTGGATGGCAACAAATTGCTCGTAGTCATCAACCGCAAATGTAGACTTGGCTGATTCTACTACTTGCCACACCACTACGGCTGCAATCTCTATCGGGCTGCCTTGAGCATCATTTACTTTCAATATTTTGCTGTTAAAGTTGCGAACCCGTAAAGATACCTGACGTTTGTTAGTCAAAGGGTTAGTCCACCAAAATCCTGCTTCCTTGACAGTACCAACGTAACTCCCTAAAAAGACTAGTACTCTTGCTTGATTTGGCTCAACTGTAAACAAACCCGACAGTGAAGGAATTACTACTACGATAAGTGTCGCCCCTAACCATGCACCCATTTCTGTTAAATCGGCAAAATCTTCTACCTTATTAAAACTTCTGCCTAATACTTCTATTAATCCCTGTATTGTTGCCCAAACCTGCCAACTGCCAAAAATTGCCAAAGCCAGGATTATGCTCAAAGCTATGAAGCCGTTGACTTTAAAGGCAGGAAAATCCTCGATTTGCTGCTTCATTATCTATTCATGTGATCTGTTTTTTAATATCAAAATGATATCATTGTAATCACAAATAGCAAGTGACCAGCCGTCATGGGTGTCAACTTAAGGTAAAACCAGCCTAGAACCAGCTTTTAGAGATTGCTTCGTTCCCAGTCAGAGACTGGGAATGCATATGGGAGGCGGAGCCTCCAGAATTAGCAACAGAGCCACAAAAAACAGCATTTCCAGCCTCTGGCTGGAAACGAGGTTTTAAAAGGGTTTCACCTTAAGTTGACACCTATGACCAGCTGTACGCCCCTACAGCCGATTCATGTGTTGCAAAGATTTTTGTCAATGATATTAAGATTTGGGCAAAGGCAAAAAGCCAGAGCGTCACCAAACAGCAAAACGCTCTCTAGGATTGAGAGCGCTTTTAGTTGAATTTTTGAGGTTAAATAAGGGTTGGCTACTTATCCAACAGGTGTTAAATCTAGACTTGGCATCACTAGATATTTGCCTGCTGCCGTTGATATAGTGACCAATACAAACCCTTTTGTTGCAACAACTGTGAGTGAGTACCACGTTCGGCAATCACGCCTTGCTCCAATACCAAAATCAAATCAGCACGTTTGAGGGGGGCAAAGCGGTGAGCAATCAGGAACACAGTACGATTAGCGGAAATTTTTTGCAGGTTTTGCAATACTTGTTGTTCAGTTTCACTATCCAAAGCGCTGGTAGCTTCATCCAAAACTAAAATCGGCGCTTGGGAAAGAAATAGCCTTGCTAGGGCAATGCGTTGTCTCTGTCCACCAGATAAAGCGGTACCGCGTTCACCAACATTGGTTTCGTAACCGTAGGGTAATTGACTGATGAAGTCATGGGCTACTGCTAGTCTTGCCGCCTCTACTACTTGCTCTGCGGTAATGTCGGGAGTACCGAGAGTGATATTTTCCAAAATCGAACCGTTGAATAAAAAGTCTTCTTGGAGAACTACACTAACTTGTTGCCGCAGTGAGGCTAAATCGGCACTTTTAATATCAAAACCATCAATCAGGATGCGTCCTGATTCAATTTGATAGAGGCGCTGCAATAGCTTAGACAGGGTACTTTTACCAGAACCGCTACGTCCGACAATGCCAACAAATTGCCCTGGTTCGGCATTGAAAGATATTCCCCGCAGAATTGCTTCAAAGTTGGGACGGTAACGGAAAAATACTTGCTCGAAGGTGACTTGTCCTTTCAGGGGTGGTAAAACTAGTCCAGTTCCTAGTTCAGCTTCTGGGGAAACGTTGAGAATATCACCAATGCGATCTACAGAAAGTAGCACTTGTTGGAGGTTTTGCCACAACTGTACTAAACGCAAAAGTGGGCCTGTGACTCTACCAGACAGCATTTGAAACGCAACTAGCTGTCCGATTGTGAGCTTTTGTTCGATGACTAACTTGGCGCCAAACCAGAGAATCAGCATGGTGGAAAAATTGGTGAGAAAGTCACCAATGTTGCTGCTGATATTGGAGGTAGTAGAAGCTTTAAAACCTGTGCGAATGAAGCGAGCAAATAAGCCTTCCCAGCGATCGCGGGCTACTGGTTCTGCTGCATGGGCTTTAACGGAGTGAATCCCGGTGATTGTCTCCACTAAAAACGATTGACTATCGGCACTGCGGTTAAAGGTTTCGTTGAGCCAGTTACGCAGAATTGGGGTTGCAACTATCGTCAATGTGGCAAATAGCGGCAGTACTGCTAAGGCGACAAAGGTGAGTGGGACGTTATAGTAAAACATCAATGCCAGGTACACCACAGCAAAGATGCTATCTAGAATCACAGTTAATGCTGTACCTGTGAGAAACTGACGAATTTGTTCAAGTTCCTGGACTCGTGCTATTGTGTCTCCGACGCGCCGCGACTCAAAATAAGCCAAAGGCAGACGCATCAAATGGCGAAATAGCTGTGCTGATAAACTCAAATCGAGACGACGAGCTGTATGGGTAAAGATGAATAAGCGCAGAATGCCGAGTATGGACTCAAATATGGCTACACACAAAAGTGCGATCGCCATCACATCGAGAGTCGGCAAACTCCCCTGCACCATCACTTTATCAATAACGACTTGCGTAATTAGCGGTGTTGTTAACCCCAAAAGCTGCAAGGTAAAAGATGCTAACAATACTTCTGTTAGCAATCCCTTATACTTCCAAACTGCTGGAGTGAACCAACTGAGGTTAAATTTTTCTTGCTGGGATATGAGTTCTACTTGCCATAATTGTCCATTCCAGGATGCCTCAACTATCGACTGCGGCAAGCTTTCACAAGTCCGTTCGGGATTTAGAGGGTTAGCGATAATTAGGCGATCGCCCTTAACTCCATAGGCCACCACCCAGGATGGACTCTGGGGTGAGTCAGAATTCCACAACAATAAAGCTGGAAATGACAGCTGTCGCAACTCACCCCAACTCACTTGTAACCGCCGCAACACTAACCCTAACTTTTCTGCTGCTTCCACAACCTGTTTTGGGCGTTGTCCTCTGAGTTGGCGCTGCACCCATTCCAGTTGCACAGAATTTTCTAACTGTTGTGCCACCATTGTTAAACAAGCAGCTGCGCTGTTCCAACTGGCAACAAACGGATAATTTGAGATGATCAGATTGGCGGCTGGGAGTTTTCTTTGGGGTTGGAGGCTGTGGGGGCCAGAAGTGCCAACGGAAGCTGGCGGTAGTGCAGGAGTGGCAGAGAAGGAAAATGTCTCCTTTTCTCTCTCCATACCTACTGGTAACACTTGCCAGAACTCCTGAATTTGTGGGTGAGAAAATTCTGCCCACAGCGCAGTATCCCAACACACTACTATCACTTCTTTACTAGCAGCTACAGCTTTAAAATCCGCAGACATCTTTTGTAAGTCACCAAACCAATCCCCGACTTCTAGGGCTGCTAAAGGTTTGCTAATGCCCTCCTCTCGCAAGCGCACTTTCCCAGCCACAATTAAGAATTGATAACCGCCAATATCGTTTGACCAGATTTTTTCTCCAAGACGATATTGACGAGTTTGCGACTCATTTTGCAACTTGGATTGTTGTTCGGGAGTCAGCCAACATAGCGGTGGCTGATTCCAAGGCAAAGAAGCTAGCACTTTTAATCGTAAAGATTCATTATCCAGAATTTTTAACTCACTTGTAACTTGACTGTCAGTTTTTGAATTTTCTCTGCTAGCCATTTGTCAAACAACTCATTTTGTAGTGCTTGCTTTAATTGAGTATCTTCTAAAGACGCGGGCAGAAATTGTTCTACTCGAAACAAACCATAAGGCCCTTCTCCTTGGAGAGAGTCTTTGCCAACGATTTCTATTGGCCCGATCAATTCTCCAGGACTTGCCACATCAATAGCTGCCCGTAATATATCTGGCATACTGCCTCGGCTGATGATTCCCATCATGCCGTTTACAATTCGGTCATCTGCAAGTGAATATTCTTTAGCTAATTGCTCAAAACTACCTCCTTCTTCAATTTGGGTTTGTAGTTCGTCTACCAATTCTCGATTATCAACAACAATCCGAGAAAGTACTAACCGATCCAAAAAAATTTTGCGTTCAATAAAATATTCTTGGAGTTTTGGTTCTGTCACTACAGCTTTCAGCTTTTCTAACTTGTACCCAAAAGTAACCGATGTGTAAAAGCTAGCGTAATCTGTGTTATTGGTCTTTAACCATTGTTGAAAACTTTCAGGGTCAGTCAGTTGATTTTTCAGCCTAAAGTCAATAATTGCCTGTTCAGTTATTGCTGTACCAATCTCAATATCGTCTCGGATTCGGATTTCTGACTCAATAACGTACTGGCGGAGAATATCTCCAATGAACTGTCCTAATTTTCCAGAGGCTTGCAGATACTTTACTGCTTCCTCAATAGAAATTATTTGGTCATTGATTGTCAAAAATGATAAATATTCCATAAACTATTTATGTGACAATGATTAAACACCTATAGAACTTTTAAATTAAATCATATAGAGATCATCTGGTGATTGATGGATAAATATGATAAAGATTCTATGAACTAATTACATCTAAATGGTCAAAGAATTATATAGCTACGAAATAAAATAATTTGCCATGATTAGTTTTACGGTCTAGCGGCGACAAAACAGGATTGAAAATATTCAGTTGTCAGGCAAAGCAACTTGTCTAACCAAATCTTTATAGATTCAGAGAAATGATCAGCTAGTTAGATAGGCGAAAATAAACCAAAATCTATTAAGTATTGTTTTTTGCCCGTTTTCTACCCAAGTTGCTAAAAGTCGAGCCACTGCCTTACTTTTATTACCAAAGTTGTCGGAACTGACTTAGAAAAATCGCCCCATACGCCACCTTAATGAGTAATTGTTTATGCTCATCTGTTTACTTAATAATATTTATCCATGTCCACGCAAGTAGCACAGCCGCGATCGCACCGATTAATGTATTAAAAATATTGACTACTTCATTGGTCAGCCAGGTATACTTAGATTGCAGTGTTGCCCCAATCACACTTTCTAAGTTAGTGGCAATAAATGCTGCCAGCACACACCAAGCTACTCCCAATAGATCAATTAAACCAACTGCCCAACCAACAAATGCGATCGCTACAGAAGCCACGATACCAGCTAAAGTTCCCTCCAAACTTACCGCCCCTTCTGTACCGCGAGGCACTGGTTGGAGTGTGGTAATTAGAAAGGTGCTTTTACCATATGCTTTACCAACTTCGCTGGCAGTGGTGTCAGCCAGCTTAGTACTGAAACTCGCTACATAGCCTAACAATAATAGAGACTGGGGACTTGTAATGAGCGACTTGTACTGAACAAAGTCGAAGTATTGGGAACCAGGTACAAGAAACCCCGAATTTATTAGCCCTACTCCCAAGGCACACAGCGCCCCAGTTAAAGCCGAACCCCAAACATTTTCTGGGCCTCTTGCCCCAGAACGCTTTTCGGCAATTCCTTCTGCCTCTTTCTGCGCCATACCGATGCGGGTAACGCCAGAACCAACCAGAAAATAGAACATTATTACTGCATATCCTTGCCAGCCTAGAGTTACCCAAATTAGGATGGACAAGAACCAGGCGTGGAATAATCCAGCAGGGGTAAGCAGCTTTTTCGGAGCAATCCAAGCTAAACCCAATAAAATTGTGTTTAATCCTATTGCTACCAACCAGGGATTTACAGAATTAATTAAGGATGACATCAGCAATTAATCATGAGTAATTTTGTCTGAATATCAACAGAATAACGAATTTGTGATACTTAGTGCTTAATCTCTGACCAGAAATAAAAAGGTACAAGCCCCTAAATTTATTTATGGGGTTCTTACTTCTTACTTTTAACTTTTGACTTTTGACTTCCCCGAAGGAGCTGACACCTCCCCAGCTAAAGTAATATGTTTGTATTATTAAGGGTATAGCGTAGGCGTAGACTTGAAAGCTGAGTGTAAAACTACAAACAATGTCTTAGATATACACTGCAATATTGACTAAAGAACGTGGATTAAACAAAATGCAAAACTTTTGTTTAGTTGGGTAGATTCTTGAGTGCTTAACGCACCCAATACACTCTAATGAAGTTGTAAGTTATTAAATCTCCGTTCCTAAGCGTCTGCCTATGCAAACCTAAATTAGTATAGCTGCATGTGCAGCAGCTGAAATCTTACTCAGTCCCCAATCTTAGTCATCAGGATATAAGGATATAAGTTAATCTTAATTAAAACTGTGTTCAAGTTGACCACAATCAAGACCTAACAGCATAAATTAGACTTATCCGGAAATGAGAACTTTATTTGGCTGAAACCTAGCTCTGGAGAGGGTTTTAGAGGTTCCTGTTTTATATAAGCTAAAAAGCCAGCTATGTAAGGGTTTCAGCTATTTTGAGGTTTATTTGTGGATAAGTCTATTGTAGATAGCATCAACTACTACTCTTTTCCACACAAGCTATGAGCCAAACTTTATTCCATCTTGCTTTCCCTGTAACTGACGTTGCCCAAACAAAAGCATATTACGTGGATGGCTTGGGCTGCATTCCTGGTCGTGAAAACCGCTACGCCCTGATTCTCAATCTCTACGGTCATCAACTAGTGGCTCACGTCACCAAAGAACCCTTGATACCGCAAAATACTATCTATCCCAGACACTTTGGGCTAATTTTTACCCAAGAACGTGATTGGCAAGACTTACTAGAAAGGGCACAACAACAACAGCTACTTTTTCGCGAATCAACCAAAAATCGCTTTGTTGGTTCTCCTCTTGAGCATCGCACTTTCTTTTTAGAAGATCCCTTTTATAACCTCATGGAGTTCAAGTATTATCGTCACGCAGAGGCGATTTTTGGGAGTTACGAACATACACAAATTGGGGATAGGACTTAATAAATTCGTAATTCGTAATTCGTAATTAAAGATGAAAAAATCAAGTCTGGCAAGCATTCTAGCTACTGACTAGATACTTTTTTAAGGAAAGGTAGCTTAATCTCCTCTGCTAAAGCTGCTGTTACTACTGCTAAACTCCTGGAGTCTGTTAGCATCCAAGGGTGTAGAGCAACTGGTACTATTACTTCGCTTCCTACGGAGATTTGTGAACTATTGGCTGGGACAATCATCAAATCATAAGGTGTCCAGATAGATGTAAAATCTAGCTGCCCCAATATTATTACAGCATCAGAATTTAAATCCTTGAGAAAAATGCTGTCGGGGCGCATTTGTACGCAACCAGGACGCCAGGAACCATAAGCAACAACAGTTCCATGATGGGGCGAAGAAATGGTAATAAACCTCTGTACGCGGTTAATCCCTCCCAGTCGCTGAATATAGTAACGGCTGACAATTCCTCCCATACTGAAGCCGACTAAATCTAGGCGTTGTTCTGATCCAAAGGTAGCTGTAACATAATCGGCTACCTGCTTTGCTAATTCATCAAGACCCACATCACCATTATTGGGAAGCAAATCCAGGCTATATACAGACCAACCCCCTTGTATGAGGTATGCCCTCATTTTATGGAAAACTGCCTCTGTGTCGTCAATCCCGTGTATTAGCAAAACGGGATTGCGTTGTTTATTTTCAGTGTTCATTTACAAAATCTGGCTGAATTAAGGGGCCTATCTCACTTTTGTCGGTACATAAAGCTCTACAAACTGGAGCTATCGCTTTTCGGATTCTTTATAAAGATATTTTTGCAAAAGTGAAATGCTTCTGAATCTAAATTGTATAAAATCTAACTTACCGCTATCGCTATCTGCCAATAGGCTATGACACTCCTCCCACTGGTTGAAAGTTAACTGCTTGCGTCACTTCAATTAGCTATTTACCAAACAAAGAAATGTTAATTTTTGTCAAGCTTGCTTTCAGAATCTTGCTCTTAGCTACAGTAAAATTTAATAATTAGTTCTCAGTGTATAGAGGTTGCAAGTGCCTGTAAGAAAACATTTGCCCTATAGTTTTACTAGAATGTTGATTAAGTACAAGCCTATAAACGTTGTCACCATAACGGGGTGACGCAAAGCAGAAAAATGTAACATTTTGTCGTAATTTTTAACAATTACGGTCGAGTTGCAAATATAAAAGGTAAAAGGCAGGAGTAATTGTAATGGATTTTATCAAAAAGCTAATTTCGGGTATTCAGGGTTTTCTTAGCGGTATCCTGGGTTTGATTACTGGACTCTTACCAGGGAAGAAGAAAAGCAACGGCTACTTCTTAGAATTGGACGAAGCCAAAGATGCTGCTAAAGATGTAGCATCGAATGTGAAGAAAGTAGCAGAGACAGTTGCATCGAATGCTAAGAAAGTAACGGCAACAATTGCATCAGAAGCACCAGCTCTATCCAAGCCAGATTCATTGAACGGAACAAAAACCGCCGCAGATCAGGCTAAGGCACAATCAACTAAAAATCCCAAAGCAGCGGATGTTCAGCTAGTGCAGACTGCTGAGGGTCTTAAAATTCAACCAGGCAAAAATGAAAAAGCCGCAGCAGCCAAAGTACTCAAAGAGCAGCCAACTGAAACCACCTTTGCGCCAAAATATCTTGCTCCTTCGACTACTAGTTCTAATGGTCGTCGTCGTCCAGGAGCAAATATGAGTGTTTACTTAGACATGGCACGTCAGATTAAAACGTCTAACAAGTGATATAGACCGTAAATTTCGGGTCTATAGAAGTTAAACGTGAACATGCAAGCTTAAGATAACTTTGCCAGTTGTAGATGGAGGAACTCTCCAAAGTAAGAGCGATCGCTTAATTATCTCCACTACAACTGCATCTTTTAGGGTCGAGGCTTTCTCATCCAAAACTACCCGTTCTACCCGACCTTTGTTGAGAGTGAACTCAAAGACGATTTCACCACTGAAGCCTGAAGGAAAGTTTAGTTGTTGAAAGTGTTTGGTTAGGTTAGCAATTCCTGTGTCATCCAAGCCAGTAACGCTGATTACTTCTAACTGATGGTTGATAGCTGCGTCTGATATTTCACCTAGTTCTATCTCCTGGGAATCAAAGCTCTTAAAAGGGATATTAACTTCTTTGGCTACTGGGGATTTTGGCGATCGCTTTTGTAGGAGAAAATCTGGAGCTACTGCTGAGGCTAGCGCTGATGGCATTGAGAATGATATTTTAGGCGCAAAACCACCAGCAGGAGGACTGCCAAACACTCCTTCGTAACTAACTGCTTCAGGCATTTCTACTGGCACTTGCATAGACAGGTATTCGCTTCCTGGTTCAACCCGCACGTCATCGCTGACAGCAACAAAAGCGGTGTATTGAGAAAGCAGTTGATAAGTTAAGGCGGTTTCTGTAACTGCTTCTACACCAGCTTTTGTTTCAAAGCTCACCATTTGATTCATCAAATCTTTGATGCAGGCACGTCCCCATAACTGCGCTATAGCAAGATTTCCTGTTTCCTCAAATATGAGATTAAATGTTTTTTCATAGTGCTTACTGCCCGCAGCAATGCCGGAGATTTGCAGATTACCTCTGGCTCTATCCTGTTTACGACCAAATAAAACTAATGGTTGTGCGGTGAATAAATCAGGCGCTGTGGCTGGGTAAATCACAGGCGATTCTGTGTCACCTTGCCAAGAAATTTGAATATTTGTAAGTACGGGATTGTTGATTTGCCTGTAAAATTTTTCGGCAACTTCTTCTGTGGGTTCATCATGACGAATAATTCTAGATATTCCCCGGCCAATTTCGGCGATGCGATTTAGTAAAAAACGGTTAACAGAACTACCAGCACCGAAACTGTAAAGGCGATTTCCTGGTTGTAGGTGCTGTTGTACCTCTGACAAAATCTCATTTTCGTTACCGATGTAGCCATCGGTTAAGAGGACAACACTGCGTAATCTTCCGGCTGGTGTGGGGAAATTTATCGCTGTACGAATGCCACTGAGCATTTCTGTGCTGCCAGCAGCTTGTAAATTGTTAATGTAAGCGATCGCTTCGGCACGATTTTCTGATGTATTCGGCAGAGGTTTCTTTGATAACTGTCTGACTCTATCGGAAAAATCGATAATTGTGAAAGTATCGTGGGGATTCAACCCATTGATAAATCGCCGCATCAATTCCTGACACTTTTGCAACGGATCGCCAGATTGCGAACCGGAAGTATCCACCAAAAATACGACATCTTTGGGGACAATTTCATCAGTGGAATATTCCAAAGCTGGAATTAGATAAATTGCAAAATGTCCGCCGCGATCGTCTGCTTGGGTTAATACTGTCGATTGAGTTTTATTACCAGAAACTTGATAGCGGAGAATTAAATCTTTGTTGGGAATTGTATCTTCTCCGGCTAATTGAATCCGCACAATTTGACCTGAGTGTTCAATTTTTAATTGATGTGAAGGAGAACGCACTTCAGAAATTGGTAAACCTGCATCAATTTCTACTGTGACATTAATATTGTGACGCGATGTCTGCGACGGGCTACCCATTCCTTCTGGGACTACAGGCGGTGTAATCCGAGAAGCATCAGGAACTTGGTCTGTGTCACCGCTACCATCTATCGGCGTTCCTGGAATATATCTTGGCCCCACCACCATCGGGAAAACAAATTCGTAGTTTCCCGCATCAAATTTTAAACTTTCGGTGTAACGAATTGTGACATCAATTTGTTCACCAGGTTTGATGTTAGCCAGAGATTGGGTAAAGATATTGTCTCGTTGCTGTTCTAAAAGTCCGGCAGTGCGTCCTTCTTGTTTCGCCTTTTCGTAGATTTTTTGAGCTTCTTCACGTTTTTTAATATTGCCTTTGATGATGCGGCTACCTATTTTTATTTCCATGTCATCCACCGCCGCCTCATCAGGTAACGGAAAGATATACACTGCTTCTAAAGGCTGCGTGAAGGGATTTTCAAAGCTTTGGATCACCTCAACTCGTGACAAGTTACCTGCAATTTTTGCGATAACTTCCGTATGCTTGAGCGGAAAAACTAGCTGCTGTCCTTGAGGGGATTGAACGTACAAACTCCCTAACTGTTGGTTTTCAGCACTTACTGTATTCATGGATTTGATAGCTTGCTTTGTGTGGAATATAAACTTAGACCAAGCATAGTTAGATTTTTGAAAAAATCCAATCGGATTGCTATAAATTAATTTACTGATGATCATTTATTTTATTGTTGGTTTAACCAAGTTTCTAAATCAGCAACACTAGAAAAGTCTAGTAATGCTTCTCCGAGATTCTCTAATTGTTCAATAGATAATCCTTTAATTCCTTCGATTAATGAGGCATTAATTTCCCCAATGCGGCGATTGAGTTGACGTATAATTAAACGTTGTTCTCCTGATACAGCTTGTTCTCTGTCTCTTTGATAAAGTGGTTCTAGTCGCATAATTAACTCCCGATCATCTTCTTCTAATTCTTGATTTACTCTCAAGTTTTCGCGCAAGTTGTAAACTAATTCGAGTGTTGCTTTTTGGTATGGATAATTTAATGGTAACGCTTGCAACTCGACGATAGCTTGTGATTGCACACTTCCCCTTCCCAAAAGCCTCAACCATAAAGTCTCCGGTGTTTGCGGTAGTTGGTGTATCGCTACAATTGGTGTCCGCAAGGCATCTGGCAGAAAATGTACTCCTGATAACCAACCTTCTTTTAGTAATTCTTCCAAATAGTCCTTGGAGAATTTGTCATGTATAAAGCGCGTCATTTTATACTTGTCTATGAATTATTTAACCAACACCAGTCCACTATATAAATGAAAAGCTGAGTCCCAATTAGTCTCTTCCCTACGAAGCAGATGAATGTGAGACTTGATATGACCCAGCATTTCTGTTTGATCTAATGCTGTATCTGCAAAGGACGTGAAATCTGACCAAATTTTGACTTCAGGTAGTTGCTGGTCAATCCAACTCGATAAACTATTCCAATGAATTCTGATTGTATTTTGGCTAGCTTGGGGAATGATTTCTAAACCTTGCTGAAATTCATAGCCGTTATCATCAAGTCGGAGAATGCAACGTCTACCAAGTAGCTGTAAATCACAAAACTGGGCATAATCTTGTATTTGAGTTTTCCGTTCCAGTTTACCGCGCACGTCGCGATCTACGACTTCCTCAAAAATGGGCAATAGCCCCACTACTTTTGCTGTAACTTCTGACCAGTCAAAGGTGAGAGAACCGAGTTGATTTGCCTCGTTGCAGCAAACAACAGTAGCTTTTGGGGTAGATTCTCGGAAATATTTGACTTGATAAACTTGAATTTGCTGAATTTCAGCTATTGTTGCCCAAAAGCAAGGAATACCAGCCTGCTGTAGCTGTTTGCCGTAAAATTTTAGTTCTCCTAGTTGTCCAGTGCGGTATAACCTCCAGCCACGACTTGGCAATACCAGCCGTGCAGTGTAGGGGTCTAGCTGCATAATCTGGGCGAATTTTCGAGATGCTTCTATTTTCATCTCGTTACTGAGTGGCTTTAAAATTAGTACGCTAAGTTCGGTGTTATTAGGTTGGGCAGTTGCTTGGGAAATGGCTCTTTGTCTTTCTTCTAGCTCTATTTCTTGTAGCCGTTGCAAACCTTGACGTGCAAGCGTCAATATTTTGGTATTCGTTGTATCTCGTAGCAGTTGCCGATAAATTTTTTCTGCATCTTGGCGCTTTTCAGATACTTCATGTAACCGACCGAGATAATATTGTACCCAAGGATTTTCGGGCGATTCTTTTTGCAGCTGTTTGAGTAATTTAGCAGCTGTTTGATAGTCTTTATGCTCAAAAGCGATCGCAACTTGCTCAATCATCACTTACTTTAAATACACGCTAGAGTGATGTCTCACGTAAAAGTCATTTTGCGTGAGCTATAAATCATTTATACTTCACAAGTTGCGGCAATCAAGGATAATGCTACTACTGGGGCTGTAACTGCTCTCAGGATGCGACGACCAAGGGAAACAGGTTGAAATCCAGATGACTTCGCATTCTCAATTTCTTGTGTTGTCCATCCTCCCTCTGGGCCAGTAGCAATGATAATTGTTTCTTGTCCTATGTCATTTGTCACTTGTCCTTTGTACTGTAAGTAATCTTTTAAATGGGGAAACTCACCACGCGCCACACAGATATATTGCTGGCTGTTTGCAAATGACATAGGCGCTTCGCCTTCCCGCAGGGTATGACCAATGACTAATGACAAACCCGTATTAAAAGCAACAGGTTCTAAAATTGTCGGTACAAAGGAGCGCTCTGATTGTTCGGCGGCTTCGGCTGCGATGCGCCGCCAGCGTTCCAGCTTTTGAAGACTAGGATGAAGCAAAGTGCGATCGCTCAATACTGGTGCAATACAAGTTACTCCCAACTCCGTACAACACCGCACCACTTCATCAAATCCATTCCCTTTAGGCAACGCTACCATCAGCGTAATCGATACAGGTAATTCGGTTTCTACTGTCAGTGGTTCTAAAACCTGTGCTTGTTCGCCTGCAAGCTGCGCTAACCACCATTTTCCTCTACCATCCATTGCAATAAAGCGATCGCCTTCACGCAAGCGCAACACCCGCCCTAAATAATGTTGTTGTTCTTTGGTGAGTAAAATTTGCCCTTGTTGGAGTTGAGAGGGTGTGATCGCAATTCTTTGCAGTTGAGACATGATATGTTCTGCATGGTGAGGATAGGAATTATTTTCCGTCTAGACTGGATTTTGATCGAAATGAAATATTCTTGTATTTCTTGATAAAACATTAAAATCAAGTAGAATCACTTCAGTAGTTTCTCGTAAGTATGCTAAACCGGAACTGTGAGTGAAAAACAATGCAGGCAATTAATTAAACTTTAGGAACGGTTTTGGATGACTTACGCCAGCGATCGCCAGATGAAAATTTTGTTTTTAACGGCTGAACCTACTGATACGTCTAGACTGCGTTTACAGCAAGAGTTGCGAGAAATCCAGCAAAGACTACAACTAGCTAACCAACGAGAAAGATTTCAGCTAGAGTACGGATTATCTGCACGTCCTGGAGATGTCAGCCAAAAAATATTGGATTTTCAGCCTGATATTGTGCATTTTTCGGGACATGGTGCAAGTACGGGTGAGCTTTGCTTTGAGAATACATTTGGTCAAGTGCAACCGGTCAAGCCCCAAGCTTTAGCTGCATTGTTTGAATTAGTAGCTAATCAAGTCCAGTGTGTGCTTCTCAATGCTTGTCATTCAGTGATTCAGGCGGAGGCTATAGTCCAGCATATCCCTTTTGTCATCGGGATGAATACTGCTATTGGGGATAGAGCGGCGATCGCATTTTCTGTGGGTTTTTACAAAGCACGAGGTGCAAATCGACCCTATGAAGAGGCTTTTAGGTTTGGGTGTGTAGAGATTCAACTAGAAGGTATTTCTGAAGAACTAACTCCAGTTATTCGTCGAAAGATAGCCAAGCAATCCTCTAGTAATTTTTATATAGAACGCCCTGCAATTGAAGAGCAATGTTATCAGGAAATTAGAGAACCAGGCGCTCTCATCCGAATTAAAGCACCAGATAAAATGGGAAAAACATATTTGGTGAATAGGATTCTCACCTATGCGACAGCAAATAATTATCAAACTGTAACGTTGAATTGCAGCAGGTTAATAAATACCCTAACTAAAACCGATATGGAGAGATTTTTACGCTTATTCTGTGCTGCTGTTAGCCAAGAGCTAGGTTTAACTAATCAAGTAAATGAGCGTTGGGACAATCTATGGACTCCTATGGAGAACACCATCGGTTACTTTCAGGAATACTTATTACCAAAAACTGCTAACTATTTGGTATTAGCCTTGAATAATGTTGATTTAATTTTTGAGCAAAATGAACTTTCTCAAGAATTTTGTAGACTACTCCGAAGTTTTTATGATATGGCAAGGTACGGCGATGTAAAGAGTCAAATCTGGAAAAGACTCCGTTTGATAATTGCCCATTCTACAGAAGTTTATGCCTCGCTAGATATCAATAGCTCACCTCTTGCTAATCTACGTTTAGTAATTGATTTACCAGACTTTGAGCAGGAGCAGGTACAGCGTTTAGTCGAGCTATATGGACTAAACTGGAACATTGAACAAGTTGAGCGATTAATGGATATGGTAGGAGGACATCCAAATCTGTTAACAACTGGTATTGACCATATTAAATCGCATCAAAACTCCCTTGAGCAATTTTTAGAAGAAGCTCCAACCCTAGCAGGAGCATACAAAAATCATCTACAAGAACTTTTAGAAAAGGTTGAAAATAATCCAGAGTTAAAAACAGCATTCATTCAAGTCATATCGGCGAATGAAAACAATCCAGTTCAGCTGCGTCCGAGAATTGCCATCTCTTTGTACTATTTGGGATTAGTCAAGTTCCAGGGTAATTGTGTTCAGCCACGTTGTAAACTGTATCGGTCGTATTTTCGAGTTTTTCTTGAATAGTTACTAGCAAAATAGGTTAAATAAACAATGAATCAAGGACAAAAATATTATCATGTAGGTGGAGATTTAAATCTTGACGATCCTAGTTATATAGAGCGACAAGCTGACAGAAACCTTTATGAGAAACTGGAAGCAGGTGATTTTTGCTATGTATTTAACTCTCGACAGATGGGTAAATCTAGCTTGCGGGTAAGAGTAAAGAACAATTTAGAAACAGCAGGCTTTAAATGTGTAGTAATCAGCCTAGATAAGCTTGGGACTAAAGGGTTTACTGAGGAACAATGGTATAATAGTTTAATTAAAAATATCGCAGATAAATTTAATTTACAAACAGAGTTGTTATCAGATTTAACTCCATTAGATCGATTAAATTCTTTTTTCGAGAAGAAGTTATTAACAGAAATTGAGCAAAAAATTGTTATTTTTATAGATGAGATTGACACTGTTCTAAGTTTGGATTTCCCCACTGATGATTTTTTTGCTTTTATTAGATCCTGTTATAATGAGCGCGCTAATAACCGAATTTATGAACGAATTACTTTTGCATTACTAGGAGTAGCTACACCATCTCAATTAATCCAAGATACGCGACGCACACCCTTTAATATTGGCGAAGCAATCCAATTAAATGGTTTTTCATTACAGGAAGCTCGACCTTTAACTAGAGGATTAGAAAGTAAAGTCAATGACCCTAGAATTGCTGAATATATTCTTAAAGAAATACTCAAATGGACTGGCGGACAACCATTTCTCACACAAAAAATATTCAAAATAATTGCAGATCATGAAAATATCATTTCTAGTGATGAAAAGTTAATCTCTAAGTGGATAGAGGGATTAGTAAAATTACGAATAATTGAAAATTGGGAATACCAGGATGAACCACAACATTTAAGAACTATTCATAATAGGATTATTAATAGTAAAGAACCTCTTGTCAAATTGCTTAAATTATATCTTAAAGTTTTGCAAAATAAAGAATTACCAGTAAATGACAGTTTAGAACAAAGTGAACTAATTCTGTCTGGTTTGCTAGAAGAAAGGAATGGTAAATTAAAGGTTTATAACTTCATTTATGAATCAGTATTTAATTCTAATTGGGTTGCTGAAATGTTAGCAGAGATGCGACCCTATGAAGAACAATTACTGAGATGGTTATCATCTAACCGTCAAGATAAATCATCACTATTGCAAGGTCAAGAATTACAAAAAGCAATTGCATGGCGTGATGGTAAAATTCTGAATATTGAAGATTACCAATTTATTGATGCTAGCCAAGTACTAGAAATAGTTAATTTAGGAATTAAAATTCAAAAAAAAGAACGTTTTCAGCGTTTACTTGCAGGAATAACTGTCAGTATGATGATTATTAATGGAGTAAGTGTATTTCAATTACAAAAAACAATTCAATCAGAGTGGTTGCGTGTACCTTACGTTTTAAATCCAGAACTCTTTAGCCAAGGAGAAAAGTCTTTCTTTTTAGGTGATGAAATTTCTTATCAAAATAAAGGGGTCGAAGCTTTCAATAAAGGTGATTATTCAAAAGCAATAGAGTTTTTTAAAACATCTAAAGATATAGACAAAAGTGATCCTGAAGTAGTAATTTATTACAATAATTCCTTAGCCCAAGAACAGGCAAAAAAGATTAACCTCAAGCCTATAACCGTGGCTGTAGTTGTACCTATGTATGCGAGAAGAACATCTGCTATTGCAATGTTGAGAGGAGTCGCTCTAGCCCAAAATGAGTTTAATGAGTCGAAGGAAAAAGTTGGTTTTAAAAGTAGACTTTTGAATGTCAGGATAGCCAATGATAGTAATAATCCAGATCAAGCTCGAAAAGTTGCTAAAGAGTTAATTAAAGACTCAGATGTATTAGCAGTGATTGGTCACAATGCTAGCCAAGCTAGTAAATCTGCACTTGAGGTATATCAAAATAATGATTTGGCAATGATAGCCGCTACTAGCGCTAGTACGGAATTACAAGGTAAAGGTTTTTTCAGGACAATCCTTTCTACTAAAGTTGCTGCTAAATACTTAGCCGATTATGCTATCAAGGATAATATAAAAAAAGTTGTTATTTACTATAATAGAGATGCTTACAGTAAAGACATCAAAGAAAAGTTTGAAGCCTCGTTTAAGGAACAACGTGGGAAAGTTCGATCATCTATAGATTTGGAAGATTCACAACGAAACTTAAAGGGAGAATTTCTGGAAAATCTCGCTTCTATAAATCATCCAGATGCGGTTGTTTTTTTCCCAAATACAGAATCAGTTTCTACTGTAATTAAAATTGTTAGTTATAAAAAAAACGTCTATCCAGAATTAAGGAATTTACCATTGTTGGGAGGAGGAACTCTGTATACTTCAGAAATTTTAAAACAAGCTAAAGAAAATATTGAAGGTTTAATATTGACAGTTCCCTGGTTTCCTGAAGAGAAAAGTTCAAAAGAATTTGCAGAGCGAGCTTGCCGTGAATGGGATGATAAAATTGACTGGGCAACAGCTTCTAGTTATGATGCTACTCAGGCTTTTATCGCAGCCGTATCAAAATCTGATCTATCTAAAAAGAATGCAAGTGAACAGCGAAAGGATGTAATTGAAAAGTTAAAATCCATTAAGCTACCACCTGAGAAAACTTCAGGTGAGCGACTCCAATTCATCAATGGTGAACGGAAAGATGCTAAACCAGTTTTAGTCAAAGCAGTTGAAGGTATTAGAAAAAAATGTGGAAGTATTGAAGGGGGTGGATTTCGTTTTGAGCAAGTGCCGGAAAACTGAATACAGGAAACATTTTTTGCTTATTTGTGGCAGAGGAAATGTCTGCCACACAAAAATACTAGGCTTACGAAAGATTCTGGAAGTAAGCCTCTAGCGCTTCACTCACCAACTGAGTCATCGGCTTACCTTGGCTTTGGGCTACTTCCTTCAACTTACTATAAACCTCTTCTTTCAAATTTACCCGATGGCGTGATTTGCTTGCAGCATTGGCTGTTTGGGGGTCGTAGGTGGCAGTAAATTCGCGGATGGCATCAAAACCAACGCGATCGCAAAAATCACCGAAGCTTTCTTTCGATTTCCGAGATTTCTTAAAGTAAACAAAAATCGGCTCTAGGAAGCTTTCTAAATCATTATGGTGCAGCTTCTCTGTGTAAGGTTGCGCCAGTCGAGTCTGATTTGGCGAACCTCCTAACCATAATTGGTAAGATTCGGGAGCGCTACCGACAAAGCCCAACTCTGCTAAGTAGGGACGAGCGCAGCCATTGGGGCATCCTGTCATCCTTACCACAAAATGTTCATTTTGTAAACCTATTTTATCTAATAGGGCGCGAACCCGTTCCAAAATCCCTGGTATTGCCCGTTCTGATTCTGTGATTGCCAAGCCGCAAGTGGGCAAAGCCGGACAAGCCATTGCATACCGTACTAAAGGTTCAATTTTACTAGGGTCGTCTCCGACACCGTGACGGCTGAGAATGTCTTGAATAGCTTGCTTGCTATCTGGTTCGATATCGTAAAAAATCAGGTTGTGGTTGGGTGTCAGGCGGATAGGTAAGTTGAACTGCTCGACAATTTCCCGCAAGGCGGTTTTCAGTTGAAACGAACCTTCATCCTTGATTCGACCATTGTCAATGGAAATTCCTAAGAATAGCTTGCCATCACCTTGTTCATTCCAGCCGAGGAAGTCGTGATATTTAAACTCTGGCAGTGGTTTGAAGGCTTCAATTGGTTTACCGAAATATTCTTCAACTTGGGTACGGAATTTATCTACGCCCCAATCGTTGATTAAATATTTTAACCTGGCATGACGACGATCAGTGCGATCGCCATAATCTCTCTGGGTAGCAACAATTGCTTTCACTATGTCGTAGACATCATCTTTAGCTACATAACCAATCTCGTCTGCTAGCCTAGCGAAAGTTTCTTCTTTACCGTGTGTTCTACCTAAGCCACCACCAGCAAAAATGTCAAATCCTTCTAATTGTTTCTTCTTATTGGTAATTACTACCAAGGTGAGGTCTTGGGAATACAAATCAACCGAATTATCCCCTGGCACTGTCACGCAAATTTTAAACTTGCGGGGCATATAGTGCGTGCCATAAATTGGTTCTTCGTTGTCATGGATAATTGTGCCATTACCATTGCGCTGTCGTGCCGCCTTCACCTCTGGGTTTTCTTCAGCACTAATTGCTTTTTCCCCATCTAGCCAAATTTCGTAATAAGCGCCTGTCTGTGCTGAGAGCAAGTCAGCAATATTCTGGGCATACTCCCAAGCATACTGGTACTCTGGGCGATTCTTAAAGGGGGCTGGTGGTGCCATCACGTTGCGGTTGATGTCGCCACAAGCTCCCAAAGTCGTACCCAGATTCTTGACAATGGTGGCAATTGCTGTCTTTAGACTTTTCTTTAAAATACCGTGCATTTGGAAACCTTGACGGGTAGTTACTCGTAAGGTGTGGTTGCCATACTCATCAGCTATTTTATCTAAAGCCAGATACAGCTGCTGTGGTACCAAACCACCCGGATTTTTTGTCCGCAGCATAAACTGGTAATCTTTTTCCTGTCCCTTGAGGCGGTTGTCGCGGTTATCCTGCTGGTAAGAACCGTGATACTTCAAAAGCTGCACGGCATTTTCGGTAAAATGGGTAGTATCTTGAAGGATCTCAGTTGCTACAGGTTCACGCAAAAAATTACTATTTTCCTTGATTCCTTCTACTTTGGAAGGCTTACGGCTAGCGATGGGGGAAGGAGCAGATTTAACCATTAGACTTGTATAGTATTCTCAATAAAGCATTAGTAGACGCCGAATCAGCACCCTTCGGCTAATTGATCCCCGGTAATCCGGCCGGAATAATGAGGAATATTTCAATTTTACCACGGCAAAAGCCGGCTTTGTCAGTGATGTAACACTTAACAAAACCAGCTTTTTGCAGTAATGAGTGAAGAAGTGCTAAGTCCTGAGTACTTAGTAAAGTATAGAGCGACTGAGGACTCAATAATTTTTTATTTGAAGCGATAGCCAATACCACCATTAATGCTAACAGCAGAAGCATCGCTATTTTGGTAAGCACCAAGTCCGACTTTGGCATTAGTATAGACGAGGAAGTTGTTAGCAATTTCCGATTCAACACCAGCACCTAGCACTACTGAATCTCTATTACCTATAGGAGTTGGTGAGCCATCTTTCTCTACAAAAGAATAACCACCAGTTAAATAGGCATTGGTTCTATTAGCGATGGGCACATCCAGAGAAAGTTCTGGGATGATAGCACTTGTCTTATCACTCCAGAGGACATTACCGCGTGCAGAAAATGGCGTATTTCCCAACTTCAAGCGACCTGTGACATTACCGCCAAAGGTGGCATCATCGTTGATACCTTGTCGCCACTGGTAACGCCAGCTGCAACACCAGCACCAACATAACTAGCATCAGTACCTTTTTTGATTTCAGCAGAAGCTTGACCAGCTGATAGAACAAGAGGAGTAACTATTAAGGAAGACAATGCAGAAATTGTCACGAAAGACTTGAGTAAGCGTTTCATAATTTTGACAAAATTTTGTATTTTTTACTTATATATTCCAGGTCGAAAATGGTACAAGAATGTTCCAAACCATTCCCATATTTTCGGAAATGAGTGTTGTTATTGATGCAGAAAGCTTACAAGGTAACTATCCCTTATAATAATAAATAAGCTGTGATAATTACATTTCAATATCTTTATCATCCTGGTTTTTGATCCAGAGATAGACGCTTTTCAAACTGTCACAATAATTGGAACTCAAACCAAGTCTGGATGTGTAAATAAAATACCCGATTAGCAATTTCTTACCGAGCTTTTTACATAGGATGAAAAGTAGGCTGTAGCATCTGTTGCAACAAGCTATAGAGGGAATCTATAAAGTTAATTTTTAGCACTTCTCGTGGAGATTAATTAATGCTAACCGCTGCAAAAACGTTGTCTGGTTTGATGGGTTTATGTGTCGGTGATGCATTGGGTGTGCCAGTGGAGTTTACTAGCCGTGCTGAACGAGTAAAATCTCCAGTCACAACGATGTTGGGTTATGGCACATGGAAGCAACCACCAGGAACTTGGTCAGATGACAGTTCGTTAAGCTTTTGCTTGGCAGAATGTCTTTGTAGAGGGTATTCGTTGGATGCTATAGCCAATTCCTTTTGGCGCTGGTACAAGGAGGCTTACTGGACTCCCCGTGGCGATGTCTTTGATATTGGTCAAACTACTCATACAGCAATTATGCGCCTCAAACAGGGAGTTGTTCCCCATCAGGCGGGTGGCAAGGTTGAAAATAGTAATGGCAATGGTTCGTTGATGAGAATCTTGCCGATGGCTTATTGTCACAGAAACTTAACTTTAGGTGAATTGCTGGCGCGGGTGCATGATGTTTCGGCGATTACTCATGCCCATGCGCGATCACAAATGGCCTGCGGCATTTATATTAGTATTGCAGTGGCGCTCTTGGAAGGGGCTGACCTGCAAACAGCTTATCTACAAGGATTGCAAGACATCAAAACAATTTATTCTGTGCGAGAATTTTTGTTAGAGAAGCCGCATTTTGGCAGAATTTTCAGTGGTGAGATTGCCAAAGTACCAGTAGAAGAGATTAATTCTGGTGGCTATGTGATTGATACCTTAGAATCGTCCCTGTGGTGTTTATTAAATAGCTCGTCTTATTCTGAGGCGGTACTGAAAGCTGTTAACTTAGGTGGAGATAGCGATACTACCGCCGCCGTCACCGGTGGTTTAGCGGGAATTTATTATGGGGTGGAAAATATTCCTCAAAAATGGATGAACCAAATTGCTCGTAGGCAGGACATTATCTACTTGGCAGAGCGTTTTACACGGGCTGTTTACAGCTAGTTTGGAATTATAAATTATACCAAGCATTCGCTCACCGACTTTTCGCAAGTAAAATCAGTTGTAGAAAAGTTTCATGCTGGTTGAACAATGCTAACCGCTGCCAAAACGTTGTCTGGTTTTATGGGTTTATGTGTTGGTGATGCGTTGGGTGTGCCAGTGGAGTTCACCCAACGCGCTGAACGAGTAAAATCTCCTGTCATATCTATGCTGGGTTATGGAACTTGGGATGTTCCGGCTGGTACGTGGTCAGATGACAGTTCGCTGACCTTTTGTTTAGCAGAATGTCTTTGTGAGGGATTTTCACTAGATGCGATTGCTAATTCCTTCTGGCGCTGGTATCACGAAAGTTACTGGACTCCTCAAGGTGAAGTATTTGATATCGGTAACACCACATTTTTAGCAATTCTCAACTGGAAACAAGGAACTCCACCTCTGAAAGCAGGTGGTACTAGTGAAAATAGTAATGGTAATGGTTCTTTGATGAGAATCTTGCCGATGGCTTATTGTCACAAAAATTTAACTCTAGATGAATTGATTGGGCGGGTGCATGATGTTTCGGCGATTACTCATGCTCATGCGCGATCGCAGATGGCCTGCGGCATTTATATTAGTATTGCAGTGGCGCTCTTGGAAGGGGCTGACCTGCAAACAGCTTATTTACAAGGATTACAAGATATCCAAACAATTTATTCTGTGCGGGAATTTTTGTTAGAGAAGCCGCATTTTGGCAGAGTTTTGAGTGGTGAGATTGCTAAATTACCAGTAGAAGAGATTAATTCTGGTGGCTATGTAATTGATACCTTGGAGTCATCCCTGTGGTGTTTGTTAAATAGCTCGTCTTATTCTGAAGCAGTACTGAAAGCTGTCAACTTAGGCGGAGATACTGATACTACTGCTGCTGTCACTGGTGGGTTAGCAGGAATTTACTACGGCGTGGAAAATATTCCCAGACAATGGATGAACCAAATTGCTCGCACACAAGACATTATTTACTTAGCAGAGCGTTTTGCAAGGGCTGTCTACAGCTAGTTTGGAATTAGAAATTATAAGTTGGGCTGCTTCATATCTCGGTAAGGGTGGTACTCCAATTTTACTGTTGGGGCAGCGAGGCTTTAAGATCAAGCAAGTATATCTATACGGTGTCATTAACCGAGAGGCGCAGTAGTGAGCCGAATTGTTTTAACTACCATCGGCTCTTTTGGTGATTTGCATCCCAAAATTGCGATCGCACTTGAATTACAAAAGCGCGGTCATGATGTCGTATTTGCAACTCATAAAGAATATCAAGACAAAATTGAGGCTCTCGGTTTCGAGTTTCATCGGATGCGCCCTGATAACACTGCACTTAATGATCCACAAGAAATGGCGCGGATGATGGATCTGAAAACGGGCACAGAGTATGTCATCAAAAATTGGGTTTGTGCGAGTTTGCGTGAAACCTATACCGATTTGATGGATGGTGCAAAAGATGGAGATTTCATCGTTACAGGTGAAGGAGTTGTGGCGGCTCGATTGGTAGCAGAAAAATTAGAAATTCCGTGGGCGTTCGCTGTTCTACAGCCTGCCTCATTTCTTTCGGTTTATGATCCATCTGTCTTGCCTGTACTGCCATTTCTTGCCAAGTTACGGGGGCTAGGTTCTCTCGCTAACCGAGGCATCATTCAATTATCAAAAGTGTTGTCTAAATCCTGGGCAGAGCCGATCCACCAATTGCGACGCGAGCTTGACTTGCCACCTCTCACAGGAAATCCATTCATTGATGATAAATATTCACCTTATCTTGTATTAGCACTGTTCTCTTCAGTATTCGCAAAGCCTCAACCCGATTGGGCAAAAAATACAGTGCTCACCGGATTTGCATTCTATGATGGCAACAAAGGTGAGACAGAACTTGCACCAAAACTTCAGCAGTTTTTGGATAGGGACGATCCCCCAATTGTTTTTACTTTAGGTTCAGCCGCAGTGATGACTCCTGGTCATTTTTATCAGGAAAGTGTTCAAGCTGCAAAGCAACTGAACTGCCGTGCTGTTTTATTGATGGGTAAAAATACTCCTCCAGAGGATCTACCAGAGAACATACTTGCCATGAGTTATGTTCCATATTCTCAAATTTTTCCGCGTGCTTGTGCGATCGTGCATCAAGGTGGCATTGGTACAACGGCTCAAGTATTACGGGCAGGTCGCCCAACACTAATAATGCCTTACAGCCACGATCAACCTGACAATGCAGCAAGAGTTGAACGCTTGGGAAGTTCACGGACAATTCATCGAAAACAGTATTCAGCAGAACGGGTAGCCAAGCAATTGCGTGAATTGTTAGAAAATCCCAACTATGCTGCTAAAGCAGCAGACATCGGACGTATTATCCAAGCAGAAAATGGGGTTAAGGTGGCATGTGATGCAATCGAAAATCAGCTTTTAGAGTCAACACCCTAGTCTACAGCTAGTTTGGAATTATAAACTATACCAATTATTTGATCAACGGCTTTTCGCAAGTAAAATCAGTTGTAGAAAAGTTTCATGCTGGTTGAACAATGCTAACCGCTGCCAAAACGTTGTCCGGTTTGATAGGTTTATGTGTTGGTGATGCGTTGGGTGTGCCAGTGGAGTCCACCAGCCGTGCTGAACGAGTAAAATCTCCAGTCATATCGATGCTGGGTTATGGAACTTGGGATGTTCCTGCTGGTACATGGAGATGACAGTTCGCTGACTTTTTGCGCTGTTTACGCTTAGAGTTAGTAGTTGAGAGTGAGGAGTGAGGAGTTATGAAAATCTTGACTCCTCACTTTTTACTTTTAACTTGCTGAGAAATCCACTGCAAATAGGCTTGAGAACCGGCAACAATTGGTAAAGCAATAATTTCTGGCACTTCATAGGAATGCATTTCCTTAATTTTGGCCTCCATTGCCGGAAATTGCGCCAAATCAGTTTTAATCAGTAATTGCCATTCTTGCTCATTATGCAGTTCCCCTTGCCAGCTGTAAATTGAGTGGATTGGTAACAGACTCACACAAGCAGCGAGTTTAGCTTTCACAAGGGCATTTGCAATTGCTTCTGCCTCCTGCATGTTGCCAGCTGTCACCAATACCACACCATAGCCAGTAGGTGTCTCCATAACCTCTAAACCGTCGTAGACAAGGAATAGACCTGACCATCAATCAGCAGTCGCGTGATGCCCTTAGCTTGCAAATGAGTCCGAGCCTTATGGAGCATTTTACTATCTGGAACTTTAATCACGCGATCGCGCTTCGTAGAAAAGCGCTTGGCGACGCGATGGTTATCAAACACCGGCAGAGTTTTTTGCTGGGTTTCCAGACTGGGAATTTGTCCCAAGTCACCAAAGTCCTTCAGAGGTCGCGTAATTAATTCCGAGGAACGGTCAATTACCAAATAGCACGTTTTCGGCAAATTAGCAACAGATAGAGGTAAAACTTGAACTGATGCTTCACCTGGTCTTCGTTTTGTGACTAAAGGTCTTTGCTCATCTAGGTCATCATCATCAAAGTCTTCTTCCTCAAAGTCGTCATCTTCTAAATCATCATCTTCTAAATCATCCAAATCCTCTGATTCGTCTAGCAAATCATCGCCCAGCATGTGCGCGATGACGGCTGCACCTGGATGTTCATTCTTTAGTGGTGGGATGGGGATGCTGACTATTTCCGGCAGCCTTACCTCTGGAGTTTCTAATTTCTCTGTGATTCGGAGCTTCGGTTTTTCCGATGCCGAGGGACGTCGCCGCACTCGTCTACTAGCAGCGATTGACTCCGCCGTTTCCTCTGAGTAAAGTTCCTGCTCTACATGAATTATCCGACGTGGTAGTGGCTCAACCTTTGGCACTTCCAAGGGTTGGCTTTCGCTGGGTGGAACTTCTACCTCAGGCTCTGGTTCAATCAGCAGTGGTAACTGCTCATAGCTTACCTGTGCCCTTCCCTCAGGAGTTCTCGCAGCCCGCTTTAAAGAGACCAAGTATTCATACTCATCTTCTGGCAAAGTGCTTTTGAGTAGACGACTAATTGTCGAGTTACTCACACCATAGCGGTCTGCCAAAGTTGAGGTTGTTTCGGCAGTCTCTCGATATAACTTAAGAATTTCTTGCTTGTCAGAGTCTGTTAGTTTTCTCACGGTAGATACCAAAAATCTTTACTAAGTTCGTTTCCGTCCGCCGGTACGCCGCGTTCGTCTTAATGATGCGTCATATTCTAAGACAGCGCCCATGCCAAATAACACTCCACTAAACACCCAAAACACCTCTAATATCTCCCCACTTTGATAATTGGGGCCTTGGGCGTATTTAAACCACATATCTGCAATGTAGAGCGAAAAGGCCGCTGCTGCAATCATTCGCCAAGACTGGGAAACTCTTCCCCCCCAAAAGGCTAACAGCAGAGTGGTAGCAATAATTAACAAAACCACATCGCTAACTACATAAAACCAGTTCAAAATAGCGACTAGCAGTTGTGAGGGTTTTTCCTGTTGCATAGAAATCCACCATGCCAACAAACTACCGAATACTGCAATTCCTAACACAATTAGCCACTGCCATTTTTCCAGGTTGATTCGCCTGGAAGCCACAGCTAAAATCATGCCTACGCCAAGTAATAGATAAGTCAGTACAAAAAATATATCGCCTAAAGACACATCCGGTTCATCTTTTAAAACTATTTCGGTATAGCCAAAAATTATCCCTCCAACGAAATAGGAAAGCATACCTAAGCCAATTAAGAGCCAAACATTCCGGCCACTGACGATTTGCGGACTCAGCCAGTTCCTCAAGCATAAGATACTAGCACCCAAATAAGCTAAAGCTTCAAAAATATTTGTGCCAATCACATACCACTCGGCCCGGCTTTCTATGCCATCTGCTCCGGGAACTTTGGCACTAAACAACAAAAAGTATAACAGTGCGAGTACGGCCCAGCCAATATTAGCTAAGACAATGTTCTGAGTGGTGAAAATTGATTTAGAAAGGAACGAATTCTCGTAAGAGTTATTCATAGGGCTTGACTATGTAGATGCACTCTGGCAGTATTTTGAGTTAAAGGACTGTATATCTAAGCGGTGTGTCTGCCAAGTAATACACAACCGAACACCAAAAGCAAGTGCCAGTGGCGGGAGGTTTGTTTGTTAAAGAATTGCCATGCTACTGCCATACTTTACCCAGTGGCGATTGATTTAGCCAACTGAGAAACAGCGAGCGCTCGGTTTCTGGCATATCTTCTAGCTTATAAATCACTTGTTTGGTAAAATTAGCGTTGCCAAAATATACCTTTCCTAATCGATGGAGTTCTTGTAACAGGGTAACTACATGGTTTTCTTGCCAATGAGGCATTTTGGCTGTAGGCAAAGGATTTGTAGATACTAAATATTTAACTGCTTCTAGGGAAGATACTTGGGGAAATTGCTTCTGCTGTAATACTTCGGCAATATCTTTTTGAAATAATGCAGCTTGTTTAGCACCTAAAAACTCTTCAATATCGATATAAACACCTTGCAACAGCAAAATACTGGCTTGGATTAAAATCCCCGTTTTACCATGACCACCTGTGTCATTACCCAGCTGCTCTAAACGGATTTTACCCCAGACGCTAAAGCGTTCCGGTTCCTCTAGTAAAACACAGGCTTTACCCCGGTTATCCGTTAATTCTCTCCATAAGGCTCTAGCTTCTTCCTCTTGACTAGCTTTGAAGACACTAATCAAGCGAAAAGTCTGCCCTTGATAACTGAGGATCGGCACCTGCTGATCCTTTTTTGGGTGCTGAATGCTTGATATTTCAACATCCTGCCGTTTGAGAATAAACATGGCACTAGCAAATAACTCCTCACAGGGGCACTCTTAATATGGAATATATAATGGCATTTGGCAGCATCGCCAAGGCTGAAATTACCTAGTTTACTGTGGAAATGAACCTAGCGATCGCCAGATCCTTCCCGAAGCTAGCCACCCAGAGGGCGTTGGCGCTAACGGGCAAATAACCTTTTGACAAAACAATATATCTAAAGCAATACCCCATCTGTTTTGTTTTCGGTGTAGATTGACTAACTAGCGACTAGCATCTTAGCCTTGCTAGTGGTAAATCTGCAATTTTCGATTGCTTCTTGGTAGGTGAAGACGATATAATAATGTAGGTGACTCCTTGAGGAGCCATTAATTTATGTTGGGCGCGTAGCTCAGTGGATAGAGCCACGGATTTCTAATCCGTTGGTCGCAGGTTCGAACCCTGCCGCGCTCGTTTTAACTTAATACGAACCCTAAAGAAGCCTTTTCATGGTAATTTACCAAATAGGCTTAAGAGTTCATATAAATGCACCACACAAAAGATAAGGGTGATCTAGCAGCTGCTAAAGTAATAGCAGATTTAGTCGAGAAAGAATATTCGGTTTTTGTACCAGTGGTAACTGAACATGCACCCTTTGATTTGATTGCCTACAAAGATGGCAAATGTTACAGAATTCAAGCTAAATACAGTAGCGATGGCACACTGAAAAATAAAAGCAATTGGGCAGACAAGAATGGTTGTCATGAGAAAAAGTACAAATCTGATGACTTTGATTTCTATGGCCTTTATTTGCCAGATATAAACAAAGTAGTGTATCCATCAATCAAGTTTGGCGGTTGCGGTATCAGGACAACGCCACCTAAATCACCCAATCCTTTTTACTGGTGGGAAGATTTTAAAGATTTAACTGAAGTAGCACTTAAGCGAACCTACAAGGAGTTTGGCGTTGATTTAACAACTAGAAAGGTTAACCCAGACTCTAGAATTCATACCAGAAAAGTTGAAAGGCCATCTAAAGAAGAACTAGGAAAACTAGTTTGGGAAAAGCCAACCGCACAAATTGGGAGAGATTTGGGGGTGTCTGATAAGGCTGTAGAAAAATGGTGTAAGGCTTATGGGGTAGAAAAGCCACCCAGAGGATATTGGGTTAAGAAAGCCTATAGTAAATTAGAGTCTTGAAAAGAAACCAAAATAGAGTTATGATACCCACCTGATACCTAAAATTTTGGATTCATAGTCAAATCATAGTCAAAATATCAAGTAAAAAACTTACTTTTCTCAGCTTTAAATACCTCTGGAAAGCTAAAACCCTTAACTTGGCGTTGATTATTTTATCAATTTAAAAAGCCCGTGACGAGGATTGAACTCGTGACCTCACCCTTACCAAGGGTGTGCTCTACCACTGAGCCACACGGGCGAAATGCAATTTTGATTCATCAGTTGTAAGTTACAATGCTGGGATCTTTGCTCTTTACCCAGTCATTATAACCTATAACTTCGCAAGTGGTGGGCCGGGCTGGATTTGAACCAGCGTAGGCGCTAGCCAACGGATTTACAGTCCGTCTCCATTAACCACTCGGACACCGACCCGATTTGTCTCACGATTAATAATATTAGCACCATCTTTTAGAAATTGCAAGTGGTTAGAAAAAATAACTTGTGGGTAGAGATCGCCACAAAACTGCGTCTCTACCATATGTATAAAAAATACTAGTTACACACTCATCTCCAGCATTCGTTGCATTGGTCGCAGTGCAGCAAGGCGAATATCCTCTGACATGGTAATTTCGGGAGTACGATTTTTCATTGCCCAGTAAAGCTTTTCTAGGGTGTTTAACCGCATAAAAGGACATTCGTTACAAGCACAGTTATTCATTGGCGGAGCAGGAATAAAATGCTTGTCAGGAGCTAGTTTTTGCATTTGGTGAATGATTCCAGCCTCCGTAGCAACTATAAATTCTTTGGTGGGGCTGTTTTGACAATACTTGAGTAAAGCGGCTGTGGAGCCAATAAAGCTGGCGTGGCGCAATACACTACTTTCACATTCTGGGTGTGCGATCGCCTCTGCTTCTGGGTGAGCAATTTTTAACTGGACAATCTTCTTTTCGGAAAAGGTTTCATGGACAACACAGCTACCTTGCCATAGCACCAAATCTCGTCTGGTCTGTTCCATGACATATCGCCCCAAATTCCGATCTGGGGCAAAAATAATCGGCTGTTCCTGCGGTATCTGCTGCACAATTTTCACAGCGTTGGAACTTGTGCAAATAATATCGCTCATCGCCTTAATGTCAGCAGAGCAGTTGATGTAAGACACCACCAGATGATTTGGATGCGCTGCCTTAAAAGCTGCAAACTCCTCTGGTGGACAACTGTCGGCTAAAGAACAACCAGCATTCAAATCTGGTAAAAGTACTAATTTATCGGGATTAAGTATCTTTGCTGTTTCTGCCATGAAGTGAACACCAGCAAAGACGATCACATCCGCATTGGTTTTTTCTGCGGCTTTCGCCAATTGTAATGAATCCCCAATAAAGTCTGCAATATCCTGAATATCTGGCTCTTGATAATAATGTGCCAGGATAACTGCGTTGAGTTCTTTTTTGAGACTCTCAATAGCGGCAAACAAATCTAGTGGTAGTTCACCCGGTTGGGTTTTTTCTCGTTGAGCTAGTGCAGTGGTAAACACAGTTAGGGGGTGCTCTAAATTGCAAATTTATGTCCTGTGGAATCAATTATAGTAGTTTTTACCAAAAATAGTGGACGGTTGATATTTTGGGGTTGTGTCCAAATCGGGCTGAGTTTCATATCCTGGAGATAGACGGCAAGGAAAGTGGCATGACCAGTCAGAAAACTCAATCGATAAACCTCAAAATTGCTGTAGTTGGAGATATTCACGACCAATGGGAAGTGGAAGATGGCGTTGCACTCAAGCATCTGGGTGTTGACTTAGCGCTGTTTGTGGGGGATTTTGGCAATGAGTCGGTGGAAGTGGTCAGAGCGATCGCCTCCCTCGATATTCCCAAAGCAGCCGTGATGGGCAACCACGATGCCTGGTACACCGCCACCGAATGGGGACGTAAAAAGGCTCCTTATGACCGCTCTAAGGAAGACTGGGTACAGGAACAACTCGATTTATTAGGCCCGTCCCATGTTGGTTACGGTAAGTTGGATTTTCCCGCTTGGAATTTAACTGTAGTGGGGGGTCGTCCCTTTACCTGGGGTGGCCCAGAGTGGAAATTCGCGGAAATCTGTAAAGAACGTTACGGTGTGACGAGTTTGGAAGAATCTGCCGATCGCATCTTCAAAGCAGTTAAAAGCGCCGCTTATGAGACAATTATATTTTTGGGTCACAATGGGCCTAGTGGGTTAGGCGATCGCCCCGAAGACCCGTGTGGCAAAGACTGGCATCCAATTGGCGGCGACTTTGGCGATCCAGATTTTGGCGAGGCGATTTCTCAAGCCTTGACTGCTGGTAAAACCATTCCCCTGGTGACATTTGGTCATATGCACCGAGATTTACGCCATACCAAGAAGGTGCAGCGTAAGCCCATCTTTAGAAGTCCAGAGGGGACAATTTACTTGAATGCAGCCACTGTGCCCCGGATTGTGGAAAATGGCAGCGAGAAATTGCGTAATTTTTCCATTGTCACCCTAGAGGCAGGTGTGGTTTCGCAAGTTTCCCTATTTTGGGTGGGCAATGACTTCCAGGTGGCTTCAGAGGAAATTTTGTACGAGCGATCGCGTAGTGTGTCGTAGACATTCGCATCCAGTTGTGCAATCTGCGTAGATGATACGATATAGTATTATCTGTCAGCTTTAGTGCTAACCAACAAAAGCGCCTGAACAGCGTCTGAAAGTAGGGTAAGCACAAGTTTGACAGATTTATTGGAGAGGTGGCAGAGTGGTCGATTGCGTCCGACTTGAAATCGGATGAGGCTAAAACCTCCGGGAGTTCGAATCTCCCCCTCTCCGTTGAATGATTTGTGATAATTTGTCATATGTGTGGACTATTGAACTTTGCTTGCCGAGTGAGGAAAGTACGAACTCGTAATTAATTTTAAGTTCTTGCTACTGATGAATATTAAACTGATTTTCCAGTCATTAATCTTCTTCTTGTACCCTCGAAAACCAAATCCATCTTTATATGAAAATTGTTTTCTTTTAAGGTTGTTTGTATCGAGCGTAGTTCATTATCACCTAAGTGATATTTGGAATATGCATCTAATAATATATCCACCAAACTAATTACACTTCCTTGTGACATTGAAATATACCTTTGAATATAATTGCAGGCTGTCTTATCATCAGTCATAGCCTTCCAACCCATACGTTTTGCGATTACAAAACAAGATAATTCAGCATCGCTTGCTCTTTTCGATTGAGGAATGTTAGCCATTTCAACTAAATCTTCTATTTGCAAAGGATATTTGGAAATTTCTTTTTTATCAATTAACTCAAAAAAATAATCATGGCTAATTGGGTATCCTTTTTCAAACTCTATCTGTACATAGATTGTAGTGATAACAGCAGAAAAACCTAGTATTTTCAAGAGGTAAAAACGCTGAATATACATTAAATGAATAATTGCACACGTATCAATAGCTACAATCATGATCACAGTTCTGTTACCTCTAGAAAAGTTCTAAAGTCATTTAATATTTGATATCCTTGCTCCAAAGGTAACGAAAACATTTCTAATACTTTATGGTAAGTAATTTCTTTTCGCCTATAGGCTTCTATACATAGTTCAATAAAATACCAAGAAAGACCATTGCGAATGACTTGTGTTAAGCGTTCCTTTTGTCCTGTTGATAAATCAGGCGGAAGCTCAGGATCAAATTTTTCTATTGATTTAATAACAAGACGCCTTTCATTCATTAGCTGGTTTTTCAAGTCTTCATCAATCCAGTCCATCTCTTTAAGCTGAATAACAACTACTTGAGAACTAACATAAAAACGTGTGGCAATTTGGCGAATTACATTTATCCAATCATCATCTGTTATGACTGGATGATAATCTTCTTCAATGATTTTTTTAGGAAGTAAAAAGTTCCGAGCAAAACTATTGGCTCGCCATTCAAACTTATTAGTTTCTTTATCCAAATAACTTACCTCTTGACCAAGCTCTGAATCAAACAAAGCATGGCAGTATTCATGCGCTGCTGAAAAGTTTTGGCGGTATATGTCCTCAAGATAGTTAATCAGAATACAGTGACCTGCTGTAGGATGATTGATATATAGTCCAGATATATTTCGGTCTTCTAGTTGACGTTTAAAAACATGAATACCTTGATTTCTTGTAAGTTCAAAAATATCTCTAATCGGTGATATTCCTAAAAGCAAACGTTCTCTTTCAAAACTGGCCGCCTCTTCACCTTGTCTTTTAAAATAATTATGACGAAATTGGTGTTTACCATAATTGTGAAGAATATTATACTTCTTGTTCAAGATTTCTTTTTCTAGTAAATTTTCATATTCGCACAGCCTTACAAAAGTTTGAATTGCTATTCGATCATTTTTAGAAAGTGATGCATTGAGGCGAAACATTTCTGTTATTTGTGATCTTGCCGAAGGATAATCACCAGTAACAAAATAGCGAAAATCTTCTTGGTACAGACTTGCTAGTAAGACAACTTGATCACCTGTTGCTTTCTTCTGCCCAGACTCAATTTTTACATAGTCATCTACACTTATTCGTAGTCGAGCAGCTGCTTCTAGAACATCAATTTTTAAGTCTTCTCGCACTTCTCGCAGCTTTTTACCTAGCAAAGCATAGTCGAATGTCATGGTTAATTTTCGTAATTAGCTGGCAAGACCTTCGCATCAATAAACTTAAAATCGCAATTTTCGTTCTATAATATACACAATTTTTGCGTATAAGCTCAAGATCATAATATATTTTTACCATTGACTAAGCGATCACCACTCCCCAAACTCCCATCGTGCTACCATTACCAATAAATTCTTTTGGGAGTTCAATCAATGGCTACCCTTCATGTGCTAAATATACCTGATGAGTTATACGAACACCTGCAAGAATTAGCTAAAGCTGAAAATAGCTCAGTTGATGCTCAAGTTATTACAATATTGCAGAACGCCTTGCAGAAGACAAAAACACAGTTAACTGAAGACGAAAGACGAAAAAATGTCCCAAAACTCTTAGAGGAAATCCGCCTTCGGCGTGAGAGTCGCCAGACAGATTTGGAATGGCCTGATAGTACTGCCTTAATCCGAGAAGACCGAGACAGATGACTATCCCTCTCAGGTGTGTTGTAGACGCAAGTGTAGCTATTAAGCAATTTATACCAGATGATCCACTAACTCCGAAAGTTAATCAACTGTTTGCTCATCTTGCCAATCCTCAAACTGCGATCTTTGTCCCAGACTTGTTTTACATTGAGTGTGGCAACATCATCTGGAAGTATGTCCGCGCCAGACTTTATGCTGTTGTTGATGTACCAGCAGATTTAGCAACTCTCAAAAACTTCCCTTTGCGCGTTGTCTCCACAGCTGATTTGATGACGGATGCAGTTGCCATCGCATTAAATTATGGAATCTCCGCCTACGATGGCTCTTATGTCGCACTTTCACAGCAGGTAGGTGCTACTTTGCTGACTCTCGATGGGAAGCTAGTGAAGGCTTTAGTGGCTTCGTCTTACAATATCTGCTCGTTTAATGATTTCGATGTACCAACATTGCCGTTAATATAAAAGCGATCGCCTTTCCTCACCTTATATTTAACCCCAAAGCATTGGATCAGGCTAAACAAATCGATACAAACTCACAACTGGGGAAATTGAATTTTTATCACCGACTTACTTAGTTGCAATAAAATTAGTTTGTAGAGCAGGCAATAAACTTGCTGTTTTTTTAATATTCAATTGTCAAAAATGCCTTTTACTTATAACCGCACGGTTCGCTTTCAAGATACTGATGCTGCTGGGGTAGTTTATTTTGCTAACGTTTTGGATATTTGCCATGAAGCTTATGAAGAATCTCTAGAAGCATCAAGTATTAATCTCAAAGATTTTTTCACGAATCCGTCTGTGGCTTTCCCCATTGTTCATACTAGTGTCGATTTTTTCCGCCCTATGTTTGGCGGGGACAAGTTACTAATTAGTTTAATACCTCAAAAACTAGGTATTGATAAGTTTGAAATTACTTACGAAATTACGGTGGCTGAGGTGGTAGTCGCTAAAGCTATTACTAGGCATGTTTGTATTGATGTGAATAGTAGAAGTAAGCAGGAATTATCTGAAGAGATAATCCAATGGTTGGAAACGAACCGCACAGACGCAGAGAAGGCAGTGCGTTGCGGTGAATCCAGCGCTGTAGGCGGGTTTCCCGCCGTAGGCGACTGGTGTTAGCGTAGCGGTAGCGACGTAGAAGCGTCATCCGAAGGGGGGTTCCCCCCGTTGAAGCAACTGGCGCGGCGCAGAGAGAAGAAAGTTGAGAGAGATTATGTGATGGGATTTTGGAGGAATTCTGTGGCTATTTGCTGTAACTGTTGGCGGTTAATTTTACCTTGGGAGTTACGGGGCAAGTTTTGCTGGGGAATCCAATATTTTGGGATTTTAAATTTGCTAAGTTTGTCTTTAAGTAGGGTTTGGATTTTTAAGGCAGAGGTATCTGATTGTTTGGGAATGTAAATTGCTGTTAATGCTTGTCCCCAGTATTTATCTGGGATGCCGATGACACAAATATCGGCAACCATTTGAGTTGCTTGTATAGCTGATTCAATCTCTGCCGGGTAAATATTTTCTCCACCTGTAATAATTTTTTCGCTGTTACGTCCGACTATATTTAAATTATTTTTGTCGTCTAAAAAACCTAAATCATCTATTTGGAAAATATCATCATTTTCTCTGGTTATAGGATAGTAGCCAAGGGCTAGAGATTGAGCATGAATGGTAATATTTCCTATTTGATTGGAATTTAAAATCTCGCCTTGCTGATTGTGAATAGTTACTTTTGCATGGGGAAGAATTTGACCACTGCTCATTTTACCGCTCAGGAAATCATCTGGTTTGAGGGTAGCAATTTGAGAGGCGGTTTCTGTCATCCCATAGGTTGGTGCTAACCGGATGCGATGAAATCTAGCTTTTTCTAATAGTTCGTTCCATGCTGGCGCACCTCCCAAAAGTACAGTATTAAATTGGGATAACCATTCAGTTACTTCTGGATTTTCTAGGAGTCGTTGTAACTGTGTTGGTACTAAAGATATGAAAAAATCTGATTGTTTAATATTTAATATTTGACCTGCTTCTACTGCTTTGAATGGCAGAATTGTCAGTTTACCTCCGGTGGTGAAAGAGCGCATAAATTGCATTAAACCGCTAACGTGATATACCGGTAACACGCAAAATGAATTAACTCGCTTTAATTGAAAATATTCTGTAAATCCTTGTACAGACGCTGCAAGAGTTTCCCAAGTGTGGATGGCAAACTTAATCTGTCCTGATGAACCACCTGTGGGAATCATAATGGAATGGGGCATTGGGCATGGGGCACTTGTACTGAGCTTTGCCGTTGGCGCAGCCTCTCGTAGAGAAGTATTGGGCATGGGGCATTGGTAAATATTCCTATTTCCTACTCCCCAAATAATATCTGGCTGTACTAAATCAAGGACTTGTTGCCATTCTTGTGTTCCCCAGCTGGGGTTACAAAGAAAAACTAGACAATTAGCTGCACAAGCAGCAATAAAACTTGCTAGGAACCGTACTGGTTCGCGTTCGGCTAAGATAATTTTTGGTGGTGTTCCATACGCTGATAACTGTGTTAGTTCTAAATATAATTCTTGAGCTATTTGATGAAATTGACGGCTGTTGTAACCGATAAGCCAATCATCCTGAGCAAGGTTATTAAGATAGTCTAAAGGTCGTTGCATAAACTTTGAAGCCACGTATCTTCTTGTTCAAAAAAATGGTTGATGCCAAAACCAATTGCTCTGTTGTTTCGGGATAATTCGGCTGCTAGTTGGAGCGCTGCTTGTCTTGCGATCGCAGTTTCAAATACTGATGAAAATACAGTATCAATTTTATGCTGTTGGCAAAACGTTCTCAGACGAGATGGTGATCCGACTATCCCAGGCTTAATCACAAAAATCCCTCGCCAACCTTGTTGATAACAAGCTGCGAGTTGCCTAAGTGTGGCGACAGATTCATCTAAAGCGATCGCAGTTTCATGACTGATACTCAATTCCAACATCTGCTGAAATTGCTCAACGGGTAGCGGTTGTTCGATAAATTCAATTTCTAGGGCTATTTCTCCATTTCTCTTGAGATTGTCACAAGTCCACAACCATAAGTTAGCTTCTTCATAGGTAAGTCCACCGTTGGCATCTAATCGCAGTTTTGTAAAGGCTGGTAAGGTGTGTATCAGTGACTCAAAAATTTCTAGTTCATCAGCGATCGCATACACACCAATTTTCCACTTAAACGTGTGATATCCCTGCTGCCACAACGTTTCCCATTGATTTAAAGCCGCTTCCCCGGCTGGTAATAAGCCACTGTAGAAGAGTGAAGAGTTAGGAGTTATAAAATTATCTCCCTCATCTCCCCCACTCACCACTCCCCACTCCCCACTCCCCCACTTTCGCCCTGACTCAAAGCCAAATTGACAAGCAGGTAACTCATCTGGGATAGAGAAAATTATCTCGTCTGTGATTTCTGGTGGGAGTTGGCGACAAAAATCTAAGGCTTGTTCTAGGGTTTCGGAACCAAACCAGCTAATGGGGGCAATTTCTCCCCAGCCGACTTTAAGAGTTTCATCGGTAAGACGGAGGATAATACCTTCACGAATATCCCAATTACCGTGATTGGTAGTCAGTGTTCGCACAAATCTTCGCCGATAAGGACGAAATTTAAATTGATAACGCATCAATTAGTAATTGCTAAAGCATAAATCCCAGTCCAAACAACAAGCAAGCCCAGAAATGCACGGCTACGGCGATGAATTTACAGTTACTAACTTTGTCCGGCTGGTTGTGATTTTCTTGAACGTGGCGGCATAATTTCAAGGCAAAGGGTAAACTTACCCAACTCAGCAATGTCCAAGGTGGAGAAATTCCCCACAACACAAACAGCAAGGTGAGGGGATAAATGCTACCAGTAAACCAAACTAAGAGTTGGGCACCTTTTTGGGTTCCCAGACGGACGATAGGCGATCGCTTGCCTGCCGCTATGTCATCCTTAACTTGGTGAAAGTGTGAGCAAAATAAAATTAAGGTTGTGGCAATCCCGACAATGACTGAGGCTGCTAAACTCGTTATTGACCAAGTTTCAGTTTGGCTGTAGTAGGCTGCTTCCACTGCTAAGGGGCCAAAGGCAAAAAAGCAAAGAATCTCGCCTAAACCCTGATATCCTAAGCGAAAGGGAGGCCCTTGGTACATGTAGCCCAAACCACAGCAGAGCAGAATTATAGCGATTACAGTTACGTCTTGTTGCCAAAAGGCGATCGCTACTATGCCCAGCAATCCCAAACTTAAAGACAAATTTCCTATCCAAAATACTAATGGCTTATTGCCTGTTAAATTCACCAGAGAATGGTGCTTATTTTGATCAATACCTGTTTCGGAATCAAAGACATCATTACTGATATTTTCCCAGGCAAGAATTAAAATTGCCGCAGCTACAAAAGTAGAAAATACTGCTCCATTGAAAATTTTAGTTTCGGCAAATGCTACTGCTGTTCCTACCCAAATGGGCATAATGGCAACGCTGTACATTGGCGGTTTAATCGCTGCCATCCATAACTTCGTGTTGGGATATAAAATCTGCTTGGTAGTCATCAGTTGTGATTAATTAAATTGCCGGAATATTACTCACACTTGAGATTTTCTGGTTTAAAGAGACCCTAGATATTCATGAGCTAAAAATAACTGCCACTTTTACTGTGGCTCGTTAACCTTGTGTTGTTAACATTCCACCCTCACGTTACAGCCTAAGCCTGGAACTGCCTTGTCAGGTTCTAGGAACACCACGAACAAGCCAAATCCTACGCTGGTGAAATGACAACTTAATATGTTACCTGTAGAAATACGACCACGATTAATTACACTTTAGGAAGTTAACTTAAAAAAAATTTACTATCGTTAAATCCATGACAGTTTTACCATGTCGTAGCAACTTCTTTGTAGAGCACAAAGATTTATATCAATTTCTGGTAACAGTGCAAGAAAAGTGCGTCAAAAATAATTCCAGGCAAATTGTCAGTATCTCCCAAGAGATCGATTTAGTTGATCCTTTACTTGTATTAGATAAACTTACACAAGCAAATGAAATAAATTTTTACTTTGAGAACAGAGGTAAAGGAGAAGCGATCGCGGCAATTGATGCTGTAGCAAAATTACAGATTGATGGCGCAGACCGTTTCACTCAAGCAGAATATTTTATCAAATCTCGTCTAAAAAATATAATTAATTTTGGTAACGCTAATCAACCTTTTTCTGGGCCTCACTTTTTTTGTTATTTCAGCTTTTTTGATAAAAATACCCAACTAGATTATCCATTTCCATCTGCTACCATCTTTCTTCCACGTTGGCAAGTAGCTGTGAAAAATCAGCGCTGTATATTAGTAACAAATATAATTATCAATGCAAATGTAAATATTCCAAGATTGTTGAAGAATGTGCAAAATAAAATTGAATTTATCCAATCTTTAGAATATTACTCTGCTAATATTGATTATTTTCCAGCAAAGTTCTACAAGAAATCCGTCACGAACGCAGATCAATTTAAACGTTCAGTAGTCTCTGTTTTGGAAAAAATTCAGTCTAGTCATTTAAGTAAGGTTGTTTTAGCAGATATATTAGATGTCAAGTCAAGTCACCACTTTGATTTAGTTAAATCCTTAAATAATCTTAGGCAAATACATCCTAATTGTTATATTTTTTCTACAAGTAATGGCAAAGGACAAAACTTTATTGGTGCAAGTCCAGAAAGATTAATTAGTATTAATAATCAACAGTTAATCACTGATGCTTTGGCTGGTTCTGCACCACGAGGTAAAACCCCTGCTGAAGATGCAGCTAATGCCAATCGCTTACTCAATAGTGAAAAAGAAAAGCACGAACATTTGCTGGTACTTGATTTCATTACACAACGCCTATGCCAGCTAGGTTTATTACCCCAAATATTAGCGCCCCGTCTGCGACAATTATCTAACATCCAGCATTTATGGACACCAATAAGTGCTACAGTTCCTGCTAACATACATCCATTAAAGATTGTCGGACAATTGCATCCTACACCAGCTGTTGCTGGTGCAGCACGAGATGTTGCTTGTGCGGAAATCCGTCATTATGAAAGGTTTGAGAGAGGTTTGTATGCTGCGCCTCTGGGTTGGATAGATTCTCAGGGTAACTGCGAGTTTATTGTGGGAATTCGTTCAGCATTAATTGATGGCGATCGCGCTAGATTATATGCTGGTGCTGGCATCGTGGCTGGTTCTGATCCTCACAAGGAGTTTGCAGAAGTGCAACTTAAACTTCAGGCTTTACTAAAGGCATTAGTTTAAAAGAGAATATAGAATTCAGAATGCAATCAGTGGGGGATTTAAAATATCCCAAAAAAAGCATCATCTAATTCATAACCCAGCATTTGGACCATGGACTTCAGCCGTGCTAGGCTGGGGATGTCCTGCTGTTTTAGCCAATCACCTAAAATAAAGATTTTGTGCATCAAAAATATTTCTAAGGCTTCAGGATTGTACTGAATGCCTTCTTGGGAACTAAACTGGTGTGGTACAAGCATGGCGGCATAACGAGCGAATTCCCCAGCTTTCCAATCTAGTAAAAATGGCAACCAAGGGTACTTGGCATCTAAGCGTACAAACCACAGCCGCACTTCTGGGATTTCTGATAGTTCTCGTGGATCACCAGGTTCGAGATCGTAATTGATATCAAAGCGTAGCTGCTGTTCATGGGACACCACCCCATCTTGCAGCAGTTGTTCAATCACCGTTGACGCAGGCGACAGATCCAGATTGTTAATGAAGTCGTTATTGAGTGCGATCGCAATTGTTATTGATTCAGCAGCCACTTTTTTGATGCTCAAGTGTAGGATCGAGAATCTACAGTAGCAGCTTTCAGGGATTGACGCTAGATGGACTTTCAGCAGCACAAAGTCTTCTTGAGGAATCAATTAGTATTTAGTCAGACTTTTTTGCTGATAATTGGTCAAGCTATACAAAGTCTACACACAAGTCTGACCTTCTCAAACTTATTTGATACTTTTGCTTAGTTTTCGCAAGTCATAACAAATATACATCTAGTTACTAGTCTTGATTTGATTCGCTAGTGATGCCTGGGTTGGGTTACGCCTACGCCACTCACGTACCCCGGATTTGGCTACACTTAAATATTACATTTGTATTTAGAATAATTACTTGTGTTTAACTAAACAATTATTACACGATTAACATGTATGCCATTAGAATTAGCCTACTTGGGAAAGGCAACGCTTGCCCCAAGGTGGACATTTATAGCAGTTTTAAGTTAAAGTTGTAATGAGTTTGTTTTAGATTAAGGTCTGAAAAAGTAGCCGTCAACAAGCAAAAAAATCATTATTGCCACCTGTGACTTCCGCAGCATCAAAAGCCAAAACACAAGTACAGGTAAAAGAGCGGTGTGCAATATCATTGCATATATTAAATAACCAATAAACATTTAGATGGGAAAATTCCCTCAACAGTTAACAAGCTGTAATATGCAAAAACAAACAATTTCTACAAGACCAATTCGTTCCCTAGAAGATGCGCTTGAGCAGTGTCAAATCCTGGGTATGCGTGTGAGTCGTCAGCGTCGGTTTATTCTGGAATTACTTTGGCAAGCAAACGAACATCTTTCTGCCAGAGAGATTTACGATCGCTTGAATCTACAAGGTAAAGAGATCGGTCACACTTCTGTTTATCAAAATTTAGAAGCATTATCCAGTCAAAACATCATTGAGTGTATTGAACGTTGTGATGGTCGTTTATACGGCAATATCAGTGATTCTCACAGTCATGTCAACTGTATAGATACAAATCAAATTCTTGATGTTCATGTGGAACTACCAGAAGATTTTATCCGCAAAATAGAAGAACAAACAGGAGTGCGGATTACTGAATACAGTATTAACTTTTTTGGCTACCGTAATCCACAAGAAGGGTGATGAGAGTTTGGAGCGATGCCCTGAGCCTGCCGTACCCCGACGGGGAAGCAAGTTACGCGCAGCGTCTGGTAGAGAAGGGTTAGGAGTTTGGAGGTTTTTACAGTCTGGCTTCTAGCTTCACTAGGCAAAAAAACTTAATAACCATTACTATCAACAATGGAGTTATTGCCAAAAACTGTCTCATCATCGGCATCATCATCATATAAATCTACTGGTAAAATCGTGCCTTCACAGCTTTCAATTAGTCCGATCACTTGCATCTGCTCAAGTAAATCTTGGGGATGACGACCTGCGAGTAAATTAGCGATCGCTTCTGGAGTTCGGTGGATATGAGCCGATTCTGAGGGCAGCAGCATTGTCTTAATACCGCCAATGAGCGGATAGCCCAACAACCATCTACTCAGGCGATGAGAAATTTCCTGTAACAGAAAAGTGCTGGTAGAATTTTGGTTATAACCAGCTAACTGCAATAGTTGATCATCTAACAGTCTGTCGCGGTGCAAAATGCCCAACAAATGCGGCATTAGGGTTTCGATTAAAGTTTTACCATATTTGACATCCCGTAACCTAATTAATACAGGCATCCAAGTAGGGTACAATTCTTGTGCTACCTGTGCTGCCCAAAGTTGGCAAAAACTAGTTTTTCCATAAGGGACTTCCAACAAATAAATTATCCAATCTTGTGGGGGGGACATCTTGTCCGCCCTTTTTCTTAATGACTGTAGAACCAACTTCTGGGGCGAGCAAACTGGGAGATAATGAAATCCCCAAACGGAAAAATTTTTGCAGTTGAGCTAAAGGCTAAAGGTACAGCATTTTCGGTAACGACTACCAGCATATTACCAGGAAGTGAGTTGACCAAACGTTGTATTAAGAGTTTAGCTTCAGGTTCCTCTGCACCATTGGCAACTAGCCAAGCTATAGCAACGTTATTTATTTGTTGCACCAGTAATGAATCTGCAACCAAAGACAGTGCTTGTTCAGCTTAAGTATCAGTCAATTTACCTGGGCTGAGAGTTTTCAGCAATCCTTGCAGTTGCGGATCTTGGAGGGTGAGTTTACCGGCGTCTTCTTTACCTGCCAATTGCCCTACTGAAAACCCTCTGATTTTGATTGATTGCGATATGACGTTCTGCCAACCAGTGCCAAATACTCAAGTTCATTTAATTACACAGTGAAGACTGCCTATGGCAATTATGATCGATTTATCAGCTTGCGAAAACAGGTAACAATGGGAAAGACAAAGTTTTGGATCAAAGCTGTTTTGTGATTGGTAAAAAACAGTACTTGTCTAATTGGGTAGACTATGATCGATCGCCCGATAAAATTATTGTTAATCGACCAAGACCCGATTTTTCGTCTGGGATTACGGGTAGGTCTGGAAGCAATTCCTCACCTGGAAGCGATCGCAGTGGTAGAAACTGACACCGTTGCCTTGCAAATTTTAGCAGAAATTGCCCAACAAGACCCTAATCAGGTAAATTTGGTGGTTTTGGAATTCGGTAATGGTCGCTCCACCACCAGTCAACAGCTAGGTTTACAATTCTGTCGGCAACTCAGAGCTTTATATCCCAACCTGCCAATTTTGCTCCTCAGTTCTGTGCAAGAACAAGGACTGCTATTGGCTGCAAAATCTATTGGTGTAAATGGCTACTGCCCCAAAGGCACACCACTTCTTGAGTTAGTTGCCGCCATGCAAGAAGTTGCCGATGGTGGTTCCTATTGGTTTCAGGACACGGAAGCAATAATAACTCCTAACTCCCTGTACGGTTTTAGCAATGCTAAACCTCTACTCCCGTTCGGCTACGGTCACGGCAAGCGCACTCCTCACTCCGCACTCCCTTTCTCTAAGCTGCGAAATAATTTACGTTTGTCAGGAATTACTGACATTGACGTTACCCTAGCCGCAGTAACAGCACAATTACAAGTTCCCGGATTACCAGTATTAGAGCGAGCAATTCTAGCTGGACAGAGGCGAGAACTGCTAGCGGCTCGTTGGTTGCTAAATCGGTTGTTAGTTTCATCACAAGAAAGGCAAGAGGAACATATCCCCGTTGTTGATGAGTCACCTCCGACTCCTTCGTTAAGTAGCGCCATTCAACAAAGGCAAACTGTATCACCTTTACTTAGTCCAGGAACACTAGAATCTGACTTGTTTGCATCTTGCGTTACCAAACTTCAATTTTCTTTACGAAATGTCACAGATGTACCTTTAGAAATTGACATCTTTCGTGAAAATAAAAAACGGGAATTACTTTATCTTATCCTGCAAAAATTGGCAGAACAGTTAGATGAACTACGTGCTTCTCAAATAGAGATAAGTCAATTATTTGAAGTAAAAAATACCTTAATAAGCGATTTATGGCAAGTAGCAATTACAGATTTTTTTGGAAAGTTTTCTCGGATAAAATTAGGGGGACAAAATATAGAGATTGTTAATTTATTGTTGCAAAATCCAGAGGTTGTGCAGAGAGATATTCTCAATAAAATTCCACTAGTTTGTGAGTTGTATTCTTATCTACTATTTCAAACAGAATTGAATATTAATAATATCTCCTATTCAGTAGTGAGCGCTGAAGCAAAGTCCCAAGCATTAATGATTTTAGAGAACTTGTTAATTCAGGTAGCGAATGGGGTAGTGCAACCACTCCTAAATTCTTTAGCAGATGTAGAAGAGATTAAGCAAAACTTTTATGGGAGCCAATTGATTTCCACAAGAGAAATTGAACGATTTAGAAATGATTTGTCGTGGAAATATCGATTAATAAATTATATCAATGAGCCAAAAGCAGTTTTTGAAAGTCGGTATGAGCTATTTGTAATTGCGCCTCGCGGCATTGCCAATAGTTCAGTTTATGCTCCTCGAAATCAGGAGTTAGTAAAACTTTCTAATATTCCTTTAGTAGTGACATTACTCCTAGAATTTAGTGATGCGATCGCACCGCGTTTAAAATCACTATTAGCTTTTGTAGGTAGCGGTATAGTCTTCATTCTTACCCAAGTAATTGGTCGGGGTTTAGGTTTAATCGGTCGTGGTATTCTTCAAGGTATTGGCAGCGTATCGTTAGTAGAAAAGAACCTGAGACGAAATCGCGATCGATCTAAGTGAGGGAGCAGGGAGATGAGGGAGACAAGGGGAATAACCAATGCCCAATGCCCAATGCCCAATGCCCAATGCCCAATGCCCAATGCCCAATG
>NZ_JAQYWQ010000072.1 GCF_029379315.1 Nostoc sp. S13
CATTGGGCATTGGGCATTGGGCATTGGGCATTGGGCATTGGGCATTGGGCATTAGTTATTAATTCCCCACTCCCCACTCCCTACTTCCTAAAAATAACTCTATAAATTACTGGACAAATATAAATAAATAATTTATATTATTAGATTGTGACCAATCGCGCAAATTAGGCAGCCTTCTTACTGTCATTCTGAGGTAGTGTTAGCATCAAAAGCTGATGACTTAATCCAAATAGAACAATCTAATCTCAGATTGAGCATAGACTGGTAAACTAAGAAAGCTTTCAGGTCAAAATTGGAGCTTATGGACGAACAACCAAAGCTAATTCTAAGCTCCAGAGTACATTTACTTTTGTGCCTCTGAAAAAGCAGGCAAAATCTTAAACAATAGTTTAAGGTGTTTAAGGAAGTAAAAACTGAGCAGCAACGTTGATTTATGGCATTACTAGCGGTGATGCGTAATGCCCTCGCCATTTAGGCGGGCGATATGAGTGAATGGCTAAATAAATTCAGCCGTTAATGGTAAGATACGTATCCTGGGTAGGGCGTTGTCCAGTGGGCGAGGCAATGTAAGACTGGTGTACCTGCAATTGCTGCTTGAACCCAGAATCCCCCGTCATTCATGCGGGGGAGTGCGTCAAGTCAGTCTCAGTTAACGGATACTGGGCGTTAAAAAGCGCTTAAGTCCAACTGCAACAAGGCAGTAGCCAACCTCCGGGAATCCGTCTTATGGGCGTATATAAATCGGAAAACCCGCCGACAGAGCTGCCTCCAGAAAGTGCCAGAGCAATTGCTTGGACGAAAGCATTGCTGCACACAGCCTAAAGCTGTAGCGCCTTGCATTGATTCCAGAAGTTACTCTTCCCAATGGGAAGGAACTTGTGGCTGTTCTGGTGATCTAGTGAGTGAAGCTAAACAGATTCACCAAGCAGTACGGACACGGTTTGTTGTGTCCCAAAGCATTTGGAGCGGTTTATTTAAGTAAGCCATTCCAAATTTCGCAGGCTAACCCAGCCTCAACTGATGCGTACAAAGCGTGTCCTCTAGAGTCCAATTCCAAGGTCAGCAAGTAGAAAGGAGAACCAGTTACTGTGTCTGTAGGTATTCTCGGCACCAAGCTGGGCATGACCCAAATATTTGACGAAGCAGGAGTAGCCATTCCTGTGACTGTCATTCAAGCAGGGCCATGCACCGTTACACAAGTTAAAACGAAACAAACCGACGGTTACTTTGCCATTCAAGTTGGTTATGGCGAAGTGAAACCAAAGGCACTGAACAGACCACTACTGGGACATTTGGCTAAATCATCTGCCCCGGCATTGCGTCACCTAAATGAATATCACACCGATAGCTCTAGTGATTATGCTTTAGGCCAACAGATTAAAGCAGATATTTTTAGTGCGGGTCAAATTGTCGATGTAGTCGGCACAAGCATCGGTCGCGGCTTTGCGGGAAACCAGAAGCGCAACAACTTTGGTCGAGGGCCCATGTCACACGGTTCCAAAAACCACAGAGCGCCCGGTTCTATTGGTGCTGGTACAACACCAGGTCGTGTCTATCCAGGTAAGCGGATGGCAGGGCGTTTAGGTGGGAAACGCATCACAATCCGTAAGCTGACCATAGTGCGAGTTGACCCAGAACGCAACTTATTACTGATTAAGGGAGCCATTCCTGGTAAACCGGGTGCTCTAGTAAGTGTTGTGCCTGCAAAAATAGTGGGATAGTCAAAAGTCATTAGTCAAAGAGTCATTAGTCATTGGTCATTGGTCATTAGTGAATAACAAAGGACAACTGACAAAGGACAAATGACTAAAGACAAATGACGCCACATGCTTCACTTTGGGAAACCCCAAGACCGCAGTGGCTCACCAATGACAAAGGACAGATAACAAAGATGGTTGAAAGCGTAGTTAAAAATTGGCAAGGAGAACAAGTCGGCGAGACGACCTTTGAGTTGCGCGTTGCCAAGGAAGAAACAGCGTCTCATATTGTGCACCGCGCCTTAGTACGGCAATTGACCAATGCTCGTCAAGGAAACGCCAGTACAAAAACTCGTGCTGAAGTCAGAGGTGGGGGTCGTAAACCTTGGCGACAAAAAGGTACTGGTCGCGCTCGTGCTGGGTCTATTCGTTCACCACTGTGGCGTGGTGGTGGTGTGATCTTTGGGCCAAAGCCCAGAGACTTCAACCTCAAGTTGAACCGCAAAGAGCGACGTTTGGCACTGCGGACAGCATTTGTTGGTCGCATTGACGATTTGATTGTGGTAGAAGAATTTAGCACCGAGCTATCTCGCCCGAAGACTAAAGAATTAGTGGCAGCGCTTGCCCGTTGGGGAGTAGTACCAGAAAGCAAGTCACTGTTAATTTTGTCGGAGATTGCGGATACAGATAACGTTTATTTGTCAGCCCGCAACATTGAAAATTTAAAACTAATTGCAGCCGACCAGCTAAATGTCTTTGATTTACTGCACGCTGACAAAATTGTAGTTACGGCATCAGCCCTAGAAAAAATCCAGGAGGTCTACAGTGCCTAGCTTTGACCCCCGCGACCTTGCCGACTTAGTACGTCGCCCAATTGTCACCGAGAAAGCGACCATCTTGATGGAGCAGAACAAGTACACCTTTGAAGTAATTCCAAAGGCATCTAAGCCTGAAATCAAGGCTGCGATCGAAGACTTATTTCAGGTCAAGGTTGTAAAAGTCAACACCATCCTACCACCGCGTAAAAAGCGGCGCGTTGGTAAATTTATTGGTTATAAACCCCAATATAAGCGAGCCATTATTACCGTCGCACCTGGGGATGAAGACAAGATTAGACAAGTCTTATTCCCAGAAGTCTAGGAATTTTAGATTTTAGGTTTTAGATTTTAGATTGAAGAGTTTACTGAATAAGTACCAAAGATGGTGGCAATTAGTTAAACACTGATTAAATCCAAAATCCAAAATCCAAAATTAAGTAAATCCAAAATCGTTCGACTGAGCGTTCGCGTAGCGTCTCGGAGCGAAGCCGAAGTCCAAAATCCAAAATCCAAAATAGATTATGGGTACTCGTTCTTATCGCCCTTATACCCCCAGCACTCGCCAAGTTACAATCTCTGACTTTGCGGAAATTACTAAAACCGAGCCGGAGAAATCCCTAACAACCTCGAAGCATCGCGCCAAAGGTCGGAATAATCGAGGGCGGATTACCAGTCGTCGCCGGGGTGGCGGACACAAACAGCTTTATCGGATCATCGATTTTAAAAGGGATAAACATAATATTCCTGCCAAAGTCGCAGCGATTGAATACGATCCTAACCGCAATGCCCGAATTGCCCTTTTGTATTACCAAGACGGCGAAAAACGCTACATCCTCCACCCTAATGGTTTGAAAGTTGGAACAATAGTTATTTCTGGGACTGATGCTCCCTTTGAAGATGGTAATGCGTTACCGCTCTGGAAGATTCCCTTGGGTACTAGTGTTCACAACGTAGAATTCACTCCTGGTAAAGGTGGTCAAATTGTCCGGGCTGCTGGTGCTAGCGCCCAAGTCGTGGCAAAAGAAGGTAATTATGTAACTCTCAAGTTGCCTTCAGGAGAAGTACGCTTGATTCGACGCGAGTGCTACGCCACCATTGGGCAAGTAGGCAACACTGATGCGAGAAACTTGAGTGCAGGTAAAGCCGGACGAAATCGCTGGAAAGGTCGCCGTCCTAAGGTTAGAGGTAGCGTCATGAACCCAGTTGATCACCCACATGGTGGTGGTGAAGGTAGGGCACCTATCGGTAGATCAGGGCCTGTAACACCTTGGGGTAAACCCACATTGGGTGCGAAGACACGCAATCGCAAGAAACTCAGCAGCAAGTTGATTATACGTCGTCGCCGTAAGTCTTCTAAACGCGGTCGCGGTGGTCGTGAATCATAGAATTTTAGATTTTAGATTTTGGATTTTAGATTGGGGTCTACTTGTAAACATTGAAAATTTGTGAAACTTGATTAAGACACCTAATTATCCAAAATCGGAAATTCTAAATCCAAAATCCTAAATCCTAAATCCAAAATTGAACTATGGGTCGTTCTCTAAAAAAAGGTCCTTTCGTTGCGGATCATCTTCTAAAAAAAATTGAAAAGCTCAACGACAACAACAGAAAAGAAGTTATTAAAACTTGGTCGCGAGCTTCGACAATTTTGCCCCTAATGGTAGGTCATACTATAGCTGTTCACAACGGACGCCAACACGTTCCAGTTTTTGTAAATGAACAGATGGTGGGACACAAGTTGGGGGAATTTGCCCCGACACGCACCTACAGGGGTCATGGAAAAAGCGACAAAAAAGCAGGTAGGTAGTTATTAGTCATTACGTCATTAGTCATTAGCTAAAGACAAGTGACAAATGACCAATGACAAATGACAAAATTGGAGAAAATTATGGCTAATAATACTACTGAAGTAAAAGCGATCGCTCGTTTTATCCGCATCTCGGCCTACAAAGTGCGTCGCGTACTTGATCAAATTCGGGGGCGATCGTACCGAGAAGCGTTAATCATCCTGGAATTCATGCCCTATCGCGCCACTGATCCTATATTGAAGGTTCTCAGAAGCGCTGCTGCCAATGCCGAACACAACGCTGGGTTAGATCGGACTCAATTAGTGATTACTCAGGCATACGCCGACCAAGGGCCGCCGTTGAAGCGGTTCCAGCCAAGAGCGCAAGGTCGAGCTTACCAAATTCGCAAGCCGACGTGTCATATTACTGTGGCTGTTGCAGCTGCCCCAGAAAAATAAGCTTTTTTTACACGAATAAATTGCGTAAAGTCAGAAATTTTAGAGGAAGCATTCGTGGGACAGAAGATTCATCCAGTTGGTTTTCGCCTGGGTATTACACATGAACATCAATCCCGTTGGTTTGCTGTTCCTGATCGCTATCCAGAACTTCTACAAGAAGACTACAAACTGCGTCAATACATAGAACAAAAGCTGGGTAGACTCGCTCAAAACAACGCCGGAATTTCCGAAGTGCGGATTGAGCGCAAAGCTGACCAAATCGACTTAGAAGTACGCACAGCTAGACCAGGCGTAGTCGTGGGTCGTGGTGGGCAAGGGATCGAATCCTTACGTACCGGACTCCAAGGACTGTTGGGTAGTAATCGCCAAATTCGCATTAACGTAGTTGAAGTTCAACGAGTTGATGCTGATGCCTACCTAATTGCCGAATACATTGCTCAACAATTGGAACGGCGGGTTTCCTTTCGCCGGGTAGTGCGACAATCGATTCAACGTGCCCAACGCGCTGGTGTCCAAGGCATTAAAATCCAAGTCAGTGGTCGGCTCAACGGTGCGGAAATTGCCCGGACAGAGTGGACTCGTGAAGGTAGAGTACCTTTACATACCTTACGGGCTGACATTGACTACTCTTATTGCACGGCAAAAACTGTTTACGGCATTCTGGGCATCAAAGTATGGGTGTTTAAGGGAGAAATTATTCCTGGACAGGAAGAAATCCCTCTACCACCCGCAACCCGTGATCCCCGCGATCGCGGCGATCGCGATCGTGAACCCCGTCGCCGTCAACAACAACGTCGTCGCCAGCAATTTGAAGACCGCTCAAATGAAGGATGAATGGGAATGGGGCATGGGGCATAGGGCATTGTCAATTCTCAATGCCCAATACCCAATGCCCAATGCCCAATGCCCAAGTACCTAGTACCCAATCATGTTAAGCCCTAGAAGAACTAAATTCCGCAAACAACAGCGCGGACGGATGGAGGGACTAGCCACCCGTGGTAGCACCCTCAACTTCGGTGATTTTGCACTCCAAGCTCAAGAACCTGCTTGGATTACCTCGCGTCAAATCGAGGCTTCCCGTCGGGCAATGACCCGTTATATTCGTCGGGGTGGACAAATCTGGATTCGGATTTTCCCTGATAAACCTGTAACCATGCGTCCTGCTGAAACCCGGATGGGTTCCGGTAAAGGTAATCCCGAGTTTTGGGTAGCGGTAGTCAAACCAGGGCGAATTTTGTTTGAAATTGGTGGGGTTTCTGAAGAAATCGCCCGTGAAGCTATGCGCTTGGCTTCATTTAAACTGCCTATAAAAACCAAGTTTATTGTGCGCTCTCAACCACAGGAGCAGGAGTAGCTGATGCCTCTTCCCAAGATTTCAGAAGCTAGAGAATTAAGTGACGAGAAACTCTCTGATGAAATTGTCGCGATCAAAAGACAACTATTTCAGTTGCGCTTGCAAAAAGCTACAAGACAACTAGAAAAGCCCCACCAGTTCCGACAAATCCGACACCGCCTAGCCCAATTGCTGACGGTAGAAACAGAACGCAAACGGGCAGCAAGTCAATCGGCTAAAGAAGAAAAGTAGGAGATTATGGCAGTCAAAGAACGAGTTGGCTTGGTAGTGAGCGATAAAATGCAAAAAACTGTGGTAGTCGCCATAGAAAACCGCGCTCCTCACCCCAAATACGGCAAGATTGTAGTTAACACCCAACGATATAAAGTTCACGACGAAGAAAATAAGTGTAAAGTAGGCGATCGCGTTCGCATTCAGGAAACTAGACCCCTGAGTAAAACCAAGCGCTGGAAAATCACAGAAGTCTTGAACGTCAAACCCACTTAAACCTCATCGTTGTTAGTTTGTAACAACATTACAAGGGAGAATAATTGTGATTCAACCCCAGACTTATCTGAATGTCGCAGATAATAGCGGCGCCCGTAAACTAATGTGCATCCGCATCTTAGGTGGAGGCAACCGCCGTTATGGTTTTATCGGCGATAAAATTATCGCCGTTGTCAAAGATGCTACACCCAACATGGCTGTAAAAAAGTCTGATGTCGTGGAAGCAGTAATTGTCCGAACTCGTAAAGCTGTAAGTCGTGATAGCGGCATGAGTATTCGCTTTGATGATAACGCCGCTGTGATCATCAACAAAGACGGTAATCCCAGAGGCACACGGGTTTTTGGCCCAGTTGCACGGGAATTGCGCGATAAAAACTTTACTAAAATTGTTTCTCTGGCTCCGGAGGTGCTTTAATGGCAACCAAACAGGGTACGCCCAAAGTATTCCACAAAATGCACGTCAAAACTGGCGACACCGTACAAGTGATTGCTGGCAAAGACAAAGGAAAAGTTGGCGAAATTACTCAGGCACTTCCCCAACTGAGTAAAGTTATTGTCAAAGGCGTCAACATTAAAACCAAGCACGTCAAACCCCAGCAAGAAGGTGAATCAGGGCGGATTGTCACCCAAGAATTCCCGATTCATAGCTCCAACGTGATGCTTTATTCCAGCAAGCAAAACGTTGCTAGTCGTGTTGGTTATACCTTTACGTCAGAAGGAAAAAAAGTTAGAAAACTCAAGAAAACTGGCGAGATTCTGGATAAATAAGAATTAGCCAACTTGAGATTTTAGATTTTAAATTTAATCCAAAATCCAAAATCTAAAATTCAAAATTAAAGGTTCCCTGACCAAGCCCAGGGATATCAGGACAAAAAAATTATGCCGACAACAAGACTCAAAAGCTTATATCAAGAGACAATCGTCCCCAAATTGATTAATCAGTTTCAATATACCAACGTTCATCAAGTACCGAAGTTGGTAAAGGTTACGATTAACCGAGGTTTGGGTGAAGCAGCTCAAAATGCGAAGTCACTAGAGGCATCGATCAACGAAATTGCCTTGGTAACAGGTCAAAAACCAGTGGTAACACGGGCGAAAAAGGCGATCGCTGGCTTTAAGATTCGTCAAGGGATGCCTGTGGGGATCATGGTTACTCTCAGAGCCGAACGGATGTATGCCTTTTTCGACCGGCTCGTTAGCTTGTCACTACCCAGAATTCGAGATTTTCGTGGCGTTAGCCCTAAAAGCTTTGACGGACGCGGAAATTATACTTTGGGTGTGAGAGAACAGCTAATTTTTCCAGAAGTCGAGTACGACAGCGTTGATCAAGTGCGTGGGATGGATATTTCCATCATCACCACAGCAAAAAACGACGAAGAGGGTCGCGCCTTACTTAAAGAATTAGGAATGCCCTTTCGCGATCAATAAGTTCATCAATAGAGGGAACGATGGCGGCTAACGACACAATTGCAGATATGCTGACGCGCATCCGCAATGCCAACCTGGCGCGGCATCAAACTACACAAGTGCCAGCTACAAAAATGACCCGGAGTATTGCCAAAGTACTACGGGAGGAAGGCTTTATTGCTGAAATAGAAGAAGCAGAAGAAGGGGTAAAACACAATCTGGTGATTTCCCTGAAATACAAGGGTAAAAATCGTCAGCCACTGATCACCGCCTTAAAGCGAGTGAGTAAGCCTGGCTTGCGTGTTTACTCCAATCGAAAAGAATTACCAAGAGTACTAGGCGGCATTGGCATTGCCATTATTTCTACATCCAGTGGTATTATGACTGACCGCGAAGCGCGGCGTCAGAACTTGGGTGGGGAAGTGCTTTGTTACGTTTGGTAGTCATTGGTCATTAGTCATTTGTCATTAGTCATTAGTGAAAGGCAAAGGGCAAAGGACAAAGGACAAATAACAAAGGACAAAAAGTCATGTCTCGTATTGGTAAACGTCCAATTACCATTCCCGCCAAAGTCCAAGTGGCGATCGATGGTGCGAATGTAGTGGTGAAAGGCCCGAAAGGAGAACTTTCTCGCACTCTCACAGCTAATGTCTCAGTCTCTCAAGAGGGAGAAATATTACACGTAACCCGTCGGGATGAAACTCGTACTTCAAAGCAACTACACGGCTTGAGCCGCACTTTAGTTGCCAACATGGTCGAGGGAGTTTCCCAAGGTTTTCAGCGCCGTTTGGAAATTCAAGGTGTTGGTTACAGGGCACAACTTCAAGGGCGTAACCTACTTTTAAATATGGGTTACAGCCATCAGGTGCAAATTGTTCCCCCAGATGGAATTCAGTTTGCCGTAGAAGGTACTACTAACGTCATTGTCAGTGGCTATGACAAAGAAATCGTAGGTAATACAGCCGCAAAAATTCGTGCCGTTCGTCCACCAGAACCTTACAAAGGTAAAGGCATTCGCTATGCCGGTGAAGTGGTCAGACGGAAAGCTGGTAAGACTGGTAAGGGTGGTAAGAAGTAGAAATGAAACTTACTCGTAGAGAATCAAAAAACCGTCGTCATCGACGCGTTCGGGGCAAAGTTATTGGCTCTCTAGAACGTCCGCGTTTAGCGGTGTTTCGTTCTAATGAGCATATTTATGCCCAATTAATTGATGATACTCAGCATCAAACCATAGTGGCAGCATCGACTGTAGAACCAGAGTTGAAATCTAGTTTAGCGTCGTGTGCAAACCGCGACGCATCGGTGCAAGTTGGTAAGTTGATCGCAGTGCGATCGCTAGAAAAAGGCATCACCAAAGTGGTCTTTGATCGCGGTGGTAATTTATATCATGGTCGTGTCAAAGCACTAGCTGATGCAGCACGCGAGGCTGGTTTAGATTTCTAAAGTCATTGGTCATTAGTCATTAGTCATTGGACAACTGACGAATGACAACTGACAAATGACAACTGACAAATGACGTTAAAAGAGCATAAATTATGGCAACAGAGCGTAAAAGTAGAACAAAGCGTGCCAAAAAAGAAGAAACCACTTGGCAAGAACGGGTGATCCAAATCCGACGCGTGAGTAAGGTCGTCAAAGGTGGTAAAAAACTCAGCTTCCGAGCGATCGTTGTCGTCGGTAACGAACGCGGTCAAGTTGGTGTCGGAGTCGGCAAAGCCTCAGATGTAATTGGCGCCGTCAAAAAAGGTGTAGCCGACGGCAAAAAACACCTGATTGATATCCCAATCACTAAATCCAACTCCATCCCCCATCCCATTGATGGTGTCGGTGGCGGTGCAAAAGTGATTATGCGTCCAGCCGCACCTGGTACTGGGGTAATTGCTGGTGGTGCCGTGCGAACTGTGTTGGAATTGGCAGGAGTTCGTAACGTCCTAGCCAAGCAACTTGGTTCTAACAATCCACTGAATAATGCTAGAGCCGCAGTTAACGCCTTATCTACACTCCGTACCCTTTCTGAGGTCGCCGAAGATCGCGGTATTCCTATTCAAAATCTCTACATCTAATTTAGTCATTAGTCAGTAGAGACGCGATTAATCGCGTCTGTACAATGGTCATTAGTGAATAACAAAGGACAAAGGACAAATGACAAAGGACAAAGGACAAAGGACAAATGACAACTTGATAACTTATGAGACTCCATGATGTTAAGCCACAAAAAGGCTCAAAGAAACGCAAGAAGCGTGTAGCCAGAGGTATTTCTGCCGGTCAAGGTGCCAGTGCTGGTCTAGGTATGCGAGGTCAAAAATCTCGTTCTGGTAGTGGTACCAGACCAGGTTTTGAAGGTGGTCAACAGCCATTGTACCGCCGCTTGCCTAAACTGAAGGGCTTTCCGATTGTGAATCAGAAGATTTACACTACGATTAATGTAGAGAAGCTAGCCTCCCTTCCCGCTAATACGGAAGTAACTTTGATTTCCTTGAAAGCCGCAGGTATCCTGACTGCTGTCAAGGGGCCATTGAAAATTTTAGGTAATGGGGAATTGAGTACTCCGCTCAAGGTACAAGCGGCAGCTTTCACAGGTACAGCTCGTAGCAAAATTGAGGCAGCTGGGGGGAGTTGTGAAGTCTTATGAGTGAGCCGGAACAGCGCACTTAAATGCAAGCCAACTCGCTGTCAGCGCCTGGTTCACTATAAAGGTAGCACTCTATGATCAGTCGAGATAAAGCCCCAACGGCTCAAGAAACTTTTATGCAGATGGCACAGGCAGCCGGGCTGAGAGGTAGGCTGCTTGTCACCGTCGGTATTTTAATTTTAGTTCGCCTGGGCATCTTCTTGCCCGTACCAGGGATTGATAGACCGAGATTTGCCGAAGCCATATCGGGCAATAATTCCATATTCGGCTTATTGGATATATTTTCCGGGCGAGGACTTTCCACTTTGGGAGTCTTTGCTTTAGGGATTTTGCCCTTCATTAATGCGTCTATTATCATCCAATTGCTCACCGCTGCGATTCCATCTTTAGAAAATTTACAGAAAAATGAAGGCGAAGCGGGGCGGCGGAAAATATCGCAAATTACCCGCTATGTCACTGTAGTTTGGGCGATTCTTCAAAGTACAGCCTTTTCGGCATTATTCCTCCAGCAATTTGCCTTAAAGCCAGGTCCGATCTTTGTAGCTGAAACCGCGATCGCTCTGACTGCTGGTTCCATGTTCGTCATGTGGACATCAGAACTAATTACAGAACGTGGTATTGGAAATGGAGCATCATTGTTGATTTTTGTCAACATTGTCGCATCATTACCAAAAGCTTTAGGCGATACTATCGATTTGGTGCAAGTCGGCGGTCGAGAAACAGTGGGTCGCGTAATAGTACTGATCTTAGTTTTCCTCGCAACCATTGTTGGTATTGTGGTTGTGCAGGAAGGAATGCGCCGCATCCCGATTATTTCGGCTCGTCGCCAAGTAGGTCGTCGAGTTTTGGCAGAGCAACGTAGCTTTTTACCCTTGCGGCTAAATCAAGGCGGCGTAATGCCAATTATTTTTGCTGCGGCCATCCTCAGTTTGCCACTGCTGATTGCCAATTTCGCCAAGAATGCCGAATTGGCAAATATAATTAACACTTATCTGAGTCCAAGCGGTTCTGGCTCTTGGGTCTATGCCTTGGTCTACATGATTTCGATCATTTTCTTCAGCTACTTCTATTCTTCGTTGATTCTCAATCCGGTAGATGTAGCGCAAAACCTGAAGAAAATGGGTTCTAGCATTCCTGGCATTCGTCCCGGTAAGGCAACTAGCGAGTATATTGAGCGCGTCTCAAACCGACTCACTTTTTTGGGTGCGATCTTTTTGGGACTGGTTGCGATTATTCCAACCGGTGTGGAAAGAGCTTTAGGAGTACCCACCTTTAAGGGTTTGGGTGCTACATCTTTGTTAATTTTAGTTGGTGTAGCGATTGATACTGCCAGACAGATACAAACTTACGTGATATCTCAGCGCTATGAAGGAATGGTGAAACAATAGTGACGCGACTAATCTTCTTGGGACCACCTGGAGCTGGTAAAGGAACACAATCTCAAACCCTGGCTGAACACTTGAATATTCCCCATGTTTCTACAGGTGAAATATTAAGGCAAGCCATGAAAGAGCAAACTGTTTTGGGAATCAAGGCTCAAAACTATGTAAATAGCGGTGAGTTAGTACCCGATCAGCTAGTGCAGGACTTGGTACAGGAGCGCCTTAGCCAACCAGATGCAGGAAATGGTTGGATTCTTGATGGTTTTCCCCGCAAAGTAACGCAAGCGGCTTTTCTTGAAGAATTGCTGGAAACAATACATCAGAGTGGCGAAAGGGTAGTCAATCTAGATGCACCAGATGAAGTTGTAATTGTACGTTTACTAGATAGAGGACGAAAAGATGATACCGAAGAAGTGATTCGTCGTCGTTTAGAAGTGTACCGCGCTGAAACTGCACCCTTAATTGATTATTATCGCGATCGCCAAAAACTCCTAACAGTAAATGGCAATCAGTCTCAAGAAGATGTCACTAGTGAACTCCAAAAGGTAATCGCTTCCTGAAAATTAGGGAGAGTAGAGAATTCACCACTCACTACTCCCTCTCCCAAGAAGAAGATCAATTTTAGCTAAGATATATTAATAAACTGTTGATATATTTCTTAAAATGTGTTTCTTTGCAGATGAAGCGCTGCAACTGAACACGAAATTGTTGAGTTGAGGAAAAAACAAATTGTCTAAACAAGATTTGATTGAGATGGAAGGCACGGTTACAGAGTCGTTGCCCAATGCGATGTTTCGCGTTGACTTGGACAATGGCTTTAACGTGCTGGCACACATTTCCGGTAAGATTCGCCGAAATTATATCAAGATTTTGCCTGGCGATCGCGTCAAGGTAGAGTTAACTCCTTACGACTTGACCAAAGGCAGAATTACCTATCGACTACGAAAGAAGTAACTATATGTAGACGATTTTACCATAAAACCATTTTGTTGACTGTTTACTAGTCAATTAAGTGGATTAATTTCCCTAGAAATGCTATAATTTTATATTTGGAGTCAAAGAATAAAAGGCATGAAAGTTAGAGCCTCCGTCAAGAAAATCTGTGAAAAGTGTAACGTGATCAAACGTCGTGGTCGCGTCATGGTGATCTGCGTGAACCCCAAGCACAAGCAACGTCAAGGATAGTGCTCTTACCAAGAGAGTGAGTTGCAGGACGCATATGATCATTAAAACCAAAAGACGCGATTAATCACGTTTTTCCAACCAACAGTAATTGCGAGAACAATAGGGAGAGTTCATTGTGGCACGTATTGCCGGAGTAGACCTTCCACGCGATAAACGCGTCGAGATCGGTCTGACTTACATCTACGGAATTGGATTATCACGCTCTCAAGAAATTATAGCGGCTACTGGTGTGAACCCAGACACCCGCGTTAAGGACTTAAGTGATGCCGATGTGACAGCCCTGAGAGGGGAAATAGAAAGCAACTATCAAGTTGAAGGGGACTTGCGGCGCTTGGAGTCTTTGAACATCAAGCGCTTAGTTGACATTGGTACCTACAGAGGGCGTCGTCATCGCATGGGCTTACCAGTCAGAGGACAAAGAACCCGCACAAATGCCAGAACCCGTCGAGGGAGAAGGCAGACAGTGGCTGGTAAGAAGAAGGCTCCAGGGAAATAATTTTGCAACGCTTGCTAATCCGAGCAAGTTTTACCTTAAATCAACTAAACAAGTATGGCGAGACAACCAACTAAAAAATCCGGGAGCAAGAAGCAGAAACGGAATGTACCTAATGGGATGGCCTACATCCAGTCTACTTTCAACAATAGCATTGTCACCATTACCGATCAAAATGGAGATGTTATCTCCTGGGCTAGTGCTGGTTCTAGCGGTTTTAAGGGAGCAAAAAAGGGAACTCCCTTTGCAGCGCAAACTGCTGCTGAAAGTGCAGCCCGTCGAGCCATTGATCAAGGAATGCGCCAAATTGAGGTAATGGTCAGTGGACCAGGAGCAGGTAGAGAAACCGCTATTCGGGCACTTCAAGGAGCAGGACTGGAAATTACACTCATTCGGGATATTACGCCGATTCCTCACAATGGTTGTCGTCCACCCAAGCGCCGTCGAGTTTAAACACCAAGACTTGGGCGGTGAGGACGAGAATTTACAGTTAAAGGAAGTAAAGTTACTTGCAATGACCGCTTGGGCGTTTAACGTGCAAAGTGTCATTAGGTGAAAGCTTGGGCTACCAGAAGCTTCTCAGATTTTCCCGCCGGGAAAGCTGTTAAACTTCGGGCACCTCAAAATATTATCAATCAATTTTTGATTTGAGATTGGCGATTTTAGATTGATCCCGACTATAAGGATGGATGGCTTCGTGGATTTTAAGTTGATGATTTAAGATTTGTTCCGCCGACAAGAGGCGGAGCATGAGCCAAAGAAGCACAATCCAAAATCCAAAATTCAAAATCCAAAATTGGCAGTCAATTCAGGAGGCAATTGATTTGTCTGCTAGCAGCACCTTAGAAAAAGGGAGGCTCATCCGTGGCGCAGTTTCAAATTGAATGTGTAGAGTCGAATACCGAAGAAAGTCGGAACCATTACAGTAAATTTGTTTTGGAACCTCTAGAACGCGGTCAAGGAACAACTGTTGGCAACGCACTGCGGCGGGTTTTACTGTCTAATCTAGAGGGTACGGCAGTTACAGCAGTGAGGATTGAAAAAGTCTCACATGAGTTTGCCACAGTTCCGGGCGTGCGGGAAGATGTGCTGGAAATCCTCATGAAAATGAAGGAAGTTATCCTGAAAAACTATTCTTCGCAACCCCAGATTGGTAGATTATTGGTTAACGGCCCAGCAACAATCACTGCGGCGCATTTTGATTTGCCCAGTGAAGTAGAAGTTATCGATCCGACCCAGTATGTAGCCACCGTCGCTGAGGGAGGAAAACTGGAAATGGAATTTCGGATCGAGAAAGGCAAAGGCTATCGCACCGTAGAGCGAGGACGTGAAGAAGCCACATCGTTGGATTTTCTCCAAATCGACTCAATATTTATGCCGGTGCGAAAAGTCAACTATAGTGTTGAAGAATCTCGTGGGGAAGGCTTGATTCCAAAAGACCGACTACTATTGGAAGTTTGGACAAACGGTAGTATTTCCCCCCAAGAAGCACTATCTTCGGCCGCTGGGATCTTGGTAGATTTATTCAACCCGTTGAAAGACATCTCCCTAGAACCAACAGACACAGGTTCGGATATTCCAGACGACCCAACTGCCCAGATACCCATCGAAGAGTTGCAACTTTCTGTGCGGGCATATAACTGTCTCAAACGGGCACAAGTTAACTCTGTGGCAGATTTGTTGGATTATACCCAAGAAGACCTCTTAGAAATTAAGAACTTTGGGCAGAAATCAGCAGAAGAGGTTGTGGAAGCTTTGCAGCGACGCTTGGGCATCACCCTGCCAATGGAAAGAGGCTCTAAACACCCTTAATAAAACCGTTCATAATTCATAGTGCATAATTATGCGTCACCGTTGTCGCGTCAAAAAACTCAGTAAACCCGCCGATCAACGCCGTGCTTTACTGCGATCGCTTGCCACCGAGCTGATCCGTCATGGTAAGATCACCACCACTTTAATTAGAGCGAAAGTTCTGCGAAGTAAAGTGGAAAAAATGATTACCCTAGCCAAAAACGGCTCCTTGGCAGCACGCCGGGAAGCCCTTGGCTATATCTTCGACAAACAACTGGTTCACGCTCTATTTGAGCAAGCTCCGACTCGATATGGCGATCGCCAGGGTGGTTATACCCGCATCCTGCATACCGTACCGCGTCGGGGTGATAATGCAAAAATGGCAATAATTGAATTGGTTTAAGTCATTTAGTCATTAGTAGAGACGCGATTAATCGCGTCTGTACAATAGAGACGCGATTAATCGCGTCTGTACAATTGTCATTAGTGAATAACAAAGAACAAATGACAAAAGACAAAAAGAGAAGTCTGAGCTAAGGCTTCCTTAGATCAGAACTTCGGGGACAAAATCTGTATGTTAGAAAGCCACCAGCCTACACAAACTCATCGAGTAGCCTTGGTAATCCAATACCTGGGCACTCATTTTCATGGCTGGCAACGGCAAAAAAAACAGCGGACTGTCCAAGAAGAGATCGAAATAGCGATCGCTACTATTCTTGGGCATCATGTAACATTACACGGTGCCGGGCGAACTGATTCTGGAGTTCACGCTGCTGCTCAAGTCGCCCATTTTGAAGCTACAACTCTCATTCCACCTCACAAGTGGGCAACAATCCTCAACAGCTATCTGCCGTCAGATATATTAATCAGGGCTTCAGCTAATGTAGATAACCGTTGGCACGCTCGCTTTAGTGCAGCCTATCGACGGTATCGCTACACAATATATACTGAAGATCGACTTAACTTGTTTGTAAGACCCTTCAGTTGGCATTATTATTATGCACCCCTGGATGAATCCTTAATTCAAGCTGCTCTGAAACCTCTGTTGGGAAAGCATCACTTAGCTGCTTTTCACCGTGCAGGCTCGAAGCGATCGCATTCCTGGGTAGAGGTGCAAGCAGCAGAGTGTCGTCGCAGTGGGCCATTTATCCATATTGAAATACAGGCAGATGGATTTTTGTATGGCATGGTACGGCTGTTGGTAGGGATGTTGGTACAAGTAGGTTCTGGACAACGCACGCTTTCTAGCTTCACCGAACTCTGGAAAGAAGAACGTCGGGAAGAAGTAAAATACGCCGCACCGCCCCAAGGCTTGTGCTTGTTGCGAGTCGGCTATCCCGATTTTCCTTTTCCCAATGAGATTTGGTACGATACCTTGCCAAAATTCGTCACTAGTCAAGAGTCATTAGTCATTGGTCAGTAGAGACGCGATTAATCGCGTCTGTACAATTGTGATTACGATTAATCGCGTCTGTACAATTGTCATTAGTGAATAACAAACGACAAATAACAAATGACAAAGGACAAATGACTAATGACAAATTACCCTACGGGTGATGCCTCCGGCACGCCAAGGGCGAACGCCAGTTGCTCATGGGGGAAACCCCCAAGACCGCACTGTCTCAAAAATGACAAAGGATAAATGACAAATGACAACGAGTAAAACATACCTTCCTTCTCAAGCATCCCTTGAGCGTGAGTGGTACATAGTAGATGCCACCGATCAACGCCTCGGTCGCCTCGCCAGCGAAATCGCCCAGATTTTGAGAGGTAAAAAGAAACCCGAATATACACCCCACCTAGATACAGGTGACTTCGTAATCGTCATCAATGCCGAGAAAGTCGCAGTCACAGGCAAAAAGCGCACTCAAAAGCTGTACCGTCGCCATTCAGGTCGTCCCGGTGGGATGAAAACGGAAACTTTCGCTAAACTGCAACAGCGCATACCAGAGCGGATTTTAGAACAGGCTGTTAAAGGTATGCTACCTAAAAATAGCCTGGGTAAGCAGTTATTCACCAAGCTGAAAGTCTACGCTGGGCCCACGCATCCTCATGATGCTCAAAGACCTAAAGAACTACAAATTAGTACAATTCCTGGAGAAGAAAATTAATGGTAGTAGCAGATGCCAATAGCGGTCGCGCCGTATACTGGGGTACTGGTCGTCGTAAGACCTCAGTAGCGCGGGTACGCCTGGTTCCAGGCACTGGTCAACTGACTGTGAACGGTAAAGATGGAAATTTGTATTTCCAATTTAACGCTAACTACCTGGGAGTGATCAAAGCACCCTTGGAAACTCTGGGACTAGAAAACGAATATGACATTTTGGTGAAAGCAGAAGGCGGCGGCTTGACCGGACAGGCTGATTCTGTTCGTTTGGGAGTTGCTCGTGCTTTGTGCCAACTAGACCCAGACAACCGCCCACCTTTGAAAACCGAAGGTTATTTGACTCGCGATCCGAGAGCAAAAGAGCGGAAAAAATATGGTTTACATAAAGCCCGGAAAGCACCTCAGTACTCTAAACGTTAGGGCATTGGGCATGGGGCATTGGGCATTGAGGATTAATCAATAACCAATAGTTATTCTTCCCCTGATCCCCACTCCCTAGCCCCAATTGAAAGCTAAAAGTTATAATTTGTATAGATTCACCACAAAAGGAACAATGGCTAAATCTGATATTCACCCCAAGTGGTATCCAGACGCTAAAGTTTACTGCAACGGTCAAGTTGTTATGACTGTTGGCTCTACCAAGCCAGAATTGCACGTAGATGTTTGGTCTGGAAATCACCCCTTTTACACCGGCACTCAGAAGATTATTGACACCGAGGGTCGAGTGGAGCGCTTCCTCCGCAAGTACGGCATGAGCAGCACTCAAACATCTGGCGACGAACAAAACAAAAAGTAGCGGGTTGGCTCTGCTGTTAACGACGGCCCTGCATTCTTCGGGGTCGATTGTCATTTATATGCTCGAGCCAATTTGTTATTTTTTTAAGGAGCGATCGCACTCGTCATGGCTGAATCATACTTACTGGATAAACTTAAATCTGTTGAACAAACCTTTAATGAATTAACACGTCGTCTTGGCGATCCTGATACCGCTAGCAACCCTGATGAGTATCAAGAAATTGCTAAGTCTCGTTCTTCTTTGGAAGAGGTAGTTAATACCTATGAAATTTGGAAAGCAGCCCAAGAAAACTTGATCGGAGCGCGTCAGGTTTACAAAGAATCTGCAAGTGACCCAGAGTTGCAAGAAATGGCAGCACTGGAAGTAAAGGAACTTGAACAAAAAATAGAATATTTAGAGACTCGCTTGAAAGTCTTACTACTACCACGCGACCACAATGATGAAAAGAATATCATGTTGGAAATTCGCGCTGGTACTGGTGGCGATGAAGCAAGTATTTGGGCTGGCGATTTGATGCAGATGTACACGCGCTATGCCCAGACTCAAGGTTGGAAAGTTTCTCTAGTAAGCGAATCTCGAGGAGAAATGGGTGGCTGGAAAGAGGTCATTCTCGAAATTAAAGGTAATGACGTTTACAGCCAGTTAAAGTTTGAAGCTGGAGTGCATCGTGTGCAGCGCGTGCCGGCAACTGAATCTGGGGGACGGGTTCATACTTCCACAGCTACCGTGGCGATTATGCCAGAGGTGGATGATGTGGAAATTCATATTGACCCGAAAGATATTGAAATGACTACAGCCCGTTCTGGTGGTGCTGGTGGTCAAAACGTCAACAAGGTGGAAACAGCCGCCGACTTGATGCACAAACCGACAGGGATTCGGATTTTCTGTACAGAAGAACGCAGCCAGTTGCAAAACAAAGAACGGGCGATGCAAATTCTGCGGGCGAAGTTGTATGAAATGAAGTTACGCGAACAACAAGAGGCTGTAACTTCCATGCGGCGATCGCAAGTTGGTACAGGATCGCGATCGGAAAAAATTCGCACTTACAATTATAAAGATAACCGGGCTACTGATCATCGCTTAGGTCAGAATTATTCCCTTAACCCTGTTTTGGAAGGTGATTTAGAGACGCTTATCCAATCTTGTATATCTCTAGACCAGCAAGAACGTCTCGCAGAGTTAGCAACTTCTGCCGCTAACTAATTTTTGCTGTTAAATATCCTGTAAAACCACTTGTTGTACTGTTACTTTTAACATACACAGGTGGTTTTCTAATATCGTGTGGAGTGCATCTTCCATTTGACTAGGATAATCGTGATAGGCAAATTCGGACTTCATGACTAATTTAACGTGAGTTCGACGGAACCTCACCCAACCTCTTCCCTTGTAGGCTATCGATTACCTTGACCTTTCTCAAAATTTGTAAGAGTATTCACTCACGTTTTTTGTCACACTCATTCGTTCGTCGTTAAATAATTCGTAATTCGTAATTCTTAATTAAGTTTTGCAATGGGGATTTTAACCTTACAGCAAAACTTACTGCCTGTAGAGGCAGGGGAATTAAACCCCCAAATTGAGCAATGGGTGCATAAAAAACTTTTCCGACCTGGTACTATTCCTTTTCGTAAATAAACGTGAGTTCGATGGGTTAAAAATGGCACAAAAAAAGGCAGACATTTGCGACAGAACCCTAGTTTAAAGTCTCGAATAGAAGAAGTTTTGTTAGATGGTTTTGAAGCGGGAGTCGATTTGGCGCTACGAGAAACTAACTTACCATTACGAACTTTTCCAGAGCATTGCCCCTATCTATTTGATGATGCGATCGCAGACAATTTTCTGTGCGATACTCGTCAAGACTGGGAAGGATAATTCCTGCCATTTTTCTTGATTAATTCATAACATGGGAATTGCCAAAAATACTTAGGGTAATCATCAATCCAAAATGGTATAGGAATCGTATTTGATTTTTGAAATTATCTACGTAGGCGGGGAGTGGGGAGTAGGGAGTAGGGAATAGGGAATAAGGAATTAGGCTTTTCGAGTTGTACCGAACTTTTTCAGAAATCAAATATTAATCCTATAGCAGGAGTAAGCATTATTCTCAAGCGTTTGATTATTGGATGCGGTTAGTACCAGATCGTCCTGGTACGAAAAAACACACATCTTGACTCAATCGCTGTAATCGCTTTATGAAAAAAATTGCTGAATCCTTTTCATAAACCTTGGTAGTTAGTAATGATCAGTAGGAAATTTAGGCGATACTTTGGTCAAACGAAAGCAATATAGTCAAGCCGCACAAAATCATCGCGTTGGCAAAAGGTGATTTGGTGGGATTTTTTAAACCAGATCATGCCAGTGAAGTTATTAAGTTTTTAAATGAGCAAGAAGTTTTAAATAAAGCATTAAAAATGGCTTGCACTGATTTAATTAAAAAAGTGGGCGGCGATACGAATAAAGTCAATTATTTAATGGGTAAATATATAATAACTAGTGAACCTCGGAAGCATGGAACTAGAGCGATCGCAGTTTTACTTAATGATAGGCAAAAAGAACTTGACTTGAGTAACCAGGAGTTTGCTAAATTCTGCGACACCTTTAAATTATCTCCCACGGAACTGAATAATATTTATGCTGGAGAAGCATTTGATGATAGTTTGTTAGTTCCACTATCACGTATATTAGGGATGGCAAAAGAGCGGTTGCTCGAAGTGCGGGATGGTTCTGAAGAACAAAGTAACACATGAACAGCAAATCAAAATCTTCAATTGATATAAAATTGTGAAAACAGACATCATCTTTTATCGGCTGTTTCAAGAATTCCCTGATATCTTCTTTGAACTTATTGGTAATCCTCCAGAAGAAGCTAGCCTTTATCAATTTTCATCAGTTGAAATCAAACAAACAGCCTTCAGAATCGATGGTGTATTTATGCCTACACAAGGAAGTGAGAACCAGATTTATTTTCTGGAAGTGCAATTTCAAGCTGATGGGGAAATTTATTCACGGCTAATTGCAGAAATATGTTTATACCTGCGTCAGAATCAACCACAAAATAACTGGAGTGCTGTAGTTTTGTACCCAAACAGAAGTGTAGATACAGGAGCAAACATTACCATGAGTTTTTCACAAGTGGGCGCGTCAGACGGATTTATATTGATGAATTAGGTGAGGCTGCATCGCTTCCACTTGGTATTGCAACTGCTAAATTAGTAATTGCAACCGATGATATAGCGATCGCTAAAGCTTGGGAATTGATAGACAGAACTAAGTCTGAGATAAGCTCACCACTAAAACAGCAGCAATTATTACAATTTATAGAGACTATTTTGGCTTACAAGTTTCCTACAATGAGTAGGGAGGAGATGGAGGAAATGTTTGGCTTAAGCGAATTAAAGCAAACCAGATTTTATCAGGAAGCCTTTCAGGAAGGTATTGAACAAGGTGAGCTTAAAGGTAAACTAAAAGCAGTACCAGCAATGTTGGCAGCAGGGTTGACTGTAGAACAAGTAGCAGAGGCGTTAGATTTGAGTGTCGAAGAAGTCAAACAGATAACACAAAGTCAGCCTTGAGATGGATGTGGCAAGTTTTATTCGTGACTTAAGGCAAATTTTGTTTGCGGCTCCCCAGACTTGATCACGACGAATTTATAGTTAATTTTTGTTAATATTAGAGGCGGTGTTAGTACTTCGTCCTCAACCACCCACTCCCTACCTGAGAGAAACTTAATGCTGCGACTAGAACATATAAGTAAAATTTATCCCACAGGCGAAGTTCTCAAAGATATCAACTGGGAAGTTAAACCAGGCGATCGCATTGGCTTAGTCGGTGTCAACGGTGCTGGAAAATCCACCCAACTCAAAATCATCTCTGGGGAAATTGAACCCACTGCTGGCGAAATCATTCGTCCTAATAGCTTACATATAGCCTACCTCAACCAAGAGTTTGAAGTAGACCCCACCCGCACCGTTAGAGAAGAATTTTGGACTGTCTTCAAAGAAGCCAACGAAGTACAGTTATCTCTGGCGCATGTGCCACAAGAAATGGAAACGGCTACCCCAGAGGAACTCGATCGACTGATCGACAAGTTGGATCGTTTGCAGCGTAAATTTGAAGCCTTAGATGGCTACAACTTAGATGCACGTATCGGGAAAATCTTACCAGAGATGGGGTTTGGGCTAGAAGATGGCGATCGCCTCGTCAGTGCCTTCAGTGGTGGTTGGCAAATGCGGATGAGTTTGGGTAAAATACTTTTGCAAAAACCCGACTTGTTGCTGCTGGATGAACCGACTAACCACCTGGATTTAGAAACCATTGAGTGGTTGGAAAATTACCTCAGAGGGCTGGTTACGCCGATGGTAATAGTTTCCCATGACCGGGAGTTCCTTGACCGCCTCTGCACCCAAATTGTAGAAACTGAACGTGGCGTTTCCAGTACTTACCTTGGTAACTACTCGGCATATTTGTTACAAAAAGCCGAAAGTCAATCAGCACAACTTAGTGCTTACGAACGCCAACAGAAAGAATTAGAGAAACAGCAAACCTTTGTTGATAGATTTCGCGCCAGTGCTACCCGCAGTACCCAGGCAAAAAGCCGGGAAAAGCAACTCGACAAAATCGAGCGCATTGAAGCACCCATTGCTGGTATGAGAACTCTACACTTCCGTTTTCCCCCAGCACCCCGCAGTGGACGCGAGGTTGTGGACATTAAAGATTTAACTCATCTTTATGGTGATAAAATCCTGTTTTTAGCAGCAAATCTCCTAATTGAAAGGGGCGATCGCATTGCATTTCTTGGCCCTAATGGTGCTGGGAAATCGACCCTTCTACGCGTGATTATGGGTATGGAACCACCCACAGAAGGTAGCGTTAAATTAGGCGATCACAACGTTCTTCCCGGTTACTTTGAGCAAAATCAAGCTGAAGCCTTGGATTTGAAGAAAACTGTCATGGAAACTATCCATGATGAAGTTCCCGATTGGGATAATCAAGAAGTCCGCACACTTTTGGGACGATTTTTATTCACTGGTGACACAGTATTTAAAGCAGTTGGGGCATTAAGTGGAGGAGAAAAAGCTCGTCTGGCGTTGGCAAAAATGCTCTTACGTCCTGCGAACTTACTAATTTTAGATGAGCCGACAAACCACCTAGATATTCCAGCTAAAGAAATGCTGGAAGAAGCGCTCAAAAATTATGATGGTACGGCAATTGTGGTTTCCCACGATCGCTATTTTATTTCTGAGGTAGCAAACAAAATCGTCGAAATTCGTGATGGTGAATTCCGCGTTTACTTAGGAGATTATCATTACTATCTCGAGAAAATTGCCGAAGAAAAAGAACAAGCAAAGTTAGCTGCGATCGCTGCCGAAAAAGCTGCTAAGAAAGCTGCAAAAGCTTCCACAAAAAGGAAATAAGGGGTTGGATACTGCCTTAGTAGTAGTGCGGGAGCGCTACTACTAAGTAATCACTCCTTATTAGCGTTCAAAAACATCACAGAAAAACTACTAAAATTTAAAAATATTTCAAAAAACTGTAAGTTCTTCATAAAACAAGTTAATAAGCAAAAATTCACTTGCGGCAGGGATTAGCAGTGGTATCATTCGGGTATTACAAACAGCAAAGGGCAATTTTACTATGACCAAAGCACCTGTTGCTCCTGTGGTGCTAGTCATTTTAGACGGATGGGGCTACTGCGAGGAAACACGAGGAAACGCTATTGTTGCTGCTAAAACTCCCATCGTGGACAGTTTATGGGCAGCTTACCCGCATACCCTCATCCACACATCAGGAAAAGCCGTAGGGTTGCCAGAGGGTCAAATGGGCAACTCGGAAGTTGGTCATTTGAACATTGGTGCTGGGCGAGTTGTACCCCAAGAACTAGTACGCATCTCCGATGCGGTCGAAGACGGTTCTATTGCCTTAAACCCAGCACTCGTCAAAATTTGCCAGGAAGTTCGTTCTCGGAATAGCAAGCTGCATCTAGTCGGGCTTTGTTCTGAGGGAGGGGTACATTCGCATATCACCCATCTATTCGGACTACTTGACTTAGCTAAAGACCAGCGAATTCCAGAAGTTTGTATCCACGCCATCACCGATGGTCGTGACACCTCCCCAACTGACGGTGTAAGAGCAATCACACTGCTGCAAGATTATATAGACCGCACAGGAATTGGGCGCATAGTCACCCTCAGCGGTCGCTACTACGCGATGGATCGCGATCACCGCTGGGATCGGGTCAAACGCGCCTACGACATGATGATACAAAATAGTGTTGGTAATGGTCTCAAGGCTGTGGAAGTCTTGCAAGCATCTTACGACCAAGGGATAAAAGATGAATTTGTCAACCCAATCCGAATTGCTCCCGGCGCAATCGAACCAGGGGATGGGGTGATATTTTTCAACTTCCGCCCTGATCGCTCCAGACAACTGACTCAAGCTTTGGTCAGTCCCACGTTTAAAGGTTTTGAAAGACAGCAAATCACGCCGTTGTCCTTTGTCACCTTTACGCAGTATGATTCAGACTTACCCGTGGCTGTAGCCTTTGAGCCTCAGAATCTCAGTAACATTCTGGGAGAAGTCATAGCCAATCACAGTCTGAATCAGTTCCGCACTGCCGAAACAGAAAAATACGCCCACGTCACCTATTTCTTTAATGGGGGTCTGGAGGAACCTTTTGCTGGAGAAGACCGAGAACTGGTAAGTAGCCCAATGGTAGCGACTTACGATCACGCCCCAGCGATGTCAGCAGCAGCAGTTACAGATGTAGCGATCGCTGCGATTCAAAAGGGTACGTATTCCCTAGTTGTGATTAACTATGCCAACCCCGACATGGTAGGGCATACTGGTCAAATCGAAGCTACCATTACAGCAATTGAAACAGTTGATCGCTGTTTAGGACGTTTATTAGAGAGCGTTATCAAAGCCGGCGGTACAACAATTATTACTGCCGATCACGGCAACGCTGAGTATATGCTAGATCATGGGGGTAATCCGTGGACAGCCCACACCACTAACCCAGTTCCCTTGATCTTGGTGGAAGGAGAGAAAGTCAAAATCCCTGGATATGGTACAAATGTCGAACTGCGAAGCGATGGCAAGCTATCCGACATCGCCCCCACAATTTTAGAGATTTTACAGTTGCCTCAGCCACCAGAAATGACAGGGCGATCGCTGCTGAAAACAGCAGAATATGAGCTACAACGCACTCGCACCCCCGTGCAAGTGGGGCTGTAAAAGAGTTAGGAGTTAATAGTGAGGAGTTAATAATTAAGAGTTAATAGTGAAGAGTGATCAATTAAAACTTTCCTAATTCCTAACTCCTAACTCCTAACTCCTAACTCCTAACTTCCAACCCTGAATTCTGTTTTTTAAAACTTCTTATAAATGAGATTCCTACCATGATAGTTTCTAATATTGTGCAAGGCATTTGGGCATTTTCCGCTACTGGTTTGATTATCTTAGTTTTACTGCATAGCCCCAAAGGTGATGGCATTGGGGCCATTGGCGGACAAGCCCAGCTATTTAGCAGCGCCAAAAGTGCAGAAAACACTTTAAACCGAATTACTTGGGCATTGACAGTAATTTTTCTGGGTTTAACAGTAGTTTTAAGTGCTGGTTGGCTCCCTAAATAAGGATAGGTAAATGGGGAAAAAAACCGAACACCCAATACTTAACACCTTAATAAATTTAATTTCACGGCGGTTAATTACAGCTCTTGTCTTATTTATTGGCACAGGGCTGTTAATCATTCTTACTAATCTCCAGTCGAGTAATGGGTTTACAAAAATACCAAAATATGTATACTCAAACTTAATAATTTCTCTCCCTACCTCATCTTCGCCAAAACCCCATCCTTTACCGCCCACACTCGCACGCTGGCAAGATAGTACCAACAGTGGTGACTACTTTTCCCAAATCAGAACAACCCAAGTTGGTTATTTAGTCTGGTCGCAATTTCCGGTTCGAGTTTACGTAGAACCACCAAAAGCTGTCAGCGAAAAACAAGCTCAAGCATGGGTTAACGGTGTCTTGCAGGGCGTACAGGAGTGGAGTACTTATTTACCTTTGACAGTAGTCGAACAGCCAGAAATTGCTGATATTACGATTGTGCGAAAAGCGCCACCTCTACAAATTTCCCCTGGTAGTAATATACCTCGGGCGCGATCGGCACAAACTACTTACGAGTTATACACCAGCAACAAAGTTTTATCCCACCGCTTCACCATCTTGCTAAGTCCCAGTCAAACAGGTGAGTATATCCAAGCAGCAGCCCGCCACGAATTTGGACACGCTTTGGGAATTTGGGGTCATAGTCCGCTACAAACTGATGCTTTATACTTTTCCCAAGTTCGTAACCCGTCGCCTATTTCTGCAAGAGATGTAAATACCTTAAAGCGGGTTTATGAACAGCCAACCAGTTTAGGATGGTCTTTAGTCGATAATTCAAAGATGAATTGATCAATAGGTAAACTATAAGCTCGTCAGTACGGCAAAAATGCTATTAATAGCGAAATAATCATAAATCCGTACCAAGTTATACTTGATACAAATGTACTTTTTACTGATTTACGATCTAACCGTGGTGTATCTTACAAACTGTTAACAATTCTTAATGATAGGCGTTGGTAGTTAAATGTTTCTACCACCTTAGTATTCGAGTATCAAAAAATTCTCAAACGAAAAAAAGAGCAGCTTGGATTGAGCGATGAAGAAGATATTGACAACGTTATTAAAGCTATTTGTAGAATGGCTAATAGCAGGTAATTGGATTTATATAATGTTTTTATCTTTGAAGCGTCTTCACGGATGGACTTAAATATTTACAGTAATTCCCCAACATCTACAAGGCCGACATCCAAGAGAAGTCAGCAGGTTGTTTTCAGGATAAACTAGTAATAAATATGGTTTAATACATATATAAGAAATGTTTTAATTTTTTATAAAGTTTAATAATCAATTAGTGGCAGAAGACATGATGGCAGCAGACTATCCAGACATTGATATTGCGCCATTTATCGATCACGCCCTGCTAACGCCAACGGCTACTCCAGAGCAGGTTGAGCAGTGGTGTGAAGAAGCATACAGATTCAATTTTGCGGCGGTTTGCTTGTACCCTGCCTATGTCAAACAAGCAGTCGAACTCCTCCACGGTAAGAACCCGAAAGTGTGTACAGTGATTGGCTTTCCGGCTGGTGCGACGACTTCAGCAGTGAAACTATATGAGGCTCAAGAAGCGGCGGATAGTGGGGCTACTGAGTTGGATGTGGTAATGAACTTAGGCTGGTTGAAAGCTGGTAAAACTGAAGAAGTTCACCGAGAAATTGCCGAAATTTGTGAAGAGACTGGGCAAACTGTCAAGGTTATTTTGGAAACCAACCTGTTGACAGATGCGGAGAAAAGAATAGCTGCTGAAATAGCGATGGAGGCGGGAGCGGCATTCTTAAAAACTAGTACAGGTTGGAATGGTGGTGCAACAGTGGCAGATGTGCGACTTTTGCAGGAATTGGCCAAAGAAAGGGTGGGAATTAAAGCTTCGGGTGGTATCCGTACTATAAATCAAGCCCTAGACTTAATCGTAGCGGGTGCTACTAGATTAGGTACATCTCGCGGCATGGATTTGATCCGCCAGCGCGATAACCTGGGGAAGGGTGAATAGTCATTTGTCCTTAGTCATTTGTCATTTGTCCTAAGCTAATGACTTTTGACCAATGATTAATAACTACCAATGACTAATAACTAATGAGTAGAACCTACAAAGCAACCGGAATTAATCTTAAAACTCAGGTGCTGGGAGAATCGGATAAAATAGTGACGATTTTAACACGCGAATTCGGTCTAATTAGAGCAGTGGCTCCAGGGGCACGTAAGCACAATTCCAGCCTGGGCGGCAGGAGTGGGATGTTCGTTGTGAATGAACTATTGATTGCGAAAGGGCGATCGCTCGATAAAATTACTCAAGCACAGACGTTAAAAACTTATCCTGGTTTAACTAAAGATTTGGGAAAATTGGCTGCCAGCCAGTATTTAACAGAAATAGTTTTGTGTCAAGCTTTGAGCGAACAACCCCAAGAAGAACTTTATGAGTTGTTCAATGAACATCTCCATCGGTTGGAGGCAATGTCTAGTGCAAATCCATTTGGGGTTTTGGCTCATCTCGCTCATGGGGTGTTTCACCTTTTAGCCTTAGCAGGACTGACACCGCAAGTGCAAGTTTGCTGCTTATCTGGGCATCCCCTCAAACCAGACTTTACAGACCCTAACTGGCAGATAGGATTTAGCATCCCTGCGGGTGGAACGGTTTGCTTAGAAGCTTGGAAACGTTTACGAACAGAAAAAGAGAAGGACACAGGGATACAAAGAAATTCATCTTTTTCTCCATCACCCAATCACCCGATTATCCCATCACCTCCAAAAGCTGGCTCCCAAACAGTTGTTGTGCATCGGCAAGAAATACCTGTGATTTCTAGTCGTCTGGGTGCTATAGAATTAGGTCTGCTTCAACATCTGTCACAACCAGAGATAATGCAAATTGATGGTGCTAGAGATCATAACTGGTTATCTGTTGAGCAGATTTTGCGCCAGTATGCTCAGTATCAATTAGGTCGCCCTATTCGCTCTGCTACCTTGATCGACTCTTATTTTGCTGCCAACCATGATGCAACCGTCTGATTTGGATAAAAAAATCCTGCCTTTGTCACCAAGCCTCGCCAAAAAACAGAATAGGGCATTAGATCCTACAGTTAAAAATCACCTGAGTGCCGTTTCTAAGTGTACATCTAGTCAAATCAATGGCGAAGAAATGTCCCCAAAAGACGTTTCTAAAAACGATCAAAATTGCACAGAGGAGATCCCAAAAACTGATGTTCCAAGTCAATCAGAAACAGAATCTGAGGACAAATTAACCACTGCTGAGGTAGATAGCAACGGCACTGGCAACGGGCAGAGTTTGCCAGTATCCACTATCCCAGAAAAAGAACCACCGAAATTAGATGGGTCTGGTTCAGGTGGAGAAACTGTTTCGGGGAATGTAACACCGCAGGGGTTTTTGCCTGTATTAAAAAACCCTAATTTCCTGGCTCTTTGGGGCGGTCAAGTTTTCTCCCAACTAGCAGATAAAGTTTATTTGGTGCTGATGATTGCTTTGATTAATACTCAGTTTCAAGGTAGTAATCAGAGTATTAGTGGTTGGGTATCAGCCTTGATGATGGGTTTTACTATTCCAGCCGTATTGTTTGGTTCTGTTGCTGGCGTGTTTGTCGATCGCTGGTCGAAAAAGGCTGTGCTGGTGGCAACGAATATTTGGCGCGGCATCCTGGTTTTATCAATTCCCTTCCTGCTGTGGTTGACTCATGATTGGCAACCCATAGGAGTGCTGCCAGTAGGTTTTTTAATCATCCTGGGCGTAACTTTTTTAGTTTCCACACTGACGCAGTTTTTTGCACCGGCAGAACAGGCGGCAATTCCTTTGATCGTAGAAGAACAGCATTTACTCTCGGCAAATTCACTTTACACGACAACGATGATGGCATCGGTGATTGTTGGGTTTGCCGTCGGGGAACCATTGTTAGCGATCGCTGATGGACTTTGGCTGCAAATTGGTGGTAATGGTAGTTTAGGTAAGGAACTTTTGGTAGGTGGTAGTTATGCGATCGCTGGACTCATTTTATTCCTCCTAGCAACTAAGGAAAAACACCACGACCCCGATACAGAATTCCCTCACGTATTCTCTGATTTGCGGGACGGTTTCAGCTACCTCAAAGCAAATCATCCCATCCGCAATGCTTTGCTTCAGCTGATTATCTTGTTTTCTGTCTTTGCAGCATTAACTGTTCTAGCCGTTCGGATGGCAGAAATAATTCCCAACATGAAAGCCTCCCAGTTCGGTTTTTTACTAGCAGCTGGCGGTGTTGGCATCGCTGCAGGAGCAACAATTCTCGGTCAATTTGGTCAACGCTTCTCCTATACCCAACTGAGCCTGTATGGTTCTATGGGCATGGCAGCATCCCTGATTGGTCTATCAGTATTTACAACCCAACTGTGGCTAGTGTTGTTACTGGTAGCGCTATTAGGTATCTTTGGAGCGTTAGTGGGAATTCCCATGCAAACTGCAATCCAAACAGAAACCCCTCCAGAAATGCGTGGTAAAGTCTTTGGCTTGCAGAACAATGTAATTAATATTGCCCTCTCGTTACCTTTGGCATTAGCTGGTGTAGCAGAAACCTTTCTGGGATTACGGATAGTTTTTTTGGGATTAGCAGCGATCGTCTTTTCAGGAGGTATATTAACCTGGTATAACTCACATAAGTAGTTGGTTATTATTCATTACCTTGAAGTAATTACTAATTTCCTTAAAGCTTTTGTGTTCATGGTAAACTGTCGTCAGTGAAAATTTATCACATACTTGCGGGATATCAATCTGACATTAGTCAGAATAAGTTGTTTAAATATCAGAAATTAACAACTTATAAATAGAATAAATAAAGCCATAAATCCACTGGTTTAATCAGCTTAAAATAGGCTTTTTAAACTAGATTGTGGTGGGAATCTGTAATAACTAAAAAACCCAGCAAGTATAGCTAGATAAAAAATCACAAAGGACACATAAGTAAGTAATAGATCAAACCGCTTTTCTTACAGCTAAATAAAGAATGCGTATAGCCTGGATTGGAAAAAAATCGCCCTTTTGCGGCAATGTCACCTACAGTCGAGAAATTACAAATGCCTTGCTAGATAGGGGACATCAAGTGAGCTTTCTTCACTTCGCGCAGGAAGAGTCTGAACCTGATAATTGGCCAAATCTTCGAGAGGTTTCACTCCCTTTCATTTACAAATCCCAGGTTTATACAATTCCCACTTTTAAAGCGACCAAAGTTTTAACAGAGTCGTTGCGGGAAATCAAGCCAGATGTAGTCCATGCTTCCTTGACGCTATCTCCTCTAGACTTTGTTCTACCGGAAATCTGCGAGGAACTGAGGTTGCCCCTAATTGCCACTTTTCACACACCGTTTGCTGGCAAGGGGGCAAAGCTGATATCAGGAACACAACTTTTGGCTTATCAGCTCTACGCGCCTTTTTTAGTTAACTACGATCGCGTGATTGTATTTTCTCAAATTCAGCGAGAATTATTGGCACGGATGGGCGTGCGGGAAGAAAATATCGCTGTAATTCCCAACGGCGTTGATACTATTAAGTACTCTCCAGGACTTTCTCAAGTCAAAGCAGAGTTTAAAGCCGAACGCTTGTTTGTCTATCAGGGTCGCATAGCGCCAGAGAAAAATCTCGAAGCCCTGCTTCGGGCTTGGAAGCAGTCGCCAATGGAACCTGGTAGTAAGTTGTTAATTGTTGGCGACGGCCCTTTGAAGTCTTCTTTAGAGCCGTTTTCTGGTTGGGAATACGGCATTATCTGGTTGGGATTTGTCGCTGATGAATACCGACGCATTGAAATTTTGCGGGGGGCAGATGTATTTGTTTTGCCTTCATTGGTAGAGGGTTTGTCACTATCTCTGTTAGAAGGAATGGCCTGTGGGTTGGCTTGTTTAGCAACAGACGTGGGTGCAGATGGAGAAGTATTGGAAAAGGGCGCAGGTGTAGTTATTAATACTAAAACAGCGCGATCGCAATTAAGAACCCTCTTGCCAGTGTTCCAAGATCATCCAGAGTTAACAACCCTACTAGGGCAAAAAGCCAGACAGCGTGTATTAGACCGCTATACCCTTAGTAAAAATATTACTCTGCTCGAAGAGCTTTATAAAGAAGTTTTAGCACAGCGACCTCTACCGCTAAGTCGTAAAGCGTAGGGAAAGAGAAGAAGTGCGATGCCTAGTTTGGGCTGCGCCTACGCATTTTTACGCTCATCACTGTTCTCCAGAGGCATCAAGTCCAGTTTAGTTTTTCTGCCTCAGTATTATATTAGGTTTTAACCTTGCTCCCATAATCAGCACAGAACAGTGACGAAATCCCCATACTTGGCGATTAGAACTTTCGTAAGCTGAAAATATTCTTAATGCGTAAGGATTCAGGCGGTGATAGTTTTAACTTCTTATCTAATATTCCTGCTTTGAAAATCCCATCCTTCAAATCCTTGCGGAAAATACTAGGTCTTCTCAAATCAACCCGGCTAAAGTCCTGCTCCCCAGCATTATATCTTTAGAACAACTCTTCACCATCCATAATTTAACTCTCGTATCAAGCGACACATAAAATATAATTTTTTTAACGAAAATATACCTTAGTTAGTAACTTTTGCTTACCAACTTTTATTCGTATATCCTTGATAAAATTATTTCGCAAACCAATGAGAATAATTCTTTCTCTATCTGGGTTATAGGGTACACTCTCCGTCATCATAGCCGTATTCTAGCAACGGTAGATTGATAACCTGCCGTAAATAGCTGTATGCAGCAATGCCATGAATGAGGAAAAAATTTCATTAACATAAACAATATTAAAACCCCTATAGGACTCCTATTTGATTTTTGAAAAAACTCCGTACAACTCGAAAGGGCTGATTCCCCATTTCCTACTCCCTACTCCCTACTCCCTGCCTACACAAATAAGTTCAAGAATCAAATCGGATTGCTATAGTTTCAAGACCTAAATCTCGGAATCCTGAACCAGCAAAAAAGGAGAAAATACAAAGGCGATCGCTTATTCAACAACGACTCTTGTCAAACAGTCTTAATTAATATCGGAAGACATAGAGTTTTTACTTACGTACCAATCAAAAATGTCTACTGGAAATGCTGCTTAAATAGTCAAAAAAATTCACAGTTTCTCTAAGTATTTAATATCAAAGTTTACTCAATCTTTAAGGAAAATACCTGACATAAAAACAGTCTGAAGCGACAATTAAATATAGGAGTTCCCAAGCTCCAAATCATATTTAAGACAAATATTTGTCATTAAATAAAAAACCGGGATACTTCAGACTAATTTTTTATGCGAATTTTAATTTACTCATACAACTACTATCCAGAGCCAATTGGTATTGCCCCACTGATGACTGAACTAGCAGAGGGGCTAGTAAAGCGTGGGCATCAAGTGCGCGTAGTCACCGCTATGCCCAACTACCCTGAGCGTCAAATTTACCAGGAATATCGGGGCAAGTGGTATCTCAACGAATACAAAAATGGCGTTCAAATTCAACGCAGTTACGTTTGGATTCGTCCACAACCCAACCTATTAGATCGGGTATTACTAGATGCTAGTTTCGTTGTCACTAGTTTTGTGCCCGCCCTCATGGGTTGGCGTCCAGATGTTATTCTCTCAACATCGCCATCCTTGCCAGGCTGTGTACCAGTTGCTCTTTTAGCATGGTTACGTGCTTGTCCTGTGATCTTAAATCTACAAGATATATTACCAGAAGCAGCCGTCCATGTCGGTCTACTAAAAAATAAATTGCTCATCCAGTTGTTTACATTATTGGAAAAATTTGCCTACCATACTGCCAGCAAAATTAGCGTCATCGCCGATGGGTTTGTGGACAATTTGCGATCTAAGGGCGTAGAAGCTGACAAAATTGTGCAAATTCCCAACTGGGTTGATGTAAATTTTATCCGCCCTTTGCCTAAAGAAGATAACCCTTTTCGCGTAGCACATAATCTGAATGGGAAATTTGTAGTACTTTATTCTGGTAACATTGCTCTAACTCAAGGCTTAGAAAGCGTCGTTAAAGCTGCTTCTGTGTTGCGCCATATCCCAGATATTGTTTTTGTGATTGTTGGAGAGGCAAAAGGTTTACAGCGATTGCAACAGGAATGTCTAGACTGCGGCGCAGATAATATTTTGCTACTGCCATTTCAACCCCGCAAATATTTGCCACAAATGTTGGCAGCTGCCGATGTTGGCTTGGTGGTGCAAAAGAAAAATATTGTATCCTTCAATATGCCGTCAAAAATTCAAGTGCTACTTGCCAGTGGTCGGGCTTTGCTTGCCTCTGTGCCTGACAATGGTACAGCAGCGAAAGCCATCAGACAAAGTGGCGGCGGAGTTATCGTTCCTCCAGAAGATCCCCAAGCTTTAGCAATGGCAACTTTAGATTTGTACCAAAACCCCGAAAAAGTCAAAACTCTAGGTTATAAAAGTCGTCAATATGCCGTTGAAAACTATGGTTTTGAGCAAGCTTTAAATCAGTATGAGTCGTTATGTTACTCATTGACGGCAAATAGTGGAGCAATTCAGTCTACAAGAGTTACAAAACAAGAAGTTTAATCTCCGGTAGTAGAGTTAGATTACATACCCGCGCCTTCAGTGTGATTATACTTGTATCGCCATTTTAGCCTCAGTATCTAAATACAAACAGACTTTAAAAGTAGTCAATTATACTTTTTAATATACAGTAATAGACCAAAAAACATATTACATAATGTAATATGTTTAATTTATTCTTGGCCACTGACTTACCGGCAAATTATTAGTACAGCATGGCGGAAATAACTATCGAGTTGAAAAAGGTAACAAAACCTTAATTTAAATGCTTTGGTTGCTTCTGCCTCATGCCTCCTTGCATTAGCTTTACAATATTAGGCTGTTTGATTAATCTGCGATTATTTTCGCGGGAAATTCTTGCTGAAAAGCTATTGGTTGATTTATTGCTGCACAATAACCATTCGTAACTGCTGATTGCTGATCTCGAAATCTAAACAGCCAATTATCAAACTAGCCCCATAGACACCTGTTTTTTGTTAGTATTCAAAAAAACCTATTGACACATTTTCAGATCAATTGTTTGTTATTTGTAAGTAAATGTAAACAATTGTTTCAAAAGAAAGAAAGCACCTGAGGTTTAATGACTGATTATTTCCAAGGAAATTTCCCATTACAATCTGTCCCACTGACGAAGAGTGTGGTCAAGAGCTACGCCCAAACCGAAGAAGCGAGCACAGTATTAGCTGCAACGATCGCAGAAGCGGCATCAGATCGCAAAGCAGGTGAGATTATATTGCTCAAAGTAGCAGAGGTATCTTACCTAGCTGATTACTTTGTGATGATGACTGGCTATTCTAGGGTACAAGTAAGGGCGATCGCTCAAGCAATTGAAGGAAAAGTCGAAACTGAGTTGCAACGGCGTCCCTTAAGGACAGAAGGAAAAGCCGAGGGGAGTTGGATATTACAAGACTACGGTGATGTGATCGTTCACATCATGACACCCAAGGAACGGGAGTTTTATAATTTAGAAGCGTTCTGGATTCATGCAGAGCGTATTTCCCTTCCAGAATCTGATGAGGGTGAAAGTAAGCCAACATGATTAGGTCTTCGGTTTCAAATTGTCCAGTTCCTACAGACCAACAACCGCTCAATGAATACGAAGAGTTAAAAACTTCCTGGCTATTTCGTGATAGCACTTTAGATTGGCGCGAGTATATCACGAAAATTGTTTGGATTTGGGGTTTATCTTGGCTCTTAGCAGGGCCTATAGCTGCGGCAAGTTTTCCTCCTCACAAGTATATTGCACATTTTATCCTCTGTGGTGCAGCCGCAGCGAGTGTCGGGGTAGTGCTAGCACTGGTAAGGTTATACTTAGGCTGGTTCTACGTGTGTGATCGCCTTTGCAGTCCTACAGTCTTTTATGAAGAGTCAGGCTGGTATGACGGTCAAACTTGGACGAAGCCACAGGAAGTCCTGAATCGCGATCGCTTGATTGTTGCATACGAAATCAAACCCATTCTGCGGCGGTTACAATTTACCTTTGCTGGCTTGGCGGGAATGTACCTTATTGGTACTATAGTTTGGCATTTGTTTTAAAGAGTGATGTGGTCATTAGTCATTAGTCATTAGCTAAGGACTAATGACTAATGACTAATGACTAATTAATTAAAAAAGGTGATAAATATAAACCCATGACAATGGGAAAACGAACTCAAGCCACAGCACTGGAAGTCCGGCTGCTGCGGGAAGGTATTATTGAATCCAGGCATATAGTCCAAGCTGTTGTATGCGACGAACGAGGACGGGTTCTAACCGTTGCCGGAAATTCTGAAACTGCTGCATTTATCCGTTCAGCCCTCAAACCATTTCAGGCACTCGCAGTCACCACTACAGGTACACTGGAACGCTATGACCTCAGCGATCGCGACTTAGCAATTATTACGAGTTCTCACAAAGGAACAATAGAGCAAGTCCGACAAGTATTTAACATCCTTTGGCGGGCTGATCTTGACCCAACTGTACTCCAATGTCCAATTCCTCAAGGTAAGCGAAGTCCTCTGGAATACAATTGCTCTGGTAAACATGCGGGAATGTTAGCGGTTTGTCAGCAACGCCATTGGCCCTTGAATAACTACTTGGAACGTAAGCACCCAATACAGCAATTAATTTTGGGCAAAGTAGCAGAGTTGCTGCGAATGCCAGCTGAGGAATTTATTAGCGCTCATGATGACTGTGGCGCACCAACTTATCTGATGCAACTCGGTCATATGGCGTCTTTGTATGCGCTGTTAGCCTCTAGTACCAATTTGGATCTAGAGCGCATTGTCCGGGCTATGACTCATCACCCCGCGATGGTAGCAGGAGATGGAGAATTTGATACGGAACTGATGCGCTTAACTCCAGGGGAACTGGTCAGCAAAGCTGGTGCCGAAGGAGTGCAGTGCATTGGTAGACTTGGTGAAGGAATGGGATTGGCAATCAAAGTTATGGATGGGACAAAACGGGCAAAACATGCCGTTGCTATTCACTTACTCCAGCAAATGGGTTGGATTAGCCCCAGTGCCGCAGAAAGCCTCTCAGAAAAGTTTGTGACCTTGGGAAAATACAAGCGTTTAGAAGTAATTGGAGAATTATCATTTTTGTAGTTGCCAAACTCTTGACTATAGGTTATGCTATAAAAGTTAAGAGCGACGCGGGATAGAGCAGCCTGGTAGCTCGTCGGGCTCATAACCCGAAGGTCAGTGGTTCAAATCCACTTCCCGCCACCAAATAAAAGATAAAACAAAGCCTCGTAATCTGAAAAGATTCCGGGGCTTTGTTTTGATGCTCAGGTATTTTATTTAACTATCTGCTGAAGCTGTGGTAATGCAATTTATTTATGAAGATGGGGCTATAGGATTTACGCAAAACTAAACGCTGTAGAGGCAATTTATGAATTGCCTCTACGTAAATGAACCGCAAGCTCCCATAGGATTAGTATAAAATTCTTTAGATACTATTTCTTTGCTCATTTCACAATACTCCAGTAATTATAATTTAAAGAATATATAGGAATCCTATTTGAGTTTTGAACAAGCTCCGTACATCTGAAGAGTGGCAAAGTCAAA
>NZ_JAQYWQ010000186.1 GCF_029379315.1 Nostoc sp. S13
GCTGCAAACTTTTTAGGTGCAATTTATCTGGCTGCTTCTCTCATTTGGCTCAATTAATGACACGCCCTAGGTTTTCTAAGGCAAAGTTATCCAGGATAATTGGGACACTATCTACCCCGTCAAAGGTGATTTCCAGATTGTTGTGATACTCGATCAGCAGTAGATTTCGGGCAGTCAAGCCATCACCCGAAAATATTAAGGTGTCCACTTCGGCAATGACTGCTGCTGTGGGGTTTGTTCCTTTACCTACTCCATCCAAATCGGTGATATCAATGGTGCTGTAGATACTAAAGGAGTTGAAAACAAATTTATCCTTGCCGCCTCCACCAGTCAAGGTGTCGAAGCCAGAGTCAGATGTAATGGTATCGTTGCCTGCTAAACCATTAAACCATTAATAGTGTCGTTTGCGTAGCTGCCGACTAGAGAATCATTACCGTTGGTTCCAATGATATCTGCCATAATTTTTACCTACCTCAATTGATTTTTTCAATCACTTCAGTTATCAATTTGCTATTTGTGCTGTTTCAAGGCACAAATAACTTGGTTCAAAATTGATATTTTCGGCATACTTCATCCCTTACCCTTAAGGAAGAATAATATTTCTTGAAGATTCACCTTTGGACTGACTTGTACGTAGCACTGAATTTCATGTGACAAAAGTCTCCGCATGAGGTTAAGTGCTGCATATTACAGTGAGACGCTACCATTTAGCGTGTTTGTGCAACAACGCTTTTACAAGAAATTTTTATTTGCTTCATCGAAATGAAATAAATTCAAGCAAATCTCTGGCTGTTTTTTATTAGTGGTAGCAGACAGTGCTAGTCAGCCGACGCTGCTAACTCGATAGCTTGAAAACATACGCCGATTATGCGAGTTGATGAATAACTCTGAGGATGGCGAATAAGCCAATAACCTCTGCACAGCAATAAAAATCGCATATTCATTTTCTAAAAATTCCCGATGCTGCGCTCTTAAAGTATTGTTATTTATCTGGATATTGGCAGATATTCAAAACATCCTCTACCCAAACTTCTGTACCGCCATGAAAGCCGACTCGCGCCGAGTTATACTTAGTAGCGATCGCACTTGCTAATTCCTCCTGTGTGAGCAAATTCAATTCCACAAATACATCTAATTCTTTGCGAGAAATATTCCACTCTTGTTCCCTCCCCCGCAAAATTCCCCATTCCATCAACGCCACCCGCAGTCCCTTCACTGCTAAGGCGCAACCAATTAAAATACCCAAAGTGCCACCGCAGATAATTAGATGGAAGTCTGCAACGCCTAAAGACTGTTGACTTTCTTTAACTAACGTTGGGATAGGTGCGGAGTTTTCACGCAGAGATGTTAAGATGCGATCGCCTTGACGCAACCCTCCTAAAACGTCGCCGGGTAATTGGGAAAGAATTTCTTCAGTTAAAGAGATTTGGGAAAAAATTTAACTCTACATTCCCAAACTACCTGAGAATGAAGAAAGTAGATACGATATTATTTATAGTGCTTCTCAATTGAGTCAAATACAGACCTAACCCCCAGCCCCTTCCCTACAAGGGAAGGGGAGTAAATTCAAAGCCTCTCTCCTTTTAGGAGAGAGGTCAAAGTGTATCGCATACAAAGGAAAAGCGCTATAGTTGCGTCCTCGGAGATTTTGAGCAAAGAAATCTAAAGTTATGTTTCACTTTACAGAGGTGAGCAAATTTTACTGCACGCTCACCCCTGTAAATTCAAGAATAATATATTTGTTAGTTGAGCCTCAGAAGGTGAACGTTGAGCCTCAGAAGGTGAACGTTGAGCCTCAGAAGGTGAATGTTGAGCCTCAGAAGGTGAATTTTGTACTTTTACAGGTGCGATTTCTGCTATTTTAGCGATCGCATCGTCTTCTTGAAAGTGCTGTTTAACCCCTAAAGTTATCTCGATTATCTCGTTAAGAATCTCCGAGTGGGAATGCCTAATAAGAGGCTCTGCCGCCTCTTGACTTCCGGCAGAGCCTAAATAGAGATTTAAAGGCAATCAGGTCATCCCATCCTGCTGCGACCTAAGTTGTGTCTCTGGCTGAGTTGAGCCAGCAGGCAAATCCCGATGTTCAGATGCCAAAGTTCCATTAGGAGAATCTGGAGGCTTTAAGCCACCCAATCCCTTCCGATGTAATATACCTCGTATCGTTTTTACCTATGTATCTTCTTCGTGTGCCCCAACAAGAACAGATGATGATTGATACTTTTGGGCAACAGTATCTGGAATACATAACTCGTTCAGGACGAGTGATTCCAAAAATTTTATCCACACTCAGCCGTTTCTTCAGTTATATTTTATTACTTAAGATGATTTCAGTTAAACAAACTCGTATTTAATATTATTAGGACTTACGCAGAAGAGATCCCCCAATCCCCCTTAAAAAGGGGGCTTTCAAGTTCCCCCCTTTTTTAAGGGGAGCCAGCGCTGTGGGCGGGTTTCCCGACTTGAGGCGACTGGCGTGGGTTAGGGGGGATCGAGGTTTCAAGCTTTGATTGCGTAAGTCCTGATTATAAGTACTGAAATACTAACTAAATTTGTAGGTGATTAACTTTCCCCTACTAAGGAGTAATAATGGTTTTAAGTCAATATCAACGTGCTGTAGGCGTATTTACTCATCGTCGAGATGCAGAACAGGCACTACATGAGTTGAGAGATTCTGGCTTGGCGATGGAGAAAGTATCTGTAGTTGTACAGAATACAGACCGCAATCATGAGATTGCCGATGATCAAATTAAAGAGCGTACTGGTGATAAAGCTGACGAAGGTGCAACAGTAGGAGGGCTTTCAGGGGGTGCTGTTGGTGGATTGACTGGTTTATTAGTAGGTCTTGGTACTTTAGCAATCCCTGGAGTTGGGCCAATAATGCTGGCTGGCGCAGCTGCAACTGCTTTAGTTACAACCCTTGTAGGTGCAAGTATTGGTGCTGCTACTGGGACTTTTGCTGGTGCATTAGTTGGTTGGGGAATATCGGAAGAGCAAGCTAGAACATATAACGAGCGAGTAGAGTATGGACACTATTTAATAATCGTGGATTGTACATCTTTTGAAATTGCGAAAGTACAAGCAATTCTCCAGCGTTGGGGTATTGAAGAGTTTGGCATTTACGAACATCTCAATAGTGAGCATGGAACTACAAATTATCTAACCACGACGATTTCTACTACTGCCATTCCTAATAAAAGTGGGATTTTACCTAAATATGCTGTTAGTTACTTTAATCACATAGATAATGTTGAAGCGGCAATTAACGATATGTATGCCGCAGGTTTTCCGGTAAACCAGATTTCCTTAATTTGCAAAGACTTTTCTCAATTTGTCGGATCAACAGGCGTTAATTTAAGTGAGCGCTTTGACGCTATGAGGTTAGGAATAGCAGATGAGTGGGCACGCTTTTACAATGAGCAAATTGAGCAAGGCAATTACATACTCATCGTTAGTGGCACAGACAATGAGCTTGAACAAGTTAGTTCTATTTTGGGCAACTATGGTGTTCAAGAGTGTCAAATTTATGACCCAATGTTAATTCGTTCCTGAAATTGAATACCGGAAAACTTAATAATTTTGTCAGAGCAAATAAATATACAGTAGTACTTTCAAATTCCTACACTCTTTCGCTGTATCTGTTACAGCTTAGAAGTCAGGCAGAAAGCTAGTATTTCAAGTCTGTCAGAGGAGGAAAATCTTCTTGATCAAGTAGAGTAATTTGTTAAGAATATTCCGCCCGGAAAGCGGGCGAATATATTATGATCAAGGAATTGTGCTTAATTACATTTCTAAATTTCCGCAGAAATTTAGAAATGTAATTAATAGCCCTCTATAGTATAACCAGCAGATTGAACTATCTGTTTAATTGTCTCTTCAGAAGCGGAACCATCTACAGTTATGGTTTTTGCATTAACGTCCACATCTACTTTGGCATCAGATACCATAGTCTGAATAGATTTAGTTATTTTCTGAACACAGTCATCACCTTTAATATTTGTAACTTTCAATTTAGTTGCCATTACTTACCTCATTACCTCAACTGTAATTTCCATTTAATAAATATAATAATGGTTGAGATAGTGAATGTACATCTTGCTGAAGTAAGGTAATTGGGTATCACTGTGATAGTAGTAAATAATCGCTGTACAGAAATCGTTATTAATAGAATTTGCTGGCAGTAAAATAAGTTAATATGTCAAAATATCTAAAGTTATTTATGAAAATACACCTAGTACTACTAACTGATAAAAGCCGCTTTTAAACTTCGTTCTGAGGATTCCATCAGACATTCCAGATTCTTTTATAGGCGTTCCTGTTTGACATAGTTGTTCTCGAAGCACTGCCTGAACATACAAGCGTCTATACGTAGTCACAAAAGCTTTTATCTGTAGTTTTTAACTTATTGCTATGCTATATATAGTTCTATTCAACTTTTAAAGCATATATATATTCAAAAAGCAGCTATCTTATGGCATAGATATGTTGTGGGCTTTGCAACAAAAGCCTTGAGTCACCAGGATAAATCAACATCCCTTCATCAGGATAATAGTCTTTCTCCTGGGAATAAGTTTGAACATCCTTCCACGGATCGTTTTGTCCATAAGTCAACTCACTTGCTCACTGATACGCGTCTATAAATGCTACAGATGTTGGGGGCGCACAGATGTTCGCCCCCACAAGTAGATTATTTACAAGCCTTTATTGAAAGCGACGGGAAACTCCAACCCAAGAGTGGGTGGAGAGGGATAGTCGCCCCGTCGCTTGGGGCATTGGGCATTGGCCAAACAGGTAACTTCTTCCCCATGCCCCATGCCCCATTCCCCATGCCCAAAAACTCCAACCCAAGAGTGGGTGGAGTTTTTTATTTAAGTTGCCAACTAAACCTTTGCTTCCAAAGACTTGAGTAACTCGGTATTCACACCCGACTCACGAGTCAGGGCAATTTTGCCAGTGCGGGCGATTTCTCTCAAACCAAATTTTTGCAACACCTGCACGATCGCTACCATTTTACCTGGATCTCCCACAACTTCTAAAGTGAGAGAATCTTCCGCCACGTCCACGACTCGCGCCCGGAAAATCTGAGACAGTTCGATCACTTCTGAGCGATTGCTGCTACTAGCATTCACCTTCAAAAGCATCAATTCCCGCTCGACGCAAGGAGTTTCGGTAATGTCCTGTACTTTCAGGACATTGACTAACTTGTACAGTTGCTTGGTGAGTTGCTCGATAATGCGATCATCACCAGGTATAACCATCGTAATTCGGGAGACTCCTCCTTGTTCAGCAGGGCCAACAGCAAGGCTTTCAATATTAAAGCCGCGACGTGCAAATAAACTAGAAATGCGGGAAAGAACACCCGCCTCATCTTCTACAAGAACTGAAAGGGTATGTTTCATCTTCGCCAACAGAGGCTAGAGCAGGAATTGAGGAACGCAGACACTAACTAAGGGCTACGCTAGACTTACTACCGCACTAAAAAAGTCAGTGCGACCTTCTATTTTAAACTTAATAGTTGCACTCATTGCATTTTCTGGAGAGAAATTGGGCAGAAATCAGACTGCAAGCTGGAATTTCATTGAAGCATATCTTTTGATTGGCAGATGCGGTATTTTTGTAAAGCTTTTATACTCAGATTTGATCAACGTCTAATCGGAAATAGGAGAAAAGTATTTATGGGTTGGTTACAAAGATTGTTTGGATTGGAAAAGCCTCAAAATGCGGAAGTAAATCCGACTGCACAGGAAATAGCGCAAGATCCAAGTAGTAGCGTTGAATCTACTGATGGTCAATCAATACCGTCAGAACGTCTGGGATTAAATGGAGAATACGACCAAAGTGGTTTAGCAAAGCGGGTAGCGTTGGCATTTGATGAAGAACCCGAACTCGACGATGTTGATACTCTTTGGGTTGCTCAGACAGGCAGCACTGTAGTATTGAAAGGTAAAGTTCCCAGTCAAGAAATTCTCAACAAAATGATTTCTGTAGCCAATTCTGTGAGTGGTGCTACAGATGTTGACACTAACCAAGCCACGATTGACTAAGTGTTAAAAGTTAAGAAATTCAATCGTGGCAAAGGTTTTGGCTGACGCGATCGCACCCATTGCATACACCCATTGCATAATATTTAGGGAATAACTAACGGTTGGCGATGCCTGCGGCGGGCTTCGCCTACGCTAACCGATCTGTCAATCCAATCTAAAATAGCTTGGTTGACTTGTTCGGGAGATTCATCATGGGGACAATGCCCGACATCCTCCAAATTCAGCAGTTCCAATTTATCGTTGTATTTGGCGAATTGGCTAGCCAGGGCTGGGGGAACAAACCGGTCTTTTTGTCCCCAAATTAACAGCATCGGAATTGTTAAGGTTGGTAATACTTTCTTGACACTGGGACTAAAGTTAATTCCGATCGCAGCTTTGAATAAGGCACTAAAAGCTCTGGCGGAACCCCGGTCTTGGGGAGGCTCTGCTAAAATTTCGATGAGTTCATCGGTAATCGCCTCTGGGTTAGCGTAGGCGAGACTAGCCCAGCGACGCAGCACCCCTGGACGGCGCACGAAGTTAAACACAGGTTTCAGAATCAACGGCGAAGCAACAATATTTTTAATTGCTCTGACAACTGGTTGCAGCACAGGAGGAATTGCTTCTTGTTCTAGTGACGGGTCGGGTAAACTCATCATCACCATACCCCGCACCATGTCGGGGTGAGTGGCGGCGGCGGCCATAGAAATCAGTGAACCGTTGGAATTGCCGATTAATATCGCTGGTTCACGGATAAATGTTTGCCAAAAGTCGTAAACCTGCTCAACCCAGAATTCAATGCTGTAATTAGCTGCGGCTTTTTCAGAAGCGCCAAAACCCAACATATCCAGCGCGTAGACTGTGTGATGTTCACCCAACACCTCTAAATTATTTCGCCAATGACCAATGGAAGCACCAAAGCCATGTAGCAATATCAGCGGTGTTGTCTGGTGGTGATTTTGGCTAGGGCGAATGTAAGTGTAGCGAGTTTGCCAGCCGCGCCAAACCCAATCCCTTTGATTACCAACTCGTTCCTGCCAATGTACCGCAGTGCCCACACTTACCTCCGATTTATCAGCGTTACATTCTATTATAAAACTTTGATTTTTCACGTTAAGTGGAAAAACCTAACCCCCAGCCCTTTCCCTACTAGCGTTGGGGAGTAAGATTTAAAGCCTCTCCCCTTTTAGGCTACGGTGTATACACGATAAATTCCCTGTAGAGAGGGCGATTTATCGCGTCTCTCTAACCGTCAAAATGAATTTGACAGACTAGTAGCCTTAACAAGGAGAGGAACAGGTGAAAGCGTAGCAGAACCTTTCTTGAGGTTTCTTTAGGCTATTCGATAAACTTAGGAGAGAGGTTAAAACTACTTCCGTAACTTCTCAAGCTCTGCATCTGTAAACGGATTCTTCCCCGCCCGTAAATCTTTCACCCAGCGTTGCCGTTGTGCTTTACTATCTTTATCGTCAGTCTGGGCGATGTATACCTCAAAGTCAGTAATCGCGCCTTGGGTATTGCCAGTCAGCGCTCTAGCCAAGCCACGACTATCACGAATGTAGCCAGCTTCAGGTGCAAGTGCAACGGCTTTTTCACAGGCTGGTAAAACATCAGCCGCTTGTTTTTGTAGACTACCGTCCCAGCATATTGTATTCCAAGAATCATTAGGAATTTCGACTTTTGGATCGAGCTTGAGAGCTTCGGTATAATCTGCGATCGCTTCCTTAAACTTTTTCTCTTGTAAGTGGCTGTTTCCTTGATCAACTGAGCCTTCAGCCTTGCCTTTGTTGACAAACTCTTTCGCTCTCGCCTGGAAATCAAAATTTAATTTATTATCCCACTGCTGTGCTTGGCGGAACTTTTCAACAGCGCCATTAATATCATCATTTCGCGCTAACTTCTCACCTTGGATGACTAACACTGTCGCCCCCAGCGCTTTCTGTGATGGAGTTTGACATTCTTTCAAATCCTCTAGCACTTCTGGATGGGCAATGAGGTAATTATTCAACAAGTTGCAACCACTGAGTAATAAATTATCTAAATCCAAATCCCATAAAATTACGGTCTTGTCTTCACTGCCAGAAGCCAGTGTCTTGCCATCGGGGCTGAAGACTACGCTATAGACCGTACTGCTATGCCCAGTCAGGGTTTTGATCGCTTTGCCTGTGCTGACATCCCAGAGTTTGATCGTCTTGTCT
>NZ_JAQYWQ010000187.1 GCF_029379315.1 Nostoc sp. S13
CTAAACCCTTTTAACTTCTTTCTTTCTTTGTGACGGCAGTCGCTACAACTCTTGGAACCCCCCTTCGGGTTCACCAGTCGCCTACGGCGGGAAACCCGCCTACAGCGCTGGATTCACCGCAACGCGCTGCCTCTCCTTTGCGTCCTTCTCCCAAGGGGAGACGCTAACGCGAATGCGGTTCGTTTTTCTTTCTTGTATTTAAATATGGTTTAGCGCATCTTCATACAGAATTGGTATAACTATCTTCTACATTATTCAAAATAGAACTTGGGAATGAGTTTACCATCTGTATTGGGGACAGAGATTCATTTAACAATAGCTATTAATCTAAAATCGTTAGACTGAGCGAAGCCGAAGTCCAAAATCCAAAATCCAAAATGGTCAAGATGCGAGCGTTATTGTCTGGATATTACGGTAAAGGCAATGGTGGTGACGAAGCTTTGTTGGCAACGCTTTTGCAAATGTTACCATCTCACGTAACGCCTGTGGTGCTTTCTGGTAATCCACAGCAAACGCGCGATCGCTACAATGTAGAAACCTCTGATCGCATGGCTCCCTTACTTGTGTTGCAAGCTTTACGCTCTTGTGATGCCTTGATTTGGGGCGGTGGGAGTCTCATTCAAGATGTTACCAGTACTATCAGCCCATTTTATTATGGGGGACTGATGGCATTAGCGCAGAAAATGGGTTTGAAAACTGTTGCTTGGGCGCAGGGTATTGGCCCGTTAGTGCGTCCGCAAACTCGCTGGCTGGCACGGCAAACCTTTGGTAATTGTACCAAAATTAGTGTCCGCGATCGCGCCAGTGCGGCTTTATTATTTGATTGGCAAATTCCTTGTATTATAGCTCCTGATCCGGTTTGGGCGTTGGAATCTAAACCAGTACCGGGACTTTGGGATTTACCAGCGCCGAGAGTTGCCCTAACGTTGCGATCGCATCCCCAACTTACAGAAACACGTCTGGCAAACTTAACTCGTGCTTTGGTTGACTTTCAAAAAGCCACACAAGCATTTATTTTACTACTGCCATTTCAAAAAAGTGAAGATTTAAGTATTGCCGAAGCTATTCAACCACATCTTAAAAATGTCAGCAAGATTTTATGTCTAGAAGATCCGCAACTTTTAAAAGGTGTGTTTCGCGGCGTTGAAATGGCAATTGGGATGCGCCTGCACAGCTTGATTATGGCTGCTGCTGAAGGTTGTCGCTGCTTTGCTCTCAGTTATGACCCGAAAGTAAATCGGCTCATGGAAGATTTGGAAATGCCTGGATGGGATTTAGCGAGTTTACCAGATGACCCCAATTTGATTAGTCTGACTTGGATGGAGCATTACGCTAATGGTGATGCTTTATCATCAGAGAAAATCCAATCTTTGGTGGATGGTGCTTTACTGCACTGCGAGTTATTGAGCCAAACTTTTTGTAATAATTAAGACCAAAACCCCAATAACTGTAACAGCGCGTATTCCATGCAACCGAGAACCGCTAGAGGTAATTTTATGGCGGGAAGAGAGTAATTGTCAAAATTTGGCAAATTGATTATAAAAATACTTAAGTATCCTTTATAACGACTGACTTCCGCGATATTATTTACGATATACATAAATAATTCTTGAAATCATTCCGATGATCAGTTTTGGCTTTTGGAACCTAATTATAGTAACTCTAGTTGCTTTAGTTCTCAAAAATAATTGGCGATTAGATGATGAGAAAGCAGTGTGGAAAAATTCTTTATTCTTAAAATCTTCTGTAATCCAACAGTTGATCCAATTTTTTCGTCAACCAATTGTTAACTTTCTCGTCCAAGCAGCTGTTGTATTAGTCGTTACAAGATTCCTTTGTTATACAGGTTGGCTAGTTTATTTCCTAAATCAACCAAATCCACCCTTATGGGATTTTAAGTGGTATTATGTAGCGAGTAAATTGGCTCATCAGCATTTGAGTCCTTTTAATGTCGAGATATTTAATCAAAGTTTCTGTACCCTAACTAAGATATGTGGCTTTATTCCACCATTTGTCTATCCACCTAATATTATTCCTCTGATTTGGTTTCTCGGTTATTTTTCGATCAATAGTGCATTTACAATCTGGGTTGTGATGCATATATTAGCAATTGGTTTGGCTTTATGGGGAGCTAATATCCTGCTGGAGTCAAAGTCGCGAGCTTTCAGAACTATTTGTACAATCTCGGTTGCCTTGATTTATGGCTTAGTTCGCGATCTTCAAGTTGGTAATGTTGCCATTTTCGTTGCAGTTCTGATCTTATGGATGTTTATCTTTGCCAGAAAACATCAGGATATTCCAGCAGGAGTTTGCTTGGGGCTTGCCCTTTGTAAACCAACATTAGCTGCATTATTCGTTCTGTATTTTATACTTAAAAGACGGTTTTCTCTAGTTTTTATCTCTGTTGTCACACTAACTTCTCTAGTATTTATAGGTCTAGCCTTAACGGGCAATTCTTTGACACAATTCCTGTCAGATGCATCTCGGGGATTTTCACTCTGGCTAAATGATCCATCAGTTAGCCCCTATATTTCGATTAGTCGCCTCGATTTGGCGGTCGTGGGCCCGAGATTATTTCCCAATAACCCATTCTTTGCCAAGCTTTTGTCAGACTTAATTGTTCTAATACTTGTTGGTTTAGTTGGTTGGTATTGGTATCTACAACAATCTCTCACAGGCTGGTCAAAAAAAATTTACTTAGCAGAAATGGTACTAATTTCTTGCTTGAGTATTGCCATCAACTATTCACAGGACACTAGTTCTGTGATGTTAATACCTGCTGTTGTTTTTTTGCTAAATGATTTGCTGTTTCAGATTAGGCATTGTACATTCTCTATGAAAAGAATGTCTGTTTGGTTAGTAGGAGTTTGCTCTCTTGCAATACAAACAGCAGTTATTCATGGCTGGCTCATCGGCTCTCTAGCAAATCACTGGAATGTGAAAGCAGGGGAATTGCCATACATGATGAAAGTAACTATCTTCGCCCTACCGAGTTATGCCATTTTAGCAATCATTGTGAGTGTTTTAGTCTTAGCAATTAGTTCCCTGCGTCAAAAACAGGTGTCGAGCAACTTGGTTTGAGAATTCGAGGACAGCAGATTGCTCAATACGCTAACGGTAGCGAAGAATCTATCGGCGTGACTGAAGCCGTAATTATTGAATTGACAGGACGGGAAACTACTGAAGCAACATTAGTTACAGGTGATATAGTCTTGATTGGACAAACGGTGTTTGAGACGCGGGATTTATTGGTGGACTGTAGAAATCAGCGACTGATTCCGAATCCTGAACATCCTAACTATCCCGTGATGAGAATATAAATTAGTGACTAGTTTTGCCACTAACAATCCCTGACCACTGAACTTTTTTCTCTTTCTCCCGACGGTAAGAAAAGAAATGCTCTGGAGTTTGGAAAGTACAATAAGGTGCGATCGCAATTTGTTCTGCACTAATCCCCATATTTTCCAGTTGTAAGACATTCACTCGCCGGACATCCAGCCTTACCTTTCCAGGATTGGGATCTTCCAGCAAAGGTGAATTTGGTAGCTCATGTAGTGCAGTTATAATTTTTTGTTCGTCTTCATGTGGTATAATGCTAGCCCCGATTTGTGCAGCCACATCGATAGAAACTTGGTAAACTTCACCAGCGATCGCTGGGCCCATTGCAATTTTCAAATCATCCAGTTTGCTGCCTTGAGATTGTAGTCGAGCGATCGCTAAAGGCACAATCTTTTTAGCAGTCCCCCGCCAGCCTGCGTGTAATGCTGCCACCTGTCCAGTTTTCACATCCCCAATCAGCACAGGTGTACAATCTGCACTAGCTACCCAGACTGCTTGTAGAGGCTGTTCGCTAATTAAACCATCCGCCGATGCTAAATCCTCTTCATGAGTGCTTAACATCGTATCAATTTCTTCAGGGGTGAGAACAGTATTGCCATGTACCTGCTTTAAGCGATAGACTGATGCCTCTGGTTGCAATACTTCTGTGATCGCTTGTGGCGATCGTGGCCAAAACTGCTGGGTAAAGAAGCCGTGATCCCAACCTTCCAGAATACTACAAGTCAGATAGGGCAGTCCTTCCCAATTGCGCCAGTACCAAGTGTGCATCTTCAACCAAACCTAAACGGAAAATCACTCATCAGCCAATCAATGCTAACTTGAACAACGGAATTTGGGTAAACTGCTGTGGGATTTAATCTGCAAAACTTGGAAGCAGCCCTGAAAGCAGGGCGTAAGTATACATATTTACCATTTTCCCTCCACTTTTTTGAAAGCGTCTCCTCAACTAACCAAACCCTCTGGGACTTACTTAACCAAGGGGCTATTTCAGGAACAGTAGTAATGGCAACTGTGCAATCTGCTGGGCGGGGACAATGGGGACGTCAGTGGGTTTCTCCTGTTGGGGGATTATATCTTTCCGTGGCAATTTCTTTCGACCACAAAATAGAGGCTACTGAGAGCTACCAGCTAACTTTTGCTACTGCTTGGGGAATTGCTTCTCAATTGCGTCAGCGCGGTGTAGATGTTGGGATAAAATGGCCCAATGATTTAGTTTTAAATGGTCGCAAACTAGGCGGCATTTTGACAGAAACCAAAGTAAACAAAGGACAAATCACCCAAGCAATAATTGGTGTTGGTATTAATTGGAAAAACCCAGTACCAGAAACTGGAATCAATCTGGAATCGTGGCAAGCTTCCCAAGATTTCAGACCAATTTCTTGTCTGGAAATGCTCACCTCTACAGTCTTACTAGGAATAGAATCCGGTATGGAGTGCCTTTGCCAAGAAGGAGTAAGTATACTCTTGTCTCGCTATCTAGATTTGCTTACAAATATGGGTGATCAGGTATACGTCAATAATCTTTCAGGTACTGTAGTTGGAGTGACATCTCAAGGAAATTTACGAGTTGATTTGGAAACAGATGATACAAAGGAACTAATTACACCGGAAATTTATATTGAACCCGGTACAATCAGTTTGGGATACCATAAATCTTCCATTTAAATTTGAGGTTTGTTGAAAATTTAGCTCTTTGGGCAAGACAAACCACTAGCATCATCTCTTTAGGCTAATTACACACAACTGAGAGAACAAATGACGCAGCGCAATAATTCTGCCCATAATCGTTTGCATTACTTATGGCAGCGAGGTCTGACGAAAAAACGTTTTGCTTCGACGCTACCAGCTCAGAGCCTCTGTTGGCTGAGTAGCGTTAGCCTCCTTAGCGGCGGCTTCGTGTTTGCCCAAACGGAAACACAAATAGACAACATCGTTCCCACTGTTGAAAGTTCCCAACCAACAGCAGTTACAAATCCAGTTAAAGCTTCGACTCCGCTCAGTTTGAAAAAACAGACTATTGCGCCCGAAGCAGTGTCAGCGCAACCGGAATTTTCCCAACGGCGAGCCAGACTCAGACTCAGATTAGGCAAGCCAGAGGTTGCTCAATCAAAAGAGCCAGTTAGGCAGTCTACACCCAAAATCGAAACTGCCCAACCTGTTGTAATTATCAGACAGTCAAAGCCGAAAGTAGAAGCCTCCCAGGTTATTCCTGCAAGGGTGAGACCGGAAAAACCCAATACCCCTGCCCGCTCTTTACCTGAAAAACTAAGAGAAGTTGCTCAACCATCAAATAACTCCAACAGTACTGTCAGTGCAACGGCGGCGAAAACCAAGGATTATAATAACGCCTATATTGATCCTAATAGTTATGACAGTGGTGCCACGGGTACTTATCAAGCACCAAATTCTGTAATTCTCACAGACCGTTCCAGTGGTTGTCGAGCCACCTTGCCGTCAGGGCAAAGTCTATTAGGCGGCATTTGCGCCAAAGTACCCCAAAAGAGCGTAGCTGATTCTAATGGTACAGCACCTAATTGGCTCAGAAGAAGTCAAAACGCACAATTACCAGTAGTTCCACCCGTGCGGCAGATTGCAACTACTGGCAACACCAGCAGATGGCGTCCTACTGAAAGTGGTTCTAGCGGTGTCACCAAGAGCGCATTTCGCCCGAATCGGTTTATTCCGAATCCCGGCGAGTTCAGCCCCACAACAGTGAGTGCAACTCCGATCACGCCCAGTGGTGGTACTTTACCTCCACCAATGGCAGATGGTAACATTGCGCCCCGCCCCAGCACCGTAGCTTACGACTTCTCACTGGCATCAGTATTGCCGCGAATCCCCTACACGGGGACAGTCGCCTATAGTGGTACGGGAATGATGTATCCATTGTCTATTCCCGCTCCCATTACTTCTTTGTTTGGTTGGCGAATTCATCCAATCACAGGCGATCGCCGCTTTCATGCTGGTACAGACTTGGGTGCGCCTACGGGGACACCAGTTTTGGCAGCTGCTGCTGGTCAAGTAGAAACTGCTAACTGGGTGGGTGGTTATGGTTTAACCGTTATCCTAAATCACAAATCTGCTGAACAAACTCTCTACGGTCACATGTCACAAATCCTTGTTCAACCTGGTCAGTGGGTACAACCTGGAACTGTCATCGGGCTAGTTGGCAGCACCGGGAACTCCACAGGCCCTCACCTGCACTTTGAAGTCCGTCACCTGACACAAGATGGGTGGGTTGCTACTGACCCAGGTGTGGAATTACAGTCAGCCCTCAGCCAGTTAGTGCGAGGCTTGCAAACCGCCCAGGTAAGCCAACAACCAGGCAGCTAAAAGAAAGTTAGGAGTGAGGAGTGAAGAGTTATGAATTTAAAACTCCTAACTTCTAACTCCTAACTCCTAACTTTTTTAGTTACAAATACCCGTGTTCTGTTAAGAATGCGGGTGTAATGCCATCTATACTATTATCATCAGGGGCTGTGGTGTTGGGGTTGCCAGAGTAAAGGAATTTTTCGACGTATTTGCCGAGAATATCCCCTTCTAGATTCACCAAACTGCCAGGAACTAAATAGCGAAGATTTGTCTCGGCATAGGTGAGGGGAATTACCGCTACTTTGAATTGGGATTCTGGCTCATATGCGGCGACTGTGAGGCTGATGCCATTGACAGCAATGCTACCTTTAGGGACAATGTACCGTGCGATCGCTTCGGATGCAATAAAGGACATTTCCCAAGAACTAGCCGTTTGTTCTGCCACTAGCAATCGACCGATGCCATCTACATGACCCATCACAAAATGACCGCCAACTTTGCTGCCCACTTTTAGCGACGCTTCTAAATTGACATATCTCTGTTGCGTTTGCTCACCTCCTAAAGTCGTGCGGCGTAGAGTTTCCGGTGAAGCCGTGGCGATAAACCCGTCTTTTAAAACTTTTTCTACTGTCAGGCAAACACCATCTACTGCAACACTGTCACCATATGCCAAATCTTGCATAATTACTTCACCCGACTGGCTTACACAAGTAATTTGCCAAGAATCGCCCCCTAAGGGTTCCATCGTTCCTAATGCCTGGATTAATCCTGTAAACACGGCTTTTTTGTCAAACTAACTCTATTTATTGCCTAATTTTGGCTGAAGTCAATTGGTAATTGTCACAGAAATCTCGAAGATCCAAGTATATTTTCTGACTTTTTTCGGATAGGGATATTAACACATTAGCATCGTTCACAAGGCATACTTGGGTAAGAAGGTTATTGTCTAAGAAGACCAATTTGACTTACTCTGGTTTTCACCACAAGTTCGGAGTTTAATAGAAGCAATTATAGAGAACAAATGCTTATGTTTATTACTCTCACCAAACCCCCGAAAAATGGGTACTATTTGTTACACAGTATCCAAGGCTGTCAAAGGATTGTAGAGGCTTAGCCAATGATTGAAATGAAAGTCGCTGGCATAGCATTAGATGCCATAACCCGCAGCCCGATTGTACTTTTGAAAGATTCTTCAGATCGGCGGGCTTTGCCAATTTACATCGGTCAGGAACAGGCTAGGGCAATTATGGGCGCACTGGAGAATCAGAAGCCTCCTAGACCCTTAACCCACGACCTGATTGTGAATCTTCTAGAGACTTGGAACATGACTCTAGAAAAGGTGATTATTCATTCCCTACAAAAGGATACATTTTATGCAGCTTTAATTGTCCAGCAAGGCGAAGTCAAAAAAGAAATTGACGCACGTCCTAGCGATGCGATCGCCATTGCCCTCCGTACAAATACTCCCATCTGGGTAATGGAAGAAGTGATTGCCGATGCTTCTATCCCTGTTGATCGCGATGCAGATGAAGCCGAACAGCAAGCCTTCCGTGAATTTATT
>NZ_JAQYWQ010000188.1 GCF_029379315.1 Nostoc sp. S13
CCTAATTAAATTTACTACAAAAGGGAGAAGGAGAAGCAGCCGACGGCTGCTTCTCTTCCCCCACTATCATAATGATTATCATTATGATAATTGGTGATTTTTTTGCTTGGAAGTCCCTAACTGGTAGACACAAAAACAGTTTGCAGCAAAGTTGGGTGTCACCAAATTCCTCGCGCCGTGGAGAGCAACTGCTTTCAAGCATGGGGGTAAGGCGCTCTCGTATTTATTCGCAGTCAAAAAATACTCTTCACATGTGATACAATAGAGAGTATGGAACAAGTATTGACATTGGTTTGCAAGCTTAACCCCACGTCTCAACAGGTTGTAAAAATAGAAGCGACACTGAAGGCGTTTGCGGATGCTTGTAACTATGCTAATCAGCAGGTTAAACCCCAAATTACAAGCAAGACAACCATTCAGAATATGGTCTATCAAGACTTGCGTTCGTTGTTCGGCTTGTCTGCTAATTTGGCTGTCAGAGCTTGTGCCAGGGTAGGAGCTAACCGCAAAACAGCCAAACAACAGGGTAAGCCAGTCAAATCTTTCAAACCAACCAGCGCCGATTACGACGCGAGAATTTTTGCATTTAGAGAGAAAGACTGGACTGTTAGCTTGAATCTGCTCTCTGTTAGAGAACATATCAAAATGGATATTGGTAATTACCAACTGGGGAAACTTAAAGGTAAAAAACCAACATCGGCGCAATTGTGTAAACATCGGGATGGTTCCTACTGTATTCATATTCAAATCAAAGATGAAGTTCCTGAGCCACTCAAAGCTACCAACGTTATTGGTGTAGATTTTGGGAGGCGGGATATCGCTGTAACTAGCAATGGGGATAAATGGGACGGTAAACAGATAACTGATATTCGAGATAGATACGCCAAAACTAGAGCTTCTTTGCAACAAAAGGCTACGAAAGGCACAAGGTCTACTCGCCGCAGAGCGAGACGGATTTTGCAACGGCTGTCGGGGCGTGAAAGAAGATTTCAGCAATGGCTCAACCATCAAATCAGCTACCGGATTATCAAAGAAGCACTGGCAAAAAATGCTATTGTTGCAATTGAAAACTTGACTGGAATTAGAGAACGTACTAACAAGCAACCTAGAAATAAAGTTGAGCGTAGACGTTCTAATTCTTGGTCGTTTTATCAGCTGCGTTCCTTCCTTGAATACAAAGGAATCAAGGAAGGGGTTGACGTAATTACTGTACCACCTGCCTACACAAGCCAGACGTGCCACCAATGTTTGCACATTGGCTTGAGGTCTGATAAACGTTTCAAATGTGGTAATTGTGGCTGGCATGGTAATGCTGATTTGAATGGTGCAAAACTGATTTCTTTATTGGGGCAATCTGTAAGCTTGCCCGGAGGTTCGAGCTATCTATATTGTTCTCTCAATATAGATAGCTCAGGGCTACTACAAAGCCCCGCCCTTTAGGGCTGGGGTTAGCTTACGTATCCCACGATTAATCGGTGGGAAAACGGACGTGCTACGCCTTTAGCTTTGGCTATTTACCGATGTTTGGCTTCACTAAACCGACTGCACAAACAGATATTTAATATGTGCGATCGCCGATCGTCACATCGTCAGCTTTTTACTGTAGAGCTATTTACGCCAATTAAGTCCCATGCACCCCTTGTTTAAAATAGTTCCACTTTTCAGCCTTGTGGCAACTTCCTTACCCTTTTCATTGGTACAAGCACAAACCTCCAATCAAACCTGCCAAGCTTTGTTGAACAACGAGCGTACTTATCATGTCAACTGGTATCCGGTAAAGCCATTGCCCGAAACTGTTGCTACAGATGCAGTGGCACGTCAACTCGATGAACTCCAAGCGATCGCAGTATCACCCAGTTCCTTAGATTTAACTATACAGAGGGAATTAGGACAATGGTTGATCGAGAAGCCAGATCCAGGAACGGCTGAAACAGGTGCTCCGGCCCGAATGGATGCATTGCTCAAAGCACTACCCAACACTCAGAAACCTCAACTCACTGCCATTTTCGACCAATTAGCAAATCGGATTGAAAAGTTGCCATCGTTGAATTTACGGGCAGAAATGACTGGCAAACTAGCAGGCTATTATCAACAGTTACAGGGCAATGACCGCGCTAGTTTACTTCTCAACCAGGCGATCGCCAAGGCATTAAAGTCTACCGATGTGCAAGGCCGCGCTGTTCAATTAACCAAGCTTCTTGATGCAGTTGTGGAGCTTGGACTGTCCACAGCTATTCTGCCACAGTTGCCGCAAATTGAAACCGTTCTTTCCCCTAGCGTCCCAACTTTATCTTTAGCCCGCGTTTATGCAAATACCAACCAATCGCAAAAAGCACTTCTACTTGCCGACCGTCTTGCCAAAGCTACCCCCGCAGGACAAATCGTCAATTCAGACCTGATTGCGCTGTATCTACAATTAAATCAGCTATCACGAGCCAATCTTTATTTTAAAATAATCTCTCCTATTGATGATGCTCCCTACGGACGTTTAGCTGCTGCTTACGATGGCGCTAAACAGACCCAACAGGCTGATAAAGTCTTTAAGGATGGATTTAGTTCACTGCCAAGGGGGCTGGCAATCAATCACTTTTTGTCCGCCTACTTAAAAGCTAGGGGCAATCCCGACCGCCTTTTCACGGGGCTGCCGACACTTGAAGGAGTGGGAATCATCGATTTGCGTAGGGATTATTTGTTGCCAGCCGCAGGCGAATATCGCCGCCGCAACCAACCTGAAAAAGCCTTAAGAGCGATCGCCCAATTCGTGCAACTTGCGGCATCTAGTAATTTGGATCTTGACGACCTTCTAATGACAGCGATTAGGGATGGCAATCTCCCAGAAGCCAAAACAGCTTTTGAGCAATTACTTGCCCAGAACGCATTTGCAAAAGTTGAACCACCTATTAGCTTTGCTGGTGAAATTAATGCCCTAGATGCGATCGCACCTTTTGTTCAACGCTTGTCAAAAAACCCTGAGCGCCGGATTGAGTTACTCCAATCTCTGGCGATTGCTTACGCTAAACAGAACCAACCCAGCAAAGCCATCTCTATTGCAGAACGGATTCCGCGTCGAAGCCCAGGGTATTCTTCTGCAATTGATACATTGGCACAGGTTGCCACAGTATTTGCCAAAAGTGGGCAAAAAACTCCATCTCAGATGATATTTGCGAAAGCTTTAAGTTTGTCAGCAAACATCAAAGAAATTGAGACTCGTGCCCAAGCTTATGCAGCAATTGCTCGTGCTTATACTAATGCTGGAGAAACAGCCTCTGCGGAAACGACTCGTCAAACTGCTGTCAAATGGGCTTCATCGTTACCTACCGATCCCAATCAGGGCTTTAGTGCCAACGGTATGCTGTCCTTAATCTCGCAACAGTTTTTGAATGCCAATCAAGTCGAAGCAGCCTGGAAAACGCTCCAAGAGATTTCTCACGATGCTTACAAAAACACAAACATTGGCAATTTGGTAGTTACAGCATTACAACTAGGTAATTTACCCATTGCCCAGCAAGCGGTTGATTTACAGTATAGCTACGGAGCGCCAGAATTATTTATAGATGAAGCATCTCAACTTGCTAAAGCTTACCTCGACCGCGATCGCCCTGAAGAAGCAATAAAAATGCTCGAACGGGCTACAAATGTTTTCAATAACCAAAACAAACCTAACCTCAGCCTTCTCCTACCAATTGTGCGACTTTATGCAAAAGCCGGACGCATCGATGTTGCCCATGAGCTGATGAAAAAGTTTCCGAATCCTATTTCATCTAATGATGTTTTTTGGCGACAAGAACTTCACCAATAGACCTATCCACAAATAAACCTCAAAATAGCTGAAACCCTTACATAGCTGGCTTTTTAGCTTATATAAAACAGGAACCTCTAAAACCCTCTCCAGAGCTAGGTTTCAGCCAAATAAAGTTCTCATTTCCGGATAAGTCTAATATGTGGATTGCCACCAGAAAGCTTTTTTATAAATCTAGACCAAAGTTGTAAACAAGTCGCTTAAATCCAGCAATGTCATGCATCTTCGAGATTTCTTTATTACTTAATTTCAACTCTCGTCTCATCCGATTGGAGTTTTCAAACGGAGTTTCCCCGTCCCCTTCATACAATAGATTCCCGCTTGAGACGTTTATCAGCGTACATTAATTCGTCAGACTTGGCGATTAGTTCTTCTAGTGACCTATTGCTTTCTGGTGAGTAACGCTCTATCCCTATACTCATCGAGAGTTCATAACTACGGTTTTGCTGTTGATTAAACTTGGCGATATTTGCTTGCAGACAGGCTTGGATGGTATCAGCGTCCTGAAAGTAGCTAGAGATGAAAACAATGAACTCATCTCCACCTAAGCGAGCAACAATATCCGAGTTCGGAAAACTTTGCTTGAGTAATTGAGCAGCATCAACAATCAAGGCATCTCCCATGTCGTGACCAAGGGTGTCGTTAATCAGTTTTAGCCCATCTAAATCAATGAAGATCACCCAGCAAAAAACTTTCATGCAGTAAGCAGTTTTTAACTGTTGTTCAGCCAACAAAAAGAACCCACGTCGGTTATGCAAACCTGTTAGTTCATCTGTCAGCGATAACTGCCTTCCTTCCATTTCTGCTTGTTTGCGGTTGCGAACTTCCTGAATCAGTTCCATCTGAGCGATCGTCTGCCGAGTTAGGCGGCGCAGTGCATCCAACTGCTGGTAACTTAGGAAACGAGGAATGGTATCGATCACACACAACGTTCCGATGGCAAAACCATTGGGTGTAACTAGTGGGGCACCAGCATAAAAACGAATTTTGGGATTACCTTTGACTAGGGGATTGTTATTAAAGCGATCGTCCTTGAGGGCGTTAGGAACCACTAATATATCGTTTGGTTGAAGAATGGCATGGGCACAAAAAGCTAACTCTCTGGGTGTTTCCCTGGCTTCTATTCCAACCTGAGATTTAAACCATTGGCGATCGCTATCAACTAAGCTAATTAAAGCAATTGGAGTCTTACAAATGTAGGCAGCAAGAGCAGTTAGGTCATCAAATGCTTGTTCCGGTAGAGTATCCAGAATATTGTAATCAGTCAATGCTTTGAGCCTTTCTGCTTCATTTTCAGGTAGAGGAGCAGCTTGTGTTTTCACAGATGAGTGTTTGAGCCTTACCCAGGAAAGTCGGCTGCATGATCTAAACATCTGTGCAACAAAAATCAACATTCGCTTGAATATACGGAAGCATTGTATTACATGATTTTCTTCATGCCTTTGCTTTGCTGTGTTGTTCATGTCACCCTAGCTTTCACTGTGCAAATTCCCTGAGTATATAGATGCTTACAAGCTCTTTTGCCCAAGGTCAGCTTGGAAATGATCAGTATATGCGAAAAATCATCAAAGCTTATTATACTACGAGAGTTCTTCGTCTGAACTTGACATTTGTGATACCGCTATTTTGTATATAGGATTAATATTTTATTTCTGAAAAAGCTCGGTACAACTCGAAAAGCCTAATTCCTTATTCCCTATTCCCTACTCCCTACTCCCCACTCCCCGCCTAAGTAGATAATTTCAAAAATCAAATACGATTCCTATAGATCCACAGAAGTTCCCAGGGCCGGCTTCCAACCCCCGGAACTTTTTTTTACTGTCTGTTCTCTACTAGAGGCTAGGCTGGAATTAGTCTTTATATGACTCCAAAACCCCACTGCGAATCATTAGTTGCGGCCAAAACAACACAAAAAATCCCATCCACGTCACTACAGGGATAGAGACGAGAACTGTTAGCCAGATAGTTTTAAATAGTAACCAGCTACCACCAATCAGTGTTACACCTGTGAGAACTATAGACCAGGGCTGACACCACCAAGGTTTGTAATTCCAGGGACTTACGGGCTTTTGTTCAGACATTAATAAACTCCAAATTTTCCTTAGCTAGGGTTTTAGACGGTGATAAATTACCAATTTACAATCGCATCAAGGAAAATAATTATATTAACTATGAACCATATATTGATTTTATATCCTCTTGACTTAAAGGTTAATACAATAGCCCTGTTGATTATTCCCACAGTTTCCATTAAGCGGTCTTAAAGAATCGAATAATTTCGCGGACATGATCGAGAAATTGTCCGTCAGTTGAAAGTTGCGCGATCGCATTTCTGGCTTCTCTCCCCAAACGCTCATGTTCAGTTTGATTTGTCGCCCGTAATTCTTCTAAATTAGCCGCAATCCGCGCTAAATCTCGGCGAGTTTCTTCGGCAAAGCGTTGTTGAGTTGTGGATAATGAATAGGGCTGTTCTGGGTTAAGTTGGTCTTCTAATGACTGGATTTTTTGTTCCAATATAGAGAAGCGATCGCGCAGTTCAAAAATATCTTCGCGCGGATACTTCCATTCTTGGCGAATCATCGCCAACCGCGCATATAAATACTCATATGCCCGAATCGCCGGACGCAGAATTGTTAATAACAAAGCGGCACCAGAACTTATATACCCAACCGTACTAATGCCAGTGGCAGCGAGGGTATAAAGACCAACGGCTGAGAATAAGTGTAAAGCAACGGCAACCCAGAGCGATCGCTTTGCCAACGCTGTGACATACTTCACTTGTTTCTCATCAACTAAAATACCTTTTTCAGTTGATTGTGCTGCTTCTGCTAAAACTTCTTTGGCTTGAAAATGCACATTCCACGGTACGGTAACAATTACCAACAGCCACCAAAAACTGGCGCCACCAATCACCCAGTCAAGAAAGTTACCAGCAGGGATGTGCAACCATTGCAGTAAGCCAAAAGCTGCTAGCACCACAACCACAATTCCAGCAATGGAACTGATGAAAAAGTTAATATACATCTTGCCCTGCTCCAGTTAAACTATCACCTCGATCATGACTTTAACCTAGCATTTATACTTAAAACCATGTGATGGTTTTTTTAGTAGCACATATGCCACTGTGCAGAATTGAAACTTCAAAATTTCTGGTGTTCAGAATGCTTGTGATAGTTTTTCTAGTAGCACATATCTTAATTGTACGTAATTCAAAAATTCTGGTGTTCAATAGACATCTCCGAAAAAGAATGTAGAGACGCGAAATTTCGCGTCTCTACAAGGGTTCTAGATAACGCATATTTAATTTCACCAGATGTCTAATAGGTCAACCATAAATCAATTCTGAGGAACAATTTCTCTAATGACCTGAATAAATGTTTGCAAGATAGGTGATGACTCATCTTGTCGCCAGACGGCTGCAAGCTCCACCTTTGCTATTGAGGTGTTGAGATTGGTATAAACAACCCCTGTCCTGTGGATATTACGAATTGATGCAGGAGCAAGGGAAACACCCATACCAGCAGAGACAAGACCGAGTATTGTTTGCTTATGGCTTGCTTTTTGGACGACTTTAGGACTGAAACCAGCTTGTTGGAATAAACTGATGCATAAATCATAGTAGCCGGGTTCTAAATGACGCGACACCAAAATGAAAGATTCATTGCCTAAAGCGGACAAAGTTAATTCCGGCTTTTTAGCTAGAGGATGAGATTCTGGCAAAACCACCACAAATGGTTCTTGCAGAATCATAGACAAGCTTAGAGACGCATCATTTACAGGGGGAATCATCAGCCCAAGATGAATTTGACGGTTTTGTAAAGCCTGTATTTGGGCGCTGGTTGTCATTTCCTCTAAATCCAATTCAACGTTAGGGAAACGCTCTCGAAATACCTGAAGAACTTTTGGCAAAATACTATAAGTTGCAAAACCAGAGAAACCCACAGCAAGTCGCCCAATTTCTCCCTGTGCAACAAGTCTTGCCACTTTTATTGCGTGAGATGCTTTATCCAAGACTTGACGCGCCTCCTGCAAAAAAGCTTTTCCTGCTTCCGTAAGCTGAACCTGACGCTTGGTGCGGTGGAATAGTGAGACATCCAATTCTGCCTCTAATTGGCGTATTTGTTGACTTAGAGGCTGCTGCGCCATATGGAGTCTTTGAGCTGCTCGACCAAAATGTAATTCCTCTGCAACTGCGACAAAGTAGCGTAAATGCCTTAGTTCCATTTTTTGAACTTTTTAAGTGTTAATTACCTATAAAAAATGTGTTGGACAGGATGACAGCTAGCATCTAATGTAATAGACTTATCCTTAATATAAATAGCATGAGATAATAAAAAGGTGGAGTAGAAATT
>NZ_JAQYWQ010000189.1 GCF_029379315.1 Nostoc sp. S13
CAGCGTATACTGAGAGAGCTTTTTTACAACCTGCTCGACTTTTCAAACACCCTCTCACATGACAAACATAACTCGAAATATGAGCTACAGCGTGCTTGGCAAACTTTATCTTGTCAGCAAGGGGATTTTTCTCATAAAAAATAAGGTGCTTTTGACTCGAAGTCTGATAACCTGCAACTTGGGTTAATAATTGTCCGAGCTGGCGATCGCCACAATAGTAGATAAAGGTACTTCAGCAAAATACTGTCGCTGAAATTGTTCTTCTCTCACAGCAGCTAAAAATTGTGCAACTGCTGCCTCAGCAAAGTTTTCTGCACTATCGCTTGGATGCCAGGTGATTTGCAAGTAACGGTCTTGTCGTTTGACTGTGAACCCTAAATATTTTAAAGCTTTGATTCCTACAAGTAAGGTTTGGTCGCTGATACCGATTTTCTCTAAAAGTTGGACGCGGGTAACTAGTTGATTTGTGCGACTGAGATATTTAGCAATTCCGACAAGAGTCAGCCAAATTTGATTGGGTGGTTGGTGGTTGGGTTTAGACCAGGCGATCGCTAATTGTTGCTGATTGTCAAGCCCAGATGCAGAGCGGCTGATCCTTAGACATCGCCGCAACCATGCGCGTAAATCATCCCAATTAGTGGGACAATCTTCAAGCAAGAGTGGGGGAGTGGGGAGTGGGGAAGGTGGGGCCCCCTCTGGGGATAAGGGGTAATGGGGAGTGGGGAAGTTACGCCAGTCTAGGATGAGTGGTGTTAGCGGATAGCTAGGGTTTAGCCCATGCTGAGTGTTAAGTGCTGAGTTAACACTCGGACGCACGGCAATTAATCTGATTTCATAACGTTTTTTGAAGGTGTTGTAGTCTAGTTCTGCTATGCAATCACACCTTCCTACAGGCAATTCATCTTTGTAGTGTCCCCACCATATACCAGGAAAAGCACTTCTGCTAGAATCATCCCGAATGTCAAACTCGGTTTTAATATACTGTACCTTTTTCCCTTGCCAATCCTGCTGATTACGATGCCAAGAATTTTCAAACCAGCAGTTTTGAATTAGCAATTTCGGAACAGGATTACCCATTCCACAAGGTTCTAGCAGTTTCATCTCCAAAAATAAATCTTTCCCCAAGTCTGCTACTGTTAGCGTCAAGTCTGCTTGCACAGTTGGCGTTAGGGTTGTACTACCTAAAGATTGCCGCAACTGCTGATTAATCGCGGCTGTAAATAAAGGAATGTTCTCCACTAACAAACTCAAACCGGCTGCAAAGGGATGTCCCCCAAAGCGATGTAACAAATGTGCTTGGTCTTTCACCAGTTGGTATAAATCGACGGAATTCACCGAACGGGCAGAACCACGAGCCAGGGGAGTAGGGAGTAGGGAGTAGGGAATAGGGGCAAAATCTTCTCCACTCCCCACTCCCATTCGGCTAGGCTCAGGGCAAGCCGATTCTCCACTCCCTTCCGTACTTAATAAAATAGTCGGGCGACCTGTTTCTTGTGCTATCTGTCCGGCAACTAAGCCCAATACACCCGCAGGCCATTGGGCATCTTCTAGGACTATGACGCTAGTGGTTGATAAGTCTAATTGAGTAAGTTTTTGTGCTACTTGCGCTTGCACATCTTTTTGTAAAGATTTGCGGCGGACGTTTGCGAGTTCTGTAACTTCGGCTAGTTCGTTACAACGTTTGGCATCCCGACTAGTTAATAATTCAACGCAAAAACTGGCATCACCTTGGATGCGGCTGACGGCGTTAATTCTTGGGCCTAAACCAAAGGAAATATCTGTGGGGCGATCGCCACTTTTCTGGCACAATTCTAATAATCGCCCCACCCCCGGACGCCGCCGCGCTGCTACTGGCTGTTGAAAATCTGCTTGTAGTCGTTGAATTCCCACCTGCGCCAAATAGCGACAATCTCCACTTAACTGCACCAAGTCAGCAATTAATCCTACTGCTACTAAATCTAATAAATCCTCTAACGGATGTTTTGCCACATTAGGCAGAGTTTGATATAGTGCTTCCACCAACTTATAAGCTACCGCCACCCCAGAAAGATGAAACAGCTGATGTTCCCTTGGCAAATAGCGGGGATTGATAATCGCTGCGACGGGTGGACGTTCGGTAGGTAAGGTGTGATGGTCTGTAACTATTACATCTATGCCTAGCTGTTTGGCATAGATAATTTCCTCAATGTTTGTACTGCCTGTATCGCAAGTAACTATTAATTTACAACCTTCTTTTGCTAAGTTATCAATCCCTTGATTATTCAATCCGTGAGATTCTTTGAGACGATTAGGAATGTAGTAAATTAACTGAGTATTTTGTTTGAAAAATTGCCCTAATCCATCCCAAAGTACAGATGTGGCAGTAATGCCATCAGCATCAAAGTCTCCCCAGATGGCAATTTTTTCTCTGGCGTTATATGCTTGTTGCAACCGGGCGATCGCTAGGTGCATTTCTTGCCCAAACTCAAAGGGACTTGCTGGTTGATAAGCTTTATGGTTGATAAAAGCTGTTAATTGTTGATCATCTTTAATTCCCCGTTGCCACAACAATTTGGCTGCATATATTCCACTTGATCCAGGTATATGCTGTTTTACCGCTTCCATCAACCACTCCGGGGGTTGTTCAGTTGCTGCTATAGTCCATTGCTGTTGTTCTGGCATAGAAAGTTAAGTTAGGAGTTAGGATTAGAGACGCGATTAATCGCGTCTGTACAGGAGTTAGGAATTAAGAGTTGATTTATAAAGTAGTTACGGCTTTGCTATCAGGCATCCTTATATAATATGGTGCGTTAGGCGCTTTACTCATGTCTTTGCTGACAAAGCTCTATTTTCTAACAGAAACTAAAATTTATAGACAAAAGGTAGAAATTAAAGCCCCGTAACCGTTTGAGCGATTGGATTCTCCCAAAGTGACAAAAGAGGGATATATAGTTGCAGATAATCCTGGTTTACTCAGGTCTTGATTGCAGGTTTGAGCGATTAGCGTTGCAGGTCGCTATAAATAACTTTGCAAGTAACTCAGAGTCAATCTTTTTGTTTCTCTCACCAGTTGTTGACGGAATGTTTTTTCTTGACTAAGAGAAGTCCACAAGAGGGTGCCAATCATTTTCACCAATACAAAAGCGATCGCTTCATAGACTAATAGTTCTAAATCTGGATAATGCTCGGATATAAACATTGCCAAATCTTGAATCAGTTGGGCATCAGTCGCCGCATCGATCGCTTGTAGTTCAGGCATTGAACCTTGCAAGGGCATAAAGATGGCATGATAACCTGGATAATCGGTAAAGAATTGATCAACGGTATCAATTACCTGCTCCATATAGCTAGAGATAGGTAAACTCTTGTTTTCAGGTGTATTCAATTCTACTAATAAATGATGGAGTTGCTGGTTGTAGCGAGCTGCCAGTCTGTAGAGAATTGCTGCCTTATCAGGAAAGAATTGGTACAGCGATCCGATAGGTACTTTGGCATTAACCGCGATCGCATTCGTACTGGTAGCGTTATAGCCCTCCGTAATAAACAGTTGTTCAGCTACATCCAAAATTTGATTTACCCGCTCTTGGCTACGGGCTTGGCGGGGCTGGCGGCGCATCCCTCTAGGCTTTAATGAATCGGTAGTCATGAACTTAAAAAAATCTCTGAAAAATTTGTTTGCCAAAACATGAGCAGTACTCGTATTATTATTATAAACGTGAGCAATATTCATATTATCTTCTGACCAGAGGAGGAAATTGTCATGGACAAAGATTTATTTATATTACCCAGTTCCAAAGTTGGAAAAGATTTAACCCATCAGATGCGAACAATTAGCGCATTACAGCCTTTTCTGGCAATGCTTGCCGGAGATTCAAGTCTGGATGTAGTGGGAGAAATGGCTGTTGCTTTGCTGGAAACACCTTCCTTTGACATTGCAGTAGAGCACCTAAAGGGTGATCCTGGTTCGGCAGCATTAATTGAAGAGCGATACATGGCTTTGCCTCATGATCTGGACACTCTGTTGCAATATCCACCGGATTCCTTAGGATATCTTTACAGCATGTCAATGAAGGCAAAGGGATTTCGAGCAGAAGAGTTGTACGAAGAGATACCTATTTATTCCGATGCTAGTTATGTGGAGGCGAGACTGGGCCAAACCCACGATATCTGGCATATTGTGACCGGTTTTGGTGTATCACCAGCTGAGGAGATCGGATTACAGGCATTTCACTTGCCACAGTTTCCCTATCCTCTAGCAGTATCTTTGCTTTCTAGTAGCATGATGTCTACCCTTTTATTCAATCCTGAAGAATTACCCACTTTGCTTAATGCTATTCAAACGGGATGGGAAATGGGCAAAAATGCTAAATCTCTCTTTGCACAAAAATGGGAGTCAGCTTGGGAAAAGCCCTTACTCCAATGGCAAAAAGAGCTAAATCTTCTTTTGTATTGAGATGCTAACTGATATTCCGCACTTTCAGTGCATAAACACTTTCTATTAGACTTATCCACAAATAAACCTCAAAATAGCTGAAACCCTTACATAGCTGGCTTTTTAGCTTATATAAAACAGGAACCTCTAAAACCCTCTCCAGAGCTAGGTTTCAGCCAAATAAAGTTCTCATTTCCGGATAAGTCTATTGAGCTAAGGTGATTGTGGGCTGTTTGGAATAATCGGAACTTCTGGTGTTTCGGGTTGTTGCTGTTGTCGTTGCAAATATTTACTCAATACATAAGCCATATCCCCACGGGTCACGGGTTTTAATGGTAAAATATTGCCTTGAGCATCTGTATTGAGAAATCCCTCAGTAGCTACTGTAGCGATCGCTTTTCTAGCCCAAGCTGGGATAGACTTTTCATCTGGATGTGAAGCAAGAATCTCATTAACAGCGTCATCGGGAAACTGAAATACACCATAGGCTTGGGCGAAAATAGCCAGAGCCTCTGCCCTTGTTACCTTTTGGTTAGGGAAAAATTCGTTGCCCCGATAGCCTTTCATGATGTCAGTTTTTAAGACTGTCTGTATATCATTAAATGCCCAATGAGAACGAGGGACATCTGGAATAGCTAAATTTACTTTGCTAGCAGTTTGTCTTTTATCTAGTCGAAATGCTTTGACCATAATCGACGCTAATTCTGCCCTACTCAGTAACCTTTCTGGATGAAATTTGCCATCGGAAGAGTTTGTCATCCATTTGACAGCAGTTACCTGTTGAATTGAATCAGATGGGATTCCAGAAGTCGGTTCTGGCACTTGAGCAATTGCTGGCAAGTTTTGTAGTAGTGCTACTAAAGATAGAGTAGTTGAAAGCTGACGGATCATAATAACCACTTTTAGGTGCTAAATGAATTTAAAAAACTACGTTACTGAGGTTAAGGCAAAATTTGGTGTTCCTAATAACCTGTAACTCACTTAATGACGAACTTCAGCTAGTCAATGTTGCGTAGCTATGCAGGGTATTAGCTGCTTTTAATATCAAGGGAGTAGAAATCAGCAAAAACTTGTTTTTTACCTTTCATCTTTTAGCGTTATCTCCCCACTACTATGGACTATAGTCAGTTTTTCAGGAGTTTTGGGAATGACAGCAGCAGCAGATCCCGTAAAGTTAATGAAGCAAGAAGTTGGCAAAGCCGCCGCCGCCCTAGTCAAGTCGGGTTCCATTGTCGGGTTAGGTACGGGGTCAACTACAGCATATACAATTCAGTATTTAGGCGATCGCCTCAAGTCTGGTGAACTCAAAGATATTATTGGGATACCCACCTCATTTCAGTCAGAAGTGCTCGCGAAGCAGTACGGTGTTCCTCTCGCCACCTTGGACGCTATCGACCACATCGATATTGCCATTGATGGGGCAGATGAAGTCGATCCGCAGAAGAATTTGATTAAAGGCGGTGGTGCAGCACATACCCGCGAAAAAGTCGTAGACTACCTGGCAGAACAGTTCATCGTCGTGGTAGATAGTGGCAAGTTAGTAGACCGCTTGGGTTCTACTTTCGCTGTACCCGTGGAAGTGATTCCAATGGCAATTACTCCTGTTACCAATGCCATCAAAAAACTCGGTGGCAAACCAGAACTCCGCATGGGTGTAAGAAAAGCTGGGCCAGTGATCACTGACCAAGGGAACTTTGTCTTAGATGTCAAATTTGACTCGATTGAAGATCCAGCCGGCCTAGAAAAGACATTGAATAACATTCCCGGCGTTCTGGAAAATGGTATCTTTGTTAACTGTGTCGATTTAGTTTTAGTTGGTGAAGTCAAAGATGGTCAGCCATTAGTACGGCAAATTTGACAAAACAGAATAAAGACGCAAGTCGCCAGAATTCAATTCTGAATTCTGTGTGAGTGGTGTTAGCGAGTCATCGAGCGTCTAACTCGCTACCGCTTCTCTACGAGACCAAGGCGATCGCTATCAGGTGTCAACAACAAAGTTGCTCCTCTTAGGGAGACCCCAGACGCGACGCTCTTTGCCCTAAAGCGTCTCCCCGAATCCCATGCGTGAGAGTGCCGTAGATGCCCGAACGCGAACAGCGTCTCGTGTCTTGAGAAGGGCTGTAAGGAGAAGACTGCACTTTGCGCTAAATCCCACACTAATTAGACATCTCCGAAAAAGAATGTAGAGACGCGAAATTTCGCATCTCTACAAGGGTTCTAGATAAGGCATATTTAATTTCACCAGATGTCTATTGATTCTGAACTCTGTATTGTTCTTCAAGTACAGAAGTGGACTACTTCGGCTGAATTGGTGTTAGGGCTACACCTTGATAATAATGTCCCAAAATTTGCAGGTGGTTTACTCCTTGCCGAGCCAGATTATACGCCCCCCACTGACTCATGCCTAAAGCATGACCGTAGCCAAGCCCTTGCAGTACAAAACTACCATTGGCTCCCTTGGTAACAGTAAATCTGGTACTTTTTAACTTCAGGGCTGTTCGCACTTCCTCGCCCTGTAGCACCTTCGTGCCTCTGTTGCCGACAATTTTCAAGACTTTAACACTGCGGAAAGGTGAGTATGTCTCTGGAATCATCGCCGTCACACTGCCCACCTGAGGAAATTTAGCGCTAATTTCATTAGGTGAGAAGGTTTTCACCCAATTACACTCGCGGATATTTTGATCGTAGTCTTGAACAGCACGCAGGTAAGGCTCGTTGCTTCCCCAAACATCTTCGACGTTTTCGGTGTGTCCCCCAGAACAAGCGTGGAAAACTGAGAGAATAATCTGGTTTTTGTAAGTTAGTACCTCCCCTAGTGTGGAATCGACTGCGGCGTAAGTAGCAGGAGCTTCACTGATAACGCCTTTGTAAATTTGCCAACGATCTGGGGTATTGCCTAAATCGTAAATGGGATTATTCCGTTGTTTTTCTCGTTCGTAGAGGGCGTAGGTGCGGGCTGCGATCGCTTGGGCTTTCAGTGCTTCTTGAGGCCAGCTAGCATCCATTTCACCACCCAGAACGCTGTAGAGATACTCTTGGTCATCAACCCAGTTAACAGCAGTTAAGCCTTTGTCTGTGGGGACAACCAGAGTTCTGCCCCGATACCAGCGATCGCCAATATAAACGAATCCTTTACCAGTTGGCTCAATCCAAAATAAACCAGACTGCCACTTATCTAAAGCAACTCCGCCAGGAACGGCTTGGGCATAATATGCACTCATCGCTGGTAACTGTCCGAGAGTCCGTCCGGTACTATCCTTAACGATCCCAGTGGTGGAACTGCCCACTTTTACCTGATTAACACCTCTCTCAATTGCCACACGCAGGATTACAGATGCTTGGGCTGGGGCAACCAAAGCTATCCACAAAAGGATACTTACCCACCAATGACGTACTTTAATCTGGGAAAATAAAGAGCCTAAATAAAGTTGGAATTTCATGCTGATCATCTAATCACACTAGTATCTAATTGACGCTCTGAATTATGGCGTCTATTACTTTAAGATGAGACACTTCTCCAACGCAGGAGGTTGCCACCTCCTACTTATTATGCATTTTGCTTGAGCTATAAAGTAGAAATCAGGTGAAGAGGCATTGGGCATTGGGCAGAGGAAGAATTCCTCTCCTCTGCCCAATGCCCAATGCCCAATGCCCAATGCCCAATGCCCAATGCCCAATGCCCA
>NZ_JAQYWQ010000073.1 GCF_029379315.1 Nostoc sp. S13
TATTCATCCACCAGTCGTACAGAATTCATTCTGAATTCTGACTCCTGACTCCTGAATTCTGTTCGGTAAAATAGTAAGTGTTGAGGGGATAAAAAATCATCGGTGTGAATCTGATTGAGCAATTGAAGCAAGTGGAAGATTTTAGAACTTCAGATTGACAAATATCCTTATTCTTGTCAGGGTAAACGCATCAAAATTAGATATGTAGAGGGTTATAATTTTGCTAGTATTTTATGCGATCGCAACATCGACGGTACTATGCAGAGATTTTATAAGTAGCAATATTTTTCGCTACGAATTTACGAAATCCTGTATTTTGGCTTTGGGCAACTGATCCGGTTTCACTTAAGCAGTATTCTTAAAAACTTGGTTGCCACCGCCACCTCTGATCTGAGCTTCTACCGGAACCGCTAAATCCAGATAGTTCGCAATCAGAAAGTATTAACGCCGTACCATTAGCTGTGCCAGGATCTCCAAATACAGCAATGCATTTGTCGGATAATCCATTTCTGAGAAATCCTGCACCAATATATTCCCACCTCTGATCTGTCGTACTACCGGAACTGCTAAATCCAGATAGTTCGCAATCAAAAAGTTGCAACAGCGCACCCTTAGTTGTGCCCGGCTGTCCAAATACATCAATGCATTTGTTGGATAATTTATTTCTGATAAATCCTCCACGAATAAATTCCCATTTCTGATCTGTGATTCTACCGGAAGCGTTAAATCCAGATAGTTCACAATCCGAAAGTATCAATTGCGTACCATTAGCTGTGCCAGGATCTCCAGCTACATCAATGCACTTGTTTGATAGTTCGTTTATGATAAACATTCCCCCCACTTGTGCAATAGCATTTTTATTTTCTAGAACACAAGTTGCTCCCCATAACAGCGACCCGACTAAGCCAACTGCGATCGCTGTACGCTTTTTTAAATTAGGTTTCATAAGTTTTTTCTCCTTGAGCGTTAAATTGATAAGAAACATTGTTTTTACATTTTTTTGCCACAAGGCAATTTAAATTAAAAAATGGGAATGCGATCTCTCAATTCTTGATTAGACCTCTTGCATAAATGCTTAAATTGTCATATTGAGCGGAGCGAAACATCTGGTGAGATTCTTCTTTCCACTGCGTTCTGCTCAGAATGATATTCCTGATTTTGGGACTTTTGCAAGAGGTCTATTATGTCTAAGTCTCAAGAGTAAGAGTAATCTTTTTGTCTCCTCAGAGTGACAAAAGAGAGATATCCTCGCCCAGCGCGAAACTTCCTTGTGCGGGACTGGCTCAAGAGATTCAAAACTGCTGACGAAATCAGAATGATCAGCAAATATTAAAACATTGGATTAAGCAAGGCAGCTTATCTGTTGGTATTCGATGCCCATACAGCAACATGAGGACTTTTATAAATTACCAAGTTTCCATCATCTTAAACTTCGAGACGACAACTATAACCCTGCCCATCTGTATTACTTGCCCACACAGGCTTTCCACTATAATTATAACTGACTAAATTACAGTCGGTTTGCATAATCGTGTAGTAAACTGATAGGCCATCCTTGTTTGATGCCCACAGAGGAATCTTGTAATAATAAAGAACAAAGTTTCCATCAGATTGCTGTATAGCTTTAAATGCCCCATTATGTGAAATCAAGTATTGATTAGCGAATAAGTATTCGCCTGTGTAAAGGGTAGATGTACCAGTACCCGCTAGAGCCTTGTTTTGTTGAATAAGCAACGCAGCTTGTGATGAAATTGCAAATGCTGTCGTTAAACCTAGAATTTTTGAGAGTTTAGATAATTTCACAAACCTACCTCCAATAAAGTTCTTTTTTCTGTAAACACTGCTGAAATGCGATAGCGGTAAAGTCGCGCAATTAAGTAGTCCTTACAAAAGAGTGCAGGGACGAAAAATATTGCGCTTTGAGGTTCAAAACAAAAAACAACGACCAAGACATCATTGCAGGTTATAGATGTTAACCTTGGTCTTTCTACGGTATTAGAAGGCCTTAATCAACTTCCAAGTCCAATACGGTTTAGTTAAGGCTAAAACTATTTGTGAAAGTCAATTTTTTTAACGTAGACGCGGAGCAGCTTACCGCAGTCTACCGCCATTTCTACGAGATGCTTCCGCCAACGCGCAGCGTCTCGCAGAGAACGATGCAAAGGATGTAAAGAGAAAGAAAAGATGGTTAACTAAACTGTACTTGGTAGCTAGTATACTGTTAGTTGCTCTTTAATAAATGAACTTATAGAAAATTTATACTTTGAAAGGACTTGAAAAACTAACTACTACGAAGTTATCAGTTTGGATACAACAAGCTAAAATCCAAGCTGAACGAGGACAAATTACCGATCGCATCCCATTATTAGCTTTAGCTGATCCTGGTTGGTTTGCAGTTTACATCTGCTGTGAATCAGGGAAAACTATCAGTTTTGGGGATACAGCTTGTGTTTTCTCGCTAATGAGCGTGATTAAGCCATTTTCTCTACTTTATCTGCTAGAACTTTTTGGCGCAGAAACAGTTTTTGGGTGGGTTGGAGTGGAACCATCGGATGCACCCTTCAATTCTTTAGAACAACTAATTAGCGATCGCGGACGTCCCCGCAACCCGATGATTAATAGTGGTGCAATTACTCTGTCTGATAAGTTACCAGGAAAGGACGCTAATCAACGCACTTTTTTATTTTGTCAATGGCTCAACCAATTAGCAGGTTGTCAACTAAGGTTAGATGAGGTAATGCTGGCTTCGGTGCGATTAACACGCTCAACAGCTAACGAAGCGATCGCTAATTATCTCGCCGAAACAGGTCATCTAGAAAATCTGGAAACTACACTTGACACCTACGAGCAAATATGCTGTATATCTGGGCGAGTTGAAGATTTAGCCTTGTTAGGAAAACTCCTAACTTGTGAAAATGGCTGTCTATCAGCACAAAACCGTAGACTTGTCAACGCTGTGATGTTAACTTGTGGATTGTACGAAGCTTCTGCCCAGTTTGCAGTTAAAGTTGGTTTACCGATGAAATCAGGGATTGGTGGTGGACTTGTAGCAATAGTACCAGGTGAGGGAGCGATCGCTTGTTATAGTCCTGGGTTGGATGCCGTAGGAAATCCGGTAGTGGGGCTTGCCTTTGTTGAGGCTTTATCGCAAAAGTTAGAGTTAAGCATTTTCGGATAAATGCTGCTTTTGAATCGGAAGAGAAATGATGAATTCTGTACCACTACCCAGCTCAGATTTACAAATTAGTTGTCCTCCGTGTTTTTCGACTACAATCTGATGACTAATCGAAAGTCCCATACCAGTGCCAACGCCTCTGGCTTTAGTAGTGAAGAACGTCTCAAAAATTCTTTCTTGAACATCAGGGGGAATACCAGAAGCATTATCAGCAATGCGGACAACTACCCAGTTTTTATCCTTAACTTCAGTAGCGATCATAATTCGTGGGGAGTCCTGAGTATTTTGCTGTTCCTCCAAGGCATCAAGGGCATTGTTGATAATATTCATGAACACTTGATATAGCGAACTAGAAAAACCTTGAATATTAGGAACATCACCGTAGAAACGCTCAATCGTAATACCCTTTTTGATGCGGCTACTGAGGATGAGTAGCGTACTCTCAATGCATTCATGCAAATTGACCGGATGTGTTTCTGCTTCATCCAAGCGAGAGAAGTTTTTCAAGCTTAAGACAATTTGCCGCACACGAGCAGCACCAAATTTCATCGACTGCAAAAGTTTGGGTAAATCTTCTTCTACAAATTCTGCATCAATTTCTGTAGCGTAGGCTTGCACTGCTAGAGGTGGATTAGGCACTTCTTGGCGATAAGTTTGTAGCAATGCTAATAAATCGTCTACGTGTTGAATAGCCGGATCTAAGTTGCCGTAAATAAAATTCACCGGATTATTAATTTCGTGAGCAATCCCAGCTACCATTCGTCCTAAGCTGGACATTTTCTCACTTTGGAGCAATTGGGATTCTTGCATTTGCTGCTGACGAAAGGCGGTAGCTTGTTGTTCTTGCAGTAGACATTTAACTCTATGCAAAACTTGGTTAAATGCAATAGCAAGTATCCCAATTTCATCTGTGGTCATCACAGGTGCTTGCAGGTCAAAGTTAGATTCTTTGGTGACTCGCTGCGCCATATTCGTCAGCACTTCGACTGGATGAGTAATGGTTCGACTTGTAAACAAAGCTAAAAGAGTAGCAATCATAACTGACAACAGAATGCTGGCAGCCATGATTTGAAACCGTATTTGTACTGCTGTCTTTAACGTCGTCGTCGCTGCTTTTAAGTCGCCATAAGAAGCATTAATGATAGTAACCAGTTCATCGGAGATACCGTCAAACTTGAGTGCTAACTCACTGTTAGTAAACTTTAACAGTCGTTGTTGGGCGATCGCAATTTTTTTGTCAGTTAGAGGGGATAGATCAATTTGCTTAAATAGCTCCTCAAGTTGCTGGATATAAGTTTCTGATACACCATCATAAGTTTTTAGAAGCAGGGGAATATTTTCATAGTGCTTTTCCTTCGCATAATCGGCAGTTTTAATATAGGCTTGTATTTCAGGTAAAACCCGCTCAATTTCAGCTATATGCAAAATAATATGTTTATATTCATCCCTGTATAAGTCTGGGGTCGCTGTCAAGGGAATGAGTTGCTGTTGGTGCGCCCGAGTCTGGAGGATACCTGCCTGGAAGCGATGAAGCAAATTGATTTCCTTAAAAGCGTTTTGTTGCTGCTGCAACGCCTGTCCTTGATAGTAGTCTCCAAAGATTAACCCAATCATGCTTCCTAAAATTCCAGCACTGAGGGCAAGAGCATAGCCACATTTAATCTTGTTACCAATACTCAAACCATTGGTAACTCCTATAAACCACCCTTTTTGGCTCGACTGTCCGAAAGCAACATCGCCGGAAAGTGGTACAAAATCTGAACCTGGAGTTTTTTGGGAAACCATAGTAATTCTAACTAAGCAATAAAAGCTAATCCTTACTTAGAATTCCCTAGTTGTTCTGCAAAAGTAAAAATTCTGAAACTTTCTTTATTGCCCTAAAATTCGTCCCACACTTCCCTTATCTACGAGACGCTTCGCGAACGGGTAAGATGTGGAACAAATTTTGGATGAAGCTAAATCCTGTTTTATAGCTGTTGCACTTTTTTTTCAGGGAATTCAGCCGATAGAGGTGTTACCCTTACCCCTAGCTATGATTCAGGTTTAGTTTCTGCTGATGGTGCAATTTTTTCTAATGCTGGAGACTCAATAATCTCTGGCACCGTCGGTGGCAAACTAGGAGATGGTGCAATTGTTACTTGTGGAGTAGGTGTCTTGCCCGTTCGACGGTTAAAAAATCCGCCAAATCTAGGTTTTGTTGGCTGAGGCGCGACTTTTTCAGGTAACGGCGTTGATTCAGGAGTTGGCGTTACCTCTGGCTGTGGCTCTAGTGTTGGCGTAATTATTTCTGGTGCTGGAGACTCAATAATCTCTGGCAGCGTGGGTGGCAAACTAGGAGATGGTGCAACTGGTGCTTCTGGGGTGGTTATCTTGCCCGCGCGACGGTTAAAAAATCCGCCAAATCTAGATTTTGTTGACTGAGGCGCAACTTTTTCAGGCAACGGCGTTGATTCAGGAGTTGGTGTAATTGTTTCTGGTGCTGGAGACTCAATAATCTCTGGGGGTGTTGGGGACAAACTGGGAGATGGTACAGCCGTTGGAACTTCTAATTTTGGTTGTTCTGGCTGTGTTTTGGATTCTTTTGGAACTTCAGTTTCAGGAATGGGCTGTTTTTCTAGCTGCGGTTGTATCTGGGGTGTTTTTTCAACAGATGGCGTGGGAGTGAGTCTATAATTCGGGTCTACAACGGGGCGCACCTCATCTGCTGTAAGTTCTCCTCTAACAATTTTGGATAGAGTATCTTTACCCTTTGGCTGGTAGTCAATCAATCTAACTGTGGTATTAAAGGCGTTTTTGACAGCATTTCCCTGATTATCGAGAAATTCCAATTTTACCCAGTTTTTTCCTGGACGGAAGCCTTTAAGATAAACTGCTTGCCAGCGATCAAAAATAAAGCTTTCACCATTAATTGTGGAGCGGATGCGCCAATCACTAAATTTGTCGTTAGCGTTGTCCTTCCCCACCAGATGCAGAGGAGCGTTAGTTAGGTAAAAGTCCAGTAAGATTGGTTCTGCTCCGTAGCTACTTTGAGGACGGCTATAAGTTAGCAGGGGTAATTTGGGATCTGGGTTGTTGTCGTCGGTTTTGGTAAAGACGTGAAATGTTGTTTGGGCATAAGCGCCTTCATTCTTAAAGCTTTCATGCCAAGGACGGGAGGCAAAGACGCGCAGGGTATGAGTACCTGGAGACAAGTCTGGCAAAACCAAGGGCTGATTCAGGTCGTAAACCGGGATATAAGGTTGGTTATCCAGAATTACATGTAGATGGGGCCCAAGTTGTAATTCTGGGTCTTTAAATATTGGTAGATCCTTAACCTGAAAACTGGCTGTGACTTTGTTATCTTGGAAAACTTCATCAGGTTGTGGAGTCACAATTGTCACTTGTGGCTGATAAACTTCCAAGATTGGACGCAGTTCTTGAATCACAGATGGTGGGGAAATTTCGGAAAATTGCTTTGAAATTTGAGAAATCTCTGGGGGGTTTTCTCTATAGCCAATAGATACTTCCTGGCTATCGGCTTTCTCGCTACAACTAGTCAAGCTTAATACTAGCACCAATGTCATTACCCACCTGAGAAGCGGGAATCTCTCAGGGAGGAGCTTCTCTAATACCCTTTTCTGCCACGAGTTCATGCGTTGCACCCAGTGATAGTCTTCGACAATTGACTAGATTATTTTGGCTCAAACTGTCCATAGGGAACTATAGCCCAAAAGGTGAAATCTGCCTCACATCCCATAAGTATTCCTGTGGATCTGAGGAAATTTTCCAAAAACCATATTACTTACAGCTTTTTACTTATGAAAATTGAAACATGACACAAATATTCACAAGCAATAGCAGTAAAAGCTAGAACATCGGCTATATACAGCCAAACCATAAATTTTACGAATTGTTATTCTTTGTAAATTAAATGGATAATCTATTGACTTTTGGACAAATAGTTTGAAGTTAAAAGCCAGATTAGGCCCGAATTTCAGCAATATTTGAGCAAGTTTGAATTATTGTTAAAATATCTCTAACAATGTACAAGTGAAGACTCTATAATTCAACGAGAAACAACTATCCACATCGGGTCTTCATCGCGACTTCAGTAAAATTCTGGAGTATGCGGGAATATTTCATTTTGTGGTATTTATGATTCCTCATTCCTTATCAAGAGAGGAGGTCGAATGACAATAAGTCCTCCGGAGCGAGAGGAAAAAAAGGCAAGAGTAATCGTCGATAACGACCCCGTTCCTACCTCATTCGAGAGATGGGCACAACCTGGGCACTTTGACAGATCCTTAGCCAGAGGTCCCAAAACCACCACATGGATTTGGAACCTGCACGCACTCGCCCATGATTTTGATACGCATACAAGCGATTTAGAAGACATCTCCCGCAAGATATTCTCAGCCCACTTCGGCCACTTAGCCGTAGTGACAATCTGGTTGAGCGGGATGATTTTTCACGGCGCGAAGTTTTCTAACTACGAAGCTTGGCTAAGCGACCCGTTGAACGTTAAGCCTAGTGCCCAAGTTGTTTGGCCCATTGTCGGACAAGACATTTTAAACGGTGATGTTGGCGGTGGTTTCCACGGGATTCAAATCACCTCCGGTTTGTTCCAAGTATGGCGTGGCTGGGGAATTACACACTCCTTCCAGCTTTATGTAACTGCGATCGGTGGCTTGGTATTAGCAGGCTTATTCCTATTTGCCGGCTGGTTCCACTACCACAAACGCGCTCCCAAACTGGAATGGTTCCAGAATGTGGAATCGATGTTGAATCACCACTTGCAAGTATTGCTAGGTTGTGGTTCCTTGGGATGGGCAGGTCACTTAATCCACGTGTCCGCACCGACCAACAAGCTTTTGGATGCAGGCGTTGCTCTCAAAGACATACCCTTGCCCCACGAGTTCATCTTGAACAAAGACTTGTTGACCGAGCTGTATCCCGGCTTTGCTGGTGGTTTAGCACCTTTCTTCACCTTGAATTGGGGTCAGTATGCTGACTTCCTTACCTTCAAGGGCGGTCTGAACCCAGTAACAGGCGGCTTGTGGTTGACTGATATTTCCCATCACCACTTAGCGATCGCAGTTCTGTTTATCATTGCTGGTCATCAGTACCGTACCAACTGGGGTATTGGTCACAGCATTAAAGAGATCCTAGAAAACCACAAAGGTCCTTTCACCGGTGAAGGTCACAAAGGTCTCTACGAAAACCTGACCACATCTTGGCACGCTCAGTTGGCTACTAACCTGGCCTTCTTGGGTTCGCTGACCATCATCATCGCGCATCACATGTACGCGATGCCCCCCTATCCATACTTGGCAACTGACTACGCTACGCAGTTGTGCATATTCACCCACCATATGTGGATCGGTGGCTTCTTGATTGTGGGTGGAGCGGCTCACGCTGCAATATTCATGGTGCGGGATTACGATCCAGTTGTGAACCAAAACAACGTGCTGGATCGGGTAATTCGTCACCGGGATGCGATTATTTCTCATCTAAACTGGGTGTCTATTTTCCTCGGCTTCCATAGCTTTGGACTTTACATCCACAACGACACAATGCGAGCATTGGGTCGTCCTCAAGACTTGTTCTCTGATACAGGAATTCAATTGCAGCCAGTATTTGCCCAGTGGATACAAAATATCCACGCCTTGGCTCCTGGTACAACTGCACCTAATGCCCTAGAACCAGTTAGCTATGTCTTTGGCGGCGGTATTTTGGCTGTTGGCGGTAAAGTGGCAGCTGCACCCATTGTTTTGGGCACAGCGGACTTCCTAATTCACCACATTCACGCCTTCACCATTCACGTCACCGTCCTAATTCTGCTCAAAGGTGTGCTATACGCCCGTAGCTCTCGTCTGATTCCAGACAAAGCTAACCTGGGCTTCCGCTTCCCCTGCGACGGTCCTGGTCGTGGCGGTACATGTCAAGTGTCTGGTTGGGATCACGTATTCCTCGGACTTTTCTGGATGTACAACTCCATATCGATTGTAATTTTCCACTTCAGTTGGAAGATGCAATCAGATGTCTGGGGAACCGTAGATGCAGATGGTACTGTGACTCACATCACTGGTGGTAACTTTGCCCAAAGCGCCATCACCATCAACGGTTGGTTGCGAGACTTCTTGTGGGCACAAGCTACACAAGTCATCAATTCCTATGGCAGTGCGCTATCTGCCTATGGTCTACTCTTCTTAGGCGCTCACTTTGTCTGGGCATTCAGCTTGATGTTCCTGTTCAGTGGTCGCGGCTACTGGCAAGAACTGATTGAGTCCATTGTTTGGGCGCATAACAAACTGAAGGTAGCACCAGCAATTCAGCCTCGCGCTCTGAGTATCATTCAGGGTCGAGCTGTAGGGGTAGCTCACTACCTCTTGGGAGGAATTGCCACAACTTGGGCGTTCTTCCATGCACACATCCTTTCAGTAGGGTAGAAATCAGCTTCCTAAAAGTTAGGAGTTAGGAGTAGAGACGCGATTAATCGCGTCTGTACAGGAGTTAGGGGTTAAGAATAAAAATTTAAAACTCATAACTTTCAACTTATAACTCCTAACTATCCCAGCTGGTACTTGATGGCTAAAGGTCAGAGGATTCATTAAACCTATGGCGACAAAATTTCCCAAATTTAGCCAGGATCTCGCACAGGACCCGACGACTCGTCGGATATGGTATGCGATCGCTACAGGCAACGACTTTGAAACCCATGATGGCATGACGGAAGAAAATCTTTACCAAAAGATTTTCGCAACTCACTTCGGTCACTTGGCAATCATCTTCCTGTGGGCATCCAGCCTCCTGTTCCACGTAGCCTGGCAAGGTAACTTTGAACAGTGGATTAAAGATCCCCTTCATATCCGTCCCATCGCCCACGCGATTTGGGACCCCCACTTCGGTAAACCAGCGATCGAAGCTTTTACCCAAGCTGGCGCTAGCAATCCGGTAAACATTACCTACTCTGGTCTCTACCATTGGTGGTATACCATCGGAATGCGGACGAACGGCGAACTGTACAACGGTTCAGTGTTCTTGCTGTTATTCGCGGCGATATTATTGTTCGCTGGTTGGCTGCACTTGCAACCCAAGTACCGTCCTAGCCTGGCATGGTTTAAGAGCGCTGAACATCGCCTAAACCACCACTTAGCAGGTTTGTTTGGTGTTAGTTCTTTGGCTTGGGCTGGTCACTTAATTCACGTTGCTGTCCCCGAAGCTCGCGGTCAGCACGTAGGTTGGGATAACTTCCTGAATACCCCACCCCACCCAGCAGGTTTGACACCATTCTTTACAGGCAACTGGGGTGTTTACTCTCAAAACCCTGACACTCCTGGACATATATTCGGGACATCGCAAGGTGCAGGAACTGCAATTCTGAGTTTCTTGGGTGGCTTCCATCCCCAGACAGAAGCTTTGTGGCTGACTGACATAGCTCACCACCACCTAGCGATCGCAGTTCTATTCATCATTGCCGGTCACATGTACCGGACAAACTTTGGGATTGGTCACAGTCTCAAGGAAGCCTTGAATGCCAAGAATTTCTTTGGTATTCCTGTTGAAGGCCCGTTCAACCTACCTCACCAAGGTATCTACGACACCTACAACAACTCCCTGCACTTCCAATTGGGATGGCACTTAGCAGCGTTAGGTGTTGTCACTTCCTGGGTAGCGCAGCACATGTACTCCATGCCTTCCTACGCATTTATTGCGAAGGACTACACAACCCAGGCAGCGTTGTACACGCATCACCAGTATATTGCTGGATTCCTGATGCTTGGTGCTTTTGCTCACGGAGCAATATTCTGGGTACGTGATTACGACCCACAGCAAAACAAGGGTAACGTGCTTGAGCGCGTACTTCAGCACAAAGAAGCGATTATTTCCCACCTCAGCTGGGTATCCCTTTTCTTGGGCTTCCACACCCTTGGTTTGTATGTCCACAATGACGTAGTAGTTGCTTTCGGTACTCCTGAAAAGCAAATCTTGATTGAGCCAGTATTTGCTCAATTCGTCCAAGCTGCTAACGGTAAAGTACTGTACGGTTTAGATACTTTGCTATCTAACCCAGATAGTATTGCTTACACAGCATGGCCCAACTACGCTAACGTGTGGTTGCCAGGCTGGTTAGATGCCATCAATGCTGGTACTAACTCCCTGTTCTTGACAATTGGCCCTGGCGACTTCTTGGTACACCATGCGATCGCTTTGGGTCTGCACACCACCACCTTGATCTTGGTCAAAGGTGCTTTGGATGCCCGTGGTTCTAAGCTGATGCCCGATAAAAAGGACTTCGGCTATGCCTTCCCTTGCGACGGCCCCGGTCGTGGCGGTACTTGCGACATCTCAGCTTGGGATTCCTTCTACCTCGCTACATTCTGGATGCTGAACACCCTTGGTTGGGTTACGTTCTACTGGCATTGGAAACATCTAGGTATTTGGCAAGGCAACGTAGCTCAGTTCAATGAGAACTCTACATATCTCATGGGCTGGTTCCGCGATTACCTCTGGGCTAACTCTGCTCAGTTGATTAACGGTTACAACCCCTACGGCGTGAATAACCTGTCTGTCTGGGCTTGGATGTTCCTGTTCGGACATCTAGTTTGGGCTACTGGCTTCATGTTCTTAATCTCCTGGAGAGGTTACTGGCAAGAGTTGATTGAAACCCTTGTCTGGGCACACGAACGCACTCCTCTAGCTAACCTAGTTCGCTGGAAAGACAAGCCCGTGGCTCTGTCTATTGTTCAAGCTCGTGTAGTTGGTCTAGCTCACTTCACTGTTGGCTACATCGTGACTTACGCCGCGTTCTTGATTGCTTCTACTGCTGGTAAGTTCGGTTAATTGGGCTGCTAGTTTTGTAGATAAGTAAAAAAATCCCCTGCCGCAAGGTGGGGGATTTTATTTACTCATTCATTAATGACTGTTATTGAAATACTATTTATGGGAAGAATAAAAAAGATAGGCTCAGGATTTAAGTATGTCTGAACTTTCTTCAGAGTGGAACAACGAGGCTTATGTATCTCTACATTTGGTTCAAGAAATGCTGCGTATGGCGGGTTTACCATCTCGTAGCGGCTATTCTCATTGGACACCAGAGTTTAAGGTAAAAGTTCCAAGGCTTACCAAAAATAATCTTGTAACGGAAACTGAAAAGGAAGTTGATTTTCTGATAGAAGATTGTGCTAGATATATCAATTTTTTAGTTGAGGTCAAGGCTGCTAATACTAGAATTAATCATGATGCTCGTGTTCAGTTACAAACATATTTAAAATACTCAAAGACAAGATTTGGAGTATTAATTGACCCATTCTCAGTTGAGATATATGAGCATACACAATGGCAATTAAATCTAAGGTATAAACACTTCATACAACATCCTGAGCGAATTCAACCCATAGCAGATTTTATTAAAAATTTCTTAAACACAGTAAAAATGCGTACAATTGCAATTCATACATCGAAGGGAGGAGTTGGTAAAACCACTCTAGTGGTTAATATTGCTTATGAACTGGCAACTCAAGGTAATAGAGTTTTAGTTATTGATTTGGATGACCAGGCCAATGCTAGTTTATCTTTGGGAGTCAACAAAGCTGATAAATTTGATAATGCTTCTAGTTTGGAAGAGTTTGAGCAAATATTAGAATCTTTCAAGGATAGAAAAGAAGTTGTAGAGTTTTTGAAAGACTACGATTTACCAAACTTTAACTATAAAGAATATATATATCCCTCCATCCTTAACCAGATTCTGAATAGGGCTGGCTCTCCTGGAAAAGTTGATGTTTTACCGAGTAGTTACAAGACCATAGATGCTGCCCTTGCTAACTTAGGCGGAATTCGTGAAAAGCGCCTGGACAAAGCGCTCCGACAATCTGATATGGCTAATGATTATGATTACGTGGTTATTGATACTCCTCCTAGTGCGACTACTATCGCTAGCAATGGGTTGTATGCAGCTCAATATGTGCTGATACCATCCCAAATGGAATATCTTTCAGTTTACGGCATCAGAACACCAATCAAACGAGCTAGGGAAGTCCAAGAAGAAAATGGAAAGCGAGGAATGATTATTGGGATTGTTCCAATGATGACTGAAAGAAATGTCAAGCTTCATACTACTATTAAACAATTAGTACAACAAACTTTTAAGGGTATGACAATTATGCCAGAAATCAAGCGAGCTACTGCTGTTGGACAGGCATCTAAGGCACGTCAACCCCTTTCTTTATATGCAGAACAGAATCATGGAGCAGGTGAAGTAGCAAATCAATTTTCCGGCTTAACCAAAGAGATAGTTGCCATAATAAATCAAATTGAAAGTGCTGTAGGAATTTAAAAATGGTAAAACTTTACAAAGGTATTGAAAGTCAACCAAGCCTTATTGTATTACATCAAATAGAGGTAGCTGAAGAAAGTTCCGTAATTTCAAAATCTGTTATTAAAAATGTATCTGAAAATTTGAAAGACTGGGGATTTAACTTCTCTCTACCAATAGTTTGTATAACAAATGAAGAAGATAAATATCACTTATTAACAGGATTACCAATTTACGAGGCAGCTGTTATGGCTGGACTTGAAAGAATTTGGGTATTCCTGATTGCAAGCCAGCAGGTAGATGCAGAGAAAGCTATAGAACAAGCTCTTTTGCAGTCAAAGTTGAATGAAAGGATCATAGAACCTCAAGATGTTTCAAAATTCTTGGAATTTATCAATAATAATAAATCTAACTTAACTTTAATATCTGGAGTTAAGGATGCCTATGCAAAACTGATTTCAAATAATCGTCCCTATGTTTCCCAAGAAGATATGCAGAAAAAGCTAGGTGCTAAACGGTCTTTAAAATGGCTACGAGCATATAAGCAAGTGAAAATTTCAAAGGTGTAAACTCAAATAGCGATCACCTAAAATTAAACTTAATTATAAACACTCAAAATCATGACAAACTGGCAAGAACACATTACTCAAAACCCGAATGTATGTCACGGCAAACCGTGCATCAAAGGAACACGCATTATGGTATCAGTCATCCTTGATAACTTTGCCGAGGGGCTGACATTTGAGGAAATTATTCAAGAGTATCCACCACTGGCTTTAGAAGATATCAGAGCAGCTATTGCTTATGCAGCCCAATTAACCAGGGAAGAGGAATTGTTGCCACTGCGATGAATAAAATGACAGTGAAACTCGACGAGAACATGGCACAAACCCACGTCGAGTTTTTGCAGCAAGCTGGTTATAACGCTGACCGTGTGACTGATGAAGGATTGTCTGGTGCTGATGATGAAACTGTTTGAAAGCGAGTTTGTGCTGAGGAACGATTTTTTATCACTCTTGATTTAGATTTCTCTGATATTCGCCGCTTTCCACCAGGCACTCATCCTGGAATTTTACTATTGCATTCGCGTAACCGTAGCTGTCAAGCAGTGCTAGAAATTTTGTATCGTGTTGTACAGGAGCAATCTTTAGAAAAGTTGAAAGGTTGTCTTGTAGTGGCAGATGACATACAGACGCGAATCCGGCGATCGCCTAAAATTAATCTTTAGTTGTCAGCAGTCAAAATATGGAAGAACTGCAAATCTCAGAAATAGAAGTTACCTTTACAGCGCTTGTTAAGCAATGGCGTGAAGAGAATCGTGGTGTGTCATCTACTAATCAAATGTCGATGCATCCTGCATACCAGCAAATTATTGGTATGGGAAAACCTATAATCCCACTTTTACTTAGCGAACTGGAAAAGAAATCTGGACACTGGTTCTGGGCATTAAAATCCATCAGCAGAGAAGATCCTGTTCCTCCAGAATATAGGGGAAATGTAAAGGAGATGACTAAAGCTTGGCTAGAGTGGAGTAGTCAAAGAGGCTACTAATTGTTGATCAGTGCATCTAATAGCACATTGGCATCAAAACGCACGACATCGGTGCAAGGTAGCCCAGTTTCTGCTATGGTTTGAGCGATCGCTTCTTCAGCCGCAGATTCATCTAGATGGGCTGTATTAAGTGCTATACCCACTACCGGAACACTTGCAAAGGCACCACCGGCACTCGCGACAGTTTCATAAAGCCGAATCACTTCTGGTAAAGGTGGAATTAGTACATGGGGATGATTACGTACATGAACTTGTCCCGCCCGATGTACCAATACCAGTTGGGTTGGTTGCGAACCACGGATTAGGGGTAAAGTTGCTGTTGAACCAGGGTGTAGCAGTGAACCTTGTCCTTCAATGTGCAAGATGTCGTAGTTTTTGCCATAGCGCATGATTATTTGTTCCACAGCACCGGCGGCAAAGTCTACCCGTACTGCATCTAAAGCCACGCCGTCCCCTTCTAACATTACCCCAGTTTGACCTGTGGCCAGGAATTTAGAACGCCAACCCCGTAATTTTGACGCCCAATGTAACTCTAGGCTAGTTGACATTTTACCGATCGCCATGTCGGTTCCCACTGTCAACACCCGCCGACAGGGAAGGGTGCGTGCTATTCCACTAGCAATACTTATATTAGCTGGCTCTTTCCGTACATCCCAAATTAATTGTCCTGGTTTGAGTAGTGCATTTAATTCTGGGATACTTGCCAATGGTGTGTGTAAACCATTTACCAGCGACATCCCAGCCTCTAAAGCGTCTTTGATTTCATGCCAGTAATCATCTGGTATGACACCACCTGCTGGAGCGATGCCTATTACCAAAACTTCCGGCTTGTACTCCAGGGCTGCGGCTACCGATGCCACAATTGGCACATCACGATTGATGCTTGTTAATTCTGGTAGGGATTTTCCAGCAGACTCGCGATCGATTACGGCTACGATTGGGGCTTCACTATAACGTAAAATTGCTAGCCCTGTTTTCCCATGATGCCCGCTAATTCCCTCATGCAGCAAGATAGCTACTCGTTGATTAAGTGGTAAACGCACTGTGTTTTACCCCCAAACCTGGTAAATCGTTTGGCAAAACTCTTCCTTGTTTTAGCAATGCACCCGTAAAGGGATCATCGATTAAGTTAAGGTGACTGTCTAAATCTAAATAATCAGCTAGTGGTGCTAGCTGTAATGCTGCTGTATTAGCTAGCGAACTGTCAGAATAGCAACCGAACATTACTTGCAACCCATAGGCTCGCGCAGTATGTACCATTCGCATTGCCTCCGTTAGTCCCCCTGATTTCATCAGTTTGATATTAATGCCATCCACGTAGTTTGCCAAATCGGGAATATCGGAGCTTGTGAAACAACTTTCATCGACAAAGATGGGCAGGGGAGAGTGTTCTTTGAGTTTTGCTAAACTTGGTTCCTGTCCCCGTGGCAATGGCTGTTCTACATATTTTATACCTAAATCAGCCAGCCAATTGCACATGGCGATCGCATCTGATAAACTCCAACCCCCGTTGGCATCAACGAATAATTCAGGTAATGGTGCTTCTTCTCGGACTGCTAAGAGCATTTTTTTATCTGCATCTATGCCATCTGGACTACCTAGCTTGACTTTGAAAAGGCGGACATCGGTAAATTGTAACCAGTCTCGCGCTCTCGCCCTGGCATCTTCAGGGGAATTAATCCCAATTGTGACAGAAGTCGGGACTATTTGATTGCGATCGAGTCCCCAAATTTGCCACAAGGGTAATCCGACGCGCTTACCCAACCAGTCGTGCATTGCCATATCTAAGGCTGCTCTAGCAGCAGAAGGAACCTGAGTTTGTGTTAAAATTTGCTCAATTTGCTGTCTCTGTAAGGGGCTGAATGTTTGTAACAGTGGCACAACTTGCTGTAGTGCGTCTTTGATCGTATCAGTTGATTGCCGATGATTACCGACACCGAATGGCGATGCTTCTCCCCAGCCTTCGATCCCATCATGTGAGATCCGCACCCATACATTCGTTGTCTGTGCCGTTGTACCGCGACTAATGGTCAACGGAAATCTTTTATTTACTGTAAATAATTTTACATTTATTTGCATACTTATTCTACATATTATGTTATGACAAAAGTCAGTGAAAGTTCAAAATTTAGATTACCAGACGTATCCGTTATACTTTTTTACATTCATTACAGAGTTTTTAGACAAAATTTTATTTGTTACTTAATTTATGATCAACTTAAAAAAATGGAAAACTTTAAAATCAAAAATGGTATTAGATCATTACTGGTGTAAGGTCAGGCAAGATGAAATAGAATTGCCCAACGGTAAAATTATCGATGATTATTTTGTCAATATTAAGCCTGACGTTGCAATGGTTTTACCTATTACTAGTAGTAAAGAAATAATTTTCGTCCGGCAATATAGACACGCCATAGGTGAGTTTTTCTTAGAACTGCCAGCAGGAAATTTCGATCCGACAACAGAGAGTGCCGAAGTAGCAGCAATTAGAGAACTGACAGAAGAAACTGGTTATATTACCCAAGAAGTTAGAAAAATCGGAGTTCTATACGATAAGCCGAGTAAAGATACGAATAAAATATATTTATTTTTAGCAGAAGATGTGAGCAAAGTTGGAGAGCAAAAACTAGATATTACAGAAGAGATTGAAGTTATATTAATTCCCATAGAATCAGTTTTAGAAAAAATTATTCAGGGAGAAATTTCTGTTGCGGGAACAGTCGCGGCTCTCTTCTTAGGTTTGAAGTTTATCACTTATTAATAATCTAAGGGTTTAATTATTATGTATGTTTTTACAGTAACTTCTGATACTTTCCTCAAAGCTCGTCCAAGTGAGTTAGCGGAACTAGCTGAAGATGAAAAACTTCTTATTCGAGTCAAAAGTGTCTTGGATGTTATTTATTATGTTGAAGAGGAAGAATATTACATAATTACCTTGAAAACCCCTATTAAGGGTCAAGATACATGGTTTGTCCGTAAGGAGTATATTGAGATATCTGCTTTACGGAGTTTATTCGATTTTACAAAAATTGCAGATAATGAGATTAATTCTGTGAGCAGATCTGCTTTTGTAGGTAATCAGAATTTCAAGTATTCTGCTGATTTGAGTTATTTTAATTCGGATGTTGACGGCATTGAGGTTAAAGAAGAAGTTATTAAAAGGTTTAAAGCGCAGCTACAAAAAACCCCAACTATTCAAGAATCATCTTCACAACCTGCTGATATAACCAAAGATTTAGTAGATTGTAGTGTATTTAGTCCTTCTTCTGTAACTACAGACGATATGTTCCTCGTTCAAGTCTTTGTTCATCTTCCTGAACAAATTGAATTGGCTAAACACTATGCTGAACAATTTGATCCTGATGCTAAACAGCTAGGAGCGAGAAGTTTAGGAATACCTATTCAACGGGGAAGTGAACTCACTTTTAACCTGTCCATTCCAAAACTAGAAATCGACGATCCGATTCAACAGTTGACTTGGAATGGTAGAGCAGATTCTATTCAATTTGGAGTAACTGTTCCTGCTAATATTAATCAGAAAACAGTCATTGGAACTGTGACTGTCAGCCAAAACACGATTCCCCTCGGTCATTTAAAATTCAAGCTATCAATTATTCCTTCTGCGTCTTGTACATCCAAAAATCCTCAGTTAGTAGGAGAAGTTGCTCGACATTATACAAAAGCATTCGTGTCTTACTCTTCTAAAGCTCGGACAGAAGTTCTTAAAAGGGTGCAGGGACTAGCTGTAAGTGGCATTACAGTATTTCAAGATATCCTTACTTTAGAACCTGGCGATCGCTGGGAGAAAGAACTTTATCGCAACATTGATCAGTGTGATCTCTTCCTACTATTTTGGTCTACTGCTGCTAAAGAGTCGCCGTGGGTACATAAAGAAGTATTGTACGCCCTTGAGCGACAAGGAACTGATGGATTGCGTCCCCCCGAAATTATTCCTGTAATCATTGAAGGGCCACCACTTGTCCCTCCACCTTCTGAATTGCAGAATCTCCATTTTAATGACAAACTTCTTTACTTAATGGCGACATCTAAATAGCAGACAGCCGTTTAACAATTCCGAAAGCAAGTGACTGAAATAGCGATCGCCCCATAATCGATTACGTATACTTTATGATTCCCCGTGTCAGAGCGCCAGAATTACCGCAAAATTACTCTTGGCTTAACACCGATAAACCTTTCTCTCTTAAACAACTCAAATGTAGAATCGTCATATTAGACTTTTGGACATACTGTTGTATTAATTGTCTGCATATTCTGCCAAACTTGAAATATTTAGAACAAAAATATAAAGATAGCCTTACCGTTATCGGCGTTCACTCCGCCAAATTTGACAACGAAAAAGAAACAGAAAACATCCGCCAAGCGATTCTGCGCTACGACATCGAACATCCAGTTATAGTTGACAGAGGTTTTCGGATTTGGCAAGAATATGCCGTGCGTGCTTGGCCGACGTTAATCATTATTGATCCAGAAGGTTACGTGATTGGCCAGATTTCTGGTGAAGCGAACCGTGACACTTTAGACGAGTTGATTCAAAAGTTAATTCAGCAACATCAAAATAAAAGCACAATTAATTTCAAAGAAATCAGTTTGACTTTAGAAAAACAGCGCCAACCATTAATTACACCCCTAGCTTTTCCTGGTAAAGTTCTAGCTACTCCAATGGGTTTATTCATCGCTGACTCTGGACATCACCGCCTGGTTGTGAGTAGCTTTGACGGGGAAATTTTGCATTTGATTGGTACTGGGAAATCTGGCTTAACTGATGGTTCGTTCAGCGAAGCGCAGTTTTTTGCACCGCAGGGAATGGCATTTGATGCCGAAAATCAGATTCTTTATGTTGCTGATACGCAAAATCATACCCTGCGGCGAGTTGATTTAAAGCGCCAAGTAGTCGAAGCGATCGCGGGAACTGGTGAACAAAGCCGCAATATCCGTCCTCATGGCGGTACTGGTTTAGAAACCGCGCTGAATTCCCCTTGGGATTTAGTGAAAGTGGGAAATATTCTGTTTATTGCAATGGCTGGGCCGCATCAAATTTGGCAAATGGATTTGGAAACTGGCATCATCAAAACTTATGCTGGTAGTGGTGCAGAAGCGGGTATTGATGGTTCACTTACCGAATCTGCCTTTGCTCAACCTAGTGGTATTACTAATAATGGGCAAGAATTATATATTGCTGATAGTGAAGTTAGTTCAATTCGTGGTGTGGGAATTGTAGAACCGTATCAAGTGCGAACCGTTTGCGGTAGTGGGAGTTTATTTGGTTTTGGCGATGTAGATGGACAAGGTGAAGATGTTCTTTTGCAGCACTGTTTAGGAGTGGAATACGCTCAGAATTTACTGTGGGTGGCAGATACCTATAACCATAAAATTAAATTAGTTAGTTCCAGTGGAAATTGTCAAACAGTTTTGGGAGATGGTGCTGCTGGTTTACAAGATGGGAAAGGTAAGAATAGTCGCTTTTTTGAACCTTCAGGATTGAGTGCTATGAGTTCATATTTATATGTTGCTGATACCAATAACCACGCCATCCGCCGCGTAAATTTGAATACTTTTGAGGTGACAACGTTAGAGCTTATCGGGTTATGTGCGCCAGATGTTTGTATTCCGCCGAATTTATAAAATGATTACCTGACGCAAAGGCGCTGAGAAAAACTCTGCGTCTCTGCGTGAGATTTAAAAGATAATTAATTAAATAGTGCTACTACTGGTTAAAGTTTTAAAGGTATTAATTTAAAATTTTCATCAGCAATTAGAAATTTATCTGCCTTGATCCCTTTAAGTGATGTTCGTAAAATGATACAAGCAACATGAATACTATCCTCCACATTGCCAAACGCCAAGAATGGGAACAAGCAAAAGATTTAGGCAGCTATCGCCCTGATTCACTCGATTCTGAAGGCTTTATTCATTGTTCAAAGTCAACGCAAATTGTCAAAGTTGCAAATACATTTTTTGATAATCAAAAAGAATTGGTGCTGCTTTTTATTGATTCTGATAAAATTCAACCTGAAATTCGCTATGAAGAAGCTGAAATAGGGGAATTATTTCCTCACATTTATGGTGAGTTAAATATTGATGCTGTGTATCTGGTGATTGATTTTGAAGCTGGGGAAGATGGGTTTTTTGAGTTGCCGGAAAAAGTTAGAAATTTAGAATAACGTAGAGCTTCGGCTTGCCGCAGGCTACCACAGAGGCTGCTGCAAGGTGAGCAATATGTGAAGTCTCTCATCAGCCCCACATTTCCTAGTTTTTCGATCACTGATCTTATTCCCCGGTTTGTGGAAATGGCGCGAACCACAAAAATGAGTTCAGCACTCAGAGCATTTCGACAATCGGTAAGAGAACAAATACAAGACAGCCAGGGCGAATAGAATTCGCGCGCGGGTTGCTCATGGGGAGCCACTGCGTTGCAGTGTTAGCGTAGCGGTAGCGACGTAGGAGCGTCGGCAGTCGCTCAGAGGGGGTTTCCCCCATGAGGAACTGCCGTTCGCCCTTGGCGTGCCGGAGGTGTCACCTGTTCGCGTAGCGTCTCCGACAGAAGAAGGGGGGTTCCCGCTATTGAAGGAAGCCCTTTTAAAGCATTCCGCGCTTTACTTAAAGTGCGGGGAATTAATCTAGAGCAATTGTGACCGAATTTAATTTACAAATTCCAGAAAATAGCGAACGCTTATCTTCTCCTATAGAGGATGCTGCACCTAGCTTGCTTGCCCTTGGGAGTATGATACACTGCGTCAACACTTCATGCGATCGCCTTGACCGTTACCTCTCCCAAGAATTACCAGATTTATCCCGTTCTCGCATCCAACAGTTAATCGAACAGGGTAACGTCCAACTTAACGATAAAGTTTGCACATCTAAGAAGATCAATGTCAAGGTAGGTGATCGCATCACTCTCGAAATACCAAAAGTCCAACCCTTAGAACTGCTTGCAGAAGATATCCCCTTAGATATTCTCTACGAAGACGACCAGTTACTTATTCTCAACAAACCCGCAGGTTTAGTTGTCCATCCGGCGCCCGGTCATCCAGATGGCACTTTGGTAAATGCCCTATTGGCTCACTGTCCCAATTTACCAGGAATTGGCGGAGTTCAACGTCCGGGAATCGTCCATCGATTGGATAAGGATACTACGGGGGCGATCGCGATCGCTAAAACAGATATTGCCCATCATCATCTACAAGCCCAACTCAAAGCAAAAACTGCACGGCGAGAATACTTAGGGGTAGTTTACGGTGCGCCAAAAACTGAAACTGGCACCATAGACTTGCCCATTGGTCGCCATCCCCAAGACCGCAAGAAAATGGCAATCATACCCGTTGAACAAGGCGGACGAGTCGCTGTCACTCATTGGCAAGTACTAGAACGCCTTGGTAACTTCACCTTAATTCATTTTCAATTAGAAACTGGACGCACCCATCAAATTCGCGTCCACAGCGCCAAAATGGGTCATCCAATTGTCGGCGACCCTGTTTATAGTTCTGGTCATTCAGTGGGGGTAAATTTGCCCGGTCAAGCACTACACGCTTGGCGACTAAAATTGCAGCATCCCCTATCTGGGGAATTGATTGAGGTGACAGCTACTCCTCCCGCCCACTTTACAAAACTTTTGGAGATGTTAAAAAGACGAACTGTACTTTAAGTTCATCCCACGTCTGAAACCAGCCGCATTTCACAGACATTCGGCATTAAGAAAAAACCATGCCCCATGCCCAATGCCCCATGCCCAATGCCCAAATATAAACAACTAGCGTGCATCAGACATGGGATAGAGTCTGTTTCACTTAGTTATATCTAAATGAAACTCCTACATAACCCAAGACTTATGCACGCTATAAAATCGTCAAACTGATCTATTAGCTAGCCGCCAACCAAAAATCGTTACTTAATTCCAGGCAACTGGCGATAAGGTACAGACTTTTCGATATCGATGTTGAATGACGAGATCCTTTGTGGCGCATTGCCAGTTGCATTGATACTTTGTGCCAAAGCCAAGAATAAAGCTGGATCGCCAGCCTTGGGCTTTTGCTCTTGTGGAAGGAATCTGCGTACTTCTACCTGCCAAATGATTTGGGGGAAACCCAGTTTGGTACGGTGGTAATCTTCGTATCGCGGAGATTTGATGTTGAATGGCAACTCACCCGCAGATTGAGATGGCAGTATCCGACGACGCTGATAGGGCACTGTGGAGTATCCAAAATTGCTCAGGTACTCTTCAGTGTTGAGTACTTGATCAATGAAGCCTACAATACCCTTGGTAGCAACTACAATTGACCAAGCGATTTTTTCCCGCTCGTTGTATGGGTCGCGTCCTAGAACACGTTGGATTACTTGCTCAACAAAGCGATAATTATTGTTGAGGTCGTAGAAGCTTTTCTTAAAAGTATTGGAAAGCACCAACCCACGAATAAAGTCCCGTACTGTAATTTGTCCATTACGGAGTTGGGACTCTAAATATGTTTCGCGATCGGCAGCAAAGGCATAAAAGAAAATTTGACGATATGCTGCTTCGATCAGATCACCTAAATCTGACGGGGACAGTATATTGTCTGTACTAAAAATCCTGGGCTGTTCATCACCTGGTACTTCATATGCAGCTACACGCTGGTTTTGACTTGAAGGGTCATATTCTAACAGAGGAATTGCCACTCTAAAGCCTCCATGTTCTTAATTAAAGTTAACAAGTTTAAATCATATATTAAGGGAGTAGTTGGATCAGAACTTCAGATTCTGATAAAATTTCACGAAACTTAACTAAGGGTGATTTAAGTATTCGTAGGAAAAACGATTAGCCTGCTGGATTCAACCCATAGTTAATCAATAAAGGGAGTGGAACTTCCAATCTAATGACTAATGTAAATGACTAAAAACTTTGCTCACATATTTCAGATTAGGAGATTCAGTTTCACCTTTTTCAACTGAAGCAATAATTTTTAACATTTTGCAAAAGAAATTAATGGAATATTGGGCATTGGGCATTGGGCATTGGGCATTGGGCATTGGGCATTGGGCATTGCATTAGTTATTCTCCCTCCATCTATCTCTGCTGCCTGCTGCCTACTGCCTGCTGCCTTCTTCAGCGACCTATCCAAAATTCCAGGGGATCTATGGTTGACTTACAGTGAGGCCAACTACGCAAAGTTGCTTCCATCCCTGCCTCCCAGTAGGGTGGTTCCAATCCCAGTCCTAAACATAGATGAGATAGGATGTTAGCAAACTGCTGATTATGACCGAAGTCTCCTAGATGGGCATGGGCGTATTCATGGACGACTACACCAAACCAGTCTCTAGGTGCAACTCGACCGACATCTACCAAAATGGTGATTGGGTTTGTGAGAATGTTGCACAGCCCATCTATGCCGAAGGATTGAGCTATGGGTACTGCAAAAATTTGGATATGACGACGCTCTTGGGGATGAAAGCACTGATGACAAACTTCTAGATAGGTGTTGATCTGAGCGTTTATGGTGTTAATATTCTCGCCGATCCAAGTGCAAATGGAGATGCGATCGCGCTTGTTTTCAAACACATCCATCATACCCGGTTCTAGGGCTAGTCCCTGTACCAGATGCAGATAATCTCGCCCACGAGTAAAAGCATCGGTCTGCTTGAGATCATTCACCAGCCCAAAACGGAATAGAACTGTCTTTTTTCCAAAACATCTTGCCCAAGTTTTTCTGTTACTTCTTCTGTGCTGCCAACCTCAACAGAAGTTTCAATGCGGGTTTCTGTACAAAATGATGCCGTGCTGAAGCCGCCAAACCGTTTGACAGTACTAGTTCGCATTCGCATATTTGGGCTGGCGAACCAGAATCGCTCAATGGAACTCATTGTTTCGTATTCGGTTGTCAACACTAATCCATCTTCATCATCCATATGAAAAAGACCGACTACAGGCATAATTTCGGCGTAGCCTCTTTCGCGAAGTAATTTGCCAGCCCTTGGGTTATCGCCATCAGGCACGATCGCAAATATGGTTTTCCCCTCATGGTTATCCTCACCCTCTCGATCCCAAGCCATTGTGCCTAGCCAACGCACACGCGACCCTCCGACTGAAAGGCTGGGGTCAATCTGATGATACTGGCACAGTTCAATGATTTCGGGATGAGCGGCATCCAGAGTTTCTACCTGTATATCCGATTCTCCCGTCTCTGAGCGCTTGAAGGCCAGATGATGAGTTGCACGTTGCGATCGCCACTTACCAGCACTTAGCTGAAAAAATTCCATTGCGTCCATCAATCTTCTGACTCCTATTGATTACTCCTGCGGATGATGTTTAGCTTGTTTTTTCTTTTTAGAGTTGTTGGTATCTAAACATTCTAAACATTACAGCCATTAGTGGTCAGCTTCAATAAACACCCTACAAAGGGAAAGATAGACGTATTGTTCTGTGATTGTAAACTTTTATGAGTGTGATCTCATATCGCTTGACAATGTAGACATTTTAATATGGGAGTGTTAAACTAGTAAAAAGCGATCGTCTTCCAGCAACAACAAATACCCTTCGATTCAGTCAATCACAGGAGTGAATGATGGATTTACCAGTCGAATTAACTTTAGAGCAACAGTTTCGCTTACAAAATTTGAAAGACCAGGTAAAAAATTTGAGTCAACAAGAGGCTCAAGAATTTCTGCTAGAAGTTTTAAGGCAGATGATGGTAAAAGATAATTTGGTCAAACATCTGTTAAAACAAGCTTGATCGAGTAAAAAGCAAGATTTTTTCCTTAAGACTTACGCAGTGGCAGAGTTCCATAAAAATGCGTAGGTCTTAATTTTTTTGCCCAATTTAGACTAAATTTGATTTTTTATTCGGGTAGCCAAATTACAGGTAAATATTACAGATTATTACTTTGTCTCTCATAGTAAAGACTAGGGTACTATTGATCCCCTATGTTTTTGTTTGGCTACTCGCAGTTAATCTGATTGAGAACACGCCAAAAATAATATCCGCCATTTTGTGAATATTAAGGAGAACTCATGGTTCTTGATGCTTTTTCCAGAGCTGTAATTGCGGCTGATGCCAAAACCGCTCCTATCGGTGGTACTGACTTAGCAGCCCTTAAGTCTTTCATTGCTGAAGGCAACAAGCGCCTTGATGCAGTGAATGCGATCGCCAGCAATGCTAGCTGTGCAGTTTCTGATGCGATCGCTGGGATTGCCTGTGAAAACACTGGTTTGCTTCAAGCTGGTGGTAACTTGTACCCCACTCGCCGGATGGCTGCTTGCCTACGTGATGCTGAAATCGTTCTGCGCTATGTAACCTATGCGCTGTTGGCTGGTGATTCTTCCGTATTGGATGATCGTGCTTTGAACGGTCTGAAAGAAACCTACACAGCTTTGGGCGTACCCACTGGCTCTTCTGTACGGGCTTTCCAAATCCTCAAGGCAATCAGCGTCGCTCACATCACCAACACCAACACTGAAGCTAACGCTGGTAAAAAATTCCGCAAACTGGAAGTTGTTCAAGGCGACTGCTCTGCTCTAGCTGCTGAAGCTGCTAGCTACTTCGATCGCGTTATTTCTGCTCTGAGCTAATTGCTAACAGCTAAAACCTATTAGTTAAGCCAACTGAAATACAAAACTCGATCAAATCTAATCTGGAGTATAAAAAGCAATGAAATCAGTTATCACTACGGTTATTGGATCTGCTGATGCAGCAGGTCGTTTTCCAACCACTTCTGATCTAGAATCCGTTCAAGGTAGCATTCAGCGTGCTACTGCTCGTCTAGAAGCTGCTGAAAAGTTGGCTTCTGGTATCGATAACGTAGCTAAGGAAGCTTATGATGCTGCCTTTAAGAAATATCCTTACCTGACCCAAGAAGGCGAAGCTGGCGCTACCCAAGTCAAGAAAGACAAGTGCCTGCGGGACATCAAGCACTACCTACGCTTGATCAATTACAGCTTAGTTGTGGGCGGTACTGGTCCTCTGGATGAGTGGGGTATTGCAGGTGCTCGTGAAGTTTATCGCTCTTTGGGTCTGCCCACAGCTCCTTATGTTACCGCGTTGACTTTCACTCGCGATCGCGCTTGCTCTCCTCGCGACTTATCTCCTCAAGCGTTGGTTGAGTTCCGCAATCTCCTCGACTACGTAATCAACTCCCTTTCATAGTAATAGGGATTGACTAGACGTAGACGAGCGATCGTCATACTCTAAAACTTAGGGACTCTTAGTTTGTTGCTTTGCCTGTATCTGGTTAAGTAACTAATTAAGAGTCCCTCAGTTGTTACTAATTCGTAATACTCGCCAAAGGCGAGAAGCAAGCTACGTAATTCGTAATTCATGATTAAACTTGGGGGATTGAAACAGGGAAATTTTCTTTTATGACAATAGATTCTCTATTTGAACAGTTGAAACACCCCAACCCCAATCTGCGGGAACGAGCCATCTGGGAACTGGCTGATATCCGTGATGAAAATACTATTCCTCGCCTGATGGGTATTTTGGATCAGGAAGATGTCACCTACCGTCGAGCTGCGGTAAAGGCGCTGGGTGCTATTGGTACAGATGCTGTACCGCCACTGGTAGATTCATTAGTAAATAGCGATAATCCAACCATTCGCGGTAGCTGTGCTAAAGCCTTGGCACAGGTTGCCGCTAACCATCCCGATGTTCCCTTCCCGGCTGAGGGCTTACAGGGATTGAAAACAGCGCTCAATGACGCAAATGCCGTTGTTTATATTGCATCAGTGATGGCGCTGGGTGAGATTGGTTCTCCTGCCTTTGAGATTTTAACTGAAGCTTTGAAAACAATAGATAATGTTGCGGTGGCTGTGGCGACCGTCAATGCACTTGGTTCGATGGGTGATATCCGAGGGGTCGAAGTGCTGACGGCATTGATAAATGATGAATCTGTCGATCCATATGTTCGAGAGTCAGCAGTGAGTGCTTTGCCCCGATTAGATCAGGTGATTAAGTATAACAGAAGTTAGCGATCGCTACACCTGTAGTCCTTAATTCAGTGGACAAGACTGAATGAATCGCACCATAACTATAAGGAACTTCCAAATAAAAAAATATCGCAAAACTGACGCAAAAATCCTCTCTATTTCTCCTTTCTCTGTGTTCTCTGCATCTGGAGTAGTAGCCGGAGGGCAAGCCCTCTGGGTAACGCTCGTTGCGCTAAAGCCTCTCCCTTTGGGAGAAGATCGCGCTGCCTCACCGCTTTGCGTCTACGTTTATTTGGATAATTATTGAAGTAACTATCTCAAAAACACCAGTTTCACAAACAACCAATCTACCAACATCATTTCCTGCAAACTTCCCAGTAGGTAAAGTAGCACGAACCATCAAATAACTGAAAGCTTAGACGGTGCATTCTGGCTATTAAGGCTAATAATTTCTTTAGGTATTAGAGTGGTGCATAGGTTAATGTTTGGGATTGCACCTTTGCTCAAATTACGCCTGATCCCACTTAACCCAATAGACCTATCCACAAATAAACCTCAAAATAGCTGAAACCCTTACATAGCTGACTTTTTAGCTTATATAAAACAGGAACCTCTAAAACCCTCTCCAGAGCTAGGTTTCAGCCAAATAAAGTTCTCATTTCCGGATAAGTCTAATAATTCTACTGTTAAATTAGAAGAGAATACTAGAATTATTGAAGGAGGAATATGGCAATTATTTATGGCACCTCTGGAAACGACTATCTAACTGGCACTGAAATAAACAACCGAATATATGGTTATGCAGGCGATGATACTCTAATAGGTGGGTCGGGTGAAGACTACTTAGTTGGAGGAGATGGTAATGACATTTTCACTGGTGGTAGTGGTACAGATACCTTTGTGCTGAATTACTCAGGTGGCGGTATTGATACAATTACAGACTTTTCAGTTAACGACGATATTCTTGAAATTACTACACCTCCTTTTGTATCAGGTGAAACTATTGTATCTCCCAGCAGAGATTTTTTAAATCTTATCGCCGCTATTGGCAAAAATTACAATATATCAACTTACAATGGTATCGCTGCTATTGGCAAAAATTACAATATATCAACTTACAATGGTATCGCCGCTATTGGCAAAAATTACAATATATCAACTTACAATGGTATCGCTACTATTGGCAAAAATTACAATATATCAACTTATAATGGTGCTGATTTTTCTTATTTGACATATAACGCAGATACTGGTGGTCTATTTTATAACAACGTGCAGCAGGTAGCTTGGCTACCTACTGGACTTGACTGGAATCAAGCTTTTGTAGTGCTTGTTTGACACAGTTAGTAATCAAAAACATAACCCCCCTCGCAGAGTTTCTGACAAAAAAAGGGGTAGCAAAAAAGGTTCGCACAAGCATTACTAAAGTGGTGTTCTAGTTTGAATAAAGTAACTTTCAACGGTTAGGAGACAAGTTTTGTGAGTTTAAGAAGCTGGTTAAGTCGCAGTTATCACTTAAGTTTGTCAGGCTTGCTGATTTTAGTGAGTACGATAGTAACACAAAGAGGCGATCGCACCTTAGCTCAGGTTGTTACTGATCCCTCTTTAGGAACTAAAGTTACTCCCAATGGTGATGGTACTACCCTAGAAATCACAGGCGGTACAACCGTTGGCGATATAAATCTATTTCATAGTTTCAGCAATTTTAGTGTTGAAAGCAAGAAGGTAGTCGATTTCCAAAACGCCTTTACCATCAACAATATTTTCGTGCGAGTTACAGGGGTAAACCCTTCTGAAATCCAGGGAACACTACACGCTCAGGGTAAAGCTAATCTCTTTCTCATCAACCCCAAGGGCATCGTATTTGGAGAAAAGGCCCGATTAAATATTGGCGGTTCATTCATAGGAACAACAGCGAACCTTGTCCAGTTTCCTGGTGGTGGAGAATTTTCCATGACTTCACCCGTCAATCCACTTAACCCTTTGCTGAAGGTAAACCCTTCGGCATTTCTATTCAATCAAATTGCAACTGAAACGATTAACTCAATTCAACTCAATGAAACACGTCTTCTATCCGTTCCTAAGGGTCAGAGTTTAGTGCTACTGGGCGGCAATGTGAATTTGAAAAACGCGAAACTGCAAGCTACAAGTGGTCGAATCGAATTAGGAGGATTGAATGGAGAGGGAACAGTAGGGTTGAACATTGATAGCAACAATTTCCGTCTAAGTTTTCCTAATGATGTAGTGCGAGCAGATGTATCTCTTAGTGAGACAAGTAAAGTAACTGCTAGTGGTGAAGGCGGTGCTATCCAGGTACAAGGAAAGCACGTTACACTCGCCGATGATTCAAGTGTTGCGGTTAATACGCTAGTAGGCTCAAAATTGGGAGCAACATTGGCGGTGAACGCATCAGAGTCGGTAGAACTTTTGGGAGCAAGCAGTCTGTTGACTCAAACAGAAGGCGCTGGCCCTGCCGGAGAATTGACGATTGAAACTGGGCGGTTGATTGTTCAAGATGGATCGCAAATTTCAGCTTCCACTCGTAGCGAGGGAGACGGGGGGACTTTATCTGTGATCGCAAAAGATTTTATTCAACTCACTGGGACATCGCCAGGATTTGATCCCAGTGCGCTGTTTACTATAACAGATGGCGCTGGCTCTGCCGGAAAATTGAAGATTGAAACTAGGCAGCTGATTCTTCAAGATGGAGCACAAATTTCAGCTTCCACTCGTAGCGAGGGACAGGGGGGAACTTTGTCTATCGCTGCAACAGACTCTATCAAAGTCATGGGCACCTCGCCAATAGGTAAGCCGAGCGGCTTATTGGTTGGAACTGAAGGCCCTGGCTCGGCGGGAAACTTAGAGATTGAAACTGGGCAGTTGATTGTTCAAGATGGGGCACGGATTTCAGCTTCCACTGCTAGAAAGTCTAATGGACAGGGGGGAAGCATTATAGTTAAGGCTGGAGAATTAAATGTCTTAAATCAGGCTGACATAACTGTGAGCAGTGAAGGCACAAAACAAGCAGGTGATTTGGAAATCACTGCTCGTTCGATCAAATTGGATAACCAAGGCAAGCTGATTGGCCAAGCTAACTCTGGTGATGGTGGCAATATTAAGCTGAACCTGCGAGACTTTTTGCTACTGGGTCACAACAGTTGGATTTCTACCTCAGCAGGTACTAAAGGAGCTGGTGGAGATGGCGGTAATATCACAATTAATACTCCTAATGGCTTTATCGTCGCCAAACCAAATGAAAACAGCGACATTACTGCTAATGCCTACGATGGGAAAGGGGGAAGGGTCACAATCAACACTGCTGGTATTTTTGGTATAACACCGCGTAGTCGAGAAGACCTTGTAAGGCTTTTGGGAAACAACGACTCAACCCAAATAGACCCTCATGAACTACCAACGAATGACATTACGGCAATTTCTCAAACAAATCCAACTTTAAATGGTCAAATAATCATCAACGTTCTCGATACTGACCCGAATCGAGGATTATTGAACTTGCCAACCAAACTAGGTGAACCGCAAATTAGCCAAAGCTGCCAAACAACTACTGCTAAAAATCAAAGCAGTTTTGTGATCACTGGACGCGGTGGTTTGCCAGCCAATCCTGGAGACATTCTCACTCCTGATGGACTCCAAATAGATTGGGTATCCCTTAAACCCAGCAACAACAAGCGTTCCCTACCACCTGTCACCAGTAAAGCAACTACCTCCACTCCCAAACGTATTATTGAAGCAACAGGTGCGACGCTAAACGCTTTTGGACAAATAGTTCTTACTGCTCATTCATCTACCGCTACTCGTCATCGTTCTAGGGATACAGCAGATGATTGCCCTAAAATTTGAGATTTTTTAATTAATTTAATGCGACCATTCGGGGTAGCTATAACAGAGGGTAGCGATCGCTCTTAAATGCAACTACCTTTATGAATAGACATCTCCAGAAATTAAATATGCGTTATCTAGAACCCTTGTAGAGACGGGAAATTTCGCGTCTCTACATTCTTTTTCGGAGATGTCTAATGTCCATCGTTCTATTCCCAAGCATCTTCCTCTAACTGTCTCTCAATTTGAGAAATCGCCAACTTGATCACCGCCTGAACCCGTGCTTCCCCTTCCTCAGTTAATGCGGCTTGCAGAGGTTCTAAGGCAGTGCGATCGCCAATTTTCATCAATGCCAGAGCTGCCGCTTTTCGAGTGTCCCAATCGTCATGATGCAGTAACTCGACCAAGTTAGGAATCGCTGGTCGATAGCTTAGGCTACCTAAAGCGGCTGCTGCTTCACACCGCACAATTTCAGACGCATCGGTAAGGGCGTTAACTAAAATATTAAATGCTCCATCTTGGGTGTCTTCTTGAGCAATTTTAGCGATCGCACCCACCACCGCAGCCCGAACTTCAGCCGAGTCTGAGTTAATCTCTCGATATAAATGCTCCTTCGCCTCTGCCCCAATAAATCCCAACGCCCATATAGCATGTCCTTTGGCGCTTTCTGGATACTCGGTTGACGCTAAGATTTTCAGCAATGCTGGCACAGCTGCCTCACCTATTTTGGCCAGCGCTCCCACCGACGAGCCTTTGACCACCGTATCTTGATCATTTAAGAGGGCGTTGACCAAAGTTGGAACTGCGATCGGATCAGCGATCAGTGTGAGAGTTTTAGCGCTAGCTCTGCGTACAACTGGGTTTGGGTGATTTGCCACAGCTTCCATCAATAAAGGGGTTGCCGGTTTACCGATTTTACCCAACGCTTCTGCAAAACTCAACCTAACCATCCCCCGTGAGTCTCCCATACTCTCAATCATCTGCTTGAGTAGCTCTTGGTCAGCACGGTTGAAGGTGTTTAAGCCTAATTGCTCACTGACTGCTGCAAATAAAGCATCAGTTTCTGCATGGGACAGATTTAACAAGTCCTCCCCGGATTGAGTTTCGGAGTTGAGCATAATGACTTCTAGCTAAATTATCAAGATGAATGACTAATTACTGACACTCAGGGCAGCCTGTTGATTACGGAGTTCCTGGAGGGCAGAATCAATCTTGGCAAGCTCAGGCTCCAGTTTTGCCATAACATTTACTCTCATCAACTTAGCCCGTTTAGCTGTTTCCGTAGTTTCTTGAACTAGACGTTCCCGATACTGCTCAAGTTCTGCAATAACTTCTGCTATATCTTGAGCCGTTAGGTTATTGGTTGTTGTGAGTTCTGAGATTTCATCCATAACTTTTGTCTCCTAAATGCGTGTTTATATGAATTAATGTCTGGTTAGTATTCCAAAGAATGTTTGTATTTGGTTAGTCGCTAAAGACCACCACTTAGCTCTTACATACAACTGCACAATTGGCAAGAGGTAACTAACTAATAGCTGACAAATGTATATATTCTGATCTTCTCAGATCGCGTTACCACTGGTAAAGCTTTTTGACGCAAATCTTCAAAAGTCGAACTCAATTACAGCCTTCGATCCAAGTTATGATAAGTCTTTTAGGCTTTTTTGATTGAAAGTGCGTCACCGAATAGCCCGCACTTCTCTACAAGATGCTGCGCGTAGCTTGCTTTCCCGTAGGGGTACGGCAAAGCTACTTCTCTGCCAGAGGCTGCGCCAACGACTGCGCTCAGTACAAGTCAGTGACCGTCGTAGACATCGCGCTCGCATGATCTAAAATCCATTAAGAGGTTTCCTCTAGTGGGAAAATATCTCCTCGCAAGTAGGACTCAAAGTTTTTCTTAAAGTATTGAATACTCGTCACATTCGGTTCATCACTTTCTGTTGGCGTGAATTCATAAATTGGTACTTTTTCCCTCACCAGCTTGACCAAGCTAGGATGAAGCTGCTCAAAAGAATCTACTCTAAATATTGTGGTTTCAAATCTTAATTTAGCTGGATGAGCATATCCTAACTTCATCCAGGGCAACCAAGGACAGTCCCGCGCCCACTTAGCAGGAGGGACTTCAGTTGCATCAGGTCGGCAAGTATTTGATATAAAGTACTCAACTCCCTTAAACTTTTCTCCAGGGCAATAGTCTGAATATTTACTATCTCCTGCTAAGGGATGCGGGTATTCTAAAGGAATTTCCATGACAGAGGTAATATATCCGCTACCTTTGGGGATGACAAATTTCTTTGGTTTAACTGAGCCTTGAACAATGCGGTTAGCAATGTGTACTACTGCTACTGCTTGACTTGCTGTTGGTGATTTCCAAAAGTGGAGAATCTCTTGAGTATCCGGGTCACAAAATAAACCCAACTCTCTATTGATCCGATACCCGACTTCGCCGGATTCAGGATCGGGTTTGAGAAATACTTTGGTAGCATTCATCCCAATAATAGAGAACAATTTTTCCTTTGGTAAGTCTGGTGTTTCTTGCCACCAAATTTCCCCAGACCAGTTGTAATAAAGCTGTAAACCATGATTTTTTCGGTAAAAATCGAGGTTATTAAATTCGTATTCATCTAAATAATCACTCATATAGCAGTCCGCTTTGATTTTTAAAATTATTTGCGTAGACAGTGAGTAGGGAGTGGGGAAGGTGGGGCCCCCTCTGGGGATAAGGGGTAATGGGGAGTCGGGAAGAAGCCTTTTCGGACTGTACTGATTTTTTTCAAAAATCAAATAGGAGTCCTATATTTATTCCTCTCATCCTCAAATGGCTACGTAGACGCAATTAAGGCGGTGGTAAGGTAATTGAAGGAGTAGGCGAATTGTCTTTATGAATATTTGTAACTGCTGAAGATAAGACAGTAAGGAAGAGAGCAATGGACGCTACAGCAAAGTACAGCATAAAAAAAGTACCGATTACCCTCATAATACCTCCAGCTACACCTCCTGCTATGTCGCTACTTGTAATCTGTTGTTTATTCTTAATTTCTTCTTTTAATTCTCGTAATTCACAGCGTAAAGCTTCTAACTCTGTAACTTGAGAATTAGCTGCTTGAGATTGTTGTTGTTCCAAATCCCGGTCATTTGGCTCGGTGTTCATATTATTATCTCCAGCAATTTTAAAAATTATCCTATTAGCGACCTTTATTATGTTAATACAAAAATATTTCTATTCTATTTCAGGCGATCGCACCAGTTTCTATGCTCTAGTGTATTTTTGTTGCTTTGTAAGTCTGTAGGTTTTATCTTCCGATCTCTGGCATTTAGTCAAAACTCCAGTAAAAAGCAACTGCATTTCTTGATCGTTCAATCCATAAACATCGTTTACCACTATTTCCCAGTCCCCAGTCCCTAGTACGATAGTAAACGTGACCTCTGAGCAATTATTCAAAAGCCATTTACAGATCAATGGATAAACGTTTTTTTAAAATGTTTGGGCTAACAGAAGAACAAGCGATCGCAATTATCGATACACCATTAGAACAACTCGAAGACGCTTCTGATAAATATATAGCTGTTTCCCATCTAATTAACTTCCCAACTGAGCAATCAATCGCGGCTTTGGTACGGGCGATTGAAACTAGTAACCCTGATCAGTTAGACCACCGCATTGTTCGGCGCAAGGCTGTAGAAAGTCTGGGGCGATTGCAGGCCGAATCAGCTTTACCTGTAATTCGGCAGTGCCTTAAAGATGATGATATTTATACTGTTGAAAATACGGTGTGGGCGATCGGGGAAATCGGCACTAAAGATCCAGAAATCCTCGAAGAAGTGGCGCAGCTGCTTGATAAACCAGGTCAAATTTATCGAGTCATTATTCACACCCTAGCTAACGCTGACTATCAGTTGTCCCTAGAACGTGTACGTAAATTTACCCAAGCGGAGGATGAACCGACCCGTAGTGCTGCGATCGCTACAGTTTGTCGTTTCACAGGTGATTACTCCCAAATCATTGAGGTGATGGCGCTGTTACAAAGTTCCAGCGTCAATGCACGGCGTGGTTCCATTCAAGACCTGATTGATTCACGCTACTACAAAGCCATTCCAGAAATCGCCCGTTGTCCTGTATCTTTGGTGTTTCGGTTGCGAGGATTGCGGATGCTTTTAGATGTAGGCGTCCCTAGTGGTGAAATTACTTTCACGGAAATTAAACCTTACTTAGAGCAAGTGCTGTATGACGATCCCAACCATCTTGATTTAGTACATGAGTATGACCTTACCCCAGTACTCGATTTTGTCATTAACGAACTCTACGAAACCGACTTTGGACGGTGTTATTTAGCAACAAAAACCTTACTCGATATTTATCCACAAGAAGCACCAGCAGCACTTCTAGCAACTTATTCGCACAAGGCATATAACGATTATGGCGCTCATTATCATGTGATGAAACTTTTCGGCTGGCTGAAATATGCTCCCGCCTACGATTTGTTACTAGAAAACCTGCACAACCGCGAACCCCAGTTTCAGAAATCCCGTGCGGCTTGTGCGATCGCTCTTGGTGAATTGGGTGATTCCCGAGCAATTCCTGAACTCAAAATTTGCCTAAATACGCCGATTTGGGACTTGAAATATGCTTGTTTATTAGCCCTAGACCGCTTAGGAGACTCCTCTGGTCGGGAAATTTGCACTCACGATAATGACTGGTTAATTAAGGCGAAAGCGACGAGTTAATGATTAGACCTCTTGCAAAAGTCCCAAAATCAGGAATGTCATTCTGAGCAGAACGCAGTGGAGAGAAGAATCTCACCAGATGTTTCGCTCCGCTCAATATGACAATTTAAGCATTTATGCAAGAGGTCTATTGAAGAAGAATACATTCGTCAGAATACATTCGTCAGAATCAAGACGCTCTCTACGAGACGCTAAAAGCGAACGCGGACTCGCTACCGCTACGCTATCAGTCGGGGATTCAGACCCGCGACTACGAAAGTTGACCAC
>NZ_JAQYWQ010000013.1 GCF_029379315.1 Nostoc sp. S13
TGCTTGTGAATAATGCTTATTTTATCTGAGTTCCAGGCTTAACTGAACCGTATTGGCTTATACGGGCTTTGTTTTGTAAGGAGAACAATATCTTTAAATAACTATTTAACGATTGGAAGATATTACAAAAAATTTACAAAAAAGTGAGCCAATACTTTTATACAAAGTCAACAATTACAAAGAAATATTTCGTTTTTTATATCGATTTGTGTCAGATACAGGATAAAATGCCCAGTGGGCAAGCGTTTTCTGATAAAAAACACATATTGCCAAAAAAGTAAGAAGTTAATTGTGGCGGCTGATGCCGCTAAGAACTTCCAGAGAGAACACGCATCAAAGGAGCCGAGGAAGCATGTTCACACACGTCAAGTCCACCATTAGACACATTGCGCCTGATAACTTACGCGGACGTAATTTAATCAAGGTGGTCTATGTCGTGCTTGAGTCCCAGTACCAGAGTGCATTGTCGCAAGCGGTTCGCACGATTAACGCGAACAATCCAAACTTGGCGATTGAAATCAGCGGGTACTTGATTGAGGAACTCCGCGACCCAGAGAACTACAAAGAGTTCAAACGAGAAATTGAGAGTGCGAATATCTTCATCGCTTCCCTCATTTTCATTGAAGACTTAGCACAGAAAGTAGTAGCAGCAGTAGAACCACACCGCGATCACCTGGACGTTTCCGTTGTCTTTCCCTCCATGCCAGAAGTAATGCGCCTGAGTAAAATGGGCAGCTTTTCCTTGGCACAGTTGGGTCAGTCAAAAAGTGCGATCGCGCAATTCATGCGGAAACGCAAAGAAAAATCCGGTGCGGGATTCCAAGATGGGATGCTGAAGCTTTTGCGAACGCTGCCGCAAGTGCTGAAGTTCCTACCAATGGATAAGGCACAGGACGCCCGAAATTTCATGCTCAGTTTTCAGTATTGGCTAGGTGGTTCTCCAGAAAACCTGGAAAACTTCTTGTTGATGCTGGCTGATAAATACGTATTAAAAGGTTTAGAGAAACAAAATTTTGCACCTTCTACATATCAACAGCCGGTGGTTTATCCCGATTTAGGGATTTGGCATCCTTTGGCTCCTAGTATGTTTGAGGATGTCAGAGAGTACCTCAATTGGTATACAGCTCGTAAGGATATTTCTAGTGATCTCAAAGATCCCCTAGCTCCTTGTGTCGGGTTAGTATTGCAACGCACTCACCTAGTTACAGGGGATGATGCCCATTATGTAGCGATGGTGCAGGAGTTGGAAGCACTAGGCGCACGGGTACTGCCTGTTTTTGCTGGTGGTTTGGATTTCTCCAAGCCTGTGGATGCATACTTTTATGAACCAAATACCAACATACAGTTAGTAGATGCAGTCATATCGCTGACTGGTTTTGCTTTAGTTGGAGGCCCAGCCAGACAAGACCATCCCAAGGCAATTGAGTCACTCAAACGCTTAAACCGTCCTTATATGGTGGCCTTACCCTTAGTATTCCAAACCACAGAAGAGTGGATGGATAGCGATTTAGGTTTGCATCCGATTCAAGTAGCTTTGCAAATTGCGATTCCGGAATTGGATGGAGCAATTGAGCCGATAATTTTATCAGGTAGAGATGGAACTACAGGGAAAGCGATCGCACTGCGCGATCGGGTTGAAGCTGTAGCCGAACGCGCCTTAAAATGGGCTAACCTCCGCCGCAAGCCGAAGCTAGATAAAAAAGTCGCTATCACTGTTTTCAGCTTCCCGCCAGATAAAGGCAACGTGGGAACCGCCGCTTACTTGGACGTATTCGGCTCAATCTACGAGGTGATGAAAGCCCTGAAAAATAATGGCTACGACTTGCCAGAATTACCAGAATCAGCCGAAGTGTTGATGCAAGAAGTCATCCATGATGCCCAAGCGCAGTACAACAGCCCAGAACTCAACATTGCTTACAAAATGTCGGTTCCTGAGTATGAGGCGCTGACCCCTTACTCTCAACGCCTAGAGGAAAACTGGGGCCCACCTCCCGGACATCTCAACAGCGATGGGCAAAATCTGCTGATATATGGGAAGCAATTCGGTAACGTCTTCATTGGTGTCCAACCCACATTTGGTTACGAAGGCGACCCGATGCGGCTGTTGTTCTCCCGTTCCGCTAGTCCTCACCACGGTTTTGCTGCCTACTACACTTACCTAGAGCAAGTTTGGAAAGCTGATGCTGTACTGCACTTTGGTACACACGGTTCTTTGGAATTCATGCCAGGTAAACAGATGGGGATGTCTGGTGATTGTTATCCAGATAACTTGATTGGCTCAATTCCCAACTTGTATTACTACGCAGCCAATAATCCGAGTGAGGCGACAATTGCTAAACGTCGGAGTTATGCCGAAACGATTTCCTACTTGACACCTGCGGCAGAAAATGCTGGTTTGTATAAAGGTTTGAAGGAACTCAGCGAGTTAATTGCTTCCTACCAAACCTTGAAAGATAGTGGACGCGGCATTCCCATTGTCAACAGCATCATGGATAAATGCCGGATCGTGAATCTGGATAAGGACATTAACCTCCCAGAAACCGATGCCAGAGACATGAGTGCCGATGAGCAGGATAATATTGTTGGCAACGTCTACCGCAAGTTGATGGAAATTGAGTCGCGGTTGTTGCCTTGTGGTTTGCACGTCATTGGTAAACCTCCAAGTGCAGAAGAAGCGATCGCAACTCTGGTCAACATTGCTAGTCTAGATCGTCAGGAAGAAGGACTTCAAGGCTTACCGGGAATTATCGCTAACAGCATTGGGCGTAACATTGACGATATCTACCAAAGTAACGACAGAGGCATTTTAGAAGATGTCCAGTTATTGCAAGATATTACCTTGGCAACCCGTGCAGCAGTTAGCGCTCTTGTCCAAGAGCAAATCGACGCGGAAGGACGAGTTTCCCTGGTTTCCCGGTTGAATTTCTTCAACATGGGCAAAAAAGAACCTTGGGTAGAAGCATTGCATAAAGCAGGTTATCCTAAAGTGGATAGCGCAGCCCTAAAACCCCTATTTGAGTATTTGGAATTCTGCCTGCAACAAGTTTGTGCCGACAACGAACTAGGAGCATTACTCAGAGGCTTGGAAGGTGAGTACATCCTACCTGGCCCTGGTGGCGATCCGATCCGCAACCCGGATGTGTTGCCTACGGGTAAGAATATTCATGCACTCGATCCCCAATCCATCCCAACAACAGCAGCAGTTCAATCAGCCAAAATCGTTGTAGACAGGCTTTTGGTACGTAATAAGGCGGAAAATGAAGGAAAATGGCCAGAAACCATTGCCTGCGTCCTCTGGGGAACCGATAACATCAAAACTTACGGCGAATCCCTAGCGCAAATTATGTGGATGGTGGGCGTGCGTCCAGTTCCCGATGCCTTGGGACGGGTGAACAAGTTGGAATTGATATCTCTAGAAGAGTTGGGACGCCCCAGAATTGATGTGGTAATTAACTGTTCTGGTGTATTCCGCGATTTGTTCATCAACCAAATGAACCTGCTAGACCAAGGGGTGAAAATGGCGGCGGAGGCAGATGAACCCTTAGAAATGAACTTTGTTCGCAAACACGCTTTGCTGCAAGCTGAGGAAATGGGGATTAATCTGCGTCAAGCAGCGACGCGCGTTTTCTCCAACGCTTCTGGTTCCTACTCGTCAAATATCAACTTGGCGGTAGAAAACAGCACTTGGGATAGCGAAGCCGAGTTGCAGGAAATGTATCTCAACCGGAAATCTTTCTCCTTCAATTCCGATAACCCCGGAATCATGGACGAATCCCGGCAGATTTTTGAAAGTACATTGAAAACTGCTGATGCAACTTTCCAAAATCTTGATTCTTCCGAGATTAGTTTGACGGACGTTTCCCACTACTTTGATTCTGATCCCACTAAGCTTGTGGCAAGTCTGCGGGGTGATGGTAAAAAACCAGCATCTTATATTGCAGATACAACCACAGCTAACGCCCAAGTGCGGACATTATCAGAAACCGTGCGTTTGGATGCGCGTACCAAATTATTAAATCCCAAGTGGTACGAGGGGATGCTGAATCACGGTTATGAAGGTGTGCGCGAACTCTCCAAGCGGTTAGTGAATACAACAGGTTGGAGTGCGACAGCAGGCGCTGTGGATAACTGGATTTATGAGGATACTAACGAAACCTTCATCAAAGATGAAGAAATGCAGAAGCGGTTGCTGAACCTTAATCCCCATTCTTTCCGTAAGATTGTATCAACTTTATTGGAAGTGAATGGACGCGGTTATTGGGAGACTAGCGAGGATAATTTAGATCGTCTGCGCGAGTTGTACCAAGAGGTTGAAGACAGAATTGAAGGGATAGAATAGTACTAGTTAGGCAGGCAAGATGCCTGCCCAACTTTGCTATTTTATTTATGAATCCGGCATGATCAAAAAGAAACACATGGAAACAGGTGTTTATGCTCAACAACTAGAATTATTTCAGTTATTTGAACCTGTAAATGTTATAAATTCTCAATCAAAATTTACATTTATAGATTTATTCGCTGGCATAGGTGGATTTAGAATTCCTCTGCAAGAGTTAGGAGGAATATGTCTAGGCTATTCGGAAATTGATAAAGAAGCTATTAAAGTTTACCAAAATAATTTTATTCGTGATGCCAATGCTAATGAAGCATATTTAGGAGATATTACTAATTTAAATAAGCTCCCATTTGACATAGATTTACTAGTCGGTGGTGTTCCTTGTCAACCTTGGTCAATCGCTGGGAAATTACAAGGCTTAGACGACCCCAGAGGTAAGCTATGGATTGATGTTTTTAGAGTAGTAAAAGCTAACCAACCAAAGGCATTTATATTTGAAAATGTTAAAGGTTTAACAGAGCCAAGAAATAGAAAAAGCCTGGAATATATACTTAATAATCTCACAGCATATGGTTATGTAGTAAAATACCAGGTGCTTAATTCCTACGATTTTGGTTTACCTCAAGATAGAGACAGGATATTTATTGTTGGAATTAGAAATGATATTGAAAAATGCTGGGCTTTTACGTTTCCTAACTCTTTAAATAAACAGCTAAAGCTTTATAACGTAATTGCTGGTATTCAACATAGTAATTTTACCAAAAAAAGATTTTCACCAGAAATTTTATTTCCTGATGGTAAAATTCCAGCTTCTAGAGGCAGATTTCAAAAAATAGATGAATTAAATGATTTTTTCACTTTTGCTGATATCAGAGATGGACATACTACTATTCATTCTTGGGACTTAATAGAAACGACTTTAAGAGAAAAGCTCATTTGTAAAACTATATTGAGAAATAGAAGAAAGAAAATTTATGGACTCAAAGATGGTAATCCTTTAGAATTTGCAATATTACAAACTCTCATTCCTAGTTTACAGATTGAAGAAATAAATACTTTAGTAGCCAAAGAAATTTTACATCTTGTCGAGGGTAAAGGCTATGAATTTGTTAATTCTAAAATTTCTTCAGGAATTAATGGCATTTCTAAAATATTCTTGCCTCATGCTGAGGCTATCGCAACTTTAACAGCAACTGGAACTAGAGACTTTATTGCAACTATATCTATAGAATGTCAGGAGCCAGAAGCATATAAGCAAACTTTTATTCAAGAAATTTATGTCAAAAAGAACTATAAACATTTAATAGCTACAGATTACGCTAGATTACAAGGATTTCCAGAAACTTTTAAAATCGCTGAGAGTGAGAGTACAGCCAAGCATCAATTTGGTAATGCGGTTTCTGTTCCTGTCGTTTACCATTTAGCAAAAGCTTTGTTAAAAATAATCCCCATAGATTAAATAAATTTAAATATGGCAGCTATTAGTTCAAAAACTCGTGCAGTAATTAAAGGTTATCTAGAAGGATTTATTAAGGCTCTTGTAGATGAGTATAAAGGGCGTAAAATTTTAAAGCCAGATAATGCAGCAGAGTATTTATTAAGATTTTCATCTAATGGAGAATTGAAACCATTTCAAGCAGCACTGATTCCACCAGAATTAATACGTATCAACCAATTTGAAAGAGGTTTGAGTACAAAGCTAGGTAATTGTTTTGAAGAATGCGCTCGCTTAATTGCTCTAGAACATCATCAAGATGTGCGTCGGAGTTATGATATTAAATCGAAAGTAAGTATTGCTGCTTTTGCACAAGCTGAACTTCAAAAACAAAATTACGAATTTGCTGCTAAAAAAGAACAAGCAAAGCCATCTTTTGAACAGATGATAACAGCAGTTATTAATGCTTGTCGTAGTGATGATTTAGAAATAAAGGTCGTTCGCGCTGATCTTTATATTCTAGCGAAAGACGGCACAGAATTCTTATTTGAAATCAAAGCTCCTAAACCAAACAAAGGACAATGTTTAGAAGTCTTGCAACGTCTGCTTAGATTTCATTTACTGCGCGGTGTAAATCGTCCTCAATTACAAGCTTACTATGCTATGCCTTATAATCCATATGGTATCACCAAAGCGGATTATAAATGGACACAGGCAAAAAGCTATTTACCTTTTGAAGAGGCTGTAATTATTGGAAATGAATTTTGGAATATTGTAGGGGGAGCAACTGCTTATGAAGAATTATTAGAAATATATCTGGAAGTGGGACGGGATAAAAGCAAATATATGTTGGATGCTTTAGCTTTTGGGTTTTAAGAGTTGTTTAACAAATACAACCAACAGTAAAAAGCTCGGCAATCCGCTACGCGTCTACGCCTTGTTTTTGAGGTTTTCTGTAAGGCGATGTCTACGACGGGCTACGCCTACGCACCATTCTTCCATAACAGGCGATTGCTTTGTTTTTAAGGAATACCGTTCAGCGTTACGCATGGTCTTGAGTTTTAGAAGCTTGTAGCACTTTTAACATAGTATCTGCGGCTTCAACTGCATCATAAGGCGACCACACAGGATAGGACTGATCAGGCTTAATCAGATCAGTTTCCTGTTGGGCTAACTCTGAGATTAAAACCTGCATAATGTAAAACTTATCTGCTCGACTAAGTTCTCGCAAAGTGGAGATTAATTCTGCTGAAACCATGCAAAGCACTCTAGTAAATCAAGTCTGCTTCTTGATCATAGTTTATTCGTTGGGTTTCACTGCGTTTACCCCAAGCTACAACTAGAATAATCACGTCTGCGACTTACTGGTGAGACAATTCAAGCAGCTAATAATGCGCTCGCTTTTTTGAGGGTTTCTGCAAGGCGATGTCTACGACGGGCTATTCGGCGTCGCACTCACTCTTTCATAACAGGCTATCGCTTTGTTTTTGAGGTTTTCTGCAAGGCGATCGCTCACTCTTTTATAACAGGCGATCGCCACATTAGTTACAACACAAAGACAATCTGTAGGCAAGCTATAATTTATTCAAAGTGAAACTGATATCCCTTTATGTTAACGCTTGAGCAAATTGAGTCCGCCATTCTTCAACTGTCACCTGATGAGTATAAAAAACTCATAGAGTGGTTTGCTGATTTGGACTATCAACGCTGGGATAAGCAATTAGAGAAAGACGTTGCTGATGGAAAATTGGAAGCTTTAGCACAGGAAGCGTAGGCGTAGCCCGTCGTAGACATCGCTGAATTCAAGGCGGGTCACTGTCGGGAAATCTATACACTATACAACGCGACGTTTCTGGCAATGTTACAATACTCTGCCTGAAAATGTGCAACAGACTGTCGATCAATGCTATCACTTACTAAAAACAGATCCGTCCCATTTATCACTCCATTTCAAAAAGATTGGCAACAAGTATTGGCCAGTTCGAGCAGGACTAAATTACCGAGCTTTAGGTGTCGAGGTAGAAGGTGGAATTTCGTGGTTTTGGATCGGTACACATGCAGAATATGACAAGTTGATCGATAAGTTGTAACTCTGCATAACAAACCCTTTTATTGCCAAATTTTTGGCTGACATTTTGTTTTTGAGGTTTTCTGCAAAGCGATCGCTGGATACAGTTTGGGATAATGCTGAGGATGATGTCTATGGCGATCTACTCTAAATGAATATTCAAGTTTAAATTTTTCTATGGATGCCTTAATTATCAACTTTGCTCCTGTTCTTCAAATAACAGATGAGCAATTCTTCCAGTTATGTCAGATAAATGAATTAATCAGATTTGAAGGTAATGCTGATGGCAGATTGCTACTAATGCCTCTAGTCAGAGGTTTAACTAGCAACCGCAATGCTAATTTAACTGCTCAACTTGGAGTGTGGAATCGTGATGAATCACTAGGTATAGCTTTTGGTTCTTCGGTTGGGTTTATTTTACCAAATGGGGCAGTGCGTAGGCGTAGCCCGTCGTAGACATCGCCTGACGCATCTTGGTTAAAACGTGACAAATGGGATTCTCTCACAAGTGAGCAAAAAGAGAGATTTCCGCCTGTATGTCCTGATTTTGTCGTGGAATTGCGTTCTGATACTGATTATTTAATAAGGCTACAAAATAAAATGCAAGAGTACCGAGACAACGGTACTAGATTAGGTTGGTTAATTGATTTAGAGATTCGGCAAGTAGAAATTTATCGTTTTGGTAGAGATGTTGAAGTGCTGCAATCTCCTGCTAGTTTATCAGGAGAAGATGTGCTACCAGAATTTGTGCTTAATCTTAAAGATATCTGGTGAATTGATTAAAATACAAAGTGCGATGTCTACGACGGGCTACGCCTAAGCAACATATACAACAGGCGATCGCAGTATTATTTGAGGTTTTCTGCAAGGCGATACCGACGGTGAGCTTTACTAACGCTGACTCTTCCACAACAAGCGATGTCTAGCGACAAGCCGAAGAAGCGTCTACGCTTTATTTTTGAGGTTTCTGCAAGGCGTAGGCGTAGTCCGTCGTTGACATCCCTCACTCTTTCGCAATAGGCGATCGCTCTGTTGGGCATCAAAGCAGATGCAGCGTTTGATTTGATGGACAAAATCTTGTCCGCTATATTTTAGGTGTACCAGTTGCTTCCTCACTCCAAGTTAATCAGCATGGATATCACAGCTATTTTGAACGAAATCGCAACTCTTAGTGTTGAAGATAGAATCCGTATTGTACAGGCAATTTGGGATACCATCGCTCAGTCGAACACTGCCCGCATTACTCCATGTTTGAAAATGGACGAGGTTTAGTTGATGTTTGAATATATTTGACTATGCCAAAGGTAATTATTATTCAATAATTCCAATTAATATCTGCATTAAAACATCTAAATCATCAGGCACACGATACAAAGTAATATCTTGAGTAATATGAAGAGGCTGTTGTTCTAATAAACCAAAACGCCAAGTATCACCTACTGTGACTGCACCATAAAGAATATCTTGTTCTTCTGCTATTGCTAAAGCGATTAACTCCGCTGATAGTTGAGTAAAACCTCTTGACAAATCGTCGTTTTTAGCCTCTACTACCAGAAAATTTTTACCTCTTTCATCTGTGTTTGTACTTCGCAGTAAGTAATCTAGATTACCTTTGAGTTGGTAACTTACCTGGAGAGGATATTCTAAACGCATTTGACACTTACAAAAACGCGCTAGTTCCGAAAGTACTGGTGCCACCATAATTTCTCGACGTGCAGTTTCGCTCGATAAAGTTACTAGTGGTAACAACTCCTCGATTTGCTGACGTAATTCAGGTAAACGTTGTGGTATACGTTGAGAAGAGGGTAAGGTCATACGCGAACGTGAAAAGCTATAACCCAATTCAGCTAAAATATCTTCTGTTTCATAAGGTAACTCGAAGTAAGAACGAAAAGTGTAACTCTGTCCTTCTTGCAAAATTTTTGGTTTAGACATAATAAATCCGACATATAGCTAATAAGAAAGCGTCCTAACTGTTCCACACCGTGAAGCCAACTTAGCTTAATTATAGGTATGTTGATTTGTTTTAAAGGCGCTCTTTTATGCATATGTTGTTTCTAACAAATAAACCATCCGTTACTCGAATATCCACGCGAACCACCTGCACGGGAATATCCACTGATAGGTTTGCGATCGCGTGGTTTAAACTCAGCATATGCGGGGACTGCGCTAATTAAAAAACTACTCCCACAACCAAACTTGTAAGTCTGGAGCATCACATACCCGTAGCTAAATAGACAAACTCCCGCTAGAGCAACACTAAATAGATTTTTCCAGACAGATTGCGTCAGCCGTCCAATAATGATCGGCAGAAAACCCTAAACAACTATCCATGTGTATTCTCCCATATCTCCCCAACTGTGCAACATTGGGCGACCATTGATTACAGTACTCAGAATTTGACTGATGACGTGAGCATGATATGGAAGCATTTGTGAGTCAAGGAAATGCTGGTGAAAGAGTTCTCACAGCATATGCTTTGATGGAACTGGTGGAAGAACGTCCTGAGCTATAGGACTCCTATTTGATTTTTGAAAAAACTCCGTACAACTCGAAAGGGCTGATTCCCCATTCCCTACTCCCTACTCCCTGCCTACGCAAATAAGTTCAAGAATCAAATCGGATTGCTATAATTAGTTCAATGACAGTTGGTGAAAATACTTATTTTGTGTTTAGTTACTTTAATATTCCTTTTACTTTCTATTCATAATTACTGCCTTCAAAGTAGCTAAACTTCATACTTGAGAATTTACCCTACCTTTTGACTATTGCTTAGAAAAAAATAATATCCGGCTTCATCATTACTTAAATTAGATGTCATTAGTTATACCATTGTTTTAGCAGCTTAAATGATTGATATTAGAGAAGTAGTTTAAAAATATCGCTTGTCTCTCTAATACATGAATAAAAAATGGGCTGCTAAACGACTTACAATCAATCTCACATCAACCGAGGCACAGAAGCTTGAACAATACTGTTCAATTACGGGGAGACCAGCAACCGATGTGATTCGCGAGTTAATTCGCTCTCTTTCTCCTCAAAATGAAAAAGTCTCTGAAACCTTGTAAATCAGAGTCAGCACATCTGAATTTATGAGTGAAATATAGTGTTTTACAGTGATCAATTTTCCTGCAAACACGCGACATAGGTAGCAACTGAACACAATCTAGATGTGATTCTGCTCGATTTAGCCATGCTCAATATAGATGGTTTAAAAATTAAATATGCGTTATCAAGAACCCTTGTAGAGACGTAGCACTGTTACGTCTCTACATTCTTTTTCGCGCCTATATCTGACTTTTCCCGTTAAGTGTTTCTAGCAAGCTGCCAACTCTTTCTACGAACGCGAATAGCGTGTCGCAGACAGACGAACTCTCTGAAAGCTTATTCCTTTGTGTCCTTTGCGACGGCAGTCGCTCATGGGGAAGACCACGCCAGATGCTTCTCCCAAGGGGAGACGCTACGCGAACAAGTCGGCGAAGCCGCCCAACGCACTGGCTCCCCAAGACCGCGCTGCCTCTCCTTTGCGGTTCGTTTTTTCACAATTTTGCGTAAGTCCTGATTCAAACGAATATCGCCCAATTCACAGGTCGCAAAATTTTTCTCCCACCAGTCCAATAAACAGCTTGTTACCTTTAGCACTGAATTTTAATTACTGTACTGTGTTTTATCCACAATCCTTTATGAGCAAGCTTTTTGAGACTTAACGGGAGAAGTCAGAATGATTGCAGCGTCCTGCACGTTTTTCAATCACTTCCCCTCACAACGATGGCAACTTGACTATGATGTGGTTGAATAGATAAATCAAGTCAACTCTAAAAAATCAATATTTTAATTAACTTTGACCACAGAACTAAAACATCTTACAACCACAAAATACGCTTTATCACTACACACCACCACTCCCGAATTGGGTTTGGGAATTAGTAATTTGTCCGGCGAGACTCGCTCTCAAGTTTGGAATTTGGGACGTGATTTATCTAGCTTAATACATCAATATTTAATTGAGTTTATCAAACCGCAAAGTTGGGCAGATTTGTCCTTTATCGCAGTTGCAAAAGGCCCTGGCGGCTTTACGGGAACTCGGATTGGCGTTGTCACTGCCCGTACTTTAGGGCAACAGTTAGATATTCCTGTATTTGCGATTTCAACTTTGGCTGGGGTAGCTTGGTCAGAAGTAGGCAAAAGTCAAAATCTAAAAACTCTTGCTGTGGAAATGCCAGCACAACGAGGTCAAATTTTTGCTGCTATTTATCAGTTTGAGCCAGATGCTTCTAAACTAAGAGTGTGTTTGTCAGATAGAGTGTTGACACCTGAAGCATGGCAGGAAACTTTAGCGAATTGGAAGACTGATTATCAGCTAATTCACGCCCAATCTGGGTTAGCAGCGACAGTAACCAGTATTTTGGAACTAGCTAATCTCGATTGGGAAGAGGGCAAATGTTCTAATTGGTCAGAGGCTTTGCCATATTATGGGCAGCATCCAGTAGATGGTGTATAACAGGCAAATCGGCAGGCGATGGTTCTACCGTGCGTATGGTGAGATTCAGAAATTGAGCCACTAATAAAGCGTGGAAAAATTTGGTTGTTTAGGTATCAAGTAAGAATTTAGAAGTTATAAATATTGATAGCAGAGGGAGAGTGGTAAAGGTGAAACGTGAGTGTTAAATAGCACATGGTACAAATAGCGATCGCAAAACAGCCACAGCCAAAGTGGGAGAGTAACCAGCAATACTATAGCCCCAGCAGCTAAAGCAGTTACCGCCAGATCGCGATCAAGATTGAATGTCTCAGCAATTACCAGTGTGGCGAAAGCTGGAGGCATGGCCATTTGTAGCACGATGACTTTTGCGATCGGCCCAGTTAATCCAAACAGTGGTAATATACTGCCCAATATCAAAGGAACTAGCAACATTTTGATTCCCAAACTCATCCCTGCTTGTGGTAGGCTACCCCAAGATTTGAGCAGCGCCAGTCGCATCCCAATTAACATCAAAGATAAAGTTACGACACTCCAAGCAAATTTCTCTAACCAGAATTCCGCGACTGTGGGAATTGTCACCTCCCGAAACAGCAAGCCAAATCCGAAACCCCATAGTGCAGGATTAATTAAGATAGCCCTAGCAGTCTGCCAATAATTATGCATACCGCCGCCAAAACGTGCTGCTAGTAACACACCCAAGCCATAAGTTCCTGGGAATGAACCTAACAAATCGTAAAATAGCGCCCAAGCAAAGTATTCCTTACCTACCATTGCTAAGGTAATGGGAAAGCCAAGATAACCTGTATTACCTAACATTGCTGCTAATATCAAGCTAGCCTGAGTCGATTTTTGGGGGACAGGATTTTTAAAATAGGCTTGTGCTTTAATTCCTAACCAAGCTAAAAATCCTCCTAGTAAAATAGCTAGGTAAGCGATCGCAGGTGCAATCCAAATTTGCCCCGACAAGCTAGATTGACGCAAAAACGATACTATGCTGATGGGTACTCCCACCCAAAAGAGAAACTGTCCCAAACGTGTAGGAACTGTCACAGGTAGTTTGCGTCCCACAATAAAACCTACCAGGACTAATCCTCCCAGCTTGACGTATAGTTCTAAAAGGTTTATCAAAATTGCGCCTAAAAACCACAGATGTAAAATGCTAGCTGTTACGTCTACTTTTGTCCAGTACAAAATCTGTTATGGCTATCCCACAGAAACAGGAGTTTACCCTTGAATAAGGCTGGGTTTTCTGGAAAACCGCAAAACTCATCGAATGACCTTGGTGATGATATTCCAGTGGCTGTACGCGATACCCCTGATGCAACACCTAAAATTTGGTTGCAACGCCGAATTGTGCTGATTGGGGGAGTAACGGGATTTGTCCTGCTGGCTTTAATTAGCGGTTTTTTGTTTTTCGTCACGGCACCCAAAAAAACCGCCGATTCTCAACCTTTGCCAGCTAATTCTGCTCCTACAACTCCAGCAGCATCAAATAATTCTAGCGATACTGTGTTAGGGCATTTTCCATACCCAGAAGCTCCTGAATCAGAACTAGTAACTATCTCCGCAAAGAGGAGCATTAGAATGCGAAAAGCTGCTGCCCAAAAGTTTGAGCAGATGGTAGCAGCAGCGCGAAGTGCACGTGTAATTTTAGTACCAATTTCTGGCTTTCGCTCAGTCAAAGACCAAGATCCGTTGTTTTTTGATGTCGGTGCCCAACGAAATCAAACGCCAGCAGAACGAGCCGCCCTCAGCGCTCCTCCTGGTCATAGCGAACATCACACAGGTTATGCTGTGGATATTGGAGACGGAGCAGTACCAGCAACTGATGTCCAACCTAATTTTGACCATACCAAGGCTTATCAATGGCTGCAAGCAAATGCAGCGCGTTTCAGCTTTGAAATGTCATTTCCTAAAGATAATGTTCAAGGTGTGAGTTATGAGCCTTGGCACTGGCGTTTTGTAGGCGATCGCGATAGTTTGGAAATGTTCTACAAAGCCAGAAACTTGAAACCCGCTAAGATATCGCCATAAAAGACAGGAGTCAAAATAATTCGTAATTGTTAATTCGTAATTCGTAATTATTACCCCACGCATAAATGTGTTTGCTCTGAATAAGTAATCAAATTTATTTTTTTCATCAATAAATTGATTTGCTCTGTACCCTCAATGAATTAATTAAGAATTCATAATTAATTCTTAATTACGAATTACGAATTAGGAATTATTCCGTCAGGAGTCATTGGTTTTACCTCCCCTCTCCTAGTGGAGGCTGAAGCGCCACTTCCTTAAGAACTGGACAGTAGTATTCAGCAATTTTTTTAGTGATCGCATCTGGTCGGGAAATTTTATCTAGATTGCAAAGTAAAATCACGGTAATTTTGTCATCAATAAAGCGGGTAATGTTACTTGCGAATCCTAATATCGAACCATTATGACTAACTACTCGGCGATCGCCATAATTTAATACCCACCAACCTAAACCTGCAACATATCTCAACTTTTCCCAATCATCCCCCTGATTTGAAAAATGAGGAGTCCATATTTTATCAAGGGTTGATTGCTTTAACAAAGTTGCACTACAAAGCGCCTGTTCCCACTTCACCATATCTTCTACACTGGAGAGTTGACCTCCAGCAGAATAGGTGACTGAAGGACTGTAATAAGGTTTATTAACGAGTTTGCTGTTTAGCAACCGATAGCCAGCAGCCCGGTGTAGCACAATGTCTTTGGGATCATTCATCACGGTTGCATTCATTCCCAAAGGAGCAAAAATACGATCTTGCAACAAATCTTCATAAGATTGTCCAGTTAACTTTTCTAGCATCAAACCCAGTAGATAGTAGCCTGTGTTGTCATAGGCGCTAAACTCACCCGGTTGGAACTTGAGGGGTAGTTGAGTAACTAGAGCCAAAATTTCAGATTTAGATAAATCAAGATGGGTAATTTCCCAGTAGTTTGGGGCATCGGTATAGCTAGGAATTCCAGACTGATGAGACAGAATATGCCCGATTGTGACATTTTGCCACGTTATGGGTAGATGATCGAGATAATCTGCGATCGCATTTTCTAGCGAAATTATCCCTTGCTCTACCATCATCATTGTGACTGTAGCGGTGAAAGTTTTACCGACAGACGCAATTTCATAAACTGTATGTTCAGTAGCTGGAACAGAGTGTTCAACATTCGCCAATCCATAGCCCTTAACTAAAACAGGTTCACCTTCCTGCACCACTGCAACAGAAAGTCCAGGAATCTGGTTTTTAGTCATTGCGGCTCGAATGTAGTCGTCAATCACGATTCACCTCATTTTTGTTTGGCGATAGCGAGACAAAATAATTCCAAATTACAAAATAGACATCTCCGGAAAAGAATGTAGAGACGCGAAATTTCGCGTCTCTACAAGGGTTCTAGATAACGCATATTTAATTTCTGGAGATGTCTAATGTATTTTTAACCAATTCTATGGATTTAAGTTGCTTCAGCTTATAACAAGCAGCAAGTTTTGTGGCTCTTATCTTTCTCCCTGCTGCAAAATCCCCATTTTGTCACATCCAGACTACGAACCATATAGCTGCGTGGTTGCCGGCTATTAGACATTGGCTGATAGACATTGGTTATCAATGGAAAACCCGCACTCTCTCGTAGGAGTGCGGGTTTTGGCTATTGGTCATTAGTTTTGATTATCTTCCAGCCCAGTTGGGTTGTCAGCTTCCCCGGCGTTCCCATGTGTTCTAGCTACGACTCTGGTATTGTAGCTATAACACATGGGTATGTCCAACAAAAAACCCGCACTCTCTCCTAAGAAGCAAGTTTAGACGCTTACGCATAAGCCTAGATTATGTGGTTCTTTATAAAGCTGTCGCAAATACCGCCTGAAAAGATATCAAATGGGTTTTATATACACGATAACTTAAAATACAACCATCGTGTATATACACGATGGCTAATTTCCTTTTATTTGAGCAATTTTTTCCAGCAATGCTCTAATTTTTTCAAGCTTATATTTTTTTGTACTAACTCACTGCCAAATACTCTTTCCATTTCTTTTGATATGTAAGTGTACTCGTTTTCAGATTCTAATTTCTCTTTAGACTCTAGAGCCTTCTGAAGGTACGTCAAATGTTCAGGTAGTTCTTTTACTACTTTGTCTGAAATTTTGTCAGCTTTTTCATTAACCAGTTTTTTTAGCTTTGTTATTTCGGTATCTATTTCAAACAGCTTTAGATATTCTGCTTCTAAATCCCTCTCTAGAATCTCTTCCTTAGTGACTTGTTCATCTAACTTGACAATGTATGCCCACTGGGAACCAATAACTTCAGAACAAATCACCTCACCACCTTTATCTTTAAATTTTCCCGTAGACGCAATTACACGATCGCCTGGCTTATAATTCTTACTCATGATTTTGGTAAAACGCTTAAGTTTAATTACTAAAGAAACTACATCGTCATCTTGGGTTATTCCGAAAGCATAGTTGAAATAATCTGTAAGGCACATTCAAATTCAAGAAATCAATCGTCCGTTTCTTAGCTACTTCCCCTCTTTGGTCATACCTGCTTCATAAAAAGTTACAAAAGTCAGTTTCTGTCTTTTGAGCTTTATTTTCTAACATTATGGCTAAAATCATCTCTTTGAAATGAAAGTCTTGTTTAGCAAGGATTATTGTTTTTTATCTGGAGAGCGTGATGAAAGAGCGCTAATTAAGAATTATTTTAATTCTTCCTTGCCCTAGTCTCCAGTCACATGTCCTGAATTGGGGGTTTTAGCTTCTGATGGCTCAGGCTGAGGTTTTTGATACTTACCTGGATACTTGTGCTGAAAATAAGCTTCCAACACTTGTAAAACCATCGGGCCACAAATAGTACCACCATGCTCGCCAGTATTTTCACCAAAGGCCACAACTGCAATTTCCGGTTTATTACTAGGGGCATAAGCACCAAACCAAGTATGATTTGGGCGACCAACGCCGGCTTCAGCAGTGCCACTCTTTCCAGACGCTGGGGGAATTGTGGGCACGTTCAAGCTCTTACCTGTACCCTCACTCACCACCTTCCGTAGTCCCTCACGGAGAACTTTGATAGTTTCCGGTTTCATATTTAACGATGAGCGCCAACTTTTTGCTTCTTCGTTGTCTTTGAGCAAATGCGGCTGAACTCGATACCCGCCATTAGCAGGGACAGAAAACATAATCGCCGATTGCAGGGGTGTCACTTGCAAAGCACCTTGACCAATTGACATATTAATGGTGTCACCCACACTCCAAGGTGTTTTTAAAACTTTCAGCTTCCATATTTCATCTGGAACCAAGCCTTTTGATTCTTCGTTAGAAAACTCAATGCCAGTTTTTTGACCAAACCCGTATTTGCGACTCCATTCGATTAAAGTTGGGCCACCGACTTTTCTACCAACTTGATAGAAGAAAGTATCACTACTCATAGCGATCGCTCTGGGAAATCCTAATGGCCCAAATCCGGCGTGGTTCCACTCACCAAAAGTCACCCCCCCAACAGTCAGGGAACCAAAGGTCTGTAATACTGAGTCAGGGGAGAATTTACCTGATTCCAGTCCAGCTGTTGTAGTGACAATTTTAAAAGTACTGGCGGGCGGAAAGGCACTCAGGGCACGATTGATCAACGGATGCTCTTTACCTTGCAAGCTTTCCCAATCTTTCTGGGAGAGTTTTTGTTTGGAGAAGATATTTGGGTCAAAGGTGGGGTAAGATACCATTGCTAAAACAGCACCATTCTTTGGATCAATTGCGGCGATCGCGCCTCGGTGATTTCCCAAAGCTTTTTCTGCTGCCTTTTGCACATCTAAATCTATGGTCAGGTGCAAATCGTTACCAGCTTTTGCCTGTTTCTCTCCCAAAACCCGGATTGGTCTACCCGCACCATCTACTTCCACCTGCTGACCGCCCCATTCGCCCCGCAGAGTTTTCTCATAAGCCTTTTCCACCCCCATCTGACCGATTACATCTCCCAGTCGGTAGCCTGACTCCTTCTTGTCCTTTAATTGGTCGGCGGTCAACTCCCGCGTATAACCTAGTACATGCGCCAATAGCTTGCCGTGGGGATAATAACGTACAGAATCGGTATTGATTTCCACTTCCGGGAGTTCATTTTTATACTCTTTTAATGCCGTGATTTCTGCTTCATTTAGATCACGAGCAACTCGGATGAGTGAAGAAGAATTAGCACCTGCTTGTTCTAATTTCTTTTCCATCTCATCTTGCGAAATGTTGAGAATTTGCGCTAGACGCGGGCCGACTACAGACCAGGAAGGCTTAGTATGTGCCATCGGCCACAAATATACAGAGCTAGGGTAGCGAGTACTAGCTAAAAGCTTACCATTCCGATCAAAAATATTGCCCCGTTCCGGTTGTTTGAGAATCATCCGAATTCGGTTCGCCTCGGCTCTTTGGCGGAGTTTTGGCCCTTCAACAATTTGCAAATATGCCAAACGTGCCTCAATCCCAACGGTGATTAATAGGGTAAATACAATTAAAAATATTGATTGGAAACCACGTCCAACTGTACGCGTATCTTTTTTGCTGCCAAATGATGGGAACATAAATAATTCAAAATTTTTGCATTCAAAATTAAAAATGAATAAACGCAATCCTAGCTAGCCTTTTAGCAATTGCTAAAATGTAATTTGAAGGCATGTTAGCTTCATCAAAGAATGTCTCCTAAGTGTATACTTTTATGGTGGGGGAATACTCAGTAATGAGTATGAAAGAATCCGGCGAGTATATTCTTGAACAATTGTTTTTGGCGGATACAATAAACCAAAGTGTCAAATCTAGTCTGAACAATAGACTAGATTAATTGACAAAATAACCTAAGATCACGGCATTCTACTGAGGATTATGGCTCAAATTGTCATGCAGAATCAGAGGGGGATAACAACTTTTCAGCCACTTGATGTTGAACTGCGTAACGTCTTCAAGTTTTTTAACCAAGAACCAGCAGTACATGGAATCGATTTGGATGTCAGACAAGGAGAATTTTTTAGTATTTTAGGCCCCTCCGGTTGTGGTAAAACAACAACACTGCGCTTAATTGCTGGGTTTGAAATCGCTGACGCTGGCAAGGTGTTGATTCAGGGTCAGTCTATGACTAATGTGCCGCCTTACCGCCGACCCGTCAATACTGTATTTCAAAGTTACGCTCTATTTAACCACCTGAATGTTTGGGATAACATCGCCTTTGGACTGAGGTTAAAAAAAATACCCAAATTGGAAATTGAAGCTAGAGTCGAAGAAGCTTTAAAACTCGTGAAAATGGAAAGTTTACGATCGCGCTTTCCCAATCAACTTTCTGGTGGTCAACAGCAACGTGTCGCCTTAGCAAGGGCTTTAGTCAACCGTCCCACCGTCGTACTACTGGATGAACCTTTAGGGGCGTTAGATTTAAAACTGCGTAAGGAAATGCAGGTTGAGTTATCAAATTTACACAAAGGCTTGGGAGTGACCTTTGTAATGGTGACACACGATCAAGAAGAAGCATTGTGTTTAAGCGATCGCATTGCCGTGATGAACCAAGGCAAAATTGAACAAGTTGGCACTCCCAGCCAAATTTACGAACGTCCCCAAACATCTTTTGTTGCTGATTTTATTGGCGATACTAATTTATTCAGTGGCGAAATTGTCGCGGTAGACTCTTCTAATGTGCAAATTTTGACAAAAACGGGACTCTCAATTCTCATTAGCCGCGCTGAAGATACACCAACTGAAATATCACAAGCGGTGGTAGTGAGTGTGCGTCCAGAAAAAATACAGCTTTCGCTTTATTCACCCAATTTGCCAGCTAATTGCTTTGAAGGACGGCTTGTGAATGTTATGTATTTGGGCACACACGTTAATTATGTTGTGGAATTAACAAATGGCATTAGCATAAATGTGTTGCAACCTAATACTTTTGGCGGTTTACCAGACCGCAACACGCCCATCTACGCTTGGTGGACAGAAAATGATTGTTTAGCTATTAGTCAATAGTTATAACATTCAGTCATGGAATAATACCTTGACCGAGTTTTAAGCTTTCCTGCGGAACGCTACGCGAACGGCGTTCCGCAGGAAAGTCCAAAGTTTAAAAAGGGTTGTGAGCAAGCGAATTTATACTCGCTCTGCCAGAAGCAAGCTACATAAAATAAATGTAAAATCCGTCTTGGAAAGTTCTAAGCGGAGGCTGACGACGCTCAGACTTTCCGCAAAATCTAAAATTAAATGATAGAGCCAGTGACTTGATTGCTGTTTTCAATCTAAAATCCAAAATCCTTTCATTGTGTGACCCCATACTAGGAATATCAACCAATGTCAATTTTGAAAAGAGTTCCTTGGGTGTCCCTGGCGCTAGTGCTGCTTAGTTACAGTACTTTGGGCTGGGTAATATCTGAAACACATGCTCCTCGGTTTGTGTGGGTGGCAACTGTAATTGCTATCTTACTGTTAATAGTAACGTTGACTGCTCCTTGGCCGAAGATGACATATTACTACAGTATTTTGCTTAAATCAAATACCAGGTCTTTCGGCGTTGCCGTTTTAGCAGCTTTCTTATTTTTTATCATGATTGCCTGGTTTCAGGTATTTCTTGATACCTTACTCATCATTTCAGCGACTATATTAGTTAGGATAGATTTTCAAAAAGCGGGTCTTAGGGAAGGGCTAGCATTTTCAACTGCGTCTATCTTTTCATTGGGAGGTTTAGCTTTGGGTGCGCTAATCTACAAGTTAATATATTCTCAAATTCCGCTAACGTGATTAAGTATACCCAAAAAAGCTAGCGATGCCTGTGACCGAAAACGAAAAGGGTACAAGCCCCTCTTTTACAAAGTTCTGATGCCTGCGGCGGGCTGCGCCAACGGATAGCGCCACGGAGAGCGAGTCCGCGAGCGTCGGAAACCTCCGCTCAGACTTTGCGCTAAATTTATTTATGGGGATTATTAATTTTTAATTTTTAATTTTTAATTTTTAATTCGCGGAAGGGGTTGACGCCCAATGACTCGCTAACGCTTCGCTATCGCCTTTGGCATCTCCCCTTCTTTACGAGATGCTGTTCGCGTTCGCTATAGGTGTCGCTTCCGAACCGATATTGCTTACCTAAAAATTTATTTTTCGCTCAGATTTCCGACTTCTTAAAAAAGTCGGAAATCTTGTTCTTAAATACTTGGATTCAAAATACAGGCTTTTCAAATAGCAGTAGAGAGAGGAAAAAATCCATGATAAAAATTGACACCCAACTAGTAACAACTGCTTTGGTTGCAGATTCTCCTACTTCCTTTGCTCCCCCCTTAGTAGTTAACCCCCAACTACAGCCAATCACAGCAACCAGCACTCCAAAAATAAACCCTTTGAGCAAAATAATAAATAAATCTGACGGTTGTAAAAAATCTCTGACTGATTCTAAAAATGTTTCGGGAATAATTTGGTAAAACTGTGATGCAGCAAAAATTCCGCCGAAGATGCCTGTAACTAAAGCCAAAATCGTCATCAAAGGCACCATCAAACAACAAGCAATTACTCTCGGAAGTACTAGATAATCAATTGGATCAGTTTTGAGGATATAAAGTGCATCAATTTGCTCTGTTACCCGCATTGCACCTATTTCTGCGGCAAAAGCAGAACCGACTTGTCCCGCCATAATACTAGCGGTCAAAATTGGAGCCAATTCTCTACAAAAAGCTAAGGCAAAAGCACCTCCCACAGCATTGACAGCCCCAAATCGGACTAATTCCCTCGCCGTCTGAATAGTAAAAATCATTCCTGCAAAACCACTGACAAGGAGAACTGGAGAGATAGAAACCGGCCCAGCAGTCACCAGATGTTGCAGAATCTTGCGGTAGTAGGTTTTTCCTTGGATTAAATGTAGCCACACTTGACCGAAAAGTAGTATTGCTGCAAAACAGCGTAGAATCTCAGATTGCTCAAAATTTGTTTTTAGTCGCAATTTTATCGTCCTTAAGACTGACTTTTTTTGCACATATGTTATATCAATTCTCCAAAATAAGACTACAGATACAAATGGTGGAAACCCAGCCAGATGTCATCTGAATTTCTCAATTATATAGACCCACGAAGTGCGGCTTCCCGCAGGATATTACGAATTGGTATTAGGGTATGGTACATGAACAGACGCACTAGATGTTTACCCTGAAAGTTGAGCAGCTGTTTGGGCATGGTTCAACTTAGTTTAGTAAACTTTCGTGAAAAATAGTACTTATGGAATCTTAATCTTTTTGCTACTGCTAGCATACTTTACGTACTTAGAACTGGCGATCGCAGGTCTGTCAAACAGGGAAAAGTAATTGACTTAACTCAAAGGGTTTAAAAATTTCATAATATTTCCAAACAATGTAATGTTAAATAATTTTTTATGAACAGGATTAAATACATCATATTTATGTTACTATTGATACTACTATTTTCAGGGGTACATCCGGCTTTTGCATCTGTATGCCGCAATTACAATATCTACGACGGGCTACGCCACCGAATTTGCATTCTCAGCATTAACCGAAGTGCTAAAAATTATTGGGAATACAGGGCAGCCGTTAGTGTGGATGGAGTAAAAAGACCCGTCGAGGTTTACAATTGTCGTCAACGAGTCAAAGTTAAACAAAATGGGACTGTGTTGCCCTTTCAGCAAAAAGACCCTGGTGAGATGATATGCAGCTTTTTTAATTATTCTGGGCGGTAAACACGCGCCAGATAATCAAGACCGTAAAGCCTAGATAGGCGAATACTGTTAGCCATTCTTGCCAGCTACCAAATGCATTATTCATCAGCAAAAGCCGGAAAATCAATATTTTTAAATCTTACACGTTGATGTTGCCAGTCCCTGAGTGTATTTTGGGAGATAAAGCAAAGCTACTCAAAAATTCTTTGCGAATTTTCCGGAATCGATCACAACGGGGTGGTAGTACATATCAAAGCATCGATATTATACTGAACCTCTATAACTAAGCCTCGGGGAATATAGCCCCATTGTTTCTCTTTAAAAGCTCGGTCTTCATGACCGGGCTTTTAATGTTTATACCAAGTTGCAGTTAAGCAATTCCGGGTCAGAGCGATACTACGGTGGTAACACAGACCGAAGTAGGGCAAGCTACGCACCAGCACTTCTTGAAACTATCTGCGTATAAAATAAAACTGTTTTCCAGAAACCTTTAAGAGATTTTATTGGTCTGGTTCTCTAAATTCTGCAAAAATCAACCAATGTCATCTTCTGCTCAAGGTATTCCCGGATTACCCGATTTGACGCATCCGATTGAGCTTGTCCAATTTGGAACCCAGGCGGTCAAAGCTTCACTATTATTAGTATTTTTGGTCGTAGCTTTGGGAGTTGCGATCGCTCTAGTAAGTTTTTCTCTACGTCGCAACCAGCCGGAACAACTGATAATCATTGGCGAATGGGTTGTTCGTTATTCCCAACTGCTACGGGGATTACAGCATTTAACTCTAGTATTAATTCTGTTAGTACCTGGATTTTTTCTCTGTTCAACTTTAAGCAATCGCTATCACTACTGGGAACAAGCAAGGGTGGCTCAAGTGGCCGAAAGTGTCGCAGGTGAAAAGCTCGAACAATCTGCCCCGCAAGTGCGCTACTCTATTCAAGAGCCATACTCATATAACACCCAAGTGAATGGCAAGATTGTCAAGGTTAATGATACGCGAGAAATCAACCGCTTCTTGACGTTGGGTGGTTCGCAAATTCAAGTCAAGCTTGACCAAAGCGTAGATGTTCCAGGTCGCAGTTCAATTTATCGGGTGGATTACACTGCTGATTATAAAATAGTTAACCAACTCAAGGATATTAATAATTTCTTTTTTGAAACACGGCCGCCTAACGGCTACACGTTGCTTGCTAGCTACAAAGTCGAGCGTGACGGTACTAGGTTACAACAAACCAATCCAGGAGATTATGGTTTTCCCTTCCAGCTGCAACCAGGGGAACAAACCACCTTTCGAGTCACCTATCAAGCTCAAGGAGGGCCTCGCTGGGTTTATAGCGCAGCAGGACAGTTGCTTTCTAATTTTAGCCTCACAGCAATTGCCAACTTTGCTCCAGCTGATTTTGCTAGTGGTGTTGTACCTAATAAGATTAAAGTTGACGGACGCAGTACTGAGTTTACTTGGATATTTGACGATAATGTTTCAGTCAAAAATCCATTTGGAGTGTTTACCAACACCGACCCCATTCGTCACACTGGTGTCATTCCCCGGCTTTTATTACTAGCACCAACAATATTTTTGTGGTGGATATTATTGTTATATTTTTCACTACCAATGAGTTTCAGAAATATTGCGATCGCTGGTAGTATTTTCTTTGCTTGTCTGTTGATTTTGACCTATCTAGCTCGCGTTATAAATGCTCAGTTGGCTTGGACTTTAATTTCGATCATCTTACTAATTTTAACATGGGGATTGGGAGCAAGCCGCAGTGCTTCCCTGGCTGCGATTATCGCCACTATTGCTGGAGCAGTATTACCGATCTTTGGATTATTAGTACCGTTGAGCGGCCTCATCCTCAGCCTAGCAGGTTTTCTTTCAGCCGTCTGGCTAGCAGTTCGTCACTGGTATGGCTGGTATAGTTTGCCCCCAAAAGACCAATAGACTTATCCGGAAATGAGAACTTTATTTGGCTGAAACCTAGCTCTGGAGAGGGTTTTAGAGGTTCCTGTTTTATATAAGCTAAAAAGTCAGCTATGTAAGGGTTTCAGCTATTTTGAGGTTTATTTGTGGATAGGTCTAATATTGAAGAAGAATCCAGAATCCAGAATTCAGAATTCAGAATCAAGATGTTAGCGAGTCATTGAGCATCTTGAAAACCACAAAATCGTAAATTTTGTAAGGGTCTTAAATCCGTTCTCCTGACGACTGACTCCTGAATTCTGTTTCAATAAAAATGTCTATCAAATAGACACCTAAAGGGTAGGCTAAGAAATATCAAACAAAATACCATCAAAATGCTTACTGTTATCAAACCTAAGCGGGTTGCCTACGCAATCTTTTCCCTTACCCTCTTACTTTACAGCCAAATTGCATCAGCCGCCTTGACTTTACCCCTACGCAGCAAAAAGGGAATGGTGGTTTCAGCCCATCCCCTAGCAAGTGAAGCGGGAATTGCAATGTTACGCAAGGGTGGTAATGCAGTGGATGCAGCCGTAGCCACAACCTTTGCAATCTCCGTAGTCGAACCTTTTTCTGCGGGAATCGGTGGCGGCGGATTTTTGCTGATGCACTCTGAGAAAACTGGCGAGATTAAAGCGCTAGATTTCCGCGAACGCGCACCCCTGAAAGCCACAAGAAATATGTATCTAGACGCAGAAGGAAAGGTGCGTCCGAATGCAAGTATTAATGGTTATTTGGCAGTAGGGACACCAGGAACTGTGGCGGGACTTTATGAAGTGCATCGTCGCTATGGTAAGCTTTCTTGGCAAGAGGTGATGAAACCGGCGATCGCACTCGCTGCATATGGCTTCATTCTGGGTGATGTCGCAACTTGGCGTTCTCTGCAAACAAACCAATCCCGTAAGCAAGCAATTCTTAACAATCCAGCAGGGCGAGAAATTTTCACTCGCAACGGCGAATTTTATCAACCAGGGGAGAAGCTAGTGCAGCGTGATTTGGCACGTACTTTAACGGCAATTGCCCAAAATCCCCAAAGTTTTTACACCGGAAGTATTGCTCGGGCGATCGCTTCTGATATGGTAAAAAATGGTGGTTTAATTACTCTAGAAGACCTCAAAGCCTATAAACCAATCTGGCGCACTCCCGTTTGTGGGAACTTTCGCAAAGCTAAAATTTGTTCAATGCCTCCACCATCATCAGGAGGCGTTCATCTATTGCAGATTTTAAATATTATCGGTGACACTGATTTAAAATCTTTAGGATGGCATCATCCTGACGCGATACATTTAATGGTAGAAGCAATGAAGATTGCTTACGCCGATCGCTCCCAATATTTAGGCGATCCAGATTTTGTCAAAGTCCCTGTACAAGAACTGCTCAGTCCAGCTTACGCCAAAAAACGCCGTCAAGAAATTAATATGCAAGTGGCTAGACCTTCGACTGAAGTCAAGCCAGTAGATAAACAGACGCTACAACGTTTTAGTCAAGCCAATAATCAGAAATGGGGAGAAAATATCATCCCCTTATCTGAGCAATCTCTCAAATTGCACGCGACTCGGCATGAATCTCCCCAAACCAGTCATCTTAGTGTTGTGGATGAAGAACGCAACGCCGTGAGTCTGACTTTCACGGTTAATCTCATTTTTGGTGCTGGTGTGGTGACACCGGGAACTGGAATTGTCCTCAACAATGAGATGGATGATTTTGCTTCTGCGCCAGGAGTACCTAATGCTTTTGGTTTGGTTGGTAATGATGCCAACAGCATTGCACCCCGTAAAACTCCCCTATCGAGCATGACTCCAACAATTGTTACAGAAAATGGTCATTTCCGCATGGCAGCAGGTGCGCCTGGTGGTAGCACCATCATCACCCAGGTTTTGCAAGTGATCCTGAATGTGCTGGAATACAACATGGATGTTGGTGCAGCTGTTTCTGTTCCACGCATACATCATCAGTGGCTTCCCGATGAGTTGCGCGTCGAATCCTGGGGTTTGGATGCTCTGACTATGCAAGAATTACGCCATCGAGGGCATAAAATTAAGGAAACTCCTCCTTGGGGTAATGGTAATGCGATCGCTGTCACACCCGATGGAAATCTAGAAGGGGCGGCTGATCCTCGCGGTGAAGGTTCCCCCAAAGGGTGGTGAGGGGGATGAGGGGGATGAGAAAAATAACTAATGCCCAATGCCCAATACCCAATACCCAATGCCCAATGACTATTGATTTTGGACTGTTGACTCTGCGTAGCTGCTGCTGCCAAACTCGTTTGCCCGTGTGCTAGGTACTAGTGTCCAACCTGCTTTGAGAAGTTTTTGATAAGTTGCCCAACCTTTGGAACCGCCTTGTATTTTATAATCTGGAACTGCAAAATGTCCAAAAGCTGTGTAGGGACGCCAAGGTTGATTGGGTTCTGTCTGCAAATACAAAATTTTCTCTCCATCGCCACCAGACTTAGATAACCAGCACATTTGTCGATGCATTGCAAACTCCTTTGCTCTAGCTAATAACGCATAATAGCAGACTTTTGTCAAGCTATTTCTTACTCTTGAGGGTAATTTTTTGCCTAATACTTTAGACAAAGTGTAATTAAGTTCTATCCACTACGGGATACTTGCTTAACAAGTCATACTTGAGAAAGCTGCTAGTAGGATACAAAGATGAACAGCTTTCCCTCACTTCTTTGCTAGGGAAGATTTTTCTAATGTTATCCGCGCTTTTTCTGTTTGTGTGTAACAATAACTACTATTTTGACTGGAGTTTGCAATCAAACTATTTGTTTTTCTGCTTAGATACATAAGCGCAGATTTTGGAAATTACTTGTAAAGTTCGGTTGATTAAACACTAAGCTAAAACATATCTAGATTGCACAATTACTTCATCTGCTTGTCCCCGAAGTTTTGATGCCTACAGCTGGATGCGCCAATGCCAGAAGCCTCTGCTCAGATTTCTCTGTTTGTCATTAGTCAAAAGTATTTACAAAGGACAAATGACTAATGACAGTCTTAATCAAAGAATGTAAATAGATGAACAAAAATATTTATAGTTTTTGTTTGCGAGCGTAATGAAGCAATCCCAACCCTTGTGATTGCTACCCTGCGGGAACGCCAAAGGCGAACATTACGCTTCTCTACGAGACGCTACTGCGAACGCTTCATTCTCAATGAGATTGTGTAATTAATTCTGTTCGACTACTTACAACTTGAACGCAATTATTGCAAAATCTGATTAATTTACCGTATATTTACAGTGAACTTGTTGCTTTTATTTAGAAGTATATCGGAAAATATAAACATCATAAGTAATTTTGTCAGTCAAGTAGGATTTAGCAAAATGAAAGCAGTCGGTATTTACACCCTTGCGAATGATGCTGTATTTTACCAGTTAGTTGCCTTACTAAATAGCATTGAGATCAATGTTAGCCAAAACATTCCTGTATGTGTTATTCCTTATAATGACCAATTAGAAAAGGTCAACCAGGAAATTAAATCTAGAAAAAATGTCAACCTGTTTGAAAATAGGGAATCTATTTAACGGTGGGATAATTTTGCCAATGAACTTTGGGCTGTACATCCAGCAGCAAAACAAGGGCATTTATCTCGCAATTATTGGTATTTTAGGCCCTTATTAAGAAAGCTTTGCGCTTTTGATGGGGAATTTGAAAAGTTCGTGTTCTATGATGCTGATAGTTTAGCAATGAAACCCCTAGCTAATCTATTAGATCAACTTGATAGCTACGACTTTATCTTTGATGATTGGGAGCATAAAAATCCATATAAAATGCAGCTTTGAATTTATCTATTATAGAAAAGACTGATTTGTTTAAAGAGGAGGATGTACTTGCTAAACTGCATTTTTTAGCTTATTTGGAGCTAAAAAATGTATTTTTGCTCCGTCGGAGTTGGAATCTTTGAAGAATTTGTTAATTGAAGAGGATGAAATTCAATCGGTACGCAAATGGTGGGATGATGCTTTTTTGTTCAACTACATGACATTAAGATCCGATCGCTCACTTTTCAACTTCACACTTAGCCCTAATGGTGCAGATAGAACTGGTAACTGTGCTAATGCAGATCCCTTTGTGAATATTAATAATGTTCTTTACAACCAAGATGGATTAAAACCCATTTATCGTCTTCATTACATGAGCTATTCTTCTAGAGATTTCACGCGCTTATGTCAAGGACAAGATATTAATATTCGCTATCGAGACAAATTTTTACAGTATCCTTTTCTCAAACAACCAGAAAAAAAACAACACGACTAAAACCACCTAGTTTGATTGCAAAAACCAATAGATTATTCAATAAAACTGTGAAAAAAATTAAAATCAGCATCTCACAAGTCTGCCCATAATGATCGGCATTTATATTATTGTGAAAATATTCTCAAGAAAATTAAATATAAGTTTATACCAGGAGAACCGATTGTGAAAATTTTAGTTTCGCTACCACGCAACCATCAAAAATTTAATAGCATTGATAGTGTTTTGGACGGTACTGCTTCCTGTTCTGGTACTGATGGGGCAATTATCCGCATGGCTGGTATGCTGAGTGATGCAGGGATTGATGTTACTCTTAGCAGTGCGGTTGAAATTGAGAGTACAAAATTAACCTGTGTGAAGCATGATTTGGTAGATGCTGGTAAATTTGACAACTTAGTAGTACACCAATCTCACTGGAATGGTAATGAACTTACTTTTGGAAATCAGTCTTTAAGTAAAACATTTCTTTGGCTGCAAAACAGAACATCTTGGTCTTTTGTGAGTAGTTTTTTAAACAAGGGTGGTAATCGGATTATTTGCCCTTCAATTTCTCATGCTAATGTTTACAGGGCTGTACCACAGTGGGCACGAAAAGTAAATGTAGTTTATAATTCTTACTGCCCTGCGTTTAAACCAACTTTAGAACAGCAAGTATCAATATTACTATTTGTGGGAGCTGTCACACCCAGCAAGGGTTTTGTAGAATTGATGCAAGTGTGGTCTCATCTAGTCCAACAAGAAGTAAACTTGGAATTAGCGGTTGCTGGTAGTCTGAGTCTACACCAAGGGTCTAAATTTCAACAAGGTAGTTTAGGAGTCGCCTCATCCGAGTTTGAAAATAACTATATTCAGCCTTGGTTAAAGACTTTACCAGAGAAATACCAGCCTGATTTCCTTGGTGCTTTATCACCTGAGTCATTACAGAAAGCAATAGGCAAATCTTGGGCTGTGATTGTTAATCCTTCTTGGAACAAAAGTATAATTGAAACATTTTGTGTAGCAGCAGTAGATGCCCAGGCGTGCGATCGCACAGTATTTTCATTAGCAGAGGGTGGACTTAAAGAAACTGTCTATCGTGGTAAGTTCAAATCATTAGCTAATGAGCAATCTACTGAAGCTCTCAGCAAACTAATTATCAATGGTTTAGCCCATAATGAATTAGTGCTAGAAAATGGTAAATTAGCTGGAGAATTCGTCAGAAATAAATTCGGAACAGAAGCTATTTGTAAGTCTTGGATAGCATTATTGTCAGGACAGCAAACTGAACCAGTTTTACCCAAAAACTGGGAAAGTACGCGAGACTTCTGGTGCGATATTCTTCGTAGTAGTGGTACATCAAGGCTGATTAGTCAATATCGTTAGATATTTCAGTAATTGGTAGTGGGAAATATGTAGCGATCGCCCTTTAGAACCCCGACTTCTTGAATAAGTTGGGGTTCTAGCCAGCAACTTGGGTTATTAAAAAGATGGAGCATACAACTTATCACCGACAATGCCACGAATTGTCTCTACTATTTCTGTGTATGCAAAGTTAGATAAAACTGGTTTTGCTGCTTGCAACTGCATTGGTTGATCTAAATCAATCCATGACTTACACCCAGCGTATTTGGCGTAATAGGGAATTTCTTGCTCTTGAGATAGTTTATATGTCCGCAGCAGGAGAATATAAAGGGGTTGACGTGGTTTCCATTTGAGGCGATCGCTAATAAAATGCTCGTTCCAAATATGGAAGGGAAGTAAAGTGTTGACAATAGACTCGTCACTCACTGGCAAAACATCGGTAATTTCAGCCCAACTGCCGATGCGAACTGTCTCTGGATGCCAACCTGATGTAACTGGATAGACACTATTAGCATACTCAGATTTCAGCATGAAAGCTTGCTGATGTTCATAAGTAGGATAAAGCAAAATTTCCTTGTGGGCAACTTGGAAATGTCCATTTCGTTCATGGATACCGCCTTTGCGGAGCAACATAATTGTTTTACCGTCTTCTAAAGCATTTACGGCGACTGCCCATTCTTTGAGAGCATGAAAAGTTGTAGTCAATTCCATCAGCATCTACTGTAACTCTGATTTAATTTCAATCTTAAACCGATAAAGTATGCACCTGTCCAAGGAAGTGAATTAGGAAGCAATTATGGAAAAGCGATGTCTAGGTACTTCTGATGTCAAAATCACACCTATCCTTATGGGAACTTGACAAGCAGGTAAAAGAATGTGGGTGGGAATTGAAGATGCTGACTCGATTAAAACGATCTGAGCGGCATTTGAAGCTGGGATCACGACAATTGATACTGCCGAAGTTTATGGTGAAGGACACTCTGAGCGAATTGTCGCTGAAGCTTTATCTGATGTGCGAACTCGCGTGGAGTATGCAACGAAAGTTTTCGCTAACCATCTCAAGTATTAGACGTAGTGTCACCGACCATCTTGATAACAGTCAAATTATGTGGAATTGGTGACAATGCTGTTTAGTTAGCCATGTTTAACTCTCAAAGATCCCTTCAACTCTCTTAAAAAAATAGTTGGGGATCAAATTTATAGAGGTAGATTACAAAATCTAACAAAAGGTCAACTTTAGTAAACCAAAAGTTGCAATTCATAAACTAAGTGATAATTTAAATAATAGGACACCAAATAAAAGAAAATCAAACTAAAAGGGAAAATGACTGAGTGTCCCCTGTCATCAGCCCAAGCAAATTTCAGCAGAATCAAATATAGAAGTGGTAAAAAGCCTAACGTAGAAGGCAAAGCCAAATCCCAAAGGGGAAAAACGCAAGTATGCTGAGTTTGTTAGTTGTTTAATCCACCCTAGTTATTAACTTTCAATTACTTAATTAGTTTAACAATTTGAAACTTGTGAACTCGATAAAACCTAGTCAACCTCGACTAGGTTTTTGGTATTTTATAGTGATATAATTTTTCTCACTACGGCAGGAAGTGCCGCAATTAACAAAGTATGTTCAGTTTAATTCCCCTGCCTCTTGTGGCAGCATGTTTTGATGCCTAATTAAAATCCCCGTCACAAAACGTAATTGCGAATTGCGAATTGCGAATTGCGAATTGGTGTAAAAAAAGAGCTTGTTCAATTGGTGAAGTACAACCAAAATGAGATTAAACTAACAGACTCTCATGGGTGAAATAAGTATTCTCTAATTTATAATACCTTCGCCAAAAATGGCATAAGTTCCATCCTTGACAGATTAAGAATGGAACTATTTGTAAATAAGTAATATTGCTCAAAATCTTCTCAAAAACAGGGGTGGAATACACTATTTTGGACGTAGCGATCGCTACGTTCAAAGCAGGTATCGCGTCATCAAAAAAAGCATCACTTATTCTGACCCACAAGGTCAATACAGTATTTAATTCCATACCCACTGACTGCGTTAATTTGCAGCGTAATTACTATTGACAAAACTAATTTCATCTTCAACTGTCACAATTGAGGTAAGTAAGTAGAGATTTAGACAGTAAAACCTCATCGAAACCACCAAAAATAAAATTGTGGAAGCTCAGGCATGAGTAATGGATGCGAATGCTAACATTACCCTGGTAGCCTAAACATCTACGGTTAATCCTGTGCATTTCTGGTTATTGCTTACTTCTGACGATGCTTATGACTAAAACAACTAAGATTTTTGGCGCGAATTCTCTAAAAGTTAAAAGGCAAAAGCAGCTAGGGCGTGGTTCCCCAACTCTTGAAGACGCTGCTTCGGGTTGGGAGAAAACCAGGCTGGCTCAGTTTTTACGTTTACCTTTGTACTTCCTGATCGCTTTGCTATGCACCCTTAGTTCACCCGTGCTGGCAAAAGTTTCTGGCTCAAATAATTCCTCATCCCAACTACCAATTAACAGTTTGATGTCGCTAGCTGTGGCCGTTGAACCCGCCTCACTACTACAACAGGGCAAAGTTTTATATAATACTGGAAACTTTGCTAAGGCTGTAGAAGTGTTACAACAGGCTGTCCAAAGATATAAGCAGCAAGGGGAGAGCCTCAGACTGGCAGCGACATTAAGTAATCTTTCCCTAGCTTACCAGCAACTCGGTGCATGGAATCAGGCACAGCAGGCAATTACAGAGAGCTTAAATTTGCTCAAAGGACAAGATGAAAACCAAAATCTGCAAATATTTGCCCAATCACTGGATATTCAAGGTCGTCTGCAACTGACAATGGGACGGACGGAGGCGGCTTTAGCAACTTGGCGGCAGACAGAAGAAATTTACAAGGAACTAGATAATAAAAGTGGCGTGGTGCGATCGCTAATCAATCAAGCACAGGCGTGGCGAACCCAAGGATTTTACCCTCGGTCTGTCAAAACACTCGATCAGGTTAGTCAGACGTTAAAATCTCAATCAGACTCTATAGAAAAAACAGTGAGTTTGCGATCGCTCGGTGATGCCCTTTTGGTATTGGGCGATTTGGAAAAGTCACGCCAGGTGCTAGAAGAAAGTCTGAAGATTGCTCGAAACCTGCAATCAAACGCTGATATTGGGGCTAGTCTGTTTAGCCTGGGAAATAATGCCCGTAAACAACAAGACAAAGCAAAGGCGATCGCCTATTATCAACAAACAGTCCAAGCATCTCCCTCACCTCTGACAAAAGTCCAAGCGCAACTGAATCACCTCGGTCTAATCATTGAAGATCAACAATGGGCAAAGGTTCAAACTCTCTTGCCGTTGATTGAGTCCCAACTCGACCAACTCCCCCTCAGCCGTGCTAGTATTTACGCCCAGGTTAATTTTTCACAAAATCTAACAAAAGTCAAGAGTGGTGTATTGCAAGCAAGAAGTCAGAATTACTACTCAATATTCAGTACAAAAGACTCAGCACTATTACTCGCCAGGGCCATCCAGCAATCCCGCAGTTTAGGGGACAATCGGGCACAAGCCTATGCTCTGAAGAGTTTAGGCGGCTTGTACGAAGAAACTGGACAGTGGTCAGAGGCCCAAGACCTTACCCGGCAAGGATTAGCTTTGGCACAGAGCAGCAATGCACCAGAAATTACCTATATATTAGAGTGGCAGTTAGGTAGATTGCTCTCGGCACAAAAAGATATTAATGGGGCGATCGCGGCATATGATGCTGCTGTGGAAACTCTTCAGTCTCTTCGCAAAGATTTAGTAGTCAATAAAGATATAGTCAACCAAGATGTGCAATTTAACTTCCGGGACAGCGTAGAACCCATCTACCGACAGTCAGTAGAGTTACTGCTGAAATCCCAAGAAGGAAAATCAGATGAAAAAATATTGGAGAAAGTACGCCAGAGGATTGAAGCACTCCAACTAGCAGAATTGGACGACTTCTTCCGCGAAGCTTGCCTACAAGGTCAAAGAGTAGCCCTCGATCAAGTAGTAGACAAAGATAATCCCACGGCTGCCATCCTTTATCCGATTATTCTTCCTAACGAACTCCAGGTAATTGTCAAAATTCCCAAACAACCCCTGCAAAACTACACTACTCAGATTTCCCACACAGAAGTAGAGAAACTCTTAGTAGAACTGCGAAAAAATCTTGTTAATCCCACCGCTACCAAAGCCGTCCAAACTCACTCACACGAAGTTTACAACTGGCTGCTCAAACCCATTGAGTCACAATTACAAAAAAGTGGCGTAGATACCCTAGTGTTCGTCCTGGATGGGCCATTACGCAATTTACCAATGGCAGCTCTCTATGATGGTAAGCAATATTTAGTAGAGAAATATGCGATCGCTCTGAGTGTGGGTCTGCAACTCCTCGACCCCAAACCGCTAGTAAAACAGCAGCTAAGAGCGCTAACCGCAGGATTAACTCAGCCACCGCCAGGGTTTTCCAATTTTCCACCATTACTGGGGATCAAATCTGAATTCGAGGGCATTACCAAAGCAGGAGTCTCGACAACTAGCTTACTAGATGTCGATTTTAAGAAAAAGAATTTAGTGAGGGAAATTGGTGCTGCTTCATTTAACATAGTACATTTAGCAACCCACGGTCAGTTTAGTTCCCGCCTTGAAGACACTTTTATTTTAGATTTTGATGGTGAGATCAATGTCAAGGATTTTGATACTCTCTTCCGCAGTCAGGATAAAACCATAGTAGAACTATTAGTTTTGAGTGCTTGTCAGACAGCAGCAGGAGACAGCCGTGCAGCACTTGGTCTAGCAGGAGCGGCTGTACGAGCTGGGGCACGCAGTACCATCGCCTCCCTATGGCAGATTGATGATGAATCGACGGCAATGTTTGTTAGTGCCTTCTATCGAGAACTCAAGAATGGCAATATATCCAAAGCCGAAGCTATCCACCGTGCCCAGCTACAACTGCTGAAACATCCTAACTACAAAGCACCAAGCTTTTGGTCTGCCTATGTGTTGATTGGCAATTGGTTGTAATTTTGAGACTGGGGCGATCGTTAGAGAAATTCACGGTTTTACGTTTGCGTACAAATATAGCGTTTCCTAATAAGAATCAGATACAGCTTAATCTCACCCTGATAAAGAATATAGCGGTTCTCAGTTGAGTGAGGTACAAGAATCATCTCTGGATTCAGCAATGCCGGATTTTATTATGCAGTACTCAATGATTTGTCTGCTGATGTTGCTGTGGTTGTTCTGAGACAACACCGATGCAATACCGCAAGGTGTCTTGACATCTTCCTTTTTAAGTTTCGTAGTCTTGCGGTGCGTTATGGCAATTAAGTTAAAAAATTGAGATTTATCGGCATATTTTCGATTTTATATGCCCTAGCGTTCTTTTTTCAACTCTTTACGTCTTATATCTAAACTTTGCGCCTTAAAATCACGATTTTTTTCTTAAAATCACGATTTTTTTCTTAAAATCATGATTTTTTTCTTAAAGTCACGATTTTTTTCTTAAAGTCACGATTTTTTTCTTAAAATCATGATTTTTTTCTTAAAATCATGATTTTTTTCTAGGACTTTCGCACTGTACAAATTTATTATCTTGTGCATCAAGCAGAATACGTCGTTTCAGGCTTTTAGAAATCATCCTTTGATAAATAGCGTAGGCGCAGCCCGCCGTAGGCATCGCCTAAAAAGTGTCGAAAAATCTAGGTTCAATGGTTGAAATCCATACTACATATTTAATTTTTCCTGTCAATGCCTAAGTCCTAACCAATACAACCATTCTCGCGTGATTATTTGGTAAGTTTCCCGTTCACGTCCAAGACCTAAACCAATTTCCGGCATCCAGATTTTATCGCCTGGTTATAAAATATATTCACCATTAACTAAGGGAAATTGGCTATATCGCTGATAGCGATCGTTTGGCAGATGCTGAGTTGACAAGAGGCAGGGAAAAACCAAAAACGATTATTTTCAAGAATGGTAATAGAGCAACTACCCACTCCGCAATCTAAAATCTAAAAATCATTACGGCAATTAGCTGGTTTCTCCCACGAACTATGAAGCGTGGTTGTGGGCGCATCAGCTATTAGTACAATCTCTCCTTTTGCATTTCTCACCCACCCTTGCGCTTCCACAATCGGCGCTGATGTCGGCCTAGTTGCCTGAGTAGAAACATCTGTACTAATGTGGTTTTCATTCCTTGGGTCGAGAGTTACCCAATCAACCAGAACTGCATTAGGAGAAAGAAGATCATAGGGATTGCGGGGTAAACCGCCACGTCCAGTGATCGTAAAACTGCTCTTATTTTGTGCTGTACCCGCTTGACAGACTTGCGACACTTTAGTATTAACAGGTACGGCTGGTAAATTAATTAATAATCCTCGATAGGGGTCAACATCAAGGGTGTTAATTTTTACAATGCCGCTTAAATTAGGACTTATTTGAGAAATTGCCGTAATATCATTTGTCTGAAGTTTACCCGGGTCTGAATCATTAGGGCGCAACCTTTTAAGGTCTTCGCTAGTTAGTGACGCAATTCCAAAAATCTTAGTAGCCTTGATTGTGACTGTTCCCCCTTTACCATTGTAAGCATTGGCGGTGATGTCGCTGTTTTCATTTGGTTTAGCGACGATGAAGCCGTCAGGGGCACTAATGGTGATCTTACCGCCATCTCCACCAGCCCCATCAGTGCCTGCTGAGGTAGAAATCTGACTGTTGCGGCGCAGTAGCAATAAGTCTCGTAGGTTCAAATCAATATTGCCACCATTACCGGAGTTAGCTTGACCACTGAGCTGGCCATTATCCAAATTGATAGAACGAGCAGTGATTTCTAAATCACCTGCCTTTTTTGTGCCTTGACTGCTCACAGTTATCTCACCGTTATTTAAGACATTTAATTCTTTAGCCTTAACTATGATGCTTCCCCCATTTCCAGTAGACTCTTTATAAGTGGAAGCTGAAACCTCCGCCCCATCTTGAACAATCAACTGCCCAGTTTTAATCTTCAATTCTCCGGCATTTCCAGCGCCTTGTGTTACAGTAAACAAGCCACTGGGATAATCATCTCCTGGCAAAGTTCCAATGAGTTGGATAGAGTCCGCAGTTACAGACAACGTTCCTCCCTGTCCCTGGTTACTAGTGGAAGCTCTAACCTGCGAGCCATCTTGAACAATCAACCGCCCAGTTTCAATCCTTAATTCTCCGGCAGTTGCAGTTCTTGTTGTCTCAGTTGACAGACTGCTTCCTCCCAAGAGTTCTACTAACTCGGATGCGTTCACCACTAATACTCCTCCCGATTTTGAGACTAGGGTATCAACCGCAATATATGAACCATCGGCGAGTGTAACGCGCTTGCCTTGTACCTGAATACTACCACCGCCTTCACCACTAGCATCTACTGCTGCATGATTGGTAAGAGATACATCTGCTCGCGCTACACTATCAGGAAAACTTAAGCGGAAATTGTTGTTATCAATGTTCAACCCTACCGCTCCTACTCCTGCCAATCCTCCTAATTCGACTCGACCATCTGGAGCAGACATGAACGCTCCTTCTAAATTCACATCGCCTCCCAATAGCACTAAACTCTGACTCTCAAGAACGGATAGAGTTGCTTCATTGACTTTAATAGGCTGGGATAGAATTTGATTGAATAGAAATGCAGAAGGATTCACTCTCAGCAAGGGGTTAAGCGGATTGACGGGTGAAATCATAGAAAATTCTCCACCACCTGGAAACCGGATCGCACTGGCTGTTGTTGCGATAAATGAACCGCCAATAATTAATTGGCAATATCCTCCAAATATAATGCCGTTGGGATTTATTAAAAAGAGATTAGCTTTACCTTCAGTTTGAAGTGTTCCCTGGATGTCAGAGGGATTTCCCCCTGTAACTCGCACCAAAATATTGTTGATGGTAGGGGCGTTATTGAAATTGACTACCTCGTTGCTTTTAACACTAAAGTTGCTGAAACTATGGAATAAATTTGTATTGCCAACGGTTGTACCCCCTGTAATATCCAAGGTTGTGTTATCCATTCGCTTTACTTGAGTTCCCACAGATGGATCAGGAGTCACCTGAGCGCATGTGCGATCGCCTCCTTCTATTCCAATCGCACCGACTAGAATCACCAAGCCCAACAACTTTAAGTGACAACCATAACCAAACCAGTTTCTTAAACTCACAGAACTTGTCTCCTAACCCTTGAAAGTTACTTCATTGCAAGATAGAACACCACTTTAGGAATAAGAATTAAATAACATACAATTTATGTCCTTGGCTTACCTCACCCTCAATCCCTCTCCTTATAAAGGAGAGGGAAGCTAGATACAAGATAAAGTTTTGCATTTTATTTAATTCACGTTCCTTAGTAATGCTTGTGCGAACCTTTGCCCCTACCCCTCTCCAGGTAACTCTGCTGGAAGGTTAGGTTTTTGATTACTAATCCGCTGTTGTGACAGTAGTGACTGGATAAATTTTAGAACTTAGGCGCTTTACCAAAGAATCATCCTGTATATCAACCTAAATACGTCGTTTTAGCCTTTTACAAATCACCCTTTATTGCTTGCATAAACTAGCAAAACCACAGCGAAAAGTGTATCGCGTCGGTTCCCACTGATGCCTGCGGCAACGCCAAAGGCAAACTTTTAGCGACGCAGGAGCGTCACTTTTAAAGACAGGCATCGCAAAAAGGTAATTGAAAAATCTAATTAGAAGCCTTGAAAATCATACCTGCTATTTTGGCTTTTCTGTCACTGCGTAAGTCCTAAGCTAATGAGCATTTAAGTTGTATAAAAGCAGGGATAGAGCCGCTTAATACAAGCGAATCATTCTGGAAAAATGAATGACGATTAGCTTAAAAATAATTACCAAAGTGAAGGTTAGGAGGTAGCCAAGCTAACTGCTGACTAAGATAATATAGAGCACCAGTGTTTTCGTTATAGCTTAAATAATCAGGTAATCCGATACCCCCACCAACTATTATTGCAGGAGCTTTATATTCAGATATAGGTATAAAAGGAGCAAGTGTCACACTCTCACTCGAAACTCTTGTTGATTGTAAAGCATCAGTTGTATACTTAGTAAATTTAATAGCATTTTCAGAAGATTTAATAGAAGCAAAGGTGTCATAATCCTTGCCACCAGTGAGAATATCATTACCTGATCTAGCTATTAGAGTGTCATCGTCTTTATAACCTTTAGAGATGGCGTCAGTGACACTGCTAATAAAAGGGATAGGAGAAGTAGTAATTTCAAGATGATCATCATTAACTGAGAAGTTTGTAATTGTATCAATCCCGCCACCTGAGTAATTCAGGACAAAGGTATTTCTACCTGTACCACCAGTGAGAATGTCATCACCATCTCCTCCATCTAAGTAGTTGTCACCCGACCCGCCTATTAGAGTGTCATTACCTCCATAGCCGTATATTTGATTGTCTCCTTCAGTCCCAGTTAGATAGTCGTTTCCAGAGGTGCCTTGAATAATTGCCACGTTCCTTACTCGCAGATAAATGAGTGTTTCCACTGTTGATCTTAACTAACAATTAGTATTTAAGTGGGCGATACTGGATTTGAACCAGTGACCCCATCCGTGTGAAGGATGTGCGCTACCCCTGTGATAATCGCCCAATATTTTTAATATTATCAAAACTTACTCAGATTTACGGTTGCAAAAATACATTTAAACAAGGTGTAACCTGAATGCTAGCTGTTGCTCTTTATATAGCTAGATTTTATGAATATTTTGTAGGATAGACATCTTGTCCGTCCCAATTATGCTAGATAAAGTGTTTCAGTGCGATCGCCTGATTCATTTCTTTAGTTTATCTAAAGTCGCATCTAAGTTATCAAATTACCTTTCTAAGATAGAAGCAGCAACTATAAGTTGTCATACATGACTAAAACCCAACTAACAGCTAGTGGCTGCGAATAACACAAAAATGACTAAAGCGCCAGAATCTTTAGACTTGTCTAGCTACGACGCTACAGACAAAGCCCTAGATCGTGATTGTACAACCTTATCCCGTCACGTTTTACAGCAACTTCAGAGTTTTTCGCCAGATGCACAGGATTTAAGTGCGCTGATGAATCGCATCGCCCTGGCCGGGAAACTGGTTGCTCGTCGCATGAGTCGCGCCGGTTTAATGGAAGGCGTTCTCGGATTTACTGGGGAAGTTAATGTGCAAGGAGAATCCGTCAAAAAGATGGATGTCTATGCCAATGATGTGTTTATCTCAGTGTTTAAGCAAAGCGGCTTAGTTTGTCGCCTCGCTTCTGAGGAAATGGAAAATCCCTATTACATCCCGGAAAATTGCCCCATTGGGCGCTATACTCTGCTGTATGATCCAATTGATGGCTCATCCAACACTGATAACAATCTCAGCTTAGGTTCCATTTTCGCCATTCGCCAACAAGAAGGAACTGATAGCGATCGCAAAGCAACTGACCTCCTCACCAACGGACGTAAGCAACTCGCTGCTGGATATATCTTGTATGGCCCCTGCACAATGCTGGTTTATACTATAGGTAAGGGCGTTCATTCCTTTGTCCTTGATCCCAGCTTAGGAGAGTTTATTCTCACACAAGAAAATATCCGCATTCCTAACCACGGGTCTGTTTACAGCGTCAACGAAGGTAATTTCTGGCAGTGGGAAGAATCGATTCGAGAATACATCCGCTACGTTCATCGCACAGAAGGCTACAGCGCTCGTTATAGCGGGGCAATGGTGAGCGATATCCATAGAATTTTAGTTCAAGGCGGCGTGTTTCTCTACCCAGGTACAATTCAAAACCCAGATGGGAAATTGCGCTTGCTTTATGAAACCGCTCCTCTGGCCTTTTTGATCGAGCAAGCAGGCGGTCGTGCTACCACAGGACTGATGGATATCTTGGATGTGGTGCCAAAAAAACTGCATCAGCGCACGCCTTTAATTATTGGTAGTAAAGAGGATGTCGCAAAGGTGGAGTCTTTTACTCAAAACGGACATTAGTATCGCAAGGCAGAAGACAAAAGAAAATAAAGCTTTATTTACAAGCTTTTTAAGCTTTTTCAACTCGATAGTTATTTTTGCCATACTGCATTAGAAGACGGTGACAAAAGCATCAAGGATGCGTCTAGCCTATGGCATTAATTAAAAGTTAATCATGGTGATTTAGGATTGGAAATGGAGAATAGCACTTCTTGAAGATGTATTAAAAATTATCTCAGCTGGCCGATGCGATAAGTGATTGGCAACGCCACAATTCAGAAGTCACCATCAAATGTTGATGGGTTTTGTCAACTTCACTTAGAAACATCACTATACAGGAGTGAAACAAATTAGAGCTATGACTACCAATCATCTACTAGAAATTAAGCAATACGGTCAAAGTATCTGGATCGATAATTTGACCCGTGACATTATTCAATCAGGGGAACTCAAAGACCTGGTTGAAAAGCAAGGTATCTCTGGGATTACCTCTAACCCTGCTATCTTTGAAAAAGCGATCGCTGGTAACGTTATTTATGATGCCGATATCGAAGCCGGAGTTCGGGCTGGCTTACCGATATACAAAATTTACGAATCCCTAGTTTTTGCAGATATCCGTAATGCCTGTGATATTTTACGCCCTGTTTATGAAGCCTCGAATAAACTAGATGGTTATGTGAGTATCGAAGTACCACCAACCATCGCCGAAGATACTGAAGCAACCATAGCCGAAGCCCGGCGCTATTTCCAAGAAATTGGTCGGGAAAATTTGATGATTAAAATTCCGGGTACAGAACCTGGTTTGCCAGCAGTGGAACAGGCGATCGCTGATGGTCTAAATGTCAATATTACGCTACTGTTTTCTGTAGAAAGCTACATCAACACAGCTTGGGCTTATATTCGGGGCTTAGAAAAACGGGTGGCTGAGGGTAAAGACATCAGTAGAATTGCTTCAGTCGCTAGCTTCTTCCTGAGTCGGATCGATAGCAACATTGACAGCAAAATTGATGCTAAGTTGAAAAAAGGCGTTGATGATATTGCCGTGGAAGCAAAGCTCAGGACTGTTAAAGGGAAAGTAGCGATCGCTAACGCGAAGATTGCGTACCAAGAATACAAGAAAATCATTAAAAGCGATCGTTGGCAAGCTTTGGTAGCCAAAGGGGCCACAGTACAACGGCTACTTTGGGCTAGCACCAGCACCAAAGACCCTAACTACAGAGACGTGATGTATATCGAAGAGTTGATTGGCCGTGATACCGTCAACACCGTACCACCAGCGACAATTAAAGCTTGTGCCGATCATTGTAACGTAGGCGATCGCTTAGAAACGAATGTAGAAGAAGCTTACACACTGATCGAAAACCTCAAAGATCCCGACATCAACATCGATCTCGAAGCCGTAATGGATGAACTGTTAGTCGAAGGTATTGACAAGTTTATCCAGCCCTTCCAGTCCTTGATGAACTCTTTAGAAGAAAAGATCAAGGTATTGTCACCAGTGTAGGGCTAGGGAGTGGGGATGAGCAAGATAAGGGGGATGAGGGAGATAAGGGGGACAAGGGAGATAAGGGGGACAAGGATATAAGGAAAGTGTTTTCCCAATGCCCCATGCCCCATGCCCCATGCCCCATGCCCCATGCCCCATGCCCCATGCCCAATCCCCAATCTCAAAATCCAAAATCCAAAATCCAAAATTCCTATGGTTAGTCTGCTAGAAAATCCCTTGCGCGTTGGTCTCCAACAACAAGGGATGCCCGAACCCCAGATTATAGTTATTTTTGGCGCTTCTGGTGATCTCACCTGGCGCAAACTAGTGCCAGCACTTTACAAATTACGGCGAGAACGGCGTATTCCACCAGAAACTACCATTGTCGGTGTGGCACGTCGAGAGTGGAGCCACGATTACTTCCGTGAACAGATGCAAAAAGGCATGGAAGAGGCACATCCCGATGTCGATTTAGGGGAACTCTGGCAAGACTTCTCTCAAGGACTGTTCTACAGTCCTGGGGATATAGACAACCCCGAAGGCTACCTGAAACTAAAAAACTTATTGACTGAATTAGACGAAAAACGGGGCACGCGAGGGAATCGGATGTTTTACCTCTCAGTTGCCCCCTCATTTTTTCCCGAAGCCATTAAGCAGCTGGGAAGCGCCGGGATGCTAGAAGATCCCTACAAACATCGTCTAGTAATTGAAAAACCCTTTGGGCGGGACTTGTCTTCTGCCCAGAGTCTTAACCAAGTGGTACAGAAATTTTGCAAAGAAAACCAAGTTTACCGCATTGACCACTACTTGGGTAAAGAAACAGTCCAGAATTTACTGGTGTTTCGCTTTGCGAATGCAATTTTTGAGCCGTTGTGGAATCGTCAATTTGTTGACCATGTGCAAATTACCGTGGCAGAAACCGTCGGAGTGGAAGACCGGGCTGGTTACTATGAAAGTGCCGGCGCACTGCGGGATATGTTGCAAAATCACCTCATGCAACTTTACTGCCTAACGGCGATGGAAGCACCGAACGCAATGGATGCCGACAGCATCCGCACAGAAAAAGTCAAGGTACTCCGAGCGACTCGTCTAGCTGATGTTCACAATCTATCACGTTCAGCAGTACGCGGTCAGTATAGTGCTGGCTGGATGAAGGGTCAAGCAGTGCCAGGGTATCATACAGAGCCAGGCGTTAATCCCAACTCCACCACACCCACTTACGTAGCGATGAAGTTTTTGGTAGACAACTGGCGCTGGAAAGGTGTTCCTTTCTACTTGCGTACTGGGAAGCGGATGCCGAAAAAAGTCAGTGAGATTTCGATTCACTTCCGCGAAGTTCCTTCTCGGATGTTCCAATCTGCCGCCCAACAGACAAACGCCAATATTTTGGCGATGCGGATTCAGCCGAATGAAGGTATTTCCCTGCGTTTTGATGTCAAAATGCCGGGGGCAGAATTCCGCACCCGTTCCGTAGACATGGACTTTAGTTATGGTTCCTTTGGCATCCAAGCAACATCCGATGCCTACGATCGCCTATTCCTTGATTGTATGATGGGTGATCAAACATTGTTCACACGGGCGGACGAAGTAGAAGCAGCTTGGCAGGTAGTAAATCCAGCCCTTTCCGTTTGGGATGCACCCGCCGACGCAACTACTATTCCCCAATATGAAGCCGGTACCTGGGAACCAGCAGAAGCAGAATTCTTAATTAACCAGGATGGACGTCGCTGGCGCAGACTCTAAAATTTTAGATTTTAGATTTTAGATTTTAGATTAGGGACGGCAAAATAGGGAATAGGGAATATCAAAAACTATTACCAATTACTAATTACCAGTTCTTAATCCAAAATCTCAAATCTCAAATCTCAAATCCAAAATCCAAAATCCAAAATCCAAAATTCCTTATGGCTCCCCAAGCTTCTACAATTTTTTCACTTCAGGCACCAAAAGATATTTCGCTTGACGAATTAGATGCGGAACTGAGTCAAATTTGGCAAAGCTACGGCATTAGTGGCGATAACGGTGGGCTTCCTGCTGCGACTCGGGCCACTACATTTACCTTAGTGGTTTACGAACCGGAAGAAACCCAATATCTTTTGGCTTCTTTGGGATTTTACAACGGCCCGCTTGACGGAATTTTAGGGCCTCAGATGCAAGCTGCGCTGCGGCAAGTGCAGATAAAATATGCACTGCCAGATACTGGAATAGCAACACCTCAAACCCTGGCTATCTTGAGAGAAGAATTCGCCAAACGTCAAGGAAACGGGGCTACGGGGGATAATGGTTCTGTTAGTATTCCCAGCTTAAATGCTCCAAGCCCTAGAATTGCCGATGAAATCGCCCTCCGCAACCCCTGCCGCATCATTGCGCTATTTCCCATTACTGGCGAAGATAAAGGGGTCAAGGCTCAAGTTTCTGCCTATTGCCCCATCCAAAAGCAATCGTCAAGCACACTAATCTGCTGCGAGTATATAACTCTCAGTGGAACTGCTGCTGCCTTGGAACGGATTGGGGGCATGATTCCAGCATTATTAATTGGCGGCTTACCAAAGTTTATTTGGTGGAAAGCAACACCAGACCCAAACAACACACTATTCAAGCGGTTGGCAGCAGTCTGCAATAATGTGATTGTCGATTCTTGCCGTTTTAACGAGCCAGAAAGTGATTTACTCCGCCTAGAAGAGTTGGTAGAAAGTGGTATTCCTCTAGCTGACTTGAACTGGCGTCGCCTTGCATCATGGCAAGAGTTGACAGCTGAAGCCTACGACTCACCCCACCGTCGTGCGGCGCTTAGAGAAGTTGATCGAGTAACTATTGATTACGAAAAAGGCAACCCCGCCCAAGCTTTGCTATTTTTGGGCTGGTTGGCAAGTCGGTTAGAATGGCTGCCAGTTTCCTATCAAAAGGAAACCGGAGATTACGATATCACTAGAATTCGCTTCGTTGCTCAAGATCAACGGCAAGTAGAAGCCGAGTTAGCAGGAGTTCCGGTTGCTGATGTGGGTGAGATTGTCGGTGACTTAATTGCCTTGCGCCTCAGTTCGACAAATCCGCAGGCAGACTGTGGTACAGTGATTTGTTCGGAAACTGGTGGTTGTATGCGGATGGAAACCCACGGTGGTGCCCAATCTGCCGGTTTGTTTCAACAAGTGACTTCACTTTCGGAACAAAAGGCGGAAGCATTGCTGAGTCAGCAAGTGCAACGTTGGGGCCGTGAGTCACTTTTTGAAGAAAGCCTGGGAGTGGCAGCGAATATTTTCAAACTTGAAACAAATAGTTAGCTTCGCCTGGAAAGAATAAAAGTTACCAAAATTACGAAAATCAAACACAAGCTCTTCAGATTTTTGGATATTTCCATAATCTGGAGGGTTTTTCTATTTTCCTTGGTTTTACTTGAAAAGCTTTGAACTTATTAAGCTGTTACACATTTAACTTGCATAATTAAGGCGGCCAAGATGCCCACCCCACAAGAGTTATATAAATTTTAGATATGTAAACTAGATGTGGTTTAGCTTAGACATCTCCAGAAATTAAATATGCGTTATCTAGAACCCTTGTAGAGACGCGAAATTTCGCGTCTCTACATTCTTTTTCGGAGATGTCTATTGAAGAAGAATGTAGAATTCAGAATCAATTCTTTAACGAACCGCAAACGCGAGTGCGTCTCGTAGAGAAGAAGCCAAAGGAAGAAAAGGAAGAAAAGGAAGAAAAGAAAGAAATATTTATGGGGTTCTTACTTTTAACTTTTAACTTTTGACTTTTGACTTCCCCGTTCGCGTAGCGTCTCCAAGAGTTGGGGCTGACTCCTGAATTCTGTTTCGATAAAAACAGCAGAGGCTACAAACCTACCTAACCGAAAATGCCTCGTTGAATCGCCGTGTCACAGGCTCAGTGATGAATGTCAAAATTGACTTTTTACGAGTGACAATTTCACCTGTAGCACTCATACCTGGTGTAAATTCTACTTCTTGGCCCCGCACGTTAACTGAGTGTTTATTTAGCTTAATTCTTGTAGGAAAAACTAAGCCTAATTCTTTATCAATAATTGCATTTGGACTGACTTGCATAACTTCGCCCTCCACAATGCCAAATTCCTGGAAGGGGAAAGTAGCCATTTTCACTTTTGCCCTCATTCCTTGACGAATAAACCCAATATCGCGGTTGAGAACTTTTACCTCTAGAAGCATTTCTTCCCCTTCCGGCAAAATTGACACTAATTCTTCACCCGATTGTACTGGCCCCTTGGTGGCTTTGACTCTGTAAATCGTACCAGCAACGGGAGCCTGAATCGTATCCAAAGCTTGCTGTTTTCTCGCCTGCTCTAATTGACCTTTAACTGTTGTCAGTTCTTCTTTACGCTTGTTGAACTGGGTTAAAATTTCACTTTGGCGTTCTGATGCTACACGCTGGGACTGACTGCGTGCACCGTTGTAAGCTTGTTCTGCTTGGTGAATTTCTTGGACTTGGGCAGAAATATCTTTTTCTAATGATGTGACTTTATCTTGAGCCTCTGTGATTTTATTCTGGGCGTTAGTCACTTCATCTTTTGATCTAGTGATTTCTGTCTTTGCACGAGTTAATTTTTCTTGGGCATCCAAGTAATCTACACGAGGTACAGCGCCAGTAGTAATTAGGGTGCGTAGGCTTTTTTCCCTTTCTTGTGCAAGTGCCAAATTACTTTCAATTTTAATTCGGATGCTATCTGCATTCACAAGGTTGGTTTGAGCATTCCCAACGCTGCTTTTGGCATTAACTAAGTTGTCTTGCAACCGAGTCAAACGGACTTTGGCTTGATTGATCAGTGCTATTTGGCGATTTGCTTCTGCTTCAGCCGCAGCTTGACGCGCTTGGTAGTCTTGTAGACGGGAGCTTAAAAGTTCATCTTGCAGTTTTGTCCCAGCAGTTTTGCCTCCAGTGCGTTCTGCATTCAAACGTTGTAAATCGTCTTGAATTAATCTAGTGGATTGGGCTAGGCGAGAAACATCGGTTATTTGCAAGTCTGGATCTTTTTGAATCAGAATTTGACCTTTAGTAACGTGATCGCCTTCTTGCACTTTGACGGCGACAATTGACCCTCCACCCAAGGATGTCACCGGTCTTACCTGTGTGGAAGCAATTAATTCCCCTGGTGCTGTTGCTACTTCATCTATTTGCGAGAAGTTGGCCCAGGCGATCGCCCCAAATACGATCGCGGTCATCGTTCCCGCTAATAATCTAGTATACAGAGGTGGCAATTCCTGTACCGCCTTCCCCAATTCATAGGTGAGTTGTTCCTCTGGTTGGGCGAATCGCTCTTTTGTCTGACGTGCTTGAGCAGCATTTGCAGCTAAGGAAGATTTCATAGAATTTTAGATTATTGGTAATTGGGCATTGGGCATTGGGGATTGGGCATTGGGGATTGGGCATTGGGGATTGGGCATTGAGAATTGAACACTAGGGATTGAGAATTGAGAATTGGGCACTAGGGATTGAGAATTGAAGATTAAGTTTATGTCCCATGCCCCATGCCCCATGCCCCATGCCCCATGCCCCATTACCTAATTCAAACCGCTAGATAGCGCCGCAAAAAATTTTCTAATGTCTCTAACTGGAAGTTAAAAATCGCTTCTAAATTGTCAATTTCATCTTTTGTACAGAAAAATTCATTTGCTAGCAATGTGCGATAAGTTCCCAAAGCTTTTTGGATTTGGGGATTAAATAAACCTAATGCACTCTGTAACCCATCAATGGCAAATAATGGTGAGTTAATTATTACTGGCTGTTTGTTGAAGATCCGACCAAAAATTCGGGGAATATCTTCTCGTAATAAAATCTCCGGCCCTCCCACTGCTAAAATCTGGTTGCGAGCGGCTTCAACTGTCACAGAATCCACCACTATCTTTGCCAAATCATCGGTACTAACAATTGAAGTACGGTTTTTGCGATCGCCAATGAGCAGATACAATCCTGTTTCCCGAAATCGTTCTACTAGTGGCAGCAAGTTAGATGCTAATCCAGATGGGCGTAAAATAGTGTAATTTAAGCCACTAGCTGCCAAATATCGCTCTACTGCTCGTTTGGCTTTGAACACAGGAGCATCTTCATACCCGCGATCGGCTCCTAATACGGAAATGAAGACAAAATGCTCTACACCATTGGCTTTTGCTTGATCAATGAGTTCAATATTAGCGCGGTAATCTAAAGATAGAGCATCGCTATCAGAACCGTGGGCGCTGATAATATACTGGATATCCCGACTAGCTTTCTCTATATCTTTTTCTTCTAGCAAGTCACCGAGGAAAATTTCTGCACCCCGGTGTTCTAACTCGCTGTAACGCGAACTAAGGCGGACAAATGCCCGCACAGACTGTTCTCGTTGTCGTAGGAGTCGCACAACTCTACGACCAATTCCTCCGGTTGCTCCAGTTACTAGAAACATATAAATACCTAAGTTGAATAGTTACAGTGTTTATATAGCGATGTCTTACGACTAGCCGCTCCGCGTCTACGCTCATTTGTATGCAATACTGACCTCACTTCCATTCCTCTCTCCTAAAAGAAGGGAGGCTTTGAATCTTACTCCTCTTCCCTACTAGGGAAGCGGTTGGGGGTTAGGTCTCTATTAGCCAATAGGTCACACCTTATTTATTTTAATCTTTAAAAATTATCCCCCATATCTTTATAAATGTGGGGGATAGGGTAACGGGATTAGTTTTACTGGCTCAACAAGTTAATAGCCTGTTCAAGGGACATCTTAGCCTTATGCAAGTTCGGCAGGTTCTCCTGGTCGTATCGGTCAGGATAGCTCATTTTCCTGCCCTCTAAAGTTATCCGAATTAGTGCTGCTTGCTCATCTGTGGGTGAATTCATCTCCTCTATAGGACTGATATTTGATTTTTGAAATATACGTAGGGTGCGTTACGCCAAAGGCTAACGCACCACCTCTGATTCCAGGTGCGTTACGCTACGCGATAACACACCCTACATATACTTAGATTTTTTCAAAAATCAAATCGGATTGCTATATAGCAGAACTGATTACCTGCGGAAAACACTGAAATGAGTAAGTCAAAAGTCATTTTGCTTGCTTAAAACACTGAAATGAGAAAGCAAACACAGCTTTTGAGTAAGCCAAAGGTCATTTTGCTTGCTTAAAACACTGAAATGAGAAAGCAAACACAGCTTTTGAGTAAGTCAAAGGTCATTTTGCTTGCTGAAAACACTGAAATGAGAAAGCAAACACAGCTTTTGAGTAAGCCAAATGCCATTTTGAATAAGTCAAATGCCATTTTGCTTATTAAATTCGACTTGATCCATTTTTTAGATGCATTAACTAGTAACTTAAATTCAATACAGACCTAACCCCCAGCCCCTTCCCTACAAGGGAAGGGGAGTAAAACTCAAAGCCTCTCTCCTTTTAGGAGAGAGGAATGGAAGTGAGGTCACACTGTATTGCAACAAACGAGAAGCGCTATATTTTTCATTAGTCCGAAGAGGTGAACTTTGTTTGTATAGCTGCAAATGACCTTGGTTAGGGCTTAAATTAGTACTAATATCCCAGGTTTAGTTGCTTTTTATCTAGAATTTACGGCATTCTATATGCTGAGTTGAAATCGTTGAACAAGGATTTAGAGCAGTAAGTATAATGCCTTGACAAGTTTTGCTGGTATAGAAAAGTGGATGTATGTAAGGAGACTTATAGATGAGTGACGAAGATCAGTATGATGTCTTCCTTTGCCACAATAGCAAAGACAAGCCTGAAGTTATAGAAATTGCTCATGAATTAACAAGACAAGGAATTAAACCTTGGCTAGATAAGTGGGCACTTCGTCCTGGTTTAGCATGGCAGTCTTTACTAGAGGAACAAATAGAAAATATTAAATCAGCAGCAGTTTTTGTAGGTAGCAGTGGACTTGGCCCCTGGCAAAGTACAGAGATGAGAGCTTTTTTAAACGAATTTGTAGAGAGAGGCTGTCCCGTGATTCCCGTTTTGCTTAGGAATACACCACAGCAGCCTAAACTCCCAATTTTTCTTAGGGGTCATACGTGGGTTGACTTTCGGACAGATACTGAGGCTATGGAGAACTTAATTTGGGGTATTACTGGAAAACCGCCAGAGCGAAAACCAAAGCTACAGCCAGTAATTCAAGCCGACGACCTCAGTTCTGAGAAGGGAGTAAACTACACGCGATTGCGAGATTTACTAGCAGCAGACAAGTGGAAAGAAGCGAATGAGGAAACTTTAGCTGTCATGCTCAAGGCATCTAGCAGGGAAAAGGAAGGCTGGTTTGATTACGAATCCATCAATAATTTTCCCTGTACTGACTTACGCACCATTGACGAACTATGGGTAAAATATAGTGATGGGCGCTTTGGCTTCAGTATTCAGAAGAAAATATATTTAAGCGTTGGTGGGAAGGCTGACGGGAGAGGTGAATATGATGATGAAGTCTGGGACAAATTTTGCGATCGCGTAGGATGGAAAGTGAAAGGAAACTGGATGAAAGATAGTAGCGATGTAGCTTTTAACACTTCAGCACCAGAGGGACACCTCCCGTGGTTATGTGGTGTGAGAGGTTTTTTGATTATAAGGGGTACTTCTTTTCTCGCATTAAGACTTGTGAAGTGTAACATATAAGCACTTCAGACTTTTATAAATATTTGTAACAGAGTTGTTTTCTACGAGTTAATCAACATTTCAGAGATCCGATACCTGGCACTGGCGGCTGATAGCAATTTGCTTGAATAAACTTTTCTGCTACCTCCTGCACCTCAGTACTTTCTGACACCCTCTGCTTATCCCAAGGCAAGCTCAACTGTCCCGGTGACTTTTTCGACTTAACTTTAATCTTCATTCCCGCTAACAGGCGACTCCCCCAGTGGTTTCTTTTCTCTGGCTTTGGCTGTGGTCGATATTTCTTGCAAAATCCTCGGTATCTAGCAGCGCATTCATCCAAAGTTCTTCCCAATTGCAAAAATGCCGGATGCCATTGAGTGATACCATCGTTACTCAATCTGTCATGAATGCCATAGTTGCTGAAATCATAGAAAAATCCTTGCTGCACTCCTGCCGCTTTAGGGTTAGCGTGGATATATCGCAGAGTATTTAATGCTCTTTTTGTGTCTGTGTTAGCAAAACCCGTACTGTAATATCGTTTTTCCCAAAAGTGTCCGGTACGGTTAAGCATTCGGTTAAAGCACATGGCAGTGTACCAGTTTAGCCAGTGCATAATTTTGGGTAGTTCTTCTGGCTGTTTTGGTTCCACTAGGTAATGGACATGATTGCTCATAATGCAAAGGGCATAGAGTTTAAACCCATATTTATCCTTTGCTTTCTTAATGGCCTAGAGAAACACCTCCCGACACTCTAGGCGAGTGAGGCGAAATTCGCGGTTATTACAACGAGTGGTGATGTGATAGCAAAATCCAGGTTGAAAATTTCGGGGTAAGCGAGTCATAAAGCAATATAGTTCAGATAAGACCAAAACACTTGTAGAGACGGCGATTTATCGCGTCTGTGAACCGTATTTAGTCATAAACAATTCGTAATTAAAAGTTTTTCAATTTAAAATCCCCCCATATCTTTTGTAGATGCAGGGGGAGTATTGACAATTCAAAATTCAAAATGACGCTTGCAGACTCGCTAACACTCCGCTAACAAAATTCAAAATTGTTTCAGATGGGGATTTAAACGCTTTGTGCAAGCAGCCCACTTCAAAACTATTCAGAAGCTTTGTTATTAGCTCTATTAGCACGCGCCTCAGCCGAAGCCATCACCTCATCAAAATTCTCCAGCACTTCGCCAGGGAAGTTTTCCAAAACTCTAGTAGAAAGAGCAACCCGCCCTTTACCCTCATCCAAGTCAATAATTACAGCTTTAAGTGGCTGACCAACTTTAAACACCTTTTCTAAAGACTCAATGAATTTTTGGCTTACCTGCTTGATATGAAGCAAAGCCCCCATACCATTTAAATCGACAAACACACCAAAAGGTTTGATGCCAGTAACTTTACCTTCCACTAGTTGACCTAGTTCTAATAAGCTGAAATTGCTAGAACGAGTTGCTAAACGCTGGGAAAGGATGAGTTTATTGGTGTTACGATTAATTTCCAAAAAGCCCACAGTCAGATTTTGACCTTTGAGTGCTTCTAAATTATCACGCTCGGCCAGGTGCGATCGCGGAATAAATCCCCGCAAAGAGAGAATATCGACGGTGACACCACCTTTATTCACACCCATAACCCGTACTTGCACAGTCTGAGCATTTTCCTGCATTTCGGCCAGTCGTTCCCAGATGTGCTGAATTTCCAACTGCTTTCGAGAAAGGGTGACTTGACCTTCTGCATCCTGATCTCGGATAATCAAAAACTCCAGTTCCTCTTGTAATGGCAGCACCTCCGATAAATCGGTAACAGCTCTCAAAGAAGCCTCATCGCGCGGCACAAAAGCTGACGACTTGCCACCAATATCGACATAGGCTCCATCGTGATCAAGTTGGAACACTTTGCCATGCACAACCTGTCCCTTTTGAAACTGGTAGTCGTGTTTTTCTAGTGCTTTGGCAAAATCATCCATCGTAAACGACGAATTGGCTGTTTGAGAAAGTTTCGATTCGGAATTCATGACTTTTGAAGATTAATTGTTATTTGATAGGTGCAACTGGAGTTTAGATTGTCATTTGTCATTTGTCCTTTGTCTGTAGTTACGCGATATGCAACTTAATGTTCTGACCTCACTTCCATTCCTCTCTTCTTTTAGGAGAAAGGTTTTAAATTTTTCCCTTTCTCTAATGGGGAAGGGGGCTGAGGGGTTAGGTTTGAGTAAAAGTTGTACACGGCGTTGTGATTATTACTAATGACAAATAACAAACTTGGCTGCATAAACTTTAGTTCGGTTGACTAAAGAGTTGTTTTACTTGCTCCCAAGCATCGGCAGCAGCTTTAGGATTATAACTGCCACGATGGTCACAGAAAAATCCGTGGTCAGCTCCATCGTAGCGAAACACGCGATGAGGAATTTTATATTTTTCTAACTCTCCTTCAATCTCATCTACTTGTTCGGCTGGGATGCTAGTATCTTCTCTACCAAAAAAGGCATAGAGACTACCTGTTATTTCTTTGGTGCGGCTGACAGTTGGAGCGCCACCTCCTGGTGTGCGGGTGGTAATTCCAGCACCGTAGAAGGAAGCCGTAGCTTTAATATCTGGTAAGGTGGCTGCAAGATATGCGACATGACCACCAAAGCAGAAGCCAATACAGCCAAAACCATCTTTTTTCACTTGAGGCAGATTTTTGAGGTAGTCAATTGCTAATTGAATATCGCTCAATAACTCTGAGGCTTGAGTTTGCATGGCGTAGCTTCTGCCCGTTTCAATATCTTCGGGTGTGTATCCAGTTTCAAAACCAGGAGCAATACGTTGAAAAAGTGCAGGTGCGATCGCTACATACCCAAGTTTGGCAATTCGTTCTGTAACTTCCCGAATGTGAATGTTGACACCAAAAATCTCCTGTAATACCACGACTCCAGGGTAAGATCCAGACTCTTTTGGCTCTGCCAGATAAGCAGAGACTTGAATGTTATCTTGCAAAAGATTAACCGTTGTGGTAATTAATGCTTGCTCTGTCATAATAATTTTTACCAGTGCTATGTGATTAGGCTTGTGTTTATTTGATATAACTATGCCAGTATGTCCAGATTATTTCCAATTAAATTATCAATTACCAATAATGAACGCATTAGAAATTTCTCCCCGAAAAACTTTATATGTAAATAGAATATTTGATATGTAGCAAATGCAGCTGGACACCAAAAGAGTGCTGAGTTAAAAGTGCTGGTAGCGGATAGCTAGGGTTTAGCCCGTGCTGAGTAGTAAAGCAACACTTAATACTCCCCATAACCCTTTATCCCCAGAGGGGGCACCAAGTTCTCCACTCCAAAATTCAGCACATATTATTCACGAGGTTTGCTGATGATTCAATTTCGTATTCAGCCAGACAGCGAAATTCCCGCATCAACCCAGCTGTTTAATCAAATCCGCTTTGCGATCGCTTCCCGGCAATATCCCCCTGCTTACAAATTGCCAAGTACACGGGCGCTAGCAATGCAAACTGGATTACACCGTAATACCATTAGCAAAGTTTACCGTCAACTGGAGGAAGACGGATTTGTTGAAAGTATGGCTGGTTCAGGAATTTATGTTCGTCCCCAAGGTCATGAGGGCGGTAGCAGGCTGCAATCACCAATTCTCAAACAAAATCCTGATGCATATCAAGTTGTCCAGAAAGCACTTGATGATCTGCTCTCTCAAGGATGTTCACTCAATCAAGCCAGAGAGCTATTTTTAGCGGAAATTGACTGGCGCTTGCGTTGTAGTGCGCGGGTACTGGTTGCAGTCCCATCTTATGACATGGGTGCTGGTGAGTTGATGGTGTATGAATTAGAACGATCTTTGAAAATCCCAGTCCAGTTGGTAGCAATGGAAGAATTAACAGCTGTCCTAGATAAAACTACCTCTGCGACAGTAGTCACAAGTCGGTATTTTATCAGTAATGTGGAAGCGATCGCAGCTCCGAAAGCTGCACGGGTAATTCCTTTAGATATCTACGACTACAGCAAAGAACTCAACCTATTAAAAACCCTACCAAAAGAAAACTGTGTAGGCATAGTTAGCCTCAGTTCTGGGATTGCACGAGCCGCAGAAGTAATCCTCCACGGTCTGCGAGGGGATGAACTACTAGTGATGACTTCGCAACCAAAAGATGCTTATAAACTTCAAGCAATGGTTAAACGGGCTGAGGTAATCATAACCGATCAAGCCAGTTTTACCGCAGTGCAAGCAGCCGTGCAAGCATTTGATGAAGATATTATTCGGCGCCCAAAGCTAATTAAGGTTGAGAACTATATCGGCACTAACTCAATTAACTTGCTAAAACGAGAACTAGGTTTGAGTTAATCCAAAGGTACTGAAGAGAGGTAAGAATGTCATAGGCGCACACACCTAGCAAATAACTCAGGATTATGATTGTCCAAATGGAACACTACGTTGGTTTGCTGGAAGCAATCAAGTAGATGTATATCTGAAACTGTTGAGAGGCGATATGAGCATTCCACTTCTGGACTATCCCATACAAGAGAAATTAGTGACCGTCGCAGATGTTTCTTGGGAGGAATTCAAAGGTATTCAGGCACAGTTAAAGGAGAACCGCAATGTCCGACTCTCTTATTTGTCAGGAATATTAGAAATTATGTCGCCCATTGGAGATAAACATGAGTACGTAAAAACAACTCTCGGCTACTTACTAGAAGCTTACATGAGAGAGTTGGGAATCCGGTTCTATGGTCGTGGTGGTTTTACTTTGGAAGAACCTGGATATGCTTCTGGTACACCAGATGAATCTTACTGTATTGGTAGCAATAAAGAAACGCCAGACATTGTTATTGAAGTTATTGTTACTAGTGGCACTATTAACCGTAAGGAATTATACAAACCCAAGAAAGTGCCTGAAGTTTGGTTCTGGAAATCTAACCAGATAAAGATATTCCGTTTAAATGCGGCTGGCGAGTATGAAGAAGTAAACCGTAGTAGTTTCTTCCCGAATTTAGACACGGCTTTGTTACTGCAATATATCGGGCATCCTGACCAATACGACGCTGTTGCCGAATTTGTACAGGCGATCGGAAAATAACATTTTGGGATATTAAGTTGTCATCAGTAGAGGATTAAAGTGCAAACTCAGTTCCGTCAGGTTACTCTACTGAAGCCTGGAATCCCACCATAAATGGGTTTCAGAACGAATCGCACCACGTATTTCGGTACGATGTCCAATTGTGTAAATTTTTTAAAGCTCATCAATTAACTGGCAACTAACAGTATATTGTAAAGTTTATCAAGGCTTTCTAATACCGTATAAACACCAAAATAGTTAAATGCAGAATTCTACAATAATACCTTGATCAGCTACTTTTATTCTTGTTTTAAAAGGTTTTAACTATACTCAAGATTAAAAGATCAACTGGTTTATATATTACTAGTTTTGTAATAGTTATAACACTCTTCTTTGGCTTTTTTTCAACGCAATTCGTTGCTCAAGTTCAATTCTCCGCACCTAAAATAGAAACACCCGATTGTGTTACAGACGGACTTACCCAGGGTGTTATCGGCTACAGGTTAATTGGTAATACATTTTACTATGTTCGACGATTCGCAACTGTACTTGATGGTTCTATAGATGACTTTGGTGTGAATGGAGGTTCAGATGCATTAGAATTTTTTTGTCTCACCGATACTCCTTAAACAAGCTTGGGTAAGAGTGCTATTTGTTTATCTGGAGAGAATTGTCCCTGGAGATAAATACTGTAACTAGCATTGCACCTCGACCTTTTTAAACCTGCAATGACATTTTTCGATATGGCTAAATAACAATTCTTTGCGACGGCAGTTGCTTTTCTTAAGGGAGACGTTGCACGTAGCTTGCTTAAGAGCAGGGGTACAAGTCGGGAAACCGCATCGCCCTTGGCATCCCCCCTTGGGAGAAGGGCACACTGCCTCGCCTTTGCGTGAGGCTAATTCATACTTTCAATCAGTAACACCTGAAAAATAAGTTAACTCCCTTGAGGTTCTGGTGTGGTAATCTGCAAAAACTCTTGTACCCGTTGCAGGTAAGTTGGAGCATCTTCCAACATCGGGAAATGCGCTGTACCGGGAATCATCGCAAATTCAACTTTGTCACTCAGTGCGGCTGCTTGACTCCCCATCTCGGCTGGAATAATTTTGTCATACTCCCCTGCCACTAGCAAAGTCGGCACAGTCAGCTTGGCAAACTCTTGCGGCATCAATTCAGCTTGAGCCTTACTGACTGAAGTAAAAATTGTCCCTAAAGCCGCATCGTAATCTGCTTCGAGAAAATCTTGCAAAAAAGCTTGACGCTCAGAATCTGGTATGGAACTATGCAAAAATCTGGCCATAAACATCCGGTCAACAAATGGGATTTTGCTTAACCACTTGGGACGGAATTTTACTACATAGCCACCAAATTTATGAAAGGCACTAAAGGATTTTTCGTCGTACTCAAAAATGCCGCTACAGGTTAAAATTCCTCGTTCCACTCGTTGCGAGTAGCGGTTAAAAAATAAAGTAGCAACAGATGCCCCCATTGAGTGAGCATGGATATACACACGCTGAATATGTAACCCATCTAGCAAAGCTGCCAAATCATCAGCGTATTCCTCTAATTCATAGGTTAATTCTCTGATTGCCTCTGATTCTTGCTGTGGGGACTCTGACTCAGCAACAGATTCACTTGCTTGGGCTATAGTTGCCTTACCACGAGAACGGCCAAATCCCCGCAAATCATAGAGTAAACAATCAAATTGCTCTGATAAAACATCAGCCGTATTTTGCCAATATCTAGCCGAACCAGCCCAACCGTGCATGAAAATCATCACTGGTTTTACCAAGGAACCAGATGGTTTTTTCACCCATTCGTAGTAATGCTCAACCCCACGAACATTAATATAAGGCATTTTTCATTTGTCCTTTGTCCTCTGTTACAAAGTTCTGATGCCTGCGGCGGGCTGTGCCAACGGATAGCGCAGCGTTAGCGAGTCCGCGAGCGTCGGAAACCTCCGCCCAGACTTTGCGCTTTGTCAGTTGTCATTAGTCACTTGTTCTTAGTATATGGTTATTATTCCTTAGTTTTTGACAAATGACCAATGACTAATGACTAATGACTCTTAAGCTGATTCTGGCTTTGGAAGTGAAGATGGATGTATTATCAATTCGGCAGTCGATCGCTTCTCGACCATCTCCCGTGTTACTGTACAGCGTGTTACATCTTTACGGGACGGTAACTCGTACATTACATCTAGCATCAGTTCTTCGACAATGCCCCGCAACGCTCTTGCACCAGTTTTACGGCGGTAGGCTTCTTGAGCGATCGCTCGCAAAGCATCAGGTTTAAAATCTAACTGGACATTATCCATCTTCAGCAGCTTTTGGTACTGCTTCACTAAGGCGCTGCGTGGTTGAGTGAGAATCGCCATCAGCGCTTCTTCATCTAGCGGATCTACTACTGCTACCATTGGCACGCGCCCAATAAATTCTGGAATCATGCCAAATTTTACTAAATCATCCGGTTCTAGATGGCGGAGAGTGTGTGCTGCTCGTTTCTCCTTCGATTGGCCTTCTCCCGGTTGCACAAAGCCTATTGCTTTTTTGCCAACTCTCTGATCTACAACCTTTTCTAAGCCCACGAAGGCACCACCACAGACAAACAAAATATTACTGGTATCAATCTGGATGCAGTCTTGATAGGGATGTTTGCGCCCTCCTTGGGGTGGTACATTGGCGATCGTTCCCTCTAACATTTTCAGCAAAGCTTGCTGCACGCCTTCGCCGGAAACATCGCGGGTAATTGACGGGTTCTCGCTCTTACGAGCAATTTTGTCAATTTCGTCAATGTAAATAATTCCCCGTTGCGCTTCCTCTATATCCAAATCTGCCACCTGCAACAGTCGCAGCAAGATATTTTCCACATCTTCTCCCACATACCCGGCTTCCGTCAGCGTCGTGGCATCGGCGACGGCAAAGGGTACATCCAAGATTTTTGCTAGGGTTTGCGCTAAAAGAGTTTTACCGCAACCAGTCGGGCCAATTAACAAAATGTTGGACTTTTGCAGTTCTATCGCATCATCCGCCCCAGCTTTGCCACTGGCTTTAGACTGAACGACCGCCAGCCGCTTGTAGTGATTGTAAACAGCTACTGACAGCACTTTTTTCGCTTCGTCTTGACCAATGACGTGTTCGTCTAGATACTTCTTAATCTCTCTGGGCTTAGGTATCTGATTAAACGAAATACTAGAAGAGTGGGTACGCCGTTTTTGAGGTGGTTCTGCTCTCGGTGCTGGTTGTGCTGCCGCACCATTAGTATCGAGTAACTCCTCGTCTAGTATTTCATTACACAAGTCAACGCATTCATCGCAGATGTAGACTCCCGGCCCCGCGATTAATTTACGCACCTGCTCTTGAGACTTGCCACAAAATGAACACTTTAAATGGGAGTCGTACTTAGACATACCAGCCTCTTATTTCAGAATGGTGACGTTTTCCCCTGCTACGGGAAGATTTTGCCTGGAAATGACCTGATCAATCAAACCGTAGTTTTTCGCCTCTTCTGCGGACATAAAAAAGTCGCGCTCAGTATCTGCTTCAATTCTTTCTAAGGGTTGACCAGTATGGTGAGCCATTAACTGGTTCAACTTAGCTTTTACGTAAAGAATTTCTCTGGCTTGAATTTCAATGTCAATGGCTTGACCTTGAGCGCCACCAAGTGGTTGGTGAATCATAATTCGGGAGTCGGGCAGAGACATCCGCTTACCGGCAGCCCCTGCTGTTAACAGAAACGCCCCCATGCTCGCGGCTAATCCAAAACAGATGGTAACAACATCAGGGCGAATTTGCTGTATTGTATCATAGATTGCCATCCCTGCGTAGACCGAGCCGCCAGGAGAATTAACATACAGTTGGATGTCCTTTTCTGAGTCTTCGGCATCCAGGAATAACAACTGAGCCACAATTGAGTTGGCTACGGTATCGTCTATTGGCGTTCCCAAAAATATAATCCGCTCTCGCAGCAGGCGGGAGTAGATGTCGAAAGCCCTTTCTCCCATGCCAGATTGTTCTATCACCATCGGGACGATGTTGCTAGGGCTGTTCAACTGGGAGTTAATGTTTATTCGACTTAAGTTGCTGATGGGGTAATTTCCTGACTGCGATAGAAGCATACAAGCTTTCTTTGACGATAATTTAGGACAAATGTTTCAGCAGCATGTGCTGCCTTTTCGATGAATGGGATTTTATAAGCTACGTGTTAACTATTATGCCTCATATAATTTCCTCTCGTCTAACACAGTACCAAGCTCAGGTGATAGCAGGTGTCACTATTTGCTAAAAATTCATTAATTCTTTAAATATTCTGGCTTCATCCCTGAGTTGTGAGAAGTTAAGAGTCATGGGGCATTGGTTATGGGGCATTGGTTATGGGGCATTGGGCATTGGGCATTGGTTATTTCTCTCCCTGCTCGCTCATTTCCCTTAGCTTACCCATTTCACCAGTACTTTAACTCAGAACTGGTGAACTCATGGCTGTGGGATTTTTTATTATCCTTCTGTGACTTCTGTGAAAGCTTCGCTGCTTTGTTCCTCTGTCTGAGGTGCATCAGCATCCGCATCAGATTCTACGGCTTCCGTTTCCTCTGTGGGACTCAAGGAGCCTTCGGGTACAAGTTCAACTGAGGAGTGTTCTAAGAGCCAATCGATGATTTTTTCGGTTAATAGTTCGTTTTCCACGATTGACCGCAGTTTATCTTCATCAACGTCTTGTTCCTCCGAGTATTGCTGTAAAAGTTCTGTGACTCTGGCTGCGATTTCTTCTGGTGTTACCTCGATAGATTCGCGTTTACCGATTTCCCGCAAGGACAAGGAGCGCTTGATGCGTTCAATTGCCTCAGTGCGCGATCGCTGTCGCAACTGAGCAATAATATCTTGAGTAAACAAATTCCTCACATCTAGTCCCTGCTGAGACAGTCGGATTGCTGTTTGCGTTAGCATTGCATCGACTTCTTGCTCAATCAATGTTTCTGGTAAGTCAACTTCTACGTGCTTGAGCAGTTCCGTTAACAAGGCTTCTTGCTTATTTGTCTTTGTTTTGTCGTCCGCCTCTTTTTGATATCGCTCTACCAAGGAAGCGCGTAATTCATCTAAGGTTTCAAAATCGCTGATTTCTTGGGCTAAATCGTCATTTACTTCTGGTAGCTCCTTTTCCTTCAGTTCTTTGAGCGTTACAGTGAAAGTTGCCGCTTTTCCAGCTAATTCTTCATTAGCATACGGATCTGGGAACTGCGCCGCAATTTCTTTGGTTTCTTCCGGATTCATCCCCACTATTCCCAAAATAAAGCCTGGAATAAACTTATCTTCTTGCAACTCAACTTGAAAATCAGTTGCTTCGGCTCCGGGAATAGGTTCTGGTTCGGCTGTTTCGTCTTCACCCTCGACTTTGGAGAATACACCCTTAAAATCGACTACGGCAATATCGGCGATTTGGGCTGCACGTCCTTCCACAGGAATCAATGTCGCCAATTCTTGACGTTCCTTATCCAGTGTGTTCTCGACTCGTTCTGGATCGAACTTGACTTCTTCAGCTTGGAAAAGCAAATCAGTGTACTGCACTAGATTCACTTCTGGTTCTACATCGACAGCAGCCGAAATCGTCAGGGCTTTTCCAGGTTCATAATTCTTAATCAAATCTTCAAAGGAGGAGCGCAACTGCGGCTGACCGATTGCCAGGATAGCTTCTTGTTTGACTGCTTGCTCAATGCCATCTTGAATTAGTTCTTCCAGCGCTGCTGCCTTGATTCGAGTTGTACCCAGCCGTTGTAATAATATCGGGCGAGGCACCTTGCCTTTACGAAACCCAGGAATATTGGCAGTACTCGCTAAGTTTTTAATCACCTTTTCGTAAGTTTGCTTGGTAATTTCCGGCGTAATCTCTATTTCCAGGCCAATTTGGCTGGCGGGAAGTTTTTCCTGGGTGACTTTCATGCTTCGTCTCTAGTTTTCTGGTATTTTATACTCCGAGTACACACAAGACGCAATAAAATAATTGTTTGCGTTTATCCCTTGATGTCTCTTACGGGCAATGGGGAGTTTGCCAAAAGGTCTGATGACATCCAAGGATGTTTGTCCTGGGGCAAAGATCCAGTTTACTGCCAATGACCAAGGACTTAACATTTTACCTTCATAACAATTTGGACATTGGGGATTGGGCATAGTTATTTTTTCTTCCCTCATCTCCCTGATCTCCCCACTCACTCTGAAACTTAGGAATTAATTATTCACTAGGCTAATGCCGTGATATCCTGGTTCTCAGCGAGTGGTTAGTACCCTCAAGTTAAAGTTATTATTAAGTTGTGGTACGAGAACGCATCTGTTGCCTAGCCCCATAGCTCAGTTTTATGTTCTGCTAGTTTTATGCACTTCGATCCTAGTATATTCATCATCTTGGTAAGCAACTTTGCAGCCAAGATATTTGTTGCCTTACAGGTGGGATGTCTATTAAACGTCTAAGTGCAGATATCTTTATTTTTCTGCTAAATGGCGGTTTGTTGTATAATAATATATACTTTAAAACAATGGATAAATCGGATAACTATTGTTGTAGAATGCAACAATAGTTAACTTATTAAATAGTCAAGAAAATAAATGTATTAAATCTATAAAGATGGACTAAATTAGAGAAAAATCTAAATCTATTCAAAATGTATTTTCAAGACTGCGATCGCTATTTAAATATAAGTAAATTGTCAATTGCTCCAAAAAATTCCAGAGAAATCCCTTAAAGGAGGAAGCAAGTTTGTCGAAATCCTATCGTGTAGCTATTTTGGGAGCGACTGGTGCAGTTGGCACAGAGTTGCTGGAATTATTAGAAAGCCGTAATTTTCCTGTTGCTGACTTAAAGTTATTAGCATCAGAGCGGAGTGTCGGGCGATCGCTACGGTTTAAAGGGGAAAATATACTAGTAGAGGAAGTTAGTGATCGCGCCTTTGAAAATGTCGATATAGTACTAGCTAGTGCAGGTGGTTCCACATCCAAAACTTGGGCAGCAGTTGCTGTTCAAAAGGGCGCAGTGGTAATTGACAACTCCAGTGCCTTTCGGATGAATCCGAAAGTTCCTCTAGTAGTACCAGAGGTGAATCCACTAGCCGCAGCTAATCACCAAGGCATTATTGCCAACCCCAACTGCACAACAATTTTAATGACTTTGGTCGTCTGGCCATTGCATAAAGTTAAACCAGTGCAACGCATCGTAGCCTCAACCTATCAATCTGCTAGTGGTGCTGGTGCTCGAGCAATGGCAGAAGTCAAAACCCAAACAAGCGCTATACTACAAGGACAGCCGCCAGTTGCCGAAATATTGCCTTACCCATTGGCATTTAATTTATTCCCGCATAACTCCCCATTAAACGATTTGGGTTATTGTGAGGAAGAAATGAAAATGGTCAACGAAACCCGAAAAATATTTGGCACGCAGCAAATCAGAATTACTGCGACCTGTATACGGGTTCCCGTACTCCGCGCCCACTCAGAAGCCATTAATTTAGAATTTGAGACTCCCTTTAGTGCGAAGGAAGCCAGAGAAATTTTAAATTCCTCCCCTGGAGTGAAATTGGTCGAAGATTGGGGAACTAATCATTTTCCGATGCCAATTGAAGCAACAGGTAAAGATGAAGTTTTAGTGGGAAGAATTCGTCAAGATATTTCTCATCCTTGTGGCTTGGAATTATGGTTATGTGGCGACCAAATCCGCAAAGGCGCAGCATTGAATGCAATACAAATTGCTGAGTTGTTGGTAGAAAAAAATCTACTCAAACCATTAGCTATTAGTCAAAAAACAAATGACAAATAACAAATGACAAGCAATTTGCAGATAGGTTATTACAGTAGAAAACCACCAAGATACAAAAACATGGGTAATTAGGAGTGAAAAAAGGGTGGGAGATTTTGGTAATGTTTTAACCGCGATGATTACGCCGTTTAAAGCGGATGGTAGTGTCAACTATGATGTAGCGGCAGAACTGGCGGCGCATCTAGCTAACAACGGTACAGATACATTAGTGATGTGCGGCACAACAGGAGAATCCCCAACCCTAAGCTGGGATGAGGAATACCAGTTGTTTGTCGAAGTATTGCAGTCCGTGGCAGGAAAAGCTAAGGTGATCGCAGGTTGTGGTTCAAATTCCACCAAAGAAGCGATCGCTGCCACCCAAAAAGCGTCTAAGATAGGAGTACATGGTTCCTTACAAGTTGTTCCTTATTACAACAAACCGCCACAAGCGGGATTGGAGGCACACTTTCAGGCGATAGCACAAGCCTGTCCCGACCTACCATTGTTGTTATACAATGTCCCCAGTCGTACCGGACAAAACCTTCAGCCAGAAACAGTTGCCCGGTTAGCTGAAGTTAGCAATATTGTCGGAATTAAAGAATCCACTGGTAGTATAGATCAGGCAAGCGAAATTCGTCGCTTGACACCAAAAGAATTCCACATCTATTCTGGTGATGATTACATGACTTTGCCCTTGTTAGCGATCGGGGCAAAGGGTGTGGTAAGTGTGGCTTCTCATCTGGTAGGAAACCAACTACAGCAGATGATCCAAGCTTTTAGTGCGGGGAAAATTGAGGTAGCCAGCGAGATTCATCTCCAACTCTTCCCGTTGTTTAAAGCTCTATTTCTCACTTCAAATCCCATTCCAGTGAAAAAAGCACTGAAACTTCAAGGTTGGGAGGTAGGTTCAACTCGTCTGCCGCTATGTGAACCTGATTTAGAAGTCAGTCAAAAGTTAGAAGCGGTTCTGAAAGAACTAAGTTTAATCTAGCCACCAGCTGATTAAGCGCTGATAATCTGCTCCTTGCCAAAGATACATATAAACAATGATCATAATTGTTCATAAGCTGCAATTTAAAAACCTGTGCTAGGACTGATAGATATACTATGAATCCTTGAGTGTACAGTCGATTTTATTGAATAAAAAATTGAAATCTTCAATTAAAACTTGATTGCTTTGGGACTGACTTAACAGACAGATGATGTTGTCTTAAATAGAAGTTCGTTAACTATCAACTTAATTAACCACAAGTAACAATCTAAGGAGAAAATGGCTAAAAACGAAGCTAATAATTCCGCCTTGAAAATTATTCCTTTGGGCGGTTTACATGAAATTGGGAAAAATACCTGTCTTTTTGAGTATGACGATGAAATTATCCTCTTAGATGCCGGATTGGCTTTTCCCACAGAGGCGATGCATGGAGTAAATATTGTTCTGCCAGATACGACCTATCTGCGGGAAAATCGTCACAAAATTAAAGGGATGATCGTTACTCATGGTCATGAAGACCATATTGGCGGGATTGCTTTTCATCTCAAGCAATTTGATATCCCTGTGATTTATGGGCCAAGACTAGCAATGGCAATGCTAGAGGGTAAATTGGAAGAAGCAGGAGTGCGCGATCGCACAGAAATCAGAACTGTTCTACCCCGTGATGTCGTGCGGATTGGCAAAAACTTTTTGGTGGAATATATCCGTAATACCCACTCCATCGCTGATAGTTTCACTGTTGCCATTCATACTCCCCTTGGTGTAGTCATTCACACAGGGGATTTTAAAATTGACCATACCCCAGTGGATGGTGAAAAGTTTGATTTGCAACGCCTAGCAGAACATGGCGAAAAAGGCGTTCTTTGCCTTCTAAGTGATTCAACTAACTCGGAAGTGCCAGGATTTACACCTTCTGAACGGTCAGTTTATCCCAATCTGGAAAGAGTATTTAGTCAAGCCACTGGGCGATTATTTGTCACTACCTTTGCTTCCAGCGTGCATCGCATCAACATGATTTTGGATATCGCCAAGAAGCAAAACCGTGTAGTGACGATTGTGGGGCGTTCCATGCTGAACTTGATTGCTCATGCCCGCAATTTAGGTTACATCAAGTGTGACGATAATCTGCTGCAACCATTGCACGCAGTCCGCAATCTACCTGATGAGAGAGTACTAATTTTAACTACAGGTTCTCAGGGTGAATTGATGGCAGCAATGACCCGCATTGCCAACAAAGAACATCCTCACATTAAAATCCGCCAAGGAGATACCGTAGTATTTTCTGCTAACCCAATTCCCGGAAATACGATCGCTGTAGTCAACACCATCGATAAGTTGATGATTCAGGGAGCGAAAGTAGTTTATGGTCGGGATAAAGGGATTCACGTCTCTGGTCACGGCTGTCAGGAAGAGCAAAAGCTGATGATTGCCTTAACTCGACCCAAGTTCTTTGTGCCATTTCACGGCGAACATCGGATGCTAGTGAAGCACGCAGAAACGGCTCAAAGTATGGGTATTCCCGCAGAAAACATGATCATTATTCAGAATGGTGATGTTGTCGAACTGACTGAAGATTCTATTCGCGCCGCTAGTAAAGTGCCATCTGGTATAGAACTGGTGGATACTACTAGTTCGGGTATGGTAAGTGCCAAAGTTTTACAAGAACGGCAACGTATGGCTTCAGAGGGCATTATTACGATCGCAGCTGCCATTGATTGGAATGGTAAACTGTTGGCAAAACCAGAAGTTCACCTCCGAGGTGTAGTCACAAGTGTAGAGCGATCGCTCCTGCAAACCTGGGTAAAACAACGGATTGAAGAAATCCTCACTGTGCGTTGGTCAGAATTTGCTGCTGGGGAAGGTGAAGCAGCAGATATAGACTGGGGTGGATTGCAAGGTACTTTAGAACGAGAATTGCAACGTTCCATCCGCCGAGAATTGCAATGTCAGCCATCTGTGACTTTGTTGATGCAAATTCCTGATGAGCCGCCTGTGAAAGTTGCTGATGGAAGAAGACGGCGGACTCGGACTGCTGCTCAGGTAGCATCATAGGGTAAGATAAAAATTTAACGCAGAGGCAACGCAGTGGCTCCCCATCAGCGATTGCCGCGCAAAGACGCAGAGTTTTTCTCAAAGTCTTTGCGCTTTGGCGTGAGATAGGGTCTTTTATGATGGTAAAGAACTTGTCTATAGTTCTTGGAGGTGATCGCTATGACTAAAACACCAATAAAAATTACTACTCTTGAGGAATACATCAATTTTGATGATGGCACAGACAAGCGTTATGAAATTGAGGATGAGGTGCTGGTAGAAATGCCTCCTGGTACTGGCAAACATGAGGCGATTATCACCCTACTCTTAGTTCGCTTTTTTTTAGAAATTCAAAAAATGGGACTGCCTTTACAACCGCGCCCTAACGGTACAGAAGTGCTGACCAATAAACAACTTAGAAGACCTGATATTTGTGTAATTACCAATGAACAGGCAAAAAGTATTGAGACTACCTCGGCTATTCTCAAAACTGCTCCACCCCTTTTAGTTGAAGTGGTAAGCCCTGAATCTATTGACCGGGACTATAATCAAAAAACCTCTGAGTATGCAGCTATAGGTGTGGTCGAGTATTGGATTATTGACCCCTTGGAAAATAAAGTAACTGTGTGTTTGCTAAATCAGTCCAGTTACAAGCAAACTTTGTTTATGGGAGAGGAACGGATTGTTTCTCTAACGTTCCCAGAATTAACCCTGACAGCCCAGCAGGTGCTTTCAGCTTAAGCTTATTTGACAAAAAAATACTGATTAGACTTATCCACAAATAAACCTCAAAATAGCTGAAACCCTTACATAGCTGGCTTTTTAGCTTATATAAAACAGGAACCTCTAAAACCCTCTCCAGAGCTAGGTTTCAGCCAAATAAAGTTCTCATTTCCGGATAAGTCTATTGATTGCGATCGCCTAAACCTGAATAGCATCGGTTGGCATTAACTACCATCATGCTCAAGAGGAGAAATACGATGGTATTGGCATCAATGGACTGTTATGCCTCCTGCAAATTCAAAACAGCCAGCAATGAACAGGACGCGGCGACGTCGGCAGGTGGGAATACAGAGAGGAAAAACGCCTACTAGGCTATTACCAATATTTATACTTAGCAAAAATAGTTGCAGCAAGACCTTATATTAAGGTTTGTAAATGCTACACTAAAACCTATTGAATGACAGATGTCTTTACTAAAATCTTAAGTATGTCAAGTTATGAACAAGATCATAATATTACACTACCGATCCCCGGAAAATTGGGATTAACTTGACGTAGTAATAAATTAAGTTCTGACTTAAGTGGCGATTGAGGTATTACATTATATCGCAGTCAGAACGCGATTCTTCCGGTAAAGGTCGTCGCCACGTTGTATATATTCATCAAAAAGGTGAATAGCCTCAATTATACAGGGGATTAACCATGAAGGTATTCGACATTACCACAAAAAAGATTTTTCTGGCAAGCTGGGTATCAATCAATCAAGCAGAGACTAGTGACCATAAAATAACCCAGCTAAATCCTCCTGTTTCCAAGCCTAACTGGGATATTCTCCAACCCCTACGGCAGCAGATAGACAGCATTCAAGTCCGCGATCGCCAAGTAGCTCACCGCTTGTGCAAACTGATTCCATCTCAGTGTCCCTTTGAACGAGATGTCAAATTATTTGGGAAAACTCTGTTTCACATTCCGCCCATGTGCAAGCTTAATCCCTTATATGAAGAAGTGGTTGGTTTACGTTTCCGAGCAATGTGCTATCTAGCCGACGATTGTGGCGAAGATGTGTCGCAGTACTGCTAATAGAGAGTGCTTTAGCGGATAGCTAGGGTTTAGCCCGTCCTGAAGGAAAAGTGAGGAGTGATGAGTGAGGAATTAAAACTTCTAACTCCTAACTCCTAACTCCTTACTCCTTACTATTAACTCATAACTATTTTTTTACTATATTTTTTTGCCATTTTTGGATAGCATCCTGAGCATCTTCGTAAGCGCCTGTCTCCTCTGGTACTAAAGCAGCGGTCGAAATTGCGGCATTACGTTCTCCTTCGGCGGCGCGACGCTTGGCCAAATCTAAAATTTTCTCGCTCCAGTTATTGATCGATTTTTGGGCAGTATCGAAGCCTGGTTGACTTGGTGGTACTTTCTTGGCAACTTCGATCGCCCGATTGTAGGTAGATGCCTGTCCAGACTTAATCAAGGCATTAGCTGCATCTAAAAGAGTTTTGTTACTCACATACTGCTTGCCCTCTAGCCGCCACAGGTTAATTGCTGCTTGTGCTTTGGCATAGGGGGCTTCATCTTTGGTGATTAATCGAGCGGCAGCAATAGCGCTAGCATACTGTCTTTGCTTCGCACGACCATCTGCTAAATCTAAAATCATTTGGCTCCAAATCTTAATATTCTCCTGAGCTTGTTCGTACAGTGGTTCACCGGGTTTAATTTTCCCGGCTGTAGCGATCGCCATGCTCAAATCGCTGGCCTGAGTTTGTCTGAGGGACATTTTCGCCAAGTCTAATACTGCTTGATTCCGCTTTTTTGACTCGGAACTAGAGGCTATTTGGGCGCTAGATTGATTGTTGAGTCTAATTGGTGGAGTGACATCGCTTGGTAAATTCTGGATAACCTGGCGATCGCTAGCAGTAGCATTGGGTGATGTGTTTGATATTTGCTTAATTCTAAAAGTTTCTTGATTACGGAGAAAAACTACGGCAATTAAACCTGCTACCAGCAAGCTACCTCCGCCCCATAAGATAAACTGTTTCCAAAAAGGGATACCCGGCTGATTCGATGGCAATCGAGAGACGTAGGCTTGGGAGGAATTGGGGATAAATCTTCCTCTGGTATTAACTCCCAAGGAAGTTTCCGACATTGGCTGGGAAACTAAGCCGGTAGCCGACTCCTGGACTTTTTGAGCTTTAGATTTCTCGACCTTGTGAGCCTTCACCTGTTGGGAGGAGTTCACAGTAGCTTCTCCCCATCTACCCCGATCTGCTGAAGTTCTAGGGTAATCGTCGAGAGGGGGAGCCGCAAGGGCAACAGCAAAGGATTCTTCTGGATAAATCACCGATTCTGCTTGAAAGTCACTTTCCATTGCCAATTTTGGCAAGATTACTTGCTGCCTTGATGGGATGATAGTGGCAGGGTTTTGGACAGGATTCCAGTGGTGTTGACATAATTTTGGCATGAGCAGGCTTAGGTAGCTTTCTAAATCTGCCAAGTTGCTGCCATTGCCAGAACGCAAAGCTTCTAACAAAGCTGCTGTAAAGAATCCATGACCTAATTCGCTACTTTCATGGGAAAATTGCTCTGGTTGGCAAGAAAGAATTGTCGCCAGTTGCAGCTCTTGGGCTAGTTCTATTGTTTCTTCACCAACGGGAGCATCCGCTTGGGTGCCAAAAGCGCGGTTGATATCGAGTATTAGCAATACATTTAGGTCAGCAAGTTGCAGGCTTTGCATTAGCGATCGCAATTCTATGCCAGTCTCTGGCACGAGTTCCGGGTTGCCTTCTGCTGGCATTAAGTAATCTTTGCCTTTGTAGTTGACCCCATAACCGCTAAAGAATAACCACAGATAGTCTTCCGGTTGCCAACTTGTCGCTGCCAAATCCTCAAGCAGCAGCAGAATATTCTCCTTCGTCGGATAGGTGGATCTATCCCCAATCGGCGGCGAAGTATCTGTCATTAATAGGCAGTGTTTGGGGACAAAACCTGCCTCTGTCGCCAAAAAATTCTCTACTGCCTCAGCATCTGCTTGGGCACAACTTAAAGGTTGAAATAACTGATATTGATTGATGCCAATCGCGATCGCCCAGTAATTTGCCATCCCGCTCTTTGTCAGTTATTGTTTGCTGGTCTTAAAATTGCGGTTGGCTTTGCCCAAAAAACAAAGCTAACCTATGTCTTGTAGTCTAGGTGATTCTGATCGAATCTTCAGCTAGAATGTAATTTTTATTACGTTATTTGTTCGGAAAATACTTTCACCTAATTTCAATAAAAAATCATCACTAAGGAGATAGAAGGTCATGAGCAAGATTTCTGCTCACCTACCATCATCGATCACTCCCTTTTCAGTTATTAGCCAAATTGCCAGAAGAATCCGGATAGTTCCTTTAGTAGTTTTGCTCATATCTACTGTTCCTGCGTGGTTTTTAACGGAAGCGATCGCACATAAGGTTGTGCAAGCTTACACCGCTAGAGTTGATCTAGCTATTGACCGCCTGCCAGATGAAAACTACGAAACCGTTCTCACCAGAGCGGAAGCAGCCGCTAGGGCAGCTGCTCAACGGAGTTTCGACCAAGATATCTTGGTGACAGATGTTTCAATCATTGTGTCCGTACAAAATTATGGATCGATCGCACCAGTTCTGACATTAGAAGTCAGTCGTCCACAATGGCGATCGCGCCCTGATGCTCAAATTTGGGCTACTTACTTCAAAACTGCGCGATCGCTACTTTTCTTTGAAAAAAAGCCGACAACCTCTAATACAGTTCCAGCAGCTAGCAGTCTGTCAACCCCAAAATAGCGGGTTTAGTATTGATCGACATCCAAAGAAGTCCGTAGTTGCTTCCCGCAGGGTGCGCCGGTGTCCCCACTTCAGTCTCAACCGAATCAATTCAACTTACTTATTCCTAACTCAACTGTTGTCCTTAGCGTCAATGGATGGCCTAGAATAAGAAGGTTGTCAAGAATCGCGATACCTGCTGACATGGCTGTTCCTAAGAAGAAAACTTCAAAATCAAAACGAGATAAACGTCGAGCTACCTGGAGGCATAAAGCCGTCGTCGAAGCTCAGAAAGCTCTCTCTTTGGGCAAGTCAATTTTGACTGGACGTTCTACATTTGTCTATCCAGCTGCTGAAGAAGAGGAAGAAGAATCTTGAAGAAGAATTCAGAAGTCAGAATTCAGGAGTCAGAATCAATCAGTCGGGGATTCAGACCCGCGACTTTCTTGTTGACCACAAAACAAGAAAATTTGGTGGGGGTCTTAAACCCAATTATTCATCCACCAGTCGTACAGAATTCATTCTGTATTCTGACTCCTGACTCCTGAATTCTGTTCGATAATTTCCCAGTCAGGAAAAGCATGAACAGCACCAATAGATTTGATGGTCAAAGTCACCAATAAATCTTATTACCACTGAATAAACGCTTTTTCTTAGCTTTCCTGATTGGATTATGAATAATAGATACTCTACACAAACTCATTAGATCAAAAAAATTGGTAGTGAGTAATTGGGAACATCCATTACCCATTACCTATCATTGATGAGTAATGATCAAGTAATCGTATAAAGAGTATTTGCAAAAAAGTTTGTAAATATCTTGAGAAAACTTATTTTTCTCCAACTATGCTAGGAAAATTTTTTCAGAAACCAGGCAAGGAAGAGGGCGAACGCGTCCCTCCTGGTCAACACTTAGCTAAAGGTTTCCCCGTCTTAACTTACGGTGCAACTCCCCAAGTCAGCATTGAGGAATGGGAGTTTCGAGTTTGGGGTTTGGCAAAACCTGCTACCTTTAGTTGGTCAGACTTTATGGCGCTGCCTCAACACGAATTCACAGCAGACTTCCACTGTGTAACGCGCTGGTCTAAACTGGATGTCAAATGGACTGGTATTAAAGTGGCAGATTTCATGGGTCTGATTGAGCTAGACCCCAAAGTAGCCCACATTATGGAACACTGCTACGGTGGCTACACTACAAATATTTCTATAGAAGATTTTATGCGCGAAGAAAACTTCTTTGCCTTTAAAGTCTTTGGTGAAGCCCTTCCATCTGAACACGGTGGGCCGATGCGGCTAGTTGTACCCCACCTCTACGCTTGGAAAAGTGCTAAGTGGATTAATGGTTTAGAGTTTTTAGCTGGTGAAGAACTTGGTTTTTGGGAACGCAATGGCTACCATCGCCGTGGTGAACCTTGGGCTGAGGAGCGTTACAGCAACGCTTTTGGATTTTAAAAGTTAGGAGTTAGAAGTGGAGGCGGAGACGCTCCGCCTCCGGTTAGGAGTTAGGAGTTAAAAATTCATAACTCATAACTTTTACTTTTAACCTAAAAGTTTCTTGATTAGCGGCAATTTGCCCTCATAAGGAGCGTATCGCCATTTTAAATCCAGCCAAAAAGAATTTTTCAATACACTTTTATCATGGGAAAAAGTATCAAAACTAGCTTTGCCGTGATAGTTGCCAATACCGCTATCTCCTACCCCACCAAATGGTAAAGACGAGACACCAACCTGCATCACCGTGTCGTTAATACAAACTCCACCAGATGAAGTTTCCTGCAAAACTCGCTTTTGCAGGTTTTTGTTTTGAGAAAATAAGTATAACGCCAAGGGTTTAGGTTTAGAGTTAATCAAAGCGATCGCTTCTGCAATGTCAGTATATTCAATGATCGGTAGAATGGGGCCAAAAATTTCTTCCTGCATAACAGAATCTTCCAAAGAGACATTATCAATCACTGTGGGGGCAATATAACGCTCTGAAGGTTGAGTTTTTCCACCAATGAGAACTTTACCATCTTTGAGAAAGTTAACCAATCTATCAAAGTGTTTTTGACTAATAATCCTGGCATAATCAGGACTATTTGCGGGATTATCACCATAAAATTCTTTTAGGCATTTTTCCAGCCCATCTATTAAATCTTTTTTGATTTTTTTATCAACTAAAAGATAATCAGGGGCGATACAAGTTTGTCCAGCATTAATAAATTTGCCCCAAGTAATTCGTCTGACAGTATGCTCAAGATTAATGTCATTATCTACGATACAAGGACTTTTACCGCCCAATTCTAAAGTAACTGGTGTAAGATATTTTGCTGCTGCTGCCATGATGATTTTGCCGACGGCTGTACCACCAGTAAAAAAGATATGGTCAAACTTTTCTGCCAATAGTTTTTCACTTGCTTCCACGCCTCCTTCAACAACTGCAATATAAGCGGGGTCAAAATGTTTGGCAACAATTTTAGCGATGATACCGGAAGTATGAGAAGCAATTTCTGAAGGTTTGATAATTGCACAATTCCCGGCTGCGATCGCACCTATTAACGGTGAGATAATTAACTGAAATGGATAGTTCCAAGGCCCAATAATTAAGACAACCCCTAAAGGTTCTGGATAAATTCTCGCTGAGTAGGAAAAAAAATCAAACGAAACGGCTGCTTTTTTGGGCTTACTCCAGATTTTAAGATGTTTTATAGCATAATCAATGTCCTTAATTACGCCGATTTCTGTAAGGTAAGTCTCCAATTCTGGTTTATGTAAATCCCCTTGTAATGCCTCGACTATTGACTGTTCATGCTCAATAATTGCTTGCTTGAGAGTTTTGAGTTGTTCAATGCGAAAATTGACATCTTTAGTTTTGCCAGTTTGAAAAAACTCTCGTTGATTCTGGATAATAAGACCAATGTTAGATAATTCAGTAGTAATCATTGTTTTGTCCCTTAAAAAACTATTTAATATTAGCGTTGCTATGTCGGCAGATTTAATTCGTCACTTTTTCGGGTTTGACTTTCTAATTTTAATATTTACTTTAAATTATTGGTAGAAAGTAGTAATTTTATAAATTATGAATTATCAGGGTAAATCATTCCATATTTTATAAATGGTAAGTTTCTCATGTTTTGGTGGGTAGAAGCACAATAAATACACTACCTTTGCCCAACTCCGAATTAAGCAGAATAATGCCTTGATGTGCCTCGACAATTCGACGAGCCAGGTACAGTCCTAAGCCACTACCAGAACTCTTATGACTGCCTTGGCGAAATCGTTCAAATATGGTGGCTTGTTCTTCAGGGGGAATACCTGGGCCTGTATCCGCTATTTCAATTCTAATGTAGTCAACCGAATTGGATTTTCCGGAGAACTGAGATTGACTACTTTTGTCGAACTGGCGTTGAGAAGTAAAACGAATAGTCACAGACCCAGAATCGGTAAATTTGATCGCATTGCCGATCAGATTAGTGAATAGACGATGCAATTCCAAGCGATCGCCCATCACTGTGTTTGTGCTTGATTCCGAAGTTTTGTCTAGATTAATGGACAGTGCTTTTTCTTGAGCTAGGGGTGCTAATTCTCCATTCACCTCCTCTAGCAATCTTTCCAAATTAACCGGTTGAAATGCTAAAGTTTTGCGACCTGCTTCAAAGCGATAAACTTCCAATAAGGTATTGACCATAGAAAGCAGGTTGATATTGCTACGGGCCATGATGGCGATTACTTCCTGCATTTGTGGTGATAATGTTCCCAATGCACCTTGCTGAAATAGCATCAACATGCGATCAGCGGCCACTAAGGGAGTGCGTAAGTCGTGGGTGAGGCGGGAGACAAAATCTTCTCGCTGGCGGGCAATTTCATCACGTTCATCCATACTATGCTTCAAGCGTAGGAGCGATCGCACTCGTGCCAGTAATTCATCTACTGTTACAGGTTTACGGATAAAATCATCAGCACCCAAGTCTAAACCGTGGGCGACATTGGGCGCGTCGTGGGCAGTGATCAGCAATATGGGGATGTATTGCGGCAATTTCATCTCTTTGCGAATGTGTTTGGTGACTTCGTACCCGTCCATACCTGGCATCATCAGATCCAGCAGAACCAAGTCACAAGGAGAAGCTTTCAATTCTGCCAAGGCGGAAATCCCATTTTCGGCGGTACTAATCGTGTAACCTTCCTCCTCCAAAATAGTTTTGATCAAAAACACGTTATCAGGAGAGTCATCAACAACCAGAATTTTGTCAGAGCGAGAAGATTGTGAAGTCATATAGATGCAAGGTACGGGGTAAAAGTAAATTTTTTAGGAAACTGGTTTATTGGTATAGTTTTTTAAATAGTACTTTTAGGTAAACCCCCTCCCAAGAAAAATTGTTTACCAATAAATTTATATAAATGTATTTTCAAAACTACTTTACTTACCTTTTTAACAAATAGCCACAAACTAATTGAATTATGGCTCGTAAACTTCTAGAACTGAATACAGAGGATAGCAGTACCATTTTAGTTACCAAATGTATCAGTAGGTCGTGTATCGGCTACTAGCAAGTTGTTTATAGAAAAGTAGAAACTAGCTTCGATTCCGTAAATTGCAAGAATATAGTCAAATTTGTCAAAATTTCTGGATATTTATCCGACTATGCCAACTTTGCCAGCAGCCAGCAAAAGCGCCAGATTTTTCATTAGCTACCGCAGCCAAGATCCAGACTTGAGCCTTGCCCAGAATTTTTATGAAGCCATTAAAGCTGCTGGACACGAAGCATTCATGGCGGGCGAGAGTATTCGTTTGGGAGAAAAATGGCCCCAGCGCATTGATGAAGAATTAAAACTGTGTGATTATTTTTTGTTGCTGTTGTCTGAGCGATCGGCAATTAGCGAGATGGTGACAGAAGAGGTGAGACAGGCCAAAGAGTTACAGGATAGCAGCGATCGGCATAAGCCAGTGATTTTGCCCATTCGTGTTAAATTCCCTTGGAGTATGCCACTGAATTATGATTTGCGGGGCTACTTACAACAGGTTCAACAGCGAGAGTGGAATTCACCCGCCGATACTCCCAGGATTTTACACGAAATTTTTAGTTTACTGGCAGACGGTGAGAGTAGAAGAGTGGAAGATTCGGAAAATGGGGAATTGAGAGACGAACAATTATTTCCGCTCATCGCCTCATCTGCTCATCCTCCTTTGCCAGTTGCAGAACCAGTATTGCCTGATGGACAGGTGAATTTAGCTTCAAATTGGTCTGATTTGAGGGGTTTGTTAGATCCAGAACCATCCCCAGAACTGGAATTTCCGTTTTTTGATAAAGCCTTTTATTCTAATTGTTACAAGGAAGTAAATAGGCCAGGAGGATTAATTCGGTTGAGAGCGCCTTTGCAATGGGGTAAAACCTACTTAATGAGCCAGATTTTGGATTATGGAACTCAGCAAGGCTATAAAGCAGTACGAGTAGACTTTCAAGAGCCAGAAAAAAAACTGTTCAATACTCCGAAGCCTTTCTTGCAATGGTTTTGCACCAGCATAGTCAGAAAATTAAATCTACCAGATAAACTGGCTGAGAAGTGGAAAAGTACAGTGAGTAACAATATAGACTGTACAAACTACTTTGAAGAATATTTATTGCCAGCAATAAATAGTCCGCTCGTTTTGGGATTAGATAATATTGATGTCATATTTTCCTATCACATAGCTAGTGATTTTCTTGCATTACTACGAGCTTGGTACGATAAGCGCACAACTAACCCTATTTGGAAAAAGCTCCGTTTGGTAATAGCCTATTCTAAAGAAGATTACATTCCTAGAGATAGAAATCGATCGCCGTTAAATGTCGGGAAAGGTATTGAAATACCAGAGTTAAATCGGCTACAGGTGCAGAATTTAGCACAGCGCCTCCAACTTCCTTGGAATGGAGAGCATACAGTTTAGGTGGAATAAATCAGCGATTTTTAAATATAGTAATTGCCAATGATGGCAGCGATCAAACTCAAGCTCAAAAAGTTGCTGGAGAGTTAATTAAAAATCAAAATATTCTAGGAGTTATTGGACACTATACTAGTCCAAGTAGTCAAGCTGCACTACCTCAGTATGAGAGCGCTGGTATAGCAATGATATCTCCAGGAAGTACAAGTACCTCACTAAATAGCAGAGTATTTTTTAGAACAGTACTTTCTACTGAAGTGAATGCTGGGAAGTTAGCTGATTATGCTAAGAATCAAAGCTATAAAAGAGTAGTTATTTTCTACAATCCTGATGATACTTATAGTAAGAACGTAAAAGAACAGTTTGAAAGCTTATTTAAAGATAACAATGAGAAAGTTCTACGTACTATAAATTTGGCTGATGCTTCACTGGATACATCTGCCGAAATTTTAAAAATTAATGAACAAGATAAAGCAGATGCAATTGTTCTATTTCCGAATACAGAGTTAACTTCTGTGGCACTTGCAATTGCTCGCGCTCAGGGAAGCAAAAAATTGCCTCTGCTAGGAGGAAATCCTTTGTATAATCAAGACACTTTAAAATCAGGTGGAGACGCTTTTGAAGATTTGGTTATATCTGTAGATTGGTTTGCAGAAGAGAAAAATTCAAAAAAATTTGCAAAAGAAGCTAGGAAAAGATGGGGAGGACAAATTAGCTGGCGCACAGCTACAGCTTATGATGCAACTCAGGCTTTTATTAAAGCTATATCTATGTCTAACAATCCCTCTCGCCAGACTGTTTTGCAAAATCTCAAATCTAATAATTTTAATCTTTCACCAACCGAAACTTCAGGGTATCCACTCCATTTTGATGATAGAGGCGATCGCCAACAAGAACCTGTTCTTGTCAAAGTAGTAAGAGGTCGCGGCGGGCCTTTTGAAAGCGGATTTATATTTGAACAGGTTAAAGATGAAGATATCAAGCAATGAAGAATTTATCAAGGGTAAATTCATTGCTGGTAAGTTTTTAATTCTTACCTCAAAACAAGCGCTCGCTCCCATTACACAATTTGCACTGACTGAGTGTTAATTTATGTTAAATTAATTATCACTTTTTTGACGCGGATCTTCCTGAGCAGGATGCCAACCAACTTGCACCCAAAGCCGCCGAGATTTTTGAATGAACCCGTTACTATGATATTTATCATTCGTATCAAGTCGATCAAGTGACTTTAACCATAGTATAATAATTACGTTAGCGTTCGCGTAGCGTCTCGTAGAGAAGCGGTAGCGAGTCATCAAGCGTCATTACGAATTACGAATTATTTTGACTTCTTTCCAAGGACTATCGTAATCAGTAAGTTGCTCGGTCATGAATTAAAACAAAAAGTACCTCTGTGCCATTGGTAAAACTGTCGCAGGTTCACAAATTAGCAACTCACCATCTGCCCTGACTTCATAGGTTTCTGGATCTACTTCAATGTGGGGTAGTGCATCATTCAGCTTCATATCCCGCTTACTCAATTGGCGTGTCCCAGAAACTGCAACTGCTACCTTTTGTAAACCTAGCTGGCTAGGAATTTCTTTCTCTAAAGCTGCTTGCGAAACAAAAGTTAATGATGTGGCATGACGGGCACCAGCAAAACTACCAAACATCGGTCGCATATGCACTGGTTGCGGTGTGGGAATACTGGCGTTAGCATCGCCCATTTGCGACCATGCAATCATTCCGCCTTTAATCACTATCTCTGGTTTCACCCCAAAAAATGCCGATCGCCACAAACATAAATCTGCTAATTTTCCCTCTTCTACTGAACCCACATATTGAGCAATTCCGTGAGCGATCGCCGGGTTAATAGTATACTTAGCAACATATCTTTTTGCCCTAAAGTTATCTGCTTTTTGCTCTGTTCCTTGTGGGTTAAGAGTTCCCCGTTGTACCTTCATTTTGTGAGATGTCTGCCAGGTGCGAATTATCACTTCGCCTACCCTTCCCATTGCCTGAGAATCGGAAGAAATCATGCTAAATGCGCCTAAGTCGTGCAAAATGTCTTCAGCAGCAATGGTTTCCCGACGGATGCGAGATTCGGCAAAAGCAACATCTTCAGCGATCGCTGGGTCGAGGTGATGGCATACCATCAACATATCTAGGTGTTCATCTAAAGTGTTGACAGTGTAAGGACGTGTGGGATTGGTGGAAGATGGTAGAACATTGGCTTGGCTGCAAACTTTGATGATATCTGGTGCGTGTCCGCCGCCTGCGCCTTCAGTGTGGTAGGTGTGGATGGTACGGTTCTTAAAAGCAGCGATCGTATCTTCCACAAATCCAGCTTCGTTCAGGGTATCAGTATGAATCGCTACTTGCACATCATATTCATCGGCAACACTGAGGCAAGTATCAATTGCTGCGGGTGTAGTTCCCCAGTCTTCATGAAGTTTTAACCCCATTGCACCGGCGGCTACTTGTTCTACAAGTCCTTGGGGTTGACTGGCATTACCTTTACCCAAAAATCCTAAGTTGACGGGAAAAGCATCAGCAGCTTGCAGCATTCGGTAAATGTTCCAAGGACCGGGGGTGCAGGTAGTGGCATTTGTACCCGTAGCTGGGCCAGTACCGCCACCAATCATAGTGGTAATTCCAGAAGCGATCGCCACTTCAATTTGTTGGGGACAAATAAAATGAATATGGGCATCGATACCGCCAGCAGTAAGAATCATTCCTTCACCAGCTAAAGCTTCGGTTCCGGGGCCAATAATAATATCTACATTATTTTGAATATAAGGATTTCCGGCTTTACCAATTTTGAAAATTTTGCCATCTTTAATGCCGATATCCGCTTTGACAATACCCCACCAATCGAGAATTAAGGCATTAGTAATGACTAAATCAACAGCACCATCGGCATTAGAAATGGGAGATTGTCCCATTCCGTCTCGAATGACTTTACCGCCGCCGAATTTCACTTCATCGCCGTAAGTGGTGAAATCTTGTTCAACTTCAATAAATAATTCTGTGTCTGCAAGTCGGATGCGATCGCCTACTGTCGGCCCGTATGTTTCGGCATAGGCGCGGCGATTCATTCTGTAACTCATTATCTCATTCCTCTTAATTTAAAATATCTAAATCAATTCCTAATTCAGTTCTCCATTCTAATAAAGGTTTATCCCAATGTTCTTCCCACTTTTGTGCTAATAATGGTTTTGCTTTTGAACCCATTGTGTAGCCGACAGCTATCTGTTCTAATAAATTAGGGAGAACATCTGGCGATTTGACGAGAATGGATAAATAATAACCCGCCTCCTACCAAAAAAACAGCTAAATTTCTGCGGGTTTGAGCTAATTTAAAAGCTTTAAGACCTAATTCTCCCAGTCCATCAGTCTTAAAACCTGTAACTACATGCCAAATATCATGAGTTTGACGGCTGCGTAACAGCACATAACTCACATCGTCTTCTACTTGTATTTGACGATAAAAACTGGGGTCAAAACCAGATTTTTTAATATAAAACGCGTAAGCATATCCTAATGAGTCTTCAGGATATTGCAGCAATACTTCGATATTAGGATTTGGTGCAATATAACGTTCTTGAATCAACAATAATACTTCCGGTTTAGTTTTTAACCACTCAACAGCTAGTAAACTCGCCTGAGTGTAACGCAACTCATCTTCCAGATTGTAAATATAGTCTAGATTAGTTGGTTCTCTAAACAGACACACCATTGATTTCAATATAGTTTTAAAATCACGGCTGATGCGTCGCTGTTCTGGTATTAACATATAAAATCCTCAATGAATGTCTGACTCTATTTTAGATTAGTGGCAAGTTTCCGTTAATTTTAGCGTTGAAGCCGTAGACTTGGCGGCTACCGACTAAGGGGACTAAAGTCACTTCTTTTTCGTCGCCTGGTTCAAAGCGGACTGCGGTTCCTGCGGGGATATCTAGACGCATTCCTCGCGCTTGTTCTCTGTCAAAATTTAAGGCGGTGTTGACTTCATAAAAGTGATAGTGGGAACCGACTTGTATGGGGCGATCGCCTGTATTTGACACTTGTAATTTTACAGTCGGACGACCAACATTTAGTTCGATTTCACCTGCTGGTGTGACAATTTCTCCAGGAATCATAATTTATTTTTCCAAATTTAAATATTTTCTAAGAACTGGACGAAAAGTCCAAAAGCTTGAGGACATTGTTCTGCAATGTCTTCATATCTAGCATTTCCTAATATTCTTGCTGCATCTAGAGTGCCTTTATATTTCTTGCCACATCTTCTAAAAATTTCCTCTACAATGTTTTTAGGTGGAATATTATGATTTTGCTCTTCAACTGGTCTTGTCCATGTTCTAGCCAGAGAATTAACACCAAGTACGCTGATTAATTGGGATTCGGCAGCTAAAATTAATGCTTCTAAATCATATTTAAAGCAAAAAACTCTAAAACGCTCTATTAAGCGATTATCAGTAATTCTTTTAGATTGTAATACTTGATTAAAATTATCTAATATCCCATTTTCTAATTCTTGAATAGTTTCATGGTCAAATCCTACATTTTGAGGATATAAGTCTGGCATTATCACCACAATTGTAGTTGGATTATTCCGAATAATATCTACTGCTTTAGTTGGTGTCTTTGTCAGTAAATCTTTCTTAGCATTCCCTCCTCTATCATTGTTACTTCCCTTAACAGGAAAAAATTCGATCCTGATACCCTGTTCTAATTTTTCCTCAATCAAATGTGATAATAATGCTTCCATTGCATTCTTATCAGATGTGCCTTCTACATAAATCTCAACTTTCATGGAAGTCGCTCTAATTCATCACTACGGTGTAACTGTTCTATTTCATCTGAGCCAAAATCATTAAGCATATCTATTAAAACTTGAGAATTTCCAGGTTTAATAAACTTTGCTTCCCCATTTTCTTTTCTGAGTACAGCAATTTGAGATATGTCAAATTGAGTTAAGAAATAAGAAGCATGAGTAGCCAAGAAAATTTGGGTGCGTTCAGAAGCTTTTTCAAATAAACCAGCAAGAACAGGAAGCGTTCGAGGATGAACGCCTTGATCTGGTTCGTCGATGCAAATTAAAGAGGGTGGATTTGGCTGCACACAAAGACAAATCCAACAAATTAGACGTAGAATACCGTCTGATAAATCAGCAAGGCTAAGGTCTTGATCAATTCCTGATTCCTGCCAAAAAGCTATTACTTCTCCTGGACCACCACGCGCTTTTACTGTCAATTCTTTAAAACCAGGAATTACAGAACGCAAGTGTTGTTGTAGCTCATAAAAGGCTGATTCATGTTCATTTTTTAAGAAAAACAAAATTGAACTTAAATTGCCTGCATCTTCACGTAAAACAGGTTCTTGTTCAATCAGAACTGATTTACTAATTTTCTGATTTGCTATATTAAAAGAACTGTAAAACTTCCAATCACGAATATATTCACGTAAGTTATATAAATCCTCAAGTGATGGATTTGTCATTACACTTAAAGCAAGCTGATTAGGCCGCTTTAGCGCAATCTCTTGCTGTGCAAATTTTTTGGTGTCAGGGTCTTGAACAACACCTTTATTACCTTTAATATCCATATATATATATGGATTAGTGTATTTATCACTAAAAGGTTTAGATGATTCTACACGTTCATAGGAAACTTGAGTTCGACCAACAGGCCCCATGAGTTCCCCTAAATATCTAATCCCAACTGGACGACCTGTATCAATTTCTATATCCCATTGAAACTTAGCTGGGCCTGGAATATGAAAAATCTGTTGACCAATAGAATCAGGAACTATTTCTGCTGGTATATCTTGAGATAAACTTTCTCGTAAAAATCTCAGAAATTCAAACAAACTAGATTTTCCAGCACCATTAGCACCAACAATAATTTCTAATGGTTGTAATGGCGCTTCAAAATTTCTAAAAGGTCGATAACCCTGAATTTTGACTGATGTTAATCGGTATGGTGATAGCATCTCGTTACCTTTATTTCCCTAATTTTCTCTTTCTCCTATATTAAGTTCTTTTTCTTTAACGAATTGGATTATGTACTGTTACTAACTTTGTGCCATCAGGAAAAGTAGCTTCTACCTGTACTTCATGCACCATTTCAGGTATCCCTTCCATGACATCATTCCGCGTCAATAGAGTTGTACCATAACTCATTAATTCAGCTACAGTTTGCCCATCTCTTGCACCTTCTAAAATGGCAGCAGAAATATAAGCGATCGCTTCGGGATAATTCAGTTTCAATCCCCTTCCTTTACGTCTTTCTGCTAATAAAGCAGCAGTAAAAATTAATAGCTTATCTTTTTCCTGCGGCGTAAGTTGCATTCGTACTTCCTCCTCTGTGGTAGCCTGCGGCAAGCCGCTACTCGTCTACGTTCAAACCTGCCACACTCTTGGTATACAATTACCACGATTCAAAGAAGAAACTCGCAGCAATTGCCAAACATTAATAAACCAGTTTCTCACCTCAGATGTGGAAGAACCGCGATATCGACACAATAATCCATGTTGTAATCGGCTAACACCCGCTTCTCCTTCCCCATTCCATAAATTTCGGGTTTTTTCGACAATTTCTGCGGAAACTGCACTACCAACCCAAACTAGACTACCTACAATTGGTTTTCCAGCCAAGCCGTGGGGACTGTGGAAAATGTCTTCGCTACCCCGTAACCATTGCCGATCAATCCATAAAGGAACACCTTGCTGCCAAATTTCTGTGTGCGATCGCCATTCTCCAAGGTAAAATTTTTCTCCTTTAGCACTGCGACCAAATCGGGTAATTTCCCAGCCTAACCAACTGCCCTCGGTTGCTAATTCTACCCGTAAATCTTGCCGATAAATTGCACCGTTAAATAAAATTGTCTCTTGCGGCAACCATTCTAAACAACCACCAGCATCAACTTGCATTTGGATAGTTTGCCTAGCTTGTAAGCCATTACTACGATATATCTTGCTTGCAGCAGCTGTGGTGATTAAGGCTTGGGCTTGGGGTTGGAGGTGGATGTTAGAGGATAAGCGATCGCCTCCCACAACTCCCCCGGCTGTATGTAAAATGACGCTATGACAAACTTTTTCACCTTCTGGGTAAAATGGGCGTTGTACCTTCAGGGGTGCTTGTTGGTGATTGTAAATTAATTGGGTTTTACCCTGGCGATCGGCATAGACTAATTTAAGTTTGCCATGCCAACCTTCTGCTGTTTCTGAGTTGCAAGTCATTTATAAATTCAAAAGTAAAGTTCAGAACCCTTGTATTTATTTAATACATTCTCTGCTACTTTACCTACAACTTATCATTATTTTTTCGCCAGGATTACATAATCATCTAATGTATAGTTTGACTGATGCTTCTGACCAAAATACTGTTGGAGTATTGGAGTCATATACAGTTTTTTAGGTAATTTATCTTGAGCAAACTTAGCAAAATTAGCACCGGACAAAGGTGTTCTTGAACCTGTTGAAGTTAGATATTTATACCAGACTAACTCTAATCCCAGTTCTGCCAGAAATTTATGCACTACATTTTTTTCTTGTTCTTGGTTTTCAACTTGGTGAACATCATAAATTTTGAATAATTTTTTATCTTGCACAATTAGTAGAACATAACCTGAATTTTTTAAGCTAGTGGTGAATATTTGCTTGTAAGTATTATTAGCTTCAACCCTCTTAGCTGGATCTGCGAATAAGCAGTGGGAAATTACGATAAAGTCAAAAAAGTCTTTGGGTAGATTATTTGATTGAGTTTCCCAAGTAAAAATATCAGTAGTAACAAAGCGGAAGTAAGCATTTACTGTGCTTAGACGCGACTCTATATATCGTCGCCAAAACTGAAGTCCACGAAACTGAAAAGCATCTTGTTTTTATAAAGAGTAGTAAGATATGTGCATTTGCGGAATATGAAAAAAACCGCTACTACTTTGGAGAAATAAAGCTAAACCATAAGCAACTGTTCCTGGCCCTGCTGCAATATCAAGGATATTAACCTTACTTGGTAATAAAGCATCTTGGTAAATCAGAAACCAAGCTAAATATATGCAATATACATTTTCTAAAAAATACTTCATAAAGTAGACATGAGGAGTTAGACTAAAACGATAGTCTGGATCGTGTCCAATTTTTAAGTTATTAATATCATCAAAAGCGTCTTCTAGCTTAATAAATAACTGTTTATCAGGAATCTTACTAAATTCTTCTTTGAGATATTCAACTAGCCTTGATTCAAAATCATCAAATATCCGTTCATCAATACCAGTAGATTGCAGTTTATATTGATCGTGTTGTATTAAATTAAAAACTTTATAGATATATTTAACGAATTCCTCATCTGGCATTAATATTAGATTAGCTTTTTCCTGGGATGCAGGGTAAGCTCATCTAATTTGGTATAAATAAAACTTGACAAATCGAAGAAGATA
>NZ_JAQYWQ010000190.1 GCF_029379315.1 Nostoc sp. S13
AAACCTCTCCGTATTCTCTCTTAGTCTTGTTCAGAAATCAAATAGGAGTCCTATAGATAAGCTTTTATATCAAAGGAGCGGCTATCCTTCCAACAGCAGCACAAGCCCTAAAATGTGTCTACCTATGTCAATTCTTGACGACTACTTACAAACCAATTTACATGTTGCGTCTGGATAAGCGCACTGGAAAAATATTCATCTTGGCTGGAGAAGATATAGAAGTTCTGATTAGTCGTGATGGCAACTGGGAATATCCATGAATAAACCAAACTTTGATGCTATGAGCAAGGCAGAATTACGCGCCTACGTCATTGCACACCAAGATGATCAAGAGGCTTTTTACGCATTTGCAGATCGTTTGACGGCAAAACCTCCCTCTGCGACTTATCCCGCCTCAATGACTCCAGAAGAAATTCACAAGGCAATATTAGATATTATTCAACAGAAACAGCATAGGCGCAGCCCGTCGTAGACATCGCCAGACTCCGAAACAACAGCATAAATTTTTAACACCCTTGCTCCCAGATATAACGAAGGTGATACACTACATCCATGCTAGGGGTGCCTATATAACCAGGCTGAGATCACACTCTTAACACCTGAGTCTGGGTAATACCAGCGGAGGGAAGCTGTTTATCGAGGAATTATAATATGCGGACAGAATGGGTTGCTAAACGACGTGGGCAGGGTAATGTATCTCAAATGCACTACGCCCGCCAAGGTGTTATCACCGAAGAAATGCACTACGTTGCCCAACGGGAAAATCTCCCTGCTGATCTCATTCGTGAGGAAGTGGCGCGGGGACGAATGATTATCCCGGCTAATATTAATCACACTAACTTAGAGCCGATGGCTATTGGCATCGCCTCCAAATGTAAGGTAAATGCTAATATCGGCGCTTCCCCCAACTCTTCTAATCTTCAAGAAGAAGTTGATAAGCTGAATCTGTCCGTGAAGTACGGTGCTGATACCGTGATGGACTTATCCACAGGTGGCGGTAACTTGGATGAAATTCGCACCGCTATCATCAAGGCTTCGCCAGTTCCTATTGGTACAGTACCCGTTTACCAAGCTTTAGAAAGTGTCCACGGTACAATTGAAAACCTGACTGCTGATGATTTTCTCCATATCATCGAAAAGCACGCCCAGCAGGGGGTAGACTATCAAACTATCCACGCAGGGATTTTAATTGAACATTTGCCTTTGGTGAGAAACCGGATCACTGGTATTGTCTCTCGCGGCGGCGGTATTTTGGCGCGGTGGATGCTACATCACCACAAACAAAACCCACTTTATACTCACTTCCAAGACATTATCGAGATTTTCAAAAGATACGATGTCTCCTTCAGTTTAGGAGATTCCCTGCGTCCTGGTTGCACCCATGATGCCTCAGATGAAGCACAATTAGCTGAATTGAAAACCCTCGGACAATTAACTCGCAAAGCTTGGGAAGATGATGTACAGGTGATGGTGGAAGGGCCTGGACATGTGCCAATGGATCAAATTGAGTTCAACGTCCGTAAGCAGATGGAAGAGTGTTCTGAAGCACCTTTCTATGTTTTAGGGCCATTGGTGACAGACATTGCTCCTGGTTATGACCATATCACTTCAGCCATTGGGGCAGCGATGGCTGGATGGTACGGTACTGCAATGCTGTGCTATGTAACACCCAAAGAACATTTGGGTCTACCAAATGCCGAAGATGTCAGGAATGGGTTGATTGCCTATAAAATAGCAGCTCATGCGGCTGATATTGCCAGACATCGCCCTGGTGCAAGGGATAGAGATGATGAACTTTCCAAAGCGCGTTACAACTTCGATTGGAACCGTCAGTTTGAATTATCACTCGACCCAGAAAGAGCTAAGGAATATCACGATGAAACTCTGCCAGCAGATATCTATAAAACTGCTGAGTTTTGTTCGATGTGTGGGCCGAAGTTCTGCCCAATGCAAACTAAGGTTGATGCTGATGCGCTGACAGAATTAGAGAAGTTCTTGGCGAAAGAGCCTGTGACTCAAAGCTAGTTTTGTCGGGTGCGTTAGGACATTCGTCCTAACGCACCTAAAATTTGAGGTGTGCGTTACGCTATGCGATAACACACTCTACAAGAGAATGGTACTTACTTAAGCAAAAGTTGCTGCACAGATCCCTGACTTCTTGAAGAAATCGGGGATCTAAATCCAAATTAAGCGCCATTCCACCCTACAAAATTTAAAGTTTTGCTTTTCTCAAAATACAAGGTTAGGTTGTGCGATCGCTCTACCCAGCCGACAATTATCCTTACAGCTATTTTCACGTAAATAGACCATTCTGTCGGGGCACAGCATTGCTGTGCCCTTACGATATATCTGACTTTTCGCGTTAAGTCGTGAAACAACGAAATAGCAAGGGTTTCACTATCCATAAGAGCTTCAGGTAAAGTCGATTTCAGGATAATGGTGCTTAAAACGTGTTCATGCAGGTCATAAGCAGATTTACCACAGCTAGTAGCATTATATAAAGCTTGTATGAACTTGATTGTTGCTTGAGAATAGATGTTATCATCTCATATATAAAATTAACTTATGTCTGTTTGAGTAGAACTTAGATATCACAAAATTATTTTTGATAAAAGAAGAAATTGCGTTTTTGTCAAGAACAAAACAAAATTTCACAAGATATCAAATTTCAAATAAGCGAACAAAATACATCTGTGCGAAGGATAAATTTTCGTTTATAAATATTTATATTTATATTTAAACGTATTATATGTTACAAATACTTACATGTTGAAGATTGGGTAAAGTAGTTTATTTGACTTGGGAATAGTGATAAAACAAATATGTTGACTAAGTAAGTAGGTGCTAAAAAACAGAACTTGAGCAAGAAATGTAAATTGCTTAAAAGCTTATTTTTAAAGTGTTTATGGTGCTTTACAGAGGTTTATTACTTTGGCTTAATCGTGCCTATGTACATAAGTAAAATAAAACACTCGAAAAACTAATTTAAATAAGCTATTTAAGTTGATTTTTGTAAATTATTCAAGCTCCTGATATTTATCCCTTAATTTCCAAGTCTCAACAACTAACGCAAATCACAAGGAGAAAATTATGTCTACACAACGAGCTAAATTTTGTAATACGCTTGTTACTACTATTGCATTTCTCGGCATGGGTCTTCCCCTCAACAGCCTGCTACTCGATAAAGCTGCAATGGCACAACCTATACTACCTAATTCTGCAACTTATGGTCCAGTGACACTGACTAATTTGACACTTAACGGCAATAGACTTATCCGGAAATGAGAACTTTATTTGGCTGAAACCTAGCTCTGGAGAGGGTTTTAGAGGTTCCTGTTTTATATAAGCTAAAAAGCCAGCTATGTAAGGGTTTCAGCTATTTTGAGGTTTATTTGTGGATAGGTCTAATAGTAATGTTGTAATTGTTAATCCTGGAGAAACGATTAATGGATCTACTAATTACACTTATAATAATGGTCAAAATGGATCTATTAATCAAATTATTGTAGGTCTTGAAGGTCAATATAACGCTCAAGCCTGTATCTATAATGGTTCTACCCAAGGTTCAGGCTCAAGTACATTCACGTTAACAGCACCTAATGTAGCTGGAACTTACTACGTTCGCTTCCGCTATGCTCAAGCTTATGGATGCCAACAAGGGGCTTTGGGTTGGTGGCGAATCGATAAAGTGCCTACTGCTGAAGCCAATATAGGAATAATTATTGTCAGAGAGCCTACCGCACTCTGACGGGGTGGCAAGCGCCCCGTAACCCAAGAGCTATGGCCATCGCACACTTTCCAGTGCAACTGGAGTTTAGACTAGTCAGAGTGCAAAACTGCTGAACAAATCAGATATAAAGCTTTGTTAATAATCAATAGTTGCATGTGCTAAGTATTGATTATTAACAAAGCTTATTTTAACTATTTCCCGGCTATTTTTGAGCCTGTAGTATTTAATTATATTTAAGTTTAATTAATAGTAATAATTTCAAGCTTTTCAAGACTTAACGGGGAAAAATCAGTACGATAGATGTAGTTCAAATACAGAGAAAACTGCTGTAAGCCAAGCCTATTGGCTTAAAATCCAATTTCAATGGTCAAGCTCCGAATCTTTCCTGTATCTGCATCAGCTTTATCTGCAACTTCCAGAGTCCAGGTTCCTTGGGGACTTTTACCCTTAAAGGCAGCAAGTTTAAGGGTGTTTACCTCGTCATAGGTTGTTTTAATATTATCTGTACCTCCGCCCTGGCGATCGTGCAGAATTATCGGAAGTAGGCCTATTTGCACTGGGGGAAGAAGAGTAACTACAAGATCGCCAATAAAAGTATGCTCAATGTCTACATTAACTTTGATAGATTTGCTCAGACTGGTATTATCGATCGCCAACGACAATGTTGATATCTGCAAGTCGTTAATTGGGATATCTTGCACTACTTTAAAAATGCTAATGGTCGATGTTTGATCTGGCTTGGCCAATTCTACAGCTTTGAGAGCATTGATTCGACCGTAACCGTAGAATGGGCTGCGACCACTGGTATCATATTTACCTCCATCTGGATCAATGCGATCGCTGGAGCGTTTAATAATATCTCGCACTTCGTCCCAACGCAGATTTGGGTTTCTGGCAATAATCAGGGCTACGACACCAGCTGCACCTGGACAAGAGCTGGAAGTTCCGCCGAATTCGTTTGTGTAGTTGCCTGCGGCTTCACCCAGATTCCGATTACCCGAATTATAACCAAGTACACCAGAGCGATCAGTTGTCCAAATTCCAGTGGTTTGAGAACTGTCACCATTGTTGCTGGGAAAGGCGCACCATACCGCCTGACCAAAGTCACTGTAAGCGCTTCTCGTGCCGAAATCGTTACAAGCTGCCACAGCAATCACCTTTTGGTAGCTAGCGTAGCCATCATTATCCACGCTTTCATTACCATTGCCAGCCGCGAATAAAATTACACAGCCCTTGCCGTTGCGGCCTTTATTGATTGCAAAATCTATAGCAAGTCGTGTGGAGTCAGGCAGAGGTATTTTCTGGTTGTGTGCAGGATCGTTTGGCTCAAACCAAACCCCATCTGCTGGCCCCCAACTACAAGAAATGACATCAGCACCATTTTGAGCCGCCCAAATAAAAGCATCTGCTTCATCCTGTGACCCCAGCGCCGAAGCTAAACGAATCGGCATCAGCTTTGCACCCGGTGCCACACCAGATGCACCAAAATTGCCGTTTGCACAAGCTACTCCTGCACAGCTTGTCCCGTGATTATCGTCGTTTCCCGGTCTGGGATTGTTAGTTTTACGTGTGACATCACGCGGGGCAACAATCTTTCCAGAGGAACGGAACTCTTCATGCTCAAGATCCACACCATCGTCGATAATTGCAATAATCGTCCCTGTGCCATCGCTTAACTTCCAAGCTGCCTCAACGTTGGCATGGGCGTTAATTACTTTACCATTAATTTTTGTTTGCTTTAAGTGCCACTGCTGCGGGAAAACCTGACGTTGGCGTGATTCACGCACTAGTTCAGGATGGCACAGTTCAACCGATTCTTGATTCAAAAGTCTCTCAGCGATGTCAAAGACGGCTATACCAGTATTTGCCGGTGCATTGACAAAGTAAGCATTTCGTGCATATTCAAGTTGCCGTTTAATTGTTAAGCCGTAACGTCCTAATACCTCTTCGTAGACGCTTAACTCCTCTTCATTATCGAATTTAACGAAGAGGTTTTCGGTGTAAACTACAGGTTGTCTGGATATTGGATCGACAAGAACACGTCCGGCAAATTGCACTTCAGACTCTTGGTTGAGAATTTCACGGGCGCGATCGCGCAAAGCCACACCCTGATTCGGAACTTTCGCTTGCAGAATTTCGACACCCGCTTGCCGAAACCGCGTTGTTAGCTCAAATTGATTGAGGATGCTACGAGCTGTGGGTGACACAGGTGCGGCTTCAAACGATCTTGCACCAACAAGAGTACTGCGGTTTTCGGTACGCACTACAACGTGTTCGTTACTGATCGCAAGTTCATACTGTTGGCCGTTCTGTCCACCATAGCGAACCTGAACCATAGTTTAATCTCCTAAATGTTTTGAAAATTGGGCATTGGGAAACCGCATTATGTCTTACTTTTAAAGCTTGCTGCATCAGCGTGCGCTTACCTTTAGTTTATGAATGCTTCCTATTTCATGTGTTATATGTGTATTACGGGATTAAAAAATACAGCTTAAACAAAATTTAATCTCTCTAAGTACAACATTTAATTAATTCCTAGCAAATTCTCTGCGTCCGTGTGCGCCCCTACTCTGGGGGAAGACGTTCGCGTAGCGTCTCGTAGAGAAGCGGCTATGCATTTAAATAACATAATTAGAACTTGAGAAAGATGTTTTATTTTCCATCTGAGTATTTTCTACAGGTGTACTCTTTACCCCTGATTGCTGAAGTGAAATTTCAAAAAGACTACTTTTCTGAGTATCCTGAACAAATTCGCGTAGACGTAGCCCGCACTTCTCTACGAGACGCTGCGCGAACGACAAAGCTCAGTGACCATCGTAGACATCGCACTGCTGTATCCTACACTCGTAAGCCTGGGTACTATGCAGTCCACTACAATCAACCCAGCACGGTGACACCAGGAGCAATTTTACAACTTAACGACGGTGCAATCGCAGTTTTTCCAGGCGAACCTAATGAATCAGAACAGGGAACACTAAGTCCAATTTACACACTACAACCCAATGGTTCGGTAGCAGTACCAACTGGACTGGTTTTCATCCGTTTTGCTGAAGGTGTTGATGTGGAGTCGGAGCATGAAATAATTAATCGAGCGGGTTACAAAGTAGTGCAAAGCCTTGACTATGCGCCTCACGCCGCTTGGTTGCGTGCCCAATCAGGTAATATTGTTGATGCGCTCGCTGGGATTCGTCAGTTAGAAGCGATACCTAAAGTTGAGAATATCGAACCTCAGATGCTTATGGAAACAGGTTTGAGACTAAGGCGTTGATTTTGTCGGCAGGGAAAAACTATGAATAAAAATCAGGTTTTGGCAATTTATCATTTAATGCCCAGTTACCGATGTCTCTGACTTTATAATCCACTGGGTCATGGAGAGTGAAAGTGCGGAGATTGCGCCAGTAGCGGTCAAAGCCATATTTTGCACTGGTAGCGCGTGCGCCCATAACTTCAAAGATGCGGTTGGTAATGTCTAAACCAACTGTAGTTGCTGCAACTTTGGCGGTAGCGACGCAAAGCGCACATTCCCCACGTTGTTCGGCGGTGAGTGACCATTCTTTTCCCCAAGCCGCTTGTAGTAATTCTCCTGCTTGTTCAGTCAAGCTCTTTGCTGCTTGGAGATCAACCCATATTTTGCCATAATGCTGGAGGATATAAGGATCTTGGGTTGCACTGTCTACACCTGATGTCAGCCAAGGTTTTGTACTGGTTTTAGTATATGTTTTAGCAGCTTCAAATGCTCCCTGTGCAATTCCCAGGTAAATATTAGCAAGATTCAATTGAGTCAAGCAGGCGCGAATAGTGGCGAAGGGTTGATTGGGTTTATCTCTACTACCAAGAATTTCATCCGGGTAGACCAACACATTCTCAAAAGTAACACTACCACTATCTGTTTGGCGTTGTCCGATATTATCCCAATCATCATGAACAGTAACGCCTTGCCGTTGAGTGGGAATTACTACAATACTCAATTCACCAGTTTCTTGATCAGTGGCAGTGATCGGCAATATATCCGAGTCTTGAGAGCCAGAGCAAAAGCTTTTAATCCCGTTGAGCCGGAAATAATCTTTTTCCGATGTCAGAGTAGTTCTTTTATCTAAAGGGTTGAGGGCATTACACCAAAACCAATTATTGTGAATATAGGACTCCTATTTGATTTCTGAACAAGACTAAGAGAGAATACGGAGAGGTTT
>NZ_JAQYWQ010000191.1 GCF_029379315.1 Nostoc sp. S13
TTTGACTTTGCCACTCTTCAGATGTACGGAGCTTGTTCAAAACTCAAATAGGATTCCTATAGTGAGTTTGCTGATTCTAACTATCTTGCTTATAACTCATCAAAGACAGCACTGAATGCGATCACAGTTTTGTTAGCTGCTGAACTTAAAGATACCCCGATTAAAGTGAATGCTGCTGACCCTGGTTTCACAGCAACTGACATTAATCAATACCAAGGATACCGTACTGTTGAGCAGGGAGCGATCGCAGCAGTAAGACTTGCGACTCTACCTGATGATGGTTCTAGCGGAGGGTATTTTGATGAAAATGGCGTGGTTCCCTGGTAGAAAGTACGGGAAATGAGGCATTGGGGATTGGGAAGAGACAAGGAAGAAACTTCATTCAATAATTTACCCTTGTCCCCCTCCCCAGTCAATAAGGATTTGAATCAATCCGTCCCCTTTTGACACTTCTAAGATAGTATCCAGAGGTTGGTCGGTTTTTCAAGTTGAAGCTGTCGCCACTGCAAACTTTCCAAATTTTGTAATTAGAAAAGGTCAAAGGCGATCGCGGTTCGCATACTTCCGGTATATGATTGCCAAGTACAAAGTACGCCGCACCCCTACCCATAACTTTCACCAAACCGTTTTTATCCACAAGAACCGATGTACTTTCACTAACTGCTATGCCTAAAACACTGTTAGATACACCGTCCTTAATTTGACGGGCAATGAAAGTCATAATTCGACCCATTCTTTGACGCCTATCGGAGTGTGTATCTACGATAGTTCCCTTCAAATTACTCCAGTTAAAAAAGTTGTAAGTAAAAGTAATGTCTCGGTAGGGATCTTCGAGTGCGTCTCTAGTTTCAATGCCTTTTTCGGAAGAAGCGCAAGCATCGTAAATATACTCACTTTGGATCATCGCACCCGCACTAGTGCCACCAACACCACCTCCTTTAAGGTAAACTGACTTAACAGCAGTTTCAAGCTTGGTATCTTTCCAGTTGCGGATGTATTGACATTGGTCGCCGCCAGCAAAGAAAATCACATCAGCATTTTTGACTTTTTGAAAAATCTCGGCTTTGTTTGCTTCTTCCCTATTGCTAATCACAAGAGTTTCCACAAAGTTTACGCCTTTCATGGCATAAATTAGCCGATTGTAATCGTGATTCCCATTAGTGCGGATAACTACAACATTAACTTTAGTGGCGGAGTTAGTACCTCCCCGAACTTGGTTAATCATCCACTGGATAGCATCATCGACATCGGGGCCACCCCCACCTAAGCTAAGGACTGGGCCCGCTAAGGAAGGACGGACATCAGAGAAGGGGGAGGGGCGGACATCAACAGTGTCACCCAGGAAGTAGCGTTTCCAGTTTGCGATAAAACGGTTTATTAGGAAGGTTCCCATATTCAACAACTTGATTCCTGTACTTTTCAAGCGCCTTGCTATGCTTGGGAATGCCTTTGTCATACTAAGTTTCTGGAGCAAACTGCAATTATTGCTAGGCTGTTACGCATTTTAATTGCTTATTTCTTCGTGAGGATTGTCTTTAGTCATTGATCATAAGTCACTTGTATTTACAATTGGACAAAGGACAAAGGACAGTTGTAACGAAAAAATCTGCAATTTAGACGCGCATTAGCTTAACTGTCGCACTAGAGAGGGTAGAATTTCCAGCGTACAGGGCTTGTACTGTTTTTTAACGCGATAATAACCCAGAGTAATCATTAATTCTCTGCCCTACTCTGTGAAAATATCTACCTTGCTTGTATCCTTTATCAGAAGAATTCAAAACTCAGAAGCGGAGCCGGGGAGGCTTTCTGTCAAGGATTTGTTTTGGCTAATTTATACACTCATAGTCAGAGGCAATATACTTTAAAAAAGTTGATTTGTAAATTTAATCTCCTCCACACAACCATTAATACATCAACTTTATGAGGTAATATGCTTTTAAAACTGCAACAAATTATTGTTAAACCTGGTCAACAAATGTTGCTCAAAGATATTAGTTGGCAGCAGTTAGAAAATATTTTGGCAGAAATGGGAGAAAAGCGTGCTGCACGTATTTCTTATAGTCATGGGTGGTTAGAAATTATGGTTCCCCTACCCGAACATGAAAAAGATAAAGAACTTATTGGTGATTTAGTCAAAATCTTGTTAGACAAATTCCAAATTGATTTTGAGCCTTTCGGTTCTACAACACTTAAAAATGAGCGATCGCAGCAAGCGGTAGAACCAGATACCAGTTTTTATATTCAAAATCAAGCTGCTATCATTGGGAAAAATCGCATTGATTTAAATATAGATCCACCACCAGATTTAGCAATTGAAATTGATATTACTTCTCGAACTCGGTTTGAGAATTATGAAATTTTGGGAGTTCCTGAACTTTGGCGACATACACAACAAGGTTTAGAAATTTCGTTGCTAAAAGAAGGGAAATATATAAAGTCTGAATCTAGCCCTAATTTTCCTGATATCCCAATTGTTGAATTAGTTAATGAGTATGTTCAGCAGTGTTTAACAATTGGGAGAAGTCAAGCTATGCGTAATTTTCGAGATTGGGTGAAGAATAATTTATGATATAAATTTAAGGCTTTCTGAGAAAGGCGATCGCTCATGACTACTGAGAACAACCCAAGAGCCATTCTAGACTGTGAACACCCCACACCGCCCACAGATTTAATTTTTGATGATGGTGAAGCCTTGGAATCAAATCGCCACCGCATTGCTATGAATGTGTTGATTCGGTCATTGCAGCAAGCTTGCGCTATATTGAAATATCAGAATGAGTCAGTGCGATCACTATTTTGAAATATCAGAATGAGTCAGTGCGATCACTATTAAATAAAGCTGCAAAATTAAGGTTTAATCGGCACAAATTCATATTTATCAGTGCCAGCTATTTTTTGAACTTTGACTAGGAAGATGGGATTGTCTTTGCGATCGCCTGACTGTGTAAAAAACTGAATCTTTCCTGTTGCACCATTGACTGAAAGACCTGGACTATGTAGCGCTTTTTGTAGGTCTTCACGGGTCTTGCTTTGCTGCAAACCTTTAACTATTGCTATAGTTGCATCATAAGATGTCGCTGTTCGCCAAGTTATAGGCACTTTCCAAAGTTCCATAGCATTTGATGCAAAAGGATTATTAGGAAATGCTGTGGGATGCCAAGGTACAGACATAGTAATATCGTTGATATTTTGCCCTTGTTCTAAGGTTTCTTTCGTATACAGTGACGGAGTACCAAATAAAGCTAACTGACCTTGATTAGCTCTTATTAACGCATCACCTCGCCCAGTTTTGTCCCTTGATTTGTCAATGTATAAAGCTAATACTAAGGCATTAGCACCTTTCTTTATAGCTTGAGAAAGGACTACTTGTGGGTTAAATTTAGAGTCATCAAGATTACAATCTATAGGATTCAGAGTGCCGCCAGCCCTTTTGATCGCTTCTATAAAACTATCCTTAACCGACCCATTATCCGGATTTTTATCGACACAGATGAGAAAGTTAGTCTTTCTCTTCTCAGTGATGGCATAACGAGAAATACTATCTACTATGGAACTAACACTGGGAGCAGTAAGGAAAATATAGTTACCAATATTAGCAATAGAGGTAATGTTCCGGGCATAACTAGTAGGCGATATCATCACTAGCCCAGCGTTTTGATATACTGAAGCTGCGGGGATTGTAGCACGGCTAGCATTATGTCCTACTACGGCTAAAATGCTCATATCTTTGACAAACTCAGTGGCAATATTTGAGGCAGTGTTTGGATCATTATCATCGTTTGCGATCGCCACTTCCAAAGCTTTGCCATTAATTCCATTACTGCTATTTACTTGATTTTGAACTTGAGCCACACCGCGTAACATCTCTTTTGCTATATTTTGACTTTCGCCAATAGGTACGCTCACGGCAATTTTGATCTGATTTTGTTGTTGACGAGCCTTAGCATTATTCAAATAAATCAATGCTTCTGGATCGCTAGGATTTGCTGCTCGATATGCCTGGAATTCAATAATAGCAGTTAGACAATCACCTTGAGCAAATGCTTTAACTCCAACTTCTTTCTCTAGGTTTGTATCTTGTTTTAATAAAATTTTTTCACCCAAACTAATTCTGCCATTTAAACTATACTGCTCTTTATTAGCACAGGTTTGAGGTGGAGGCCGAAAGAAAGATACAACAGTACCACCAACAACAACTCCGATTATTCCAATAATGCAAACTTTTATATAGTATTTAAAATTGCTATTTCGGAGGGGTAGAGGAGGTAAGCTAGGTGAGTTTTCGGCAATTATTGGAGCTTCGATTAGCGCTATATCTTCATCTCTAAGTCCTAACGCTTGCTGAAGACGTTTCAAATCAGCACGAGTATTGTCACTAACAGGTAATTTACCTTGAGTTGCTTCGATGAACGCCTTTTGATATTCCTGTAAATTTTCTTTGTAGTCTTGATAAGGTTTTAAAACCTCAGCTTCGATAGCAGAAGCTTCATCAGGTTTAAGTGCTAACTCTTTTTGTCGCTTAGTTAAAGGAATACGACCCATATTAATAATCTCACCGTCTCTTACCCAATAATCAACTTCTCGACGATATATGAGCTTAGGATCATCAATAGGTGCTTTAGCAAGGTTTATTTTATAGCCTTCTTTGATAGCATATATCTCTGGTTTCATTGCAGGAGTAGCTTCTTGTACTGCCTTAGTAGCATATTCATGCAATTCATCAACGGAAATCCAACCATCTTCATTCTTATCTGCTGCACCAGTCTCCAGCCCCTCAACTATATAGCCGGTGTAAGTTGAAGTATCTGCTCCTAGCTGTGCAAAAGAATATTGGGTTGAGGTGCTAGATGTCAGAACAGCTCGCCCTTCTCCACCCAATTGGTTTCTGATATCAACAAAACCATCATCTTTCGCTGACATCCCCTCAGCAAATGCGCCACTAAAGCAACAATCAAGAATTACTACCTCGCGCCTAGAGCGACTATCACTCATGAACTTATACACAGAGCTAGCCGCTACTGCGGTTGCTTCAAAAATTTTCCCTTGTAAATTTTTGCGGGTGTTGCGAGCTGCAAAATAAAGTTTACCGCTCTCATCTTTAATGCCATGTCCAGAGAAAAACAGCAGCAAGAGGTCATCTCTATGACAACCATCAAACAAGGTTTGGATCGCTACCCCCATCTCATGTTGTTGAGGATTTATCAGAGGTATTACGTGATCAAAACCGCCAATCTCTGGGTTCCGCAAAACTTGCTCCATTGCCTCGACATCTTTTCTCGCTGCTGGTAATGGAGTAAAACCAGGCTCATACTCACTGACTCCGATTAGCAGTGCTAGTTTCGCCATCTTGTTATTCTTCCTTGCTGCTGGAATTTCTTAGTTACCTGCGACAAACTTTTGTGCTTGTTCAATGGCGGCGGTTAACTCTTCCCGACTGCTAGCTTTGACTTTGAGTTTCTTACCATTCGCTTCGACTTCCAATTCAATCGATTTACCACCCAAGCGATCGCCCAAAAATCCCAACAATTTCTTAAAATTGGCAATACTCACCTCTGCCTGCAACACTCCCAGCAGAAAACCTCCAAACGCCTTTGATCCTAGAGGAGTTTCTGTAACTGCCACAAGTTCAGCACTTTCCACATCTAAGTCTTTGATTTCTCGCAGCAGATTCCGTGTTTCCCGTTCTTGCTCTTCTGCATCTAAATCTGGATTAGAAAGAGCAATGGTTAGTTTGACGTTAGATTCAAAACTCATTTTGTACCCTTTTCGGTTTTTAGGCAGTTGACTGTCAACTATATTTCCGTGATTTCTCTATTGACATCATATCTGCTCTGTAAATTTCCTGAAGCTTCTTCAAGATTTTTAGAAAAATTCATAAAATTTAGGTAAAAATTACTAGAAATCAAAAAGACGTAGCAGCGCTACGTCTCCACATTCTTTTTCGGAGATGTCTATTACGTTAGGTTAATTAAAACAAGTCCAAATCTGTCACAGCACCAATACTGCTAGAAGATACCAATTTGGCATATTTCGCCAACACGCCTTTAGTGTAACGTGGAGCGGGGGGTTGCCAATTAGCACGACGACGGGCTAATTCTGGTTCGGATATATTCAACTGCAATAAACGAGCGGGTGCATCAATAGTAATACTATCGCCTTCTTCTACAAGAGCGATCGCACCACCAACTGCCGCTTCTGGAGCAACATGACCAACCACCATGCCGTAAGTACCGCCAGAAAAGCGCCCGTCAGTAATTAATGCTACAGCATCACCCAAACCAGCACCGATAATTGCTGAGGTGGGAGCCAACATTTCTCGCATCCCAGGGCCGCCCTTAGGCCCTTCGTAGCGGATGACTAGAATATCACCAGCTTGAATCTTACCGGCCAAAATTGCATCTAAAGAGGCTTCTTCCGATTCAAATATCCGTGCGGGGCCGGTAATTACTGGTTTTTTCACCCCAGTAATTTTAGCGACCGCCCCTTCCGTTGCCAGATTACCTCTGAGGATGGCTAAATGTCCTTGAGCATACATCGGGTTATTCCAAGGACGAATCACATCTTGATTGGCGGATGGTTCTTCTGGTATATCTGCTAATATCTCTGCAATTGTTTGACCACTAATGGTAAGGCTATCACCGTGTAATAAATTATGCACAAGTAACATCTTCATTACTTGGGGAATGCCACCAGCTTTGTGCAAATCTGTAGCTACATATTTACCACTTGGTTTTAAATCACACAAAACGGGAACACGGGCGCGGATAGTTTCAAAGTCATCCAGCCTTAACTCTACATCAGCGGCGCGGGCGATCGCTAAAAAATGCAATACTGCATTCGTTGAACCACCCACCGCCATAATTACAGAAATGGCATTCTCTATAGATTTACGGGTGATAATTTGGCGGGGTAAGATTTGTTTGCGAATTGCTTCGACTAACACAAATGCCGATTTTTCTGCGCTATCGGCTTTTTCGGCATCTTCTGCGGCCATTGTCGAGGAATAGGGCAAACTCATTCCCAGCGCTTCAAATGCTGAAGACATGGTGTTAGCCGTGAACATTCCACCACAGGAACCAGCGCCAGGACAAGCCCGACTTTCAACTTCAAATAATTCCTGATCGTCAATTTTTCCCGCACTGTATTGACCAACAGCTTCAAAAGAACTGACAACAGTTAAATCGCGTCCGTTATAGTGACCGGGTTTAATGGTGCCACCGTAAACAAAGATAGCCGGGATATTCATCCGTGCGATCGCCAGCATTGCCCCTGGCATATTTTTATCACAACCGCCAATCGCTAGCACACCATCCATACTTTGTCCAGTACAGGCGGTTTCAATGGAATCGGCAATGACTTCCCGCGACACTAGGGAATATTTCATCCCTTCAGTTCCCATCGAAATCCCATCGCTAATGGTAATCGTGCCGAACATTTGCGGCATCGCGCCGGCGGCTTTAATACTAACTTCTGCCCTTTGTGCCAGTTGATTTATCCCCATATTACAGGGAGTGATCGTACTGTAACCGTTGGCAATACCCACAATGGCTTTATTGAAATCTTCATCTTTAAAACCAACTGCCCGCAGCATAGCTCGATTAGGCGATCGCTGCACCCCTTGCGTCACAATTTGGCTTCTTAAATTCTCCGACATTTTTTTCTTCCCTGACATCATCGCAACAATTGCGATTGTATTACCTGATTTTCTCATGTATACGTTGCGCGATCGAACATGAGCCAGCATTGGTAATTCTGTATTTCTCAGATGTGCTTGTGTTGCTATAGCAATCCTATTTGATTTCTGACAATTCAGGTCATGTGGAAAAGCTCACGAAAAACCTAACCCCCTTCCCGATACTCTAAGAGGGTGTTTGAAAAGTTTTGAGAAGTCAAATATTATGCCAAACGCCTCAGCAT
>NZ_JAQYWQ010000192.1 GCF_029379315.1 Nostoc sp. S13
TTTGACTTTGCCACTCTTCAGATGTACGGAGCTTGTTCAAAACTCAAATAGGATTCCTATAGATTGAGGATAAAGTCCGTCACTTGCTCAGAAACCCCCGGTGGAAATCCCCTTGTCGCATCGTAAATATCAGACACTCGGTCAAAAGAAATTGTGCTAGTCATATCGGTTCTTAATGTATGGAAAAATCATTCGTAGTACTACAGCTACTCAAAAGCAAGCTACGTAATTATAATTTTCAAAAATCCAAAATTGTATTAGGTTTAAAAGAAAGTCGCACACGGCGTCAATTACAAATTATTCACTCAGCTTGGTGGTTGAGTTTCCAAAACCTCGCTTTTCTCTAACAAGGCAGTAGTAGTATTGACTACAATCTGTGCTGCTCCTGTGAAAAACGATCGCTCGATAGTCGCTGGAACATCGCTAGGTTTATGATAGTGCGGAGTCCGTAAATTTGCGGTATCTGTCACCAGCACAGCACCCACACCCTGATACCAAAATGGTGCATGGTCACTGCGTAAGGTATCTGGTGTCAGTAAACCTTTAAAAGGAATTGGTACTGTTAGGACTGGTGGCAGATTTGATTCTTGTTTATTCAGGGCGGTTGATGGGAGCATCTGAAATGCATTCAGCAAAGGCAAATGTTCTGTATCACCAACTACTGCCAAAAAGTCGCCCTTGTCGCTAGGTGGGGTAATAGGCAATCCGGTAGGGTATTTTTGACACCCAGCAGTGTAACAAGCATAACCCACCATATCCATAACGAGCGCTCCGCCCAAGTTTTGCAAGCGTGCTGTCTTACTAACGAAAGCCTGACTACCCAAAAGCCCTGCTTCCTCCTTGTCAAAAAAGACTAGCTGTAATGTCCGTGGTGTGGGACGGGAACCGAGTAACCGCGCAACTTCTAGCACCACAGCTACACCACTGGCGTTATCATCGGCACCAGGAGATAAGGCAACAGTGTCGTAATGCGCTCCCACGAGAATCGCTTTAGCTGCTTTGTTAGTTCCTGGGCGTTCGGCAAAAATATTCACACCGTCAGAGAACTTTTCCAATTTGGGCTTCCAGCCTAATTTTCTCAGTTCAGTTGTGATATAAGTGCGAGTCAGCGATCGCTCTGTTGTTGTGTAGCGCTGAAAATTTAACTTTTGGATATGGTTTAACAGCTTGTCAGTAGACACTTGCGGGGCAATGTTAACTTTTTTTAACTCTGCCTGTGGTTCGGGTGTTTCCACTGGAATGCTCTGAACAATTGCTGGTGACGAACGCTGTTCAAAAAACGTGCTACCGTTACTACCCACCACCGCAACTGCTACCAGCGCCAACAGCATCAGCCAAATCCATTTTCTCATGTTCGCCAAAATTTTGACAACCACTACTCTGATAGCCTCTGCGCCTCTGTGATTACTGAATCGATGCTCTAGATGATTATCGGCTCAAGTTCACTATTATGCCATTGCCGTTGATGCCATTCGGCAACCAAGGGACGGACAATAAACTTAGGCTGTCCATCGCCTTTAACGTCAATACGTAAACCTGAATAAGGTCGTCGTTTCTGAAAACCTTGACCGTTACGACCAATGAAGAGATGCGATCGCGCCACTAATCTATTTTCATTTCCAAAAGTCTCCATCAAATCTGCTCCCTCCGTGCGCTGGCGTCGCAAACTAAACCCGCTACCGCCACAAACAATCCAGTGGATATGCGAATCAGCGTGTCCGGTATCCATTGTCTCAAGGTGTTCCAAGCAGTGCGCGTGACCGTTTAATACCAAATCGACCAAAGGACGCCCCTGAGTTAGGGAACCTATTTCTTTAGCTACCGCATCCAACACACCACGGAGGCGATCGCGAATTATCAGAGTTTGACCTTGTTGCCATTTTGTCGCTTCAGTTACATAGGGAGGATGATGGAAATAAATCACCCTTCCCCGAACTTCAAGATTATTCCAAGATTCAATTAATCTTTGCTTGAGCCACTCCAGTTGTTCAATATCAGTCAGCAGTGTTTTATTAGTGGCTAGTTGCTTATCAATATCAACAATAATTTCTTCAATTTGTGACAGCTTGGCGTGGAAGTCGTCTAATTTATCGGCTTCGCTGGGGTTTTCGGGACGAAGCTTGGCTGAGGTTTCAATAATTTCCAGCTTTTCTTGCTCTAAATCTTCACGACGTTTTTCTAACATTCTGCGATCAGCATCACCTTCTTTTGTTTTAGGTAGCGGCGGTGGATCGTTAAATGTATTAGAATCCAAGGCAAAGAAATCAATCCCCCCATAACGAAAAGTGTAGTAGCGATTGGGGAGGCGGGTGAAGTGCCCAGGTTGATAGGAAAGACAACGACCTGTGTCTGTCTTGCCTGTGTAGTACTGATCTAAATGATTATTTAACTCTCCGGGAAGCTGATACGCCTTAAGATAGTCCAGAAATGCCCGTGCGTAGGCTTCACCGGTTCCTGAACCATGTAAGCCCACATCTAAATCTAACCGCGATCGCAACAGGCGACGAATGGGTAATGTTGTTAGAGACGCCAAGCTCAATAAAATCGGCAAGTTATAGTAATCGTGATTTCCCGGTACAGGTAAAATGGGCAGCTTAAAAATCATCTGGTCAAAGGCAATCCTTCTAGGATGTTCTCCGCCCAAGATGAACTCTCGGTAAGGCTCGATGAAGTTCTGGTGGTAGTATTCACTCGACCCCACTAAATAGATCACGTCCCCGGTGTGTAGCATAAAACGGGATTCATTGTGATGAGGGAGCATGAGTTCAGCCACCTCTCGCTGGGGATTGTGTCCCCGATGCTTGCCGGAACCACTATCACCGACAACTAAAAATGAGAACTCAGAATTGTCTGTTTGACCATCCTCCAACACCAGCCGAGTTTGGTCGATGTTCCGTTCCACAATTAACGGTTCTTGCCACCGGACTCGCTGATTCATTTTACGAATTTTGTTAGCGATCGCTGGATCAGATACAAGTTTCAATGCAATTTACTCCTGAATCTTCAATTGAAGGCGAGCAGATGAGCAAGGTTGCAGCAAGTCTTTTCCCTCTGCCCCATGCCCAATGCCCCATGCCCCATGCCCCATGCCCAATGCCCCATCCCCTCATTCTTCTACTGGATCTTTCATCTCAATAGTCAAATTAGGGAGTCCCTCTAGTTTTTCGGTAGGCTCAACTTCTTCTACTAATGGCACAAAAATTCTCAAGCCTGCTGGTACACACTTAATTTCTACTGGAGTTGTGCCTACTATTTCACCATCTAGAACAACTTTTTGTGGTGGGTTAGTCGTAATTTTAAATTGTTTGGCTCGCAGGAAGCCAATATCATCCCGTTCTACGGCGTTACCTGTAGAAGCCGTTTGAAATAGATGAAGTGTAGCAGCGATCGCTCCTGCCTTGTTAGCTGGAGCTACAATCGTTAAATCTAGTAACCCATCATCATAAATCAGACCTGCTGGCCCCTGAGCCAAAACGGAAGTGGGAGGCGCGGCATTTGCTACTGTTACTGCACAGGCACTAGTTTTAATTATTTTGTCTTCAGTTTCAATTTCAACATCAAAATTTTTTAAGCTTCTCAGTTGCTGGATTCCTGCCAAAACGTAGGCCATTATCCCAAAGCGATTCTTGGCATCCCGGTCTGCCAATTCTACAGTTTCAGCTTCAAAGCCAATACCTGCTAAAAGTACCATTGGGCGATCGTTGCAATAGGCTACGTCTACACTGCGGATTCCTCCCTGTAAAATTGTCTGACATGCAGATGCGATCGTGTCAGGAATTCCTAAAGCTGTGGCAAAAGCGTTTGCTGTTCCTCTAGAAATGATCCCAAATGGAATCTCAGTACCCACTACAGCCGCCGCCGCCGCCGAGAGGGTGCCATCTCCCCCCGAAGCAATGATTGCATCTACCCCCCTTGCTACTGCTGCATATGCCAGTTCGTCAGCGTCGATTTCTTCAGTTGTCAGATAAATATCTAGGTCAATATCTGGCTCTAATATTCCCCGGATTTCTGCTAACTCTAGGTCTGGGTCTCCCTGACCCGCAACTGGATTGAAGATCAGGCAGGCGGAACGATTCATAAAATGTATAAAGCTAAACTTAGATCACTAAAATAACAACTTATTTGTAGCATTCTTGTAAAATTTGAACTTCCCTCTTGCGGCTAGATTATGGGTATGTATTAAGCCTGAGGGAGTGATGAAATCAACTAAAATGTACAGTTTATAAGCTTTATAGCTCTTAGACATTGTTGATAATATTTTCGTATCTCCTAAATTAAAGGGTTTAAAACCCCTCTGTTACAAAGTTCTGATAGCGAAGCAGTAGCGAGTATTCCAGCGGTCTTGGAGGAAACCTCCGCTCAACGCCAGACGAAAGCGACGGGAAACCCTTCTACAGCGCTGGCTCGACTTTGTACTAAAGTTCATAACGATACATAAATCCGGTCGGTTCGCTTATTTCAGGAACAAGCCAAATAATAGCCTGAAAGTTTAGTCTGCAAATTGGACTTTGGACAAAAAGGATGGTTCGCGAATAATTCACGCGAACCAAAAATCTAGACATCATAAATTACCCCAGTTATTTTTCAAACTGAGTGAAACTGAGTTAAACGTTATGATAAGCCAGCCAAATCAGTTTTCAATCAACTATTAATTGATTATTATTAAATTTCGGCATAGCCATCAGTATTTCCCCAAATACACTTTGTCGATACTTCCAGTAAGCCGAATCTTGCTGGAAGTATGCGGCAACTGGGGCAAATGAAGCACCAAAAATCTCAAAGTAACTTCGTTAGCAACGGATTAGAGGATGTAAAAACCTCTAGTTCAGGCGGAGCCAACTAGAGGTAGTTCATTAACTACTTTCTTTCTGGATGCGCTGCATCCTCTGGTGAAGGAGTACCCATCTGGTTAATTATGGCAATCATCTGATACAAGCGCCCCAAGTCGCGTTGATTGAAGTACAAAATGAGGCGGGGTAGCCCAACAGTTTCATCTTGTGCTTCTTGAGGTAATGCCTGACTTTTTTCAATCCGTCCTTGAATAATAATGTCGCTAAAATCAACATTGAGTTGCTCTACAAGAACGTCTGATATATCTGTCTTGAGGCGGATGACTAACTTATCGGCTACATATCGACAGGAGTGATAAACCTGGTAAAAACTGGTGATAGCGTCGCAAGCCACATCCAAGTTGTCTGTCACCGTGTAAAGGCTGGGGTCTTCAGGACTGACAAGACCATTTTGCACGAGTTGTTTATCAATATATTCGCTCCAAGACCGCCAGTAATCACCACCAGGGCGATCGATTAAAACTAGAGGTACTGGGCCAAATTTCCCATTCTGGGTTAATGTCATACATTCAAAAGCTTCATCTTGAGTGCCAAAGCCTCCCGGAAACAAGGCTATAGCATCACTTTCTTTAAGGAGAAACAGCTTGCGGGTAAAGAAATATTTGAAGTGAATTAGCTTGGGATCACCCTCTATAAACGGGTTTGCTTGCTGTTCAAAGGGTAACTGAATGTTTAATCCAAAGGAATTTTCTCGCCCAGCACCTTCGTGACCCGCCTGCATGATTCCACCGCCGCCGCCGGTCATCACCATAAATCCTAATTGAGAAATAGCGCGAGCAAACTCAAGCGCCATTTGGTATTCTGGCGTATCTGTAGCGAGACGAGCAGAACCGAAGATGGTCACTTTGCGAACGTGTCGGTAATCATAAAAAAGCTGGAAACCGCGCTCCATATCAGCTAATGCAGCCGACAATATTTTCCAATCGAGACGCTCAATTTCACTATCAGCTAGACGAACAATAGTAGCAAGTGCTTGCTGAATAAGTTGCCGATTTTTTAATGTCGGTAAACGAGCGATCAATTCAGCGATATCCGCCTGTAAAGACTCTGATGTGTCAAACGACGCAGATGAGGTCATGAGAACTGCTGCAACAATGGCATTATATTTTACGTGAACGTCTCACACTCTCGCAAGCGGGATATACCCCTCTGATGTAGAGTTAGCATTTTAGACTGGTTTTGAGGTACTATTGGTCATTAGTCAAGCTGAAATCCTCATCTTTTGAGATTGCAACTCGCAAGTTGGTTTTCACAAAAATACTTAACTCAAGTGTATTGCTTCATACGGGACTTTCGGTTAAATAAGCTGTGTGCGGCTAACAAACTAATAAAAAAAGTTTTTTTCTGCTTGTCAACTAGCTATCAATAGATTGACAAACCTATTTTTGTCATAGTATTTATAACAACATGCGTATTTTCACATATCTATAAATAGAGTGAATATCTGACTCATCAATTGACAACTAACTATGCATCTGGCTTAATTAATTGATTATTTATTCCGATTCTCTATGCCAAAATTTTTTAATGACAAAAAATGAGCAATTTATTTACTAAATTATCAGTTGTAACTGCTAGTGTAACTTTCACTTTAGCTCTGATAAAAGCTGATCCCGCGCAAGCTTTCACATTTAGATTCAACATTGACCCAACTGCAAGTTTTATTTCTTCATATACATCCAGCCCTGATAGCGTACCTTTTTCTTTAAAAGATTTGGAAATTAATCCAGGTGACACAATAAAACTGGATCAGTTTGGAAGTTTTTCACCATTTGGTGATCCCACTGATGAATACTATGGTTCAATGTGGGCTGTTTTCAGCACTAACAATAACCTGCTACCTAGTAGTGGTAAGTATGATGGCGCTACAACTGACAGAGTTCCGGGTGCTATTAATGCTACGCTTCCAAATGGCTGCCTACCAACTCAATGTTTAGATAATAGTATTTTTTATATTTCACGCGGCGGAATGTTTAGTAGTGTCATTGTACAAGTTCCAACCAACGCCCAATATCTATTTATTGGGGCTGCCGACAGCGTATTTTCTGATAATGTAGACTCAAATCGAGACTTTGCTGTAAGTATCAGTTCTGTTACGCCCGTCACTGTTCCTGAACCCGCTTTGACATTGGGTTCACTAGTATTCGGTGCTTACAGCATTGGTTTACGATTCTTACGCAACCGCCAAAAGGCGCGTAGCATCTAACTGGAAACTTCAGACTCTCTCCTCCTGAGAAGGATTACCGAAACCTGTGCCAAGTTTGCGATAAACACTTGTTCATGCGCTGGGACTTGTTTAGAGTTTAGTGTAAAATTTGGGGTTGATGGGTGTGGGAAGAATGACGTAGACGCTCAGCGGTAAAGCAGCGCGATCTTGGGGAGGCAGTGCGTTGGGCGGCTCCGCAGACTTGAAGCATCTGGCGTGGTTTCCCCATGAGCGACTGCTGTTAGCGCCACGGAGAGCGAGTCTTCTCCCTTCGCGTAGCGTCTGGTAGAGAAGGGGAGACGCTTTGGCGCAACGAGCGTAACCCGGAGGACTTGCCGCAGGCTATCGCCAAGGCAAAGAGGACACGGAGGAAGAAAAAAGGCGATCGCACCGTGCTAATAATTAGACATTTGCTGTTTCTGAGTTCATCATTCAAGCCGAAATATCCATAGTTGGTGTTCAGAACTCGAAAGTTGGTGTTGGGAACTCGGAAGTTGGTGTTCAGAACTCGGAAGTTGATGTTGGGAACTCGGAAGTTGATGTTGGGAACTCGGAAGTTGATCAAACAGAATAAAGGTGCCAGTCGCCAGAATTCACTTGGGTATTTTGTGCGACTGGTGGATGAATAAACG
>NZ_JAQYWQ010000193.1 GCF_029379315.1 Nostoc sp. S13
AGCGAGTCCGCGTTCGCTTTTAGCGTCTCGTAGAGAGCGTCTTGATTCTGACGAATGTATTCTGACTTCTGAATTCTTCTTCAATTGTCAGTCTCGAAGTCCTGTACTAATGGTTACAGCTGCCTTGCTTTTGGTGTTCTTGAGAACCGTGACCGTGATTACAGTCACCTTGTTTCTTAGGCTGATCCTGACCGTGGGAGCAGTTTTGCAAATCTTGCTTCATCAAGTTTTCGCTCATTTCCTGCAAAGATTCGTCCGCAGGCTTTAAGCCAATCCAAGCATCAATCTTTTGTACATCGAATCCTACCTCGCGGCGATCGCCTATTTCTAACAAAGGACGGCGAATCAATAGTGGCTCTCTCAGCATCAGCCCCAAAGCGGTTTCTGCATCAATTTTTTCAGGAACCACCTCACCAGATTTTACCTTTGGAGAGGAACGATTAAACCATTCGGCTACGGGGCGATCACCAAAAAATGAACGCAACCGCTCAACCGTCCAAGGTTCTGTTAGCAGATTGTATGCTACCACCTCATGACCGGCAGCTGTGAGCAAAACTTTTTGCTTAGTACCACCTTGACAGCCTGGTTTACTATAGAAAATTACTCGTGCCATTTAACTAGCTCCTGATTACTCAATTGTTTGTAGTTGGCGCTGTCTTCGCTAAAGCGCAACTACCAGCCGATGAAATTAATCCTGACGATTCCTAATTAAAAATTCCTAGCCTTATGGGTAACTGAGTCAAACTCAAATCTCTCATTTGGATCAGTTTCGCCGTAAACATTAAAAGTCACAGTTGGTTCATCACCTACTGCTTCTACACTGTGAATTGCATCGGGAGCGAAGCTAATAATATCCCCTGGAAATAGAGTTACCTCTCCCGTCGGTTCAATTTTGTCCTGAAATTCTGGGCTATGGGTGCGTTGCCAAATAGTATTTTTTTCCTGGCCTTTTAACACCGCCACTACTCCCCACGTCCCATGATTATGAATGGTTGATCTGGTTCCCGGTGCAAATGTTACTGTTTGCACCGTCAACGGAAAACCCAATTCATCGTATAGGAGCAAAACAGAGGTTCCCGTATTAGGCGAAGGCTCTAAAGATTGACTTCGCACCCAGTAGGAATTTACTATCAAGCGCCTTACGAGCATCCGAATTTCTGGTAGACGACTAGCTTGATCATCCACACTATTGAGAACATCTTCCATCTCAGTTAAAAACCGATAAAGACGATAATTCTCTCTCAATAAATCCCATGCTCTCACAGATTTACAGGCTTGATACTGACCATCCCCCGTTACCAGCCAATCCCTATCTTTCATAACCTTTAAATTGATAGCTGATAAGATTGGATGACAAAAATCGGAGAGACATTAGGAATACTGCCCAGATCAACTTTAGTCGGTATGCTGACAGCAGGAAAGATAGAGTTACTATTAGTGGCAACTCCCAACAGAGAGTAAGAGGAATTTGACGTAGTAGAAAACCAATTGTTCATGATTGTTCACCTTGATTGTTGACTAAAAGGGTATTGGGCATTGGGCATGGGTTATTCTCGTTGTCTCCCTTGTCTCCCTTGTCTCTCCCACTCCCCACTCCTTCTTGTAAAGAAGCGCATTGAGTAATTAATCATCATCTTCTGCTGGACGTGTCAAAATATCCAGGAGAATCCCAGAACCAAAATCATTCTTTTCGTCTATCTCTTTTACTTTGGTGCTGATTTCTTTTGCTTGCTCTATCGCTCCTAACTTTGCTAGTACTAATCCAGAAGCAGCATAAGCATTTAAGTACAATCGAATTTGTGGGTCTTCTTTGCGATTGACTAATATAGGCTTAAGTTGCTCCCAGTTATCAGGCAATTTTTCTACTTCTTTAATTTTATCTAATAATTTGACTGTTGTTTGCAAAGCAAGAGAATAATTATTTTTATAATAGAAAAATCTATATGCTGCTACCAATACATCTGTATTTTCACCAGTTTGGGCTAAAGCTTGTTGAATATATTTTTCTGATTCTGATGTGTTCTCCCAGGTTTGTGCAGCTAGAATTAATAGATTCTTGATGTCCTCTGGAACCTGGAACCATGACAATTGGTTTGTATTAGCTTGCATAATAAACTCCTGAATGGGGAGTGGGGAATGGGGAACGGGGAATGGGGAGTAGGGAGTAGGGAGTAGGGAGTAGGAGTATTTACCACTCACTACTCCCCTTGAAAACAGGGTGAAAATCTACAACATAAAGGTAATCGGAAGTATTCACCACTCCCGACTCCCGACTCCCCACTCACTTTTAAAACAAAGTCAGAACGTACACCAAAGTGAATAGAACAATCCAAATAATGTCTACGAAGTGCCAGTAAATTTCTGCCATTTCGATGAAAGTATGATTGGTTGCAGAATATTCACCGGGAAGACGCGATCGCCACAATACACGTAATATCAATAACAGTCCCACAAAAACGTGCAAACCGTGGAACCCAGTCATGATATAAAAGCAGTTGGCGAAAACGTTGGTAGTCAGTCCGTATCCTAAAGTCGAGTACTCATAAACTTGACCACCCAAGAAAATTGCCCCCATGAGTGCAGTAATTGCATACCACAATTGCATTCCCTTGACGTTATTATTTTTTATTGCTGTATCACCGAAGTGAATCACGAAACTACTGGACACCAGAATAATGGTGTTAATCGTCGGCACAAGTAGTTCTACTTCACTTCCTTCTGGCGGCCAAACGGCTGTAGTACCTCGGAAAAACAAATAAGTGGCAAAAAATCCTCCAAACATCAGGGACTCAGAGGCGAGGAACGTTAACAGTCCCCAAACTCTTAAATCTGGATGTTCTTCGTGTCCTACACTGTGATCTTCGCTCGTCGTTGTAGCTATAGTCATAGATTTATTGACAATATTATCCACTGTGTCTGTTGTGGAAGTTTGAATAAAGAATGAAGTGTGAAGCGGCAAATTTTCATTCCTCATCCAAAATCCTTATTTAACCAAACTCTTCACTTGTTCAGGAATTCTCAAAATTCCGAGTTTCAAGTTCTAAGCTTGGAGTTCCAAGTTCTAATCTCGGAGTTCCGAATAATAATGCTCAAGTTTCGAGTTCCAAGCTCGGAGTTCCGAGTTCTAATCTCGGAGTTCCGAGTTCCAAGCTCGGAGTTTCGAGTTCCAAGCTTGAAGTTCCAAGTTCCAAGCTTGAAGTTCCGAGTAATAATGCTCAAGTTCGGAGTTCCAAGCTTGGAGTTTCGAGTTCTCAAATCAAATAACTAGAAATTGCAGTCACCTTGATAGGAATAGCAGTACTCAATCTACTAACTAAGCACTAGCTTCCGGCGTTGCAGATGGCTGTATTTCAAGCCTGTTATCATGACCGTAGTCATAAGGGCCATGAGTGACAACGGGCAACACTTCCCAGTTTTCAATTGCGGGTGGTGAGCTAGTTGTCCATTCTAAGGTCAAAGCTTGCCAAGGATTATCACCAGCCAAAGGCCCCTTCAGCCAACTATAGATAATGTTGATGGCGAAGGGAATTACCGATATCCCCAAAACAAATGAACCATAGGTACAAATTTGATTGAGGTCGATAAATTGGGGGTCATACATTGCCACTCGTCGGGGCATTCCTTGCAAACCCAACTCGTGCATGGGTAAAAAGGTCAGATTAGTGCCGATGAAGGTGAGGGCGAAATGAATGCGACCCCAGGTTTCATTCAGCATTCGTCCGGTCATTTTGGGGAACCAGTGATAAATACCGGCGTAGATGCCAAACACGGAACCGCCAAACAGAACGTAGTGAAAATGTCCGACAACATAATATGTGTCGTGAACGTGAACATCAAAGGGAGCTGTTCCCATCGTCACACCGCTTAAGCCGCCCATGACAAACATGGACAACAAGCCAATGGCGAAAAGCATCGCACTGGTGAAGCGGATTTTACCACCCCAGAGGGTAGCAACCCAGGCAAAAATCTTCACACCAGTAGGAACTGCAACTATGAGAGTGGAGATGGTGAAGAACATCCGCATCCAACCGGGTGTGCCACTGGTAAACATGTGGTGTACCCAGACGAACAAACCCACAACGCAGATGGCTACACTAGAATAAGCGATCGCTTTATAACCAAAGATTGGCTTACGGGAATGAACTGGAATTACCTCCGACATGATGCCGAAGATGGGCAGAATCATTAAATAGACTGCCGGGTGAGAATAAAACCAGAACAAGTGTTGATAAATTACAACGTTACCGCCTGCATCTGGTTTAAAGAAGGAAGTACCAAAGTTGAGGTCAAACAACAGCAGAATTAAACCGGCTGCTAATACAGGTGTGGAGAGAAGTGCCAGCAGGGAGGTTGCCAAGATTGCCCAACAAAACAAGGGCACTTGATCCCATTTCATGCTGGGAACCTTCATCAACAAAATGGTGATCACAAAGTTCAGTGAACCCAAAATTGAGGAAGTTCCTACCAAGACGATCGCAAGTATCCACATAGTTTGGGCGATTGGCGCTGTCACCAAGCTCAAGGGTGGATAAGCTGTCCAACCAGATTGCGAACCGCCAAAGATGAAACTACCTAATATGAGGGCACCTGCTGGTGGATTTAACCAAAAGGCGACTGCATTCAGCTTCGGGAAAGCCATATCCCTAGCACCGACCATCAAGGGCACCAAATAGTTACCAAATCCCCCAATGGCGCTAGGGACAATCCACAGGAAGATCATGATCGTCCCGTGATTGGTCATGAAAGCGTTATACAGATTGGGGTCGAGTACGTCTGATTCTGGTGTTGCTAATTCGACACGCAGAGCGATCGCCATCAGTCCACCGATCAGATAGAACACAAACGCCGTTACCAGGTATTGGATACCAATAACCTTGTGGTCAACATTAAATGTAAAATAGTCCTGCCATCTCCACGCCTTCGGGTGGGAGGTATGGCTAACCACCATTTTCGGTTTATTTTCTTCTGGTGGAGTATTCCGGGGAAATTCTACCTGCGTCATATTTTTTACCACTATGCGGAGTTCAGGGTCAAACGTCCAAAGTAATTAAATGTGACTCTTGTACAGACGTGATTAATCGCGTCTCTCTTGACTCATGACAACTGACTCTAAAGTTGCTGCACTAATTCCCATATCATGGGTGTGGGGAGCGAGAAACTCTGATATTGATAAGTCAGCTGGATTAATTGCAACGACTTGATTTAGGTTTTGCTTTTGAGCAATCTGGTTTTCTGTCCGCCAGCTTTTATATTCTTCTGGTGTGTGGACAATTACCTGTGTCCGCATTGAACCGTGATAACCACCGCACAACTCAGCACAAACTACGGGATATGTGCCTGGTTTAGTGGCAACAAATCGTAGTTCGGTAGGGATACCGGGAAGTGCATCTTGTTTGAGGCGGAAGTTTGGCACCCAGAATGAGTGAATTACATCTTGTGCTGAAAGGTTGAGTTGCACATCAGCACCGACGGGTATGTGCAATTCCCCAGAGGTAATGCCACTATCAGGGTAGTTAAATAACCAGGCGTACTGTATCCCTTTGACATCAACAACTAAATCGGCTGGTTTGTCTAGGGTTTGAGGAGACGCGCCGATGCCAATTGTTGGGGCAATTGTTGGGGCAGTTGTTGCTTGGGAAGTATCGCTTAATGTGCCTGCCAGAGCGGTTCCCGGCATATGAGCAACATGATCTGCTGAATGAGGATGACCCGCAGGATCAAAGCCTCCCATTCGGTTAAAAACATCTACACTGTAGATGCCCAAGAGGAGGACAATCACTGTTGGAATTGCTGTCCAAAAGACTTCTAAGGGAACGTTGCCTTCTACGCGCACACCATCGGTATCGTCACCCGGACGGTGACGAAACTGAATCAAAAAAACTACAATGGTTCCTTCTACCACCAAGAAGAGTGCGATCGCAATGGTAAACATGACGTTGAAAAAACCGTCTACCAAAGGCGCTTGTAGCGATGCTTGCACCGGCATGAGAGTGTGGTTTTGACCAATCCAAATGCTGATTGCTGTAACTACTATCCCAGCAACCAGAGTCCATAGTGAAACAGGAACTTGTTGCATACATGCTACCTGCTTTGTAAACCGTCTTTAAAGATGTGATTTTGTGGGAATTGGGAATTGAGCATTGGGCATTAAGCATTGTTATCTATTCCCTATTCCCCGTTCCCTATTTCCTATTCCCCATTCCCTTTTCACTTATTAACTTTCTAACGTGTAGCCATAAAAAATGGGGGAAACTTCAAGATTTTTTCCATATCTTTCCCCCAGAAAATTACAAATTATATTTCAACTCCTATGACAAAGTTAGCCCCCTGTTTTCAGAAAAGCTAGTTGTTCCAAGAGGGTACTGTTAGACCCAGGATTATTTCGTTCTAGACATAAACCGCCCCGAACTAAAGTTCTTTTTCTTATAGCTAAAGTCCGTTAAAACGGACTATAATCTTTTCTCAGTCATCTTTAGACGAATGAGTGCTATTAGATTCAGAATTCATTCTGAGGCGGGTTAGATGAGAATGAAACAGCCCTGTTGTTAGACCTAATATTGATTAGGCTATATTAGCAGCAAGTTTAAATTTGTTAATAGCTAACATTTTACGATTTACGGATTTGTTTACTGTGAACTTTTTTGGAGTTCCGGTAAATATTTAGTATTCCCCTCAAGTTACCTTGCCTAGCGCATTTGCGCTTTCTACAAACAGTGCCTCATTGAATCAACAAGAATTTTAACTACTTCCAAAAACCTTAATTGTTTAACGCAACATGGGTATAGCAGTTCTTCGGACAAATCCGTGAACAAGCTTCACAACCAATACAATTATCTGGAGAAGTAACTGCCATTACTTTCCGTTCAATTTCTTCATCATCTTCGTCTTCTACAAATTCACCTTCTTCATTTAGCGCCTTCAAACCTAGCACATTGTACCCGCATACTTTAACACATCTGCCACAGCCGATACATTTGTCCTTGTCGATTTCCTGAGCAAATTTTGGTGTCCAAGTCTTACCGCCAAATGTCAAACCTGTTAGTTGTGCCATGAATAAATCCTCGGCAATTTTGCCTGTCAATCTGTTTGTGCATTAATCATCATATTATCCTAAATTTTCTTTTGTTGGTATTCAAAAATTACTTTTATCTCATCAAAATTCGATGACTTTGAACACAATGCAAAATTATTTTGATTTCAATTGATAGATAAAAATTATTGAGAATTATTATTATGAATTTTTAGTATTCCTCGTTCCTATGCTCTACATGGAAACGCATTTATCTAAATGTCTGACTGGAGGTAGCAGCCCCTAATCAGCCATGCATAGGAATGATAGAAGAAGAAATTGAGGGCTTGAAACCTATCTCAGTGGGCAAAGTCTCGTATAGATACGGTTTTAGAGGTTGTTTGAAAAGTGTTTCGCTGTGACTTTAGGCACTTTTAGATCCCCCCTAGCCTTAAAAAGGGGGGAACCGGAATCAAAGTCCCCCTTTTTAAGGGGAGCCACTGCGTTGGGGAGCCAGTGCGTTGGGCGGCTCTGCCGACTTGAAGCACCTGGCATCGGCTCCGCCGACTTGAAGTACGTGGCGTCGGCTCTACCGACTTGAAGCACCTGGCGTGGATTTAGGGGGATCTAAAACTATTTGATACCGACAATAGGACTTTTCAAACATC
>NZ_JAQYWQ010000194.1 GCF_029379315.1 Nostoc sp. S13
CGCTATCAGTCGGGGATTCAGACCCGCGACTACGAAAGTTGACCACAAAACAAGAAAATTTGGTGGGGGTGCAAAAACGCCGATTATTCATCCACCAGTCGTACAGAATTCATTCTGAATTCTGACTCCTGACTCCTGAATTCTGTTCGATAAAGCACAGCATATACGGTACAGGAATTGAAATTCAGTGCTAAAGGTGATAAACAATGTTGGACTGGTGGGAGAAAAATTTGTGATTGTCCTGCGATCGCAAATGCATTAGAAATGTTTGGTTTTGCCATTTGTCATTCTGTTCAGTATGACAGAAGTTCAGTTTTTACCCGTGAGCAGTATATCAACTATTTTAGAGTTGTTGATTTCCTTTCTATTCTCTCCAGTGCATCACCGAAGAGCGTAGCTGTCCTAGTCTGAGTATGCGGTCATTTAGGGCAGATTCTTCCTAATTCAGAAATAACCTCAACGAAAATCGGCGGGAATCCCATCCCAACAAGAGGGGTGGGAGGAATAGCCACCCGCCGATTTAGTCATTGGTACTAATGACTAATGACTAATGACTAATTTCATCTTTTCTTAGTGCCATTCCCATTTGAACCTTTTTTCCATTCATCCGGTCTAATAAATACAAGCAACGAAATGGATAGAGGAGAACGCCTCAGGTGTTAGTTGTGCCAGCCAAGGTTAATAAAGTAAATCAATCCATTGGCGAATCAGAAAGCGAATCTGATAGTTATCTAGTACAGCAGTGCCTGCGGGGTGATACCCAAAGTTATGGTCAGCTTTACCGACGCCATCAGCAAAGAGTCAGGTCAATCCTCTACAAACTATGTACTCCAGCCTGTCTCGACGATGTAGTGCAGGAAGTCTTCCTCCAAGTCTGGAAAGGATTGCCCAAGTTTCGCCAAACAGCAAAATTCTCCACCTGGGTGTACCGAATCGCTTGGAACGTGGCTTATGACCAGCGACAGGCAGATGTTCAAAGGCGAACTCAATTACAGATTTTGAGTCAAAAAACTCCTACCCAACAAGAAGCCCCTGAGTTAATGAATATGCATTATCAAGACCTTGTGCAACGGGGACTGGCAAACCTCAGTTTTGACCATCGCACGATCTTGGTTTTGCATGATTTGGAAGAAATACCTCAAAAAGAGGTAGCAAAAATCCTGGACATTCCTGTGGGAACAGTCAAGTCACGCCTATTCCATGCTCGTGCTGCCATGCGTCAATTTCTCCAAAACCAAGGAGTACAGCTATGACTCAGTTGCCCAATGATGATGCTGACCTAATTAATTTTCTGTGCCAACATTGTCCAGAAGTTCCGCCAGCCTCGCCGGATTTAGAACCACAAATTTTACAACAGGTGAAAACTTGGCCTCAAGCATCCTTGCGCCACTATTCAAGGCTGAGGTTAGTTCTGCCTGCTCTTGCTGCTGGATTAGTAGCTGCGATAGTTGGCTACCGTGCCTTGATACCTGCTCAACCGAGTCCGGCTGAACTTGCCAGATTGGAAACTTTTATTGAAAGCAATTGGCAAGCTACAGCCACTAGCGAACATCTGGAAAGTGATGTATGGCATTTTACAGACTTAGATTAGATCCTGAATAGGAGATCGCTTTGATGTTAATACGTCCTATTTCCATTTTGGCGGTGACGATGCTTGCCCTTAGTAGCACTATTGCTCTGGCCAAGCCAACTTTAGTTTCACGCCAAGTCATTGCCCAAAGCCCCACAAGTGTACCTAGTCCAAATGGTGGTAAATCAGGGGGATGGCTCAAGGATTTGAATTTGACATCCCAGCAACTGCAACAGATTAAGCAAATTCATAATCAATCCAAACAGCAGATAACCCAAAAATCACAGGTGATACGTCAAGGGCAACAGGAATTACATGACCTGATAGCAGGGACAGCTACTAAAGAGCAAGTGCGTGATAAATATAATCAAATCAAGCTTGTACAGCAGCAACTTGCTGATGTTCAGTTTGAAAATACGCTTGCGATTCGGGAAATCTTGAACCCAGAGCAACGGCAGAAATTTGCCGATCGCATGTATAAGAAAAATCTTCGCCCAAATCCTCCACCCGTAGCACAACACAATTAACTCTATGACTGTCAAGTCTAAATATTGGGTGTTGTTGCTGTTTATCTTACTGGGGGGAATTGACCCCAGTTATGCAGCCTCCACACCTATTGAGCCAAAAGTATTACATATAATTAATCGCCTCAGCTTTGGCCCTCGCCCTGGAGATGTGCAAAGAGTGGAATCTATGGGTGTAGAGCGATACATTCAAGAGCAACTCTCACCTGATTCCATTCCCGAACCGCAAAGTCTCACCAGCCAACTAAAGCAGCTAGATACTCTCCACTTGAATCCAGTGGAACTCTTAGAATATGGCACAACTCATCTCCCAGGACAAAAACCCAGCCTTGAAGAAATAAAAACTGCCAACAAGCGGGGTAAACAGGTGCTAGATGAAGCAGTCCAGGCGCGGTTATTAGAGGCAACCAGCAGTCCTCGACAACTCCAGGAAGTGATGGTGGACTTTTGGTATAACCATTTTAATGTGGATGCTGGTAAAGGACGCGATCGCCTCTGGGTGGGAGCTTATGAACAAGAGGCGATTCGACCTTACGCTTTGGGTCGCTTTCGTGATCTGTTGGGGGCAACAGCTCATCATCCAGCTATGCAGTATTATCTAGACAACTTCCAAAATCGGGCTGACAGCCGCCCCGATGCTCAGGGTAATGTCCGAGGTTTGAATGAAAACTATGCTCGTGAACTGATGGAGTTACACACTCTCGGCGTGGATGGAGGTTATACTCAGCAAGATGTAATTGCTCTGGCGCGGATTTTGAGTGGTTGGGGTTTCAGTCGTCCCGGTCAGCAGACAGATAATAATTTCGGATTTTACTTCAACCCAAAGCGTCATGATTTTAGCGACAAAGTTTTCCTGGGACACACAATTAAAGGCGGTGGTGAAACCGAAGGGGAGGAAGCTCTAGATATTTTGGCTCGGAGTCCGGCGACTGCACGTCACATCAGCTATCAGATAGCTCAATATTTTGTCAGCGATCGCCCCCCCAATTCTCTGGTAAACAATCTCACACAACGTTATCTTGCCACTGATGGCAATATTCGTGAGGTTCTCAACACCCTATTTCATAGCCGGGAATTCTGGGATGCAAAAAACTTTAATGCCAAATTTAAAACACCACTTCAATACGCGATCTCGGCGGTGCGAGCCACAGGCATCGAAGTCAATAACACAAGACCAATCTCCAACCTGCTGCAACAATTGGCAATGCCTCTATACCGTTGCCAAACTCCAGACGGTTACAAAAATACCGCAGATGTGTGGTTAAATCCTGATGCGATGAACCGCCGTCTCAGCTTTGCGACAGCGATCGCCAATGGAAATTTACCCTTATCAACCATGCTAACAAATATGGAAGCGGGGGAGAGTCCACTGGGACAAGGCAAAATCGGCACTGAGCAAATACCTTTACAAAAGTCTCTCAGAATTCCTGTAGATGCTTGGCAACTAACCAATACATTGGGCAATTCTTTTTCAATGAAAACGCAGAAGGCGATCGCCTCTAGTGACTCTCAAATCCGTAGTGCTTTAATCTTGGGCAGTCCAGAATTTATGCGTCGTTAGTTACACAATTGTCAGTTATAAAACTCAACTCATATAGCAGTCTCGCTAGGATGCAATATGCCCTTTTAGCGCAGATAACTAAGTTGGCGCGAAAAAAACCAAGTATGTTATTAAAGCCCTTATTAATGACCAATGACAAAGGACAAATGACAGCCTTCACTAGTTAGCTTTAATTACGCCGACCTACTTAACTTGTATTCTACCCAATTGAAAACAGTCATAATTAAGTACTTTTAAAGATGAAAAGACGTAATTTTCTCATTCAAAGTGGAATTTTTTCAGCTGCCGCAATCACAGCCATAGGTAGCAATGCTTGGGTAGCAAGATCCGCTATCCTTAACAGCGATCGCCAGCGCTTGATTGTAATCTTCCTCCGGGGGGCGGTAGACGGTTTAAACGTCGTAGTTCCTTACTCAGAAACAGCTTACTATCAAGCCCGACCGCAAATTGCTATTCCCCAACCAGGGAAGGAAGGGGGAGTCTTAGATTTAGATGGACGCTTTGGGTTGCATCCAGCATTAGCTCCTCTGATGCCCTTCTGGCAGGAGAATAGTCTGACATTTGTTCATGCTTGTGGTTCCCCCGATCCCACTCGCTCTCACTTTGATGCTCAACAATATATGGAAAACGCTACTCCTGGTGACAAACATACTCAGGATGGTTGGATGAATCGTTTACTAGGGGTAATTTCTCAAAAAACACCTATCCAAGCAGTAAGTGTCGGAGAAACAACACCCTGGATTTTTTCTGGTCGGATGCCTGTAGCTAATATAGCATCAGGGAGAAATGCTAGCAGACCTCTGGCAATAGATCGTCCTCAATTAGCAGCAGCATTTGACCAACTTTATGCCGGTAATGATGCCCTAAGTCAGACCTATCACCAAGGACGGATGGCGCATCAGGCGATCCTGAATGATCTGGATAGTGAAATGAAAATGGCGAATAATGGTGCGCCTTTACCTGATGGCATCGCTAGCGATGCCCAACGATTGGCGCAACTAATGGTCAAAGACCCCAGAATTGAGTTAGGGTTTATGGCTTTGGGGGGTTGGGATACCCATGTCAATCAAGGTAGCACTCAAGGACAGTTAGCTAGGAACTTAAAAAAATTGGGTTCAGGTTTGGCAACTTTGGTCAACGGTTTGGGGAGCGTTTACCAGAATACAACAATTGTAGTGATGTCCGAGTTTGGTCGTACAGTCAAACAAAATGATAACGGTGGTACTGACCACGGTCATGGGAATGTTATGTGGGTTTTGGGCGGTAAAATTCGCGGTGGTAAAGTTTACGGTGAATGGCCTGGTCTATCTACAGCCCAACTCTACCAAGGTAGGGACTTGGCTATTACCACTGATTTTCGGGATGTTATCTCTGCCGTGTTGTTAGATCATCTGCATCTCAATGAAGCAAAATTGAATCAAGTGTTGCCAAATTACGCCTCTACTCAGAAAGTAGCATTAATTGTCAAGTAAGCAAGGTTACGGCCCGATTGGTAAGGGACTTAGTTTTAAGAACAAGTTTAGAGGCGATCGCTCCTGGAATCAATGCGCCTTTTGATCTGATGGTAGATGATATTTTCACTACCAGAGATACTTTTAAGAAGTGGGGATTGACTGTTTCTAAGATTGAAACAGGCAGAATCCACAGTTGATTTACTTTGACTGGGCCAGACGGCTATTTATTAACGTTAACTTCCTCACATACAGGTGGTAGAGAAGTTTAACAATCTTAATGCAGGGCGGCTATATCACAAGATGAAAATATACTCTCAACGACTCTGTTTAGAACCACTAAAACCAGATCATGCCGAACTGCTTTTTGATGGATTACAGAGTGCGAGTATATATGACTTTATCGAAGATATGCCGCCAGAAAGCGTTGAATCACTTCGCGATCGCTACATAATATTGGCACGTGGTCAATCACCAGATGGAACGGAGATTTGGTTGAATTGGGCTGTCTGGTCTTTTGTAGATAAATGCTACGTTGGATATGTTCAAGCAACAATTACTGTAGATAATAATGCAATCCTTGGATATGTGTTTTTCCCTAATTTATGGGGAAAAGGTTATGCACGCGAAGCGGTGAAGTGTATGATTAATTATTTAGTTGAGACATACCAAAATCTTGATTTTTGCGCTGACGTTAATCTTCAGAATCACCGTTCTATTGCTTTACTGCATAATCTGGGATTTGTCCGCTCGACATTTTTTCAAAAAATTGAGTCTAACCAAAATGAATTTAACTACGAAGTACAGTACTAAAAACGTAGCCAAGGGCGGACAAGATGTCCACCCCACAAGATTGGATAATTTATTTGTTGGAAGTCGCTTAAATTTCAGAGTGTTTGGCATTTTTCAACACCAGATTTGCACAACATTACCCTTCAACTGTTGTCCTAACCAAGGCGTATTTTGTGAAAGTGTATAAAGACTTTTGCGTTCGACTTTCCAGGTTTGCTGAGGATCAAATAAAGTAAGTTCTGCTGGTTGATCAGGTACGATCGCACTGACTTTTTGCCCCAAACATTCGGCTGGACTGCTACTCAATGCCCGCCATAATTCTAAAGCTGTAAATTCCCCAGTTTCAACGAGATATTGCCACAGCAAAGGTAATGCTAACTCTAAACCAATTGCTCCAGCCGGTGCTTCGGCAAAAGCTTGGACTTTTTCTTCGTAGCTGTAGGGTGTGTGGTCAATAGCGATCGCATCGATCACACCCGCACGCACTCCTGCACGCAACGCCGCCACATCAGGGAGATTACCTAAAGGTGGGTCTAAATGCAAGCTGGTGTTATAACTCTTAACTGCTTTTGTATCTAGTAAAAGGTGCATCCAGGTGGTGCTAGCGGTGATGGGTAAACCAGCAGCTTTAGCTAAAGCGATTAATTCCACACTGCGAGCTGTGGAGACACGCATGATATGGACTGGTGTGCCTATGGTTGCAACCAATTCTAACAAAGCTGCGATCGCAGTAGTTTCAGCGCTGGCGGGTATTGGGGGTAAACCGAAGCGGAGAGCATCTGACCCTTCTCTTATTACACCATTTGCTGTTAATTGGCGATCGCTAGGCCAAAAAGCTACTGGTTTGCCCAACGGCTGGAGATACTCTAACACTCCCCGCACCAGCGCCAAATTTTCTAAAGGCTTACCATCCGTAAAACCAACAACGCCAGCCGACGCTAAATCTGCCAATTCCGTCATTTGCTTCCCAGCAACATCTAGGGTGATAGCACCCCAGAGATGAAGCAGGGGGAGAGGAGAAGACAAGGGAGAGGGGGGAGAAAAATTGCCTCCTTGTCCCTCTCTTTTCTGCTGCAACTGTGCTACAAGCGCAGGGTTATCAATAGCTGGGGATGTATCGGGTAAAATGTTAACTCTGGTAAAGCCGCCAGCAGCAGCAGCTTGTAGAAGAGATAAGAGAGTTTCCCGTTCTTCAAAGCCAGGTTCACCAGAGTGGCTGTACAAATCCACTAACCCAGTACCGAGAACTAATCCCTGACAATCTCTGATTTGAGTATCGGAACTGATATCAGAAATGTGCGAAGTCACTGCTTGGATATAACCATCAGCAATCAGCACATCAAAAAGTCCGTCAATTTCAGAAACTGGGTCAATTACCCGTACTTGTTGCAGCAGTTCAGTCATAAAAGTTTTTAATTATGAGTTATGAGTAAATTTTAAGTAGGGTGCGTTACGGCTTTAGCGTAACCCACCATGTTGTACTAAGTAGCTCAACCTAATTAAATGTAAAACGCTCGACTTGGTACTGACCTTGTAT
>NZ_JAQYWQ010000014.1:0-65009 GCF_029379315.1 Nostoc sp. S13
TCTTGTTTTGTGGTCAACTTTCGTAGTCGCGGGTCTGAATCCCCGACTGATAGCGTCACGCTTTCTCGTGTCCGCGTTCGCTTTTAGCGTCTCGTAGAGAGCGTCTTGATTCTGACGAATGTATTCTGACGAATGTATTCTGAATTCTTCTTCAATACTTTGCGTCCTTTGCGTCCTTTGTGGTTCGTTTATTCATGATTTTGCGTCTTGGGAAAATATCTGGAGTAATTAACCCTTGGGGGAAAAAGATTGTACCTATTACTATTAGTAAACCAAAAATAATTAATCTCCCATCTCGCAAAAATTGTGCTAACCAGTTAGGTAAGCCACCAGTATCAGCGAGGCTTCGCAGAATCTCTGGTAATGCTGTAAATACCATACCTCCGACTACCGGCCCTAAAAAAGTTCTCGAACCACCAATCAAAACAAAAGTTAAATATATAATACTGGCATCAAAAGTACCTTGACGAGCATTCCAGGTATTAAGGAAGTGGGCGCTAATTGCACCTACGATTCCTGCAAGAATAGCCCCTAGTGTAAATGCCAAAACTTTGTAATAAGTGTGATTAATTCCCATTGCACCCGCAGCTAATTCATCTTCGCGGATAGCGATAAAAGCCCTTCCGACGCGGATGCGTTCTAAACGATAAAGCAGCACCATACTAATTAATAGTAAGGGCAGAGCAATCCATAAATATTCAAGTTGTGTTTGGAAAGGTTGAGGAATGCCAAAAATTCCCACAGCACCGCCTGTAATATCTAAATTAAGGGAGATGACGCGCAGAACTTCCACAAAAGCGATAGTAGCGATCGCTAAATAAATTCCTCGTAATCTCAATGCTGGAATTCCCACTACTACACCCAATAAACCAGAAATTACACCAGTAATTAACATCTCCAATAACAACAATGGAATGGGATATAAACTACTACTAGATGTCAAAACTTTTGTGGATAAAATTGCTGCAATATACCCACCTAAAGCATAAAATCCTGGACTAGCTAAAGACAATTGCCCTGTCATTAGCGGTAAGTAAAGCGATAACCCTAGTAGCGCCCCCAATACCATAGAGACAATTAGAGAACCGTAAGTAGCGAAAAAATCAGCCATTTTAAAACATTCTGATGAAGCTTAATCAAACTATTGCTTTTATCAACTATTAAGCTGTTAATATTTGCTCTGCTGTCAGCGCCAGTTTAGGAAAAGTTTGTGACACAATCCGTTCTGAACCTCTAAACTGTGTGCGTTGGTATTTTCCTTCAGCATCTAATAGAAAAACAAACACAGCCGGAACTTTTGGATTTCCTAAATACTCTCTTAGTCCAATTGCTAAATAATCTACAATCCAATATTCTGTAATCCCTAAGCGTTGATATTCATCTAATTTATCAATGTAGTCATCTTCCCAATTAGTTGATGTTACCTCTATAGCTAACTGGATGAGTTCTTCAAGTGCAGAATAAGCAGAACGATTTGAGCGCCATCTATCTTTATCTATGACACTTACATCAGGCTTGCGTCCTTGCTCTATCCCATTGGCAGTTATAGTTTTAAAGACTGCTGTGTTATTAACTACATAATTTAGGTTTTGTCGCCTAATTTCATCATTGAAACCAAACAATAGAAAATTAGCGACATCATCATGATTTCTTGTTGCACGCACTTCTACAATTTCTCCATCCACAAGTTCATATAAACCTGACTCTGGACACTCTTCCAAAAATTGCTCAAAAGTTAATTTTTGTTTGATGTATGTTTTCATAGCGCTACGTCTCCTTATCCTTAAACTTTCTGAATAAACCGCCGTCCCAGTAAACCTTGGGGTCTAACTAATAGCATGATAAACAAAATTCCAAAGGCTACTGCGTCTTTATATCCAGAGTATTCGGCGGGTACAAACGCCTCTACTAGTCCAATTACTAAGCCTCCTAACACTGCACCGGGAATACTACCTAAACCACCTAAGACAATTACCGCTAAACCCCGCAAACCAAAAGCAATGCCAAAATATGGCCCTGCAATACTAACACTAGAAGCAACTAAAGTTCCTGCTAATCCTGCTAAAAAACTGCTGATGAAGAATGTTAAAATGATAAAACGATCGCTATTAATTCCTAACAAACTAGCTGTAGTTGGATCTTCTGCGATCGCCTGCATTGCTTTCCCATATTTAGTTCGATTGATAAAATAGGTAAGAATTGCCACAATCACCACAGATACAGTAAAAATTACCACCTGAACGCTGCGAATCGGAATTGGATTTTCTGGACTCCCAAAGTTAATCGCGGGTGGCAAATTGCCATAAGTATTTGCAGGGTATGTGTAACTTTCTGCGCCGACTAAATACTGGATTAAATTCACAATTACCACTGCTACCCCCAAGCTGGAAACAACAGTTAGTAAAGGGTCAGATCCTTGACGGCGCAAAGGTTGAAAAGCAACACGTTCCATCACTACCCCTACCAATCCCGCCAAGGTACTTCCTAAAATCAAGGATATAGCAAAAGGTAATTTTATCGGCAGGGCTGCATTCGCCAATAAGCCATTAAATCCAAAGTTACCACCCATAAGTGCATAAGTAAAATATGCACCCAAGGTAAAAATTGCGCCATGAGCTAAATTAATGATGCCCAAAATGGAATAAACTAAGGTATATCCCAAGGCAAAAATCGCATAAACACTGCCGATGGATAACCCATTTAATAACTGCTGCAAAAACAGATTGATATTCATGTAGCAACTATTTGAGGAATGTGAATTTACCCTGGCTTCCGTCTTTTGCCATCTTGATTTGGGCTACATAGAAATCCTTTTGAATAACTTCACCTATAGGAGTAAACCCAATTTCACCTAGTGGTGTATTGTATGTTCCGACAAGTATCTGTTTATTTAATTCAGTCCGAAATTCTGGTAGCTGTAATTTGTTGACTTTGCTCTTTTTATCTAAAGCTTGGAGTGCTTCAACATAAACCTGCACTGCTGTAAAAGCTTGGGCGCTAAACTGAGGTGGTTCTTTCTTGTATTCGTCAGTATAAGCTTTATGAAATGCCGCGTTAATTTCACCTGGATGTTCTGGACTGTAGGCTTGAGCAATCAATACGCCATCACAAAGTGCCTTACAAACTGGCAATATATTCGATGTATTTAGACCATTTCCACCAACAATTAAGCCTTTATAACCCAGTTCCCGCAATTGTCGGATTAAATTACCACCATCAGCAGCCAAACCAGAAATAATGATCAAATCTGGTTTAAGATTAATGGCATTGGTAGCTTGGCTTTGAAAATCTGTATCACTGGTTTGGAACTTTTGTACTGTTACTAATTCTAGCCCTTGATCCTTAACTGTTTGCTGAAAAATTTCCGTTTCTGACTTGCTATATGAATCATTTTGAGCATAAAAAACTGCGACTTTTTTAAGTTGGGGGTTCTGCTTAAGTGCAGCTTTCACCGAATTAGGCGCGACGATGGAAACTGGTGCGGAAACACGAGCAACGTAATCACCAATTTCGGGAATGTTTTTAGCAGTATTTGATGGGCCAATAATTGGTATCTTTGCACGTTCGGCAATCGGGTCAGCGCTAAAGGCTTGCTGTGACAAAGTTGGGCCGACAATCCCAATAACTTTATCTTTGTTAATTAAAGTTTGAAAAGCGTTAATTGCCCCCGCTTCATCACCGCTAGTATCTTGAAACACCAATTTAATTGGTGTGCCATTAACACCACCTTTACTATTGAAATACTTCTCGGCGAGTTTGGCTCCAGCGACTTGTTCTTGACCTAGTAATGCCACGTTGCTAGTTTGAGCAACGGCAATACCGATGGGAATAGCAGCCGACGATGTACTCGTTGTCGTTGCGTTATCAGTTGGAGTGTTATTTGGAGTACTATTTGGACTATTCTTTGTAGAAGTCACAGTGTTAGTGCCACCACAGCCGGTTAGTAGCAAAGCGCAAGTTGATAATAATGCAGTTGTCCGAGCGATCGCGTTGTTCATCGTTGCATAATCATGTAGTTATTAGATATTCGGCAAAAGTTAATAGGAAAGTTGATAATATGCAAACAAAATGACGCAGATTTGCACTTTTGCACGAATTCTATTAAATCATTCTTATTTCACCATGCAAAGAGAAATATTCAAAGTGTTTGTAAATACAAATTATTATAATTAGTAATGATTTTATCATTACCCAGTTCTATTTGGGAATGTGCAATGAAGTCGCTTTGTCAGTTCAGGTAAGGACTCTTAAACCGTTTTTTGACTACCAGCTAATCCCTTAGATTCATAGTGACGGCAACCGTTACATGGGCCATCGGGATTGACAGCACAACGAATGTAACCAGACCGGGCATTAAATTTGCAGCTGATATCGCCAATCAGATAACCCACCCCTTCTAGATAATAGCGATCGCCTTCAACCGAGCTGACGTTTTGCCCTTGCTGCACCGATGAAAAATTCATGGCTGCTTGTCTGAGCCGTAAACGCGATCGCAAATGGGTTTTGTGGATTACCCACAGGGAAATCAGAGACGGTAAAAAACCAACGGCAATCACTAAAAGTGTCTTTAACACCTTCTTTTTACCTCTTCTATGCGCTGATTGATTGTCCCTGATGTTACACTCTGGTTTTACGGAAGTGCAAATCTAAGGGCAGCTTTGCCTATTTGCTACCAACTGTGGCTGCAATTAGCAATCGCAGTGTGCTATTTTATAGCAATTTTCAGGAAAAAGTTCCTTCTGCCACTTCAATCAGCATAACTGTCAAAACCTCAAGGGTGATCTGCCGTTGAATATTGATAATTTTAAGATTTGTTGACTAATACCTTTTTGAACAAGCATTTTGTGTGAGCCTCAGCCCCACTGTTGTTTTTTCTGTGTCGCTGCGATGCTAATCTTTTTTTGGTTTGCTGACGAAGTTGCTCTGCTAGCAGTGCGGCTTCCCTTTCGGCTCGGAATAAATCAACTCTTCGCGTCGTCAAAATAAATGATTCGTCTGGCTTTCGTTTCACCCAAGGGACGCTAACTGCAAAATACTGAAAAATATTTTTACATGGCTCCTGATTTAAAACTGGGTAACGTTTTTGAGTATTGAGTGTGTTAGCGATCGCTTTCAACTCTAATATCGCTGCTTCTAGCTCACCTGCCATCTGATTGATGCGTTTGACTTGCGCTATCAAACGCCCCCGTTCACTAATGATTTTTTCCTCTTGGGGTTGCAGTGGCACTATTGCAGTAGTTACAGATGTCGGCTGCAACAGCAAAATAGGCTTTTTGTCCGTGTCTAGGATTTTTTTCATACTACCTCAAGCTAGGCTAGCTGACTTGTAAGGCATTTTAGCAGTAAATTAGTATATTTGTACTAAAATGATATCTTGAGTCCCATCACATTTGCTTCTGTGCAAGAAAAGCTTTGTTCAATCAGAAGATTCTTCAAAAAGCGGAAGCTAATGGATGGGTGCGGCAAGTTGAGATGAACCAGAAGCTTAAAACCAATCTAGAAAACATCTAGATTATTTTCAAAAAATTGCTATATTTAAGCTGTTATTTAAGTATAAATTTTATCCCTCTTGTTCATGTTCTCAAGAATAAAATCAATAAAGGCTTATTAAAAAAAACTTACTTAATATTAAAATCTATAATAAAAACCAATCAATATTTGTATTGACTATAATATACTATATAGAGTAAGCTGGGAAGTTTTTTAACAAGAGCTTATTCATTATGGTAAAAATGTAATGTGTATAGATTTCAGTGCAGCAAAGTACAGTACGATTGCTGCGTAGTATTTGTGTTCCAAGTATTTTTGGTAGGAGTGGGATAATTTATGTACTTGAAAATTCCTGAGCAGTATAAGTCTGGAATGGAATTTATTTTAAACACTGATGATGATAGTATTGATGTAATTATATCAGCTTTACGTGATTTTCTTCCGACCGCCGAAAACGTTATATATAAAATTTCTGAAAGAATAGTTCAAACACAAAAAGTTGATGCCCCTACTGCCGTAAAGATTGTTGACACTTTAGTATCTTTAAGGCAATTAAACAAAGAAGAAAAATTGCCTAATGAGGCTATTGTGACTTTAATCAGTGAGTCTCTAGAAAAAGATACTGAATTTGTAGTCACAACAGAGCTAAGAGAACGTTTTAGAAAGAGGTTATCCAGCCTACTACAAGCTTTAGAAAGTATTGCTTTCTCCTTAGATATTTCGGATAAAGCTTCTAATTTACTAGTTGAACATGAGCGAATATTTTCAGACTCAAAAATTTTTACTGACATAAGACCTGTCTTTGACTCAGAAACTGAGAGAAAAGTAGAAGCTGCCATCTTAATTCATACACTTAAAATTGAGTATAGAGATACAGAGGGAACTAAAGAATTTTATATAGCTCTTGACTCAGATGATTTAGATAATTTGTATGAGCAAATAACTATTGCAATAGACAACAGAGATGCTCTTGGATCTATTTTAAAAAAAGCAGAAATAGAGTGTATAAATCCTGTACTTGAAGTTTCAGTGTTAGAAAATCTAGAAAATGGCGATGAATAACAACATTGATTTAACCGTATAAATATCAAAAATTTCCAATCAAGAATCAGGAGAGAAATATGTTGACATTAGAAAAAGCGAAAGAGAAAACAAACTCTTGGACTAAAAAAATAAATACTAAAAAATTAAGTAAATATTCACATTTTCCTCAAATTAGTCAATTTTGTGTGTCTCCTGTGCCAATTCAAGAAAATTCTAAGAGTTTCAATTTACTCAAAGATAATAACTGCGATATTTATTTGAGTAATCAAATTAAAACTGAAGCAAGCAAAGTATCGTTATTGAGAACTAAAAGTTGGAAGCAAGAGGCTTTTTCTTGGAGAGAAGAAAAAGTGCTGTGTGTTTCTTCTCAACAATCCTTACTCAAAAAAAGTAAAACTCGGAAAGCGAAGCAAATAACAAACCGTCCGTCGAGTTATCTATTAAGGCAAGCAGAAATAAAAGACACTTTTATGAAACTTGCTAATCAATGGCGTAGCGAAACCAAGCATATGTCATTAATGAGTGATATGATTTTACACACTGCATATCAACAAATAATAGGCATGGGGACAAATGCAGTGCCTTTAATTCTTGAAGAACTAAGCAGAGAGCCGGAACACTGGTTTTGGGCATTAAGATCGATCACTGGAGCAAATCCAATTAAGCCAGAAGATAGGGGTAGGGTCAAAAAAATGGCAGAGGCTTGGTTGGATTGGGGCAGACAGCATGGATACAAGTGCTGAACTTGAAGCCGATTGGCCTAACTTAGCCAAGACTACATACGAAATCACAAGCAAATTCACATCTGAATACAATTGCATTGCTTGGGCAATTAACAATGAAGATGACCGTTGGTGGTCTCCTGCTCCTGAAGAGGATTATTACTGGCCTGATGGTGCCCCTAGAGAGCAAACACTACAAGCATTTATTATTGCATTCCAAATTTGCGGTTACGAGATATGCACTAATGCGGAAATTGAAGCTGGATTTGAAAAGATTGCTATATATGTAAAAGAAGACGGTAAGCCACAGCACGTAGCTAAACAGCTAGATGATGGTATGTGGACTAGCAAACTTGGACGTTATGAAGATATAAAACACGAACTCGACGGATTAGTTGGTGAACTATACGGAAATGTGCAACAGTTAATGAAACGTGCTTTAGAGGATTTTGGCGAGATTATTTTGTCTAAGACTTTCCCTTAGTGATTTGACAGATTACCTTTGTTGATATATCTACAAAGTAAAATGCTTACTGTATAGAACTTTGTTGTTAATAACTATAGATAAAATTAACTTATGTATACACCGTAGCCCCGCAGGCGGGGAGGGGATTAAGGGTGGGGTTCTTCACATAACATGACATTTCCTAAGCCCAAGACAAGGGTGTGGTTGGCTGTTAGGCAATGTTGTCCCACTTCAGCAACCATTACCACGCACGTAAAAGCAATCGTTACTAAAATGACGCTTTTGTTCTTAAAGTTGAAATTTTCCCCTTGAAATCACACGCAAGGGGGGAAACAGGAAATTTAGTTCCCTCACCTTTGCAAGGGGAGAGTTAGGGTGGGGTGACGCGGGTAGTGATTGGAAGCCAGAGAACTGAATATCACGTCTTAACAAGGGTTTCACATTAAGTTCACACCAATGAGCAATGCTAAACCCCTACAGTGCGGATCTATTAGACATCTCCAGAAATTAAATATGCGTTATCTATAACCCTTGTAGAGACGCGAAATTTTGCGTCTCTACATTCTTTTTTGGAGATGTCTATTTAACATCAAAGTAATTTTAATTTGCAATTTTTCTCGTAATTTTTGCGCCTGTTGATAGATTGCTATACGCTTTTTACCGGAGTGAGTTTTCAACCCTACTTGTTCCAAAGGCTGAATAAAGTAACGCAGGCGAGTTCTCATTGCCCAAATTCCCATTGAAGGAAACAGAATTAAGACAAGCATTAAAGGCGAGAAAGGCAAAAATGGTAATTTGACTAGTCGTTGTAATTTATGCAAATTAACAGCCCAAGGATGTAAAAATTCACTACCGATGCAAACTACTGAGAGAATGGGAATTTGATAGCGATCGCTCAACTGAATAAAACTCCCATCAAACTTTTGTAGTTGATAGCGTTTTTTCCAACCTTTCAGAGGGCCGCGTATACCTTCGGGTGCATATAAGAGAATTTTACCTTGAGCGATCGCCGTAGGCGTTGACGTAGCGATCGCTGCCTCAAAATCATCTAATTCCGCTCTCACACCACCTAAAACCTGCGACCATTTAGGTGGTAGCCACCAAATCACCCAAGGATGCTCAAATAATGCTGGACTTGCTACGGGTTGTACCACCCATTCTCTAGCTTCACTTAATAAATAACCCAAAGTCAAAAAGTCCCAAGGAAAACACATCCCTGCGTGATTCATTGCCACAATCAATGGCCCTGTTGGCGGCAAGTTTTCGGCTTGTTGCAATTCTCCCCGAAAATAGTGTTTAACGATGGGGCGGAGAACTTCTTCGCCAAAAGCTTGTTGATATTTAGGATCAAATTCACCAATTTCTTTTTGCGGTGAACGAAAACCAAGACGCAACCAGCGACTCAGCAGCGCCAGATAAAATCCGCCAGGAATTAAAAATAATCCATATTCTAACCAATTCCAACCATCTGGATCGCTTTGATAATGCTGCCAATGGCGATTGAATAAAATTAGCCAGCCTGGAGGATACCAAAGACAAAACCAATCAAACCAGCTAAATATATAGCCTTCAACTGGTGCATTTTCCAGTTGAGTGTTTAAGAGGTTTTCGGAGTCTTGATTAATCAAAATAGTAATATAGATTAGGTAAAAATTTTATTTAAATCTGATCATAGCTTTACAGCTTTGCCATTCGCCTCTTACCTTAGAAGTAAAATTAACTACATATTATTTTTATAAATATTTCAAATAGTGTGATCAGAATTAGTGATGATTGGGAAACATTTATAAATGTAAAGTATTAGATAAAAATTATATAGCGGTTCCCAGGTGTATTAAGTACATATCAAAACCTCACCTTTAACAAATTCAGTGTGTTTAAGTTTCATAGCAACTAACAAGCCGTAAGTATGTAAGTCTGGTTCTGTCTTGCAAAGTGCGGTCTTGGGGAGACCCCAAGACCGCACTTTGCGCTAAATCCCCGTTACAGAACTTAATTACGAATTACGAATTATTTTAACTCCTCTATGTGAGTTCAAAGAGGGGAGATAAAGCACAGCTTTATCGGGGGTTAAGCTGTACAATGTAACGTACCACCCATAAAATTTTGGCGGTGGATGATGGCAGAGAATCATCAAATCGCCTTAAATAATACTATTGTGGCATCAGATACCAGACGAAATTTAATGTTTATTTTATAAATACTCGGACTTACGCACTGTACAAATTAATCATGGTATGCATTTACCAAAATAGGTTGTTTCAGGGTTTTATTGCTCATTTTTTGATGGTAAATAAATCCGCGCTGTCGGGGCTACTCATGAATTACCCGGACGACAGATGTGGTTTTTTAAATCATCCATATTTGGTATTTTCCGTCAATGCGTAAATTCTAGATACTTTCTAGAGAGAACATTAACCAATGAAGACTGATAACTGATATCAGTCTTCTGCCAAAAGATGAAATTGATAACAACTGATGATTGTTTAAATTCTTCCTCAAGTTGGAATCAAATGATGAGACATCTGTCCTAATCTTCCTATTATGCAACTAGGAAAGCCACTAAAAATTTTAGATTTAATCCGTGAACTTCGGCAGCAACTCAATCTCTCTCAGGAAAAGTTTGCAGCCAAGTTGGGAGTTTCGCTGCGAACAGTCAATCGCTGGGAGAACGGATCTACAGTGCCTTCACAGATGGCACTGAAGCTAATTGAAAAAATGTTAGAGAACATGGGCGAACCAGGCAAAAGATTACTGAACGAGTATCTTCCAAAAGCGAAGCAACGGGAGGACTCTTAAAATGATGGTGAAAGTATCCAAAAAAATTTTGATGATGCGTCCTCGGTTACTAAGCTATGGTGTGATGATTCTGGCAGTCATAGCGGCGCTCTTAGTGACACGACTGTTGTTACCAGTCTTCGATCCGAGCGTATTTACATTATTTTATGCTGCCGTGGCAGTGAGCGCGTGGTATGGCGGCATGAGATTTGGAGTGCTAGCGATCGCCTTATCTGTTATAACTGCCTTTTACTTTTTGATTGAGCCAGTCTACTCATTCAATATTGTTAGCCTGAGCATCTTGGTACGATTAACCACATTCTCACTAGTATCTTTCTTAATTACTGCACTCTCTTCAGAGTTGCGAACAGCTAGAGGCAAGGCAGAGACAAGCCTGAAGTTGTTGCAAAATAGCGAAATGCGGTTTAGCCGACTGGCAGAATCCAACATCATTGGGGTGATCCTAACTGATATGAACAACGGCTCGATCATCGAAGCCAATGATGCTTTTCTGAAGATGGTCGGCTATACACCAGAAGATTTGTCCGCTAACCAAATCAACTGGCGTGAGATTACCCCACCTGAGTATCTTCTTTTAAGTGAGCGTTCAGTGGAAGAACTGAAAACTACCGGAGTATGTAAGCCCTTTGAGAAAGAATACATTCGTAAAAATGGCGATCGCATTCCTGTTCTGCTCGGTTCTGTGCTTGTGGGGGATACTCAAGAAACAGTCATTGGCTTCGTTGTTGATTTGAGCGAACGCCAACAAGCAAAAGCGGCATTACAGCAAGCCAATGAGCGGAACACACGCACTTTGGAAAACATGAGTGATGCATTTATTACTTTAGACCGGGGTTGGCGAATCATCTACCAAAATGCGGAAGCAGAGCGAATTAACGGCAAACCCCGCATAGAGGTGATTGGTAAATCGCACTGGGATGAGTGGCCTCTATCACTAGGCACGAATGTAGAGCGCCAGTACCATCGAGCGATCGCAGAACAGATTACCGTCCACTTCGAGCATCACTACTACTTGCCGTCTAAGTATGACCTGTGGCTGGAGATTCACGCTTACCCTTGTGAAGATGGTCTTGACATTTTCTTCCGTGACATCAGCAAACGCAAGCAAGCAGAGAAGGCAGTCGAAGCAAGTGAGGAACGCCTGAGAAGTTTTGTGAAAGCAAATGTAGTTGGCATCCTCTTTGGTGATGTGAATGGGGCGATCACTGAAGCCAATGACGAGTTCTTGCGAATTGTCGGCTATACCCAGGAAGATATCCAGGCGGGGAGACTACGCTGGAGTGATATCACGCCCCCTGAGTACCATTATTTAGATGAACTGGCGATCGCCGAGGCAACAGCGAAAGGAAGCTGCACTCCCTATGAGAAGGAATGTATTCGCCAGGATGGTTCCAGTGTCCCGGTTGTAGTTGGCTATTCCATGTTAGGAGAATCTCGGCAGAAATCAGTCGCACTCATTCTCGATATTAGTGATCTCAAACAAGCTAAAAAGGCGCTGAGTCAGAGTCAAGAGCAATTTCAAGCTTTTATGGACAATATTCCAGCCGCAGCATGGATTACGAATGCAGACGGACGTGTACTTTATCTCAGCCCAACTTATCTCAGCACATTTTATTTAGCAACAAATAAAGCGATTAATAAAAATATTATTGACCTATACCCAGCCGAAATCGCTCAACCCTTCCTCGATAATATTAGAATGGTTGTCGAGACAAATCAGGTTATTGAAACGATCGAATCTGCCCCCCGCACAGATGGCACCTTGGGGGAATTTTTGGTATATAAGTTTCCCATTGCCGATGCATCTGGGCAACGCCTGGTAGGAGGGGTTGCAGTTGACATCACCGAACGCGAACGCGCCCTTCGTGAACGCCAGCTTGCAGAAAAAGCCTTACAAGAGCGCAGTGAACGACTTAAACTGCTCTCTGAAACAACCAGCGATTTGCTTTCAACTGAGCGCCCTTTGGATTTAATGAACAGCTTGTTTAGCAAACTCTCGGCGCAGATGGATTTGCATTTTTACTTTCACTATCTAATTGATATACACGAAAATAAGCACAAACTTCGGTTAGTAGGTTGGAACGGCATTACTGATGAAGTATTTCAAGCAATTGAATACCTGGAATTTAATCAAGGGATGTGCGGACTAGTGGTGCAAGAACGCCATCAAATTGTCCTTAATGATGTGTTGCACTCTACCCATCCAAATGCTGAGATCATCCAGACTTTGCGAATTACAGCCTATGCAGGTCAACCATTAATTGCTCAGGGAAAGCTGCTTGGTGTCCTTTCCTTTGCCAGTCGCACCCGTACCCACTTCACTTCTGGGGAAATTGCTTTATTACAAGCAACCTCCGATCAGGTAGCGGTTGCTCTGGAACGCGCCGAGTTGATAGCTTCGTTACAGCAGCAAAAAGAGCAATTAATCCAAGCTAACCGGATCAAAGATGAATTTTTGGCAGTTCTTTCCCACGAACTTCGCACGCCGCTAAACCCGATTCTGGGATGGGCGAAGTTACTGCAAACTAAAAAGTATGATCAAGCAACCACCACTCGCGCTCTGGAAACCATTGAACGCAATGCCAAGCTTCAGACTCAACTAATTGAAGATTTGCTGGATGTCTCTCGCATTTTGCAAGGTAAACTCAGCCTGAATATTGCTCCTGTGAATCTGGAAAGTGCGATCGCCGCAGCAATAGAAACTGTACGTCTAGCGGCTGAAGCCAAATCTATCAATTTGCAATTTACGATTTTAGACTTTACTGCGGAACGCTACGCGAACGGCTTCTCTACGAGAGGCTACGCAAACGCTCAGTCGAACGATTTGGGATTAGAAAATTCTTATAGAAATTTAGAATCTATCGATTTTAATAAGGAATCTGACAATCTCAAATCCCAAATCCAAATTGGGCTGGAAGCAGATCAAAGGGGCGACCCAAAATTGCTAGTAACCGGTGATTCAAGTCGTTTGCAGCAAGTTATCTGGAATCTACTTTCCAATGCGATTAAGTTTACGCCCCCAGGTGGACAGGTAGAAATCAGTTTAGAGTCTATTGGTTCTCAGGTTCAACTTCAAGTTCGTGATACAGGTAAGGGAATTAACCCAGATTTTTTACCCTATGTATTTGCCTACTTCCGACAAGCTGATGGTGCAACTACCAGGAAATACGGCGGACTGGGATTAGGATTAGCTATTGTTCGTCACATCGTAGAACTACATGGCGGCACAGTTAAGGCAGAAAGTTTGGGCGAAGAACAGGGAGCAACCTTTACAGTCATGCTACCACTGATCAAGATTCATCTAAATAGCCAGAAAATTGATAGACAACCTGATGATTTTGCTGATCTAAAAGGGGTAAAGGTTCTGCTTGTGGATGATGAGCAGGATACGCGAGAGTTAATTGCTTTCATTTTGGAGCAGTCTGGCGCGGAAGTAATCCAGGCAGAATCGGCTGTGGAAGCACTACGAGTTATGCCTCAGTTCCAGCCAAATCTGCTGTTAAGCGACATTGGAATGCCGGAAGTAGACGGCTATATGTTGATGCGTCAAATCAGAGCCATGTTACCAGAACTTGGAGGGAAAATTCCCGCGATCGCCCTGACAGCTTACGCAGCTGAGGTTGATTACCAACAGGCAATTGCTGCCGGATTTGGTCAGCATATCACCAAGCCTGTGGAACCAGCTAAATTAATTCGAGCGATCGCTAACCTGATTTGTAGTTGTAGCGATCTGAAAACTAACTTACAACCCTTGGAAGCTCGAAAAAGACATAATTAACTCAGAGACCAATGGCACCCTTGACAAGCCAAAACACTTGTGTTTAAGCAATGACAAATGACAAATAACTAATTTTGAGAATTTACTTCAATTTTGCTTAACCAAATCACTAAGTCATCTGCATGAATTTCGATCTCATTTCCTAAAGTTTTGACATACAGAAGTCCATCACTAATGATTAAATCTCTGATTGGATACCATGAATCTCTTGTCTGGATTAAAAGATCCGATTGAATTCCTAGTTGTAAAGCATTCTTGCGATATTTCCACCAAGCTCGCCATAAAAGGACAGATTTAGTACATTGCAACCTATAGTTTTTAGGGATTTGGCAATATTGATAGTGATAGAAACCATGACTATCGATGTTTCCTTTAAGCAGATAATGGGATTCTGGTAAAGCCTGATTTAGTAATTCCCAATGGGATGAGTGGGACAAAACTAAGAATTCAGTTAGCGGCGTATTTAGTTGGACAGTAGCAATTACACCTTCAGCCTTTGTTGCCAAATTGCTAATGTTATGAACTGTTTGTGCTGTTAAAGAACGATTTGCCAATAAAATATCTTTTTTCTGGATAGAGTTGCTTACAAATTCTCGAACTAAATCTAAATTTGACAACATAAAATTATTTATACTAAATCAACTAGTGTTGTAATTTATCTAACACTCTGTAGATTAGTAAATACACTGCTGTTGTCCGTAAATCCGGATACTTTTTCAAATCGCCATAAATCTTGCTCTTTTATTCTTTAAAATTAGGAAATCCGTTGGAAAGTTTCTATGATTCAGCTTTTTCAAACCTAATCAGAAAGCAGTTTTCAAAATTGGCTTTGTTATTTAGTCCAAACCTTATTTGCAATAAGCTAAGAATTTAACGGATTTTCCTAAGGTTTATTGAGAATATGATTTTCGGATTTTTTTGCAACCTGTTATATGACAATAGTTTGAGTCATTTTCGCCTGACCTGAATCTTTACAAATTTTCGATATACTATCACTGCTAATCTCGTGGTTTTGCGCTTGATATTCCTTGTATCTTTTTTTCTTTAACGCACTATCAAATGTAGGGGCGTATTGCTACGAGGGGATATTTTTTTAAGGAACTTCCAAAAAATAAATCATCCCAAATTATGTATACATTTGTAACTGCCTATTGCAATACGCGCAGCAATCAACTCACCTGGTGTAGTCTACCAGCCTACACTGGATCGAATTTCGACTTTTGTAGTAGGAAGTAACGGTCATCTATATGACAAGTTTTATAACGGTAGTCAATGGGTATGGGAAGACCAGGGAACGCCATAGGAAAATAAACACTGCTAGGTGCAATTAGTTCTCGGTGTAGTCCTGGGTTTTTACAGAAAGGCTAATTTGCCTAAACTTTTTTTGAATACTTCCCCTCAAAATAGAAGAAGCTAGTTCTTCAACAGATATTTCTTTTAAAGCAGCAGCTTTGATTAGAGATTCTTGAGTTTGCTGACTGATGTAAATATTAATTAGTACCAATCATTTTCCACTCTCTCTACTTTTTTAGATGATATCAAACATCATCAGCAAAAATTTTAGTGATGTAATGTTGGCTTTCCTAACTCTAATCAACTGACGAGATCAGCGATCGCTTCTTAAGTAGAAACTACAGCTTCAGGTTGATAGCGAATGCCAGCTTGCTTGAAGCGATGTAAAGCTTCACCCAAGCGATCGCAATCGGCAATCAAACTGATCCTGACATAACCCTCACCTGCAACTCCAAAAGCATTACCTGGAGTCAGGACAACGCCTGTTTGCTGCAACACGTTCAGGGCAAAATCTGTGGAACCAACGCCAACGGGACACTTAACCCAAAGATACATTGTCGCCTTGGTTTTGGGGATATCCCAACCCAACTCTCCTAATCCTTGAATCAGGAAATCGCGGCGGGTACGGTAGCGTTGTTGTACCTCGTGCAAATACACATCTGGCAGTTGTAAAGCTGTTTCAGCTGCTGTTTGTAATGCTGCAAAAATGCCGTAATCCAAGTTAGTTTTCAGCGTCCGCAAACCTTGAATTACATGGCGATTACCCACCACAAACCCAACGCGCCAACCAGCCATATTGTAGGTTTTAGATAAGGTGTGAAATTCCACACCAATATCTTTCGCGCCAGGAATTTCTAACAAGCTAGTGGGTTGATAACCATCAAAAGCTAACTCGGCGTAACACAAGTCATGCACCAACAAAATTTCATATTTATGGGCGAAAGCGACGATTTCTTCAAAAAATTCGCGGGGTGCGGTAGCAGCAGTGGGATTGCTGGGATAGTTAAAATAGAGAATTTTAGCTTGTTTAGCAACCTCATCAGGAATCGCAGCTAAATCAATTAACCAGTCATTTTCTGGTTTAAGAATCAAACTGTGGATTTTGCCGCCAGCGATCGCCGGGCCGCGAAAATGGGCGGGATAAGCTGGGGAAGGAACCAGAACTAAATCACCAGGGTTAACGTAGGCGATCGCTAAATGGGTTAATCCTTCTTTAGAACCCAGTAACGGTAAAGCTTCACTATCAGGATCGAGAACCACACCATAACGGCGATGATACCAGTTGGTGATTGCACGGCGGAAACTAGCAGTCCCTTCAAAAGGAGGATAACCATGATTAGCGGGATCTTTCAAGGCTGCGATCGCCGCTTCTACCACTGGTGCTGGTGTTGCACCATCGGGATTTCCCATACCCAAATCAATTAAATCTAACCCTTGTTCCCGCGCTTTAGCTTTCAGTTCATCTAAACGGGCAAATACATAAGGTGGCAGTTTTTGTATGCGTTCTGCTGGCACTATCCAATTTAAACTCATAAAACCTCGTCACAAATTCCCTTGGGCGAAACTCGATTTATAAGGCTGCGCCGTGCGGAGGTTCCCGACGCTCGATGACTCGCTACCGCTTCGCTATCCGTTGAGGCGACTGCGGTAGTATCTCTACTATCTATAGGTGCAGTGGTAGAAACCATTGCCGCCATCAACTGTTCTGGCGCGACTTTAAATGGTAGTCGATGGATGTCAGAATTAGGAACTAGAGCAATCTCAGTCGCTGTTTGCAACTCGCCTAATGTGATGTTGCCCAATCCCAAATCAGTTAATTTTTGGGGTAGTCCAATTTCTGTGTAGAACTTTAACAACTGTTGTCGTGCTGATGCTGCTAGTTGATTGCCTTGTAGCATTTCTTCTAAACGCAGTTGTACCAAAATTCCAAAAGCAACCTTTTCGCCATGAATACTGCCATGTCCCGAAATGTGCGTTAAACCATTATGCACCGCATGGGCAGCAACTGTGCGACACTGCGCCCCTCCAAGTCCCCCAACGACGCCAGCGAGTAAAACAGTAGCGTCTACGACTTCTCGCCAAACTTCACTACCTGGTTCTTTGGTGGCGGCGGCTGACTTTTGCAAGAGGATATCTCGCAAAACTCGTGCTTGTTGTACCGCAGCAATAATTAAAGTGTCTTGCAAATGCCCACTGCTAACTGAAGCTTCATACCACTTAGCGATCGCATCACCAATTCCAGCTACTAAAGTACGTTGTGGTGCAGTTTTAATCAAGTCATAATCGAGTATCAGTAAATCGGGACATCTAGACAGCCCCACATCGTAAAGAAACGCCCCATCTTCAGAATAAACATTCGACAAGGCACTCCAAGCTGCACACGTAGCCCCTGAAGTCGGAATTGTCACCACTGGCAACTGTAACTGCTGCGCGACTAATTTCGCTGTATCTAGGGCTTTGCCACCACCAATACCGATAATTACATCAGCTTTATGTTCTTTTGCAGTCTTCTGTAAAGATTTCAGGCTAGCTTCGCAGCAATCTGCACCATAAGTAGCTTGGGCAGTATGTAACTGTTGCGTTTCTAAAAATGGTTGCAAATTTTGTTGGCTGATGGTGAGAGTAGACTCACCTGCCACAATTAAGGGACGACTTCCCAAACAGGCGATCTCTGCTGCGGCTGCTTGCAACACCCCAGAACCACGGATTACTTTTGCTGGGGCAACTGTGAGCGTAAATAATGGACTAGAGGTTTGAGTAGACAAAGAAGGTTTAGTAGAAAATTTATTGGGCATATAATCTAGTTTGCCAAAACCTTGATATTTTTTAATCAAATAGACTGGTGATCAGGGACACTTGTTGCCAAGCTCGTTTTTGGATGGTTCCAACCTTCCACCCGGCTGATCTGGATTTGAGCCAAGCAATGAATTAGACAAAGCCTGTTGCCGACTGATTGAGTAGTTTGACGACGTTGCTTGAATCTATGATGCCCATTCACCTAAAATTCCGAAGTATCAAAGTTTTGAATAACCGTATATTTAATTAACATTACCATTGTCACATTCTCAAGAAAAGCTATCGAGAATTGATTATGTGTAGATGGTCAAAATAAATGTTGTCATTCTGAATAAAAGGTAAATTATTTTGTCCTGTGAGATCAGGCAGAGGGAATAAGGAGAAACTTGTACAATAATTCCCCCTGTCCCCTGCTTCTTAAGCGGTGGGTTTTGGCAATTGGGCGAAATTAGCTGTATAAATTTCGACTGTGATTGGGGAATTTTGATGAGAAACGAGCGATCGCTTGACCTCACCCAAGTAAACTGGTACAGAAATCCCTGGTTCCGGGTGGATAATGGTACGGGCGCGAACTGTCAACTTGTCGTCTTGTTGTGTACCTGAGCGACCATAAGAAAACAGATTACTAGTTGCTTGACGTAGAGTTGCTTCTAATTGTGTGGGTGTAATTTGGGGTGATGTGGCAATCACCGCTTGTGTTGACCCATTGTCATAAACTAGAGTGTACCGGACTGCTCCGGGAATCACAGTCCGACTCAAGGGGACTATCGAGAGTGCAAATAAACCACCCGTCAGCACCAGCATAAAGCCAGTTGTACCCACTAGCCGAAAACGGATGCCCCATTTGAGAATAAAAGCCAAAACTGTTAAGGCAGCAAATACCAAGGTAGCGATACCTGACCATTGGGTGTACTGAAGAAAGTTAGCTGTTGTGAGCATAAGGTTGGTTATGGAGGCGTCTTTTTTTCGTTACCGACACACCTATTTTACCGAGAGCTTACACCATAAGGGTTATCGTTCAAAATTCAAAATTCAAAATTGTTCGTGTGCTCACTGAGTTTTGCCGAAGTGCAACGTCTCGTAGAGAAGAGAGTTTCAGACTGGGATTTAAGCCCCGACTGTAGCTTGCTTCTCGTAGGGTAACTGAGCCGAGTCGAAGCCACTCCGCCTCCAAGCTAAGTGTTAACGTTGCGGGTCTTCAAACCTTTAATTTACGATACCTAAAATTGGTATTACTTTTCCAAATTCCTCAGTTATTCAGAACAGTATTGATTCACCAGAGCCGATATGATAATTTTTAGATGTCTGCAACCTAGTTTGAACACTATCAATGATTGCCAGCCAATCAGCATCTCTGTTCCATTCAGAGCGAATTCTCGTTTTAGTCGCAGCGTCGTAAAGACTGCAAAAAACCACATTCTCGTTTCCAGCAATGGGAGCGATAATCAGGGGCTTGGAAAAGTCTTGAACTAGTGATACAGCTAAAAGGAAACTTTTAGCAAAGTTCGTTTCTATCCCAGTCCTGACAACATAAATTTCATCCGATCTCACAATGATGTCTAATTTAATGTTGTCCCTTCCCCTAAATTCTGTCGTTTTTAATTTCAGTTCAGATATATACCCAGTTAGCCCTGTTTGTTGTACAGGAATAGTTTGATTATTATTGATATCGTACTTATACCACAGGTAAGATTCCCCGTTTAATTCTCCGCTTTTCACATATAAATAAATAGGTTCTGGCGGGTTACAAAGACCTAGTTTAATTTCAGCAATCATGCTTGATGTTCCTTTATGAAAAATAAAAGTTTTTCAGATATTACGTCAAATTGAATATTTTTTAAAATCCTGCTTAACTGAAGAAAAATAATAAATATATAAAAGGGCATCTACAATAGATGCCCGTCATGCAGGAAAAACTTAAAGTTCTCCCTACACCTTCCCAACAATCAGCAACTGTGACTAATTAAGTATTAGTCACGCTGTATAGTAATATTATTTACTTAAAAAATTAAATTGTCCTGAGTGTATACACTGAAAACCAAATAATGGCTATTCTCAATGCCTAACTGACTAATTCGACAGAGCATATAGTGTCCACCTAATTAGTTAGCTCAATCAAAAGACCACTAAGGTGAATTCTAGTAATAAAATTACCATAACCGTTGGTTTCGACAACATAGGTATTTTTTTCATCAGAAATCACCTAAGAGGTTTTACTAGGCAAAACGTCCCTCTGCGAATCGGAGAGGTTCGTCGAGTTCACGTTAACTTGGATGAGATGCAAGCCTATCTTGTTGGTTATAACGATGTACTACTCCACAAATGGCAGCCAAAATTAACCATGAGAGCGCATTCAAACGCAACTCGAATAGAGTTACGTCTACTGTATTGAATAGAACCCACGCAACAAAAGCCAGAAGATAACTGAAAAATATCAATCTGTCTTGTGTATTTAAATATTTTGGCTTTCGCAGTAATTGGATACCTATAATCAAAATCCAAGCGAGTAAGCCGCAAAATAAAAAAGTACTCGGAAAACCAGTTTCAGCAGCTAACATCAAAAACAAGTTATGGGGATGACCCAAGGGAATCTGCATCTGCGCTTTGTAGAGTCCACTAAAACTGCGTAAGCCCCAGCCAGTCCAAGGATGTTCCTGAGCTAAAGACCAGGCAAACTCCCACTGAGTTTTTCGCATTAAAGCGACTGGTCTATCTGGATACATATCGTCATTTAACCTTGCCCAAAAGAAGGCCGGAACGTACTGACGAAAAAAGTGAGCGACTGGCGAGGGTGCAAAAGCTGCCAAAAGCACGCTAGAGACGATCGCAGCGACGCTACTGATAAGAATGCGCCAACCTTGGTAGAGTGCGTAAGCTAAACAGGCAAAAATAGCGATCGCCCACCCATTACGCGAGTTGGTGAAAATCAAGGCAATGAAATTTGTGATCACCGCCACGGTTAGGAAGAGGAGGGGGAGTGGGGAAGGTGCGGCCCCCTCTGAGGATAAGGGGTAATGGGGAGTAGGGAGAAGACGCCACTGCCTCCTCTTAACTCTGAGTTGCTGATAGTTTTCTAGCCACAACCCTAGACCAAGAATGAAAACTATCGCTAGATAAGCAGCGAAGGTGTTAGCGTGCATGAAGAGTGAAGCGATGCGACCTGGCGGATTTCCTCCTGGTCTGATCGTCCAAGCAAAGACAATCCACAAAATCTCGAACTTCAAACTCCAGCCCAAAAATAACTGTCCCAAGCCGATAATCACCACCGGCATGGAACCGATCACCAAAACCCAAGCCATTTGCCGCAATTGGGCAAATGTTTGAATCAGAGTGCTATGGGCAGCGAAAACTAAAAAGAATGGTAATAAATTAAATAAGCCGACGAAAGCTGTTGTCTTGTCTTGGGCAAACCCAGCAGTCACGATCAGCAACACGCTCAAAAGGGCAAATCCCCGGTTAAGGGGGCGGCGACTAATTTTGCGGTATTGTTTCAGGCAAGTTATTAATGAAACAATACCGATAGTCACAGCCCCCAATAAAGGACTCAATGGGAAGATTAACAGTGCCCATAGAGAGTAGTTCCAAGAAGATTGCCAACGAGACTTGAAATAGTAAAAAACCTTGTTCAAGCTGGCTCCCAACATTCCTCACGAGTGAGGCGAATTTGAGCTAAGGCGAAGATCGTCGGGATGATCCGACCGTAGTTAGTGGCGATCGCTCTCCACCCTAAATCCGCAAAAAACCAAGCCCACATCATCGGCCCAATCACAGCAAACATCGTGCGGGCTGCCCCGTAACGAGCTGCACTCATTGTCATACCCCGTTCCGCCATTTGCATAGCTACATAGCTTTGAAATTGCGTTGCAGCTGCTTCTGAGCCTGTAATCACCGCTTGTTTGGCTACTTCATAGGTAGCAAAGTGGATGGCAAATTGACGGGCAATTTGCTTAAGTACAAGTGGTTGCAGCATCGAAGTCACAGCGATCGCACTACCACCTTTGAAAAGTAATCCTAAGGGGTCACGTTGCAATAGAAGTGGTAGTGGTTGTTTTAGTTCTGATTTGAGCAGCTGACGCTGCACCTGTACAGTCAATTTTTGCTTTTCCTGTTCAGGCAATTTTTTCCACACCTGTCCTAACAGATGCAAAAATACTTCTGCTTCTAAATCAATAGTTGCCAGCTGATTAGAATAGGAAATTTTTAGATACTTACATACTTGAACTAACGCTTGTCGATAAGTTACCTGGCCTGTGCGTCCCCGCAATACCGTCATCCCATCTGCCGCCAAAAAGCGAAAGCGACCCTCTAGTGAGTCTAGCCAAGCTTTACGGTCTTGGCTTTGTACTTCGATAGGTTCGGGTGTGTGTACATAGTCTAGGGGATTGAACTTACGACTAAATAGAATTGCGGTTAAGTCTTGCAATTCTTCTTCGGTCGCTAACTCTAGCGCCGCCCTCATCTCATCCAATTTCCCTTCCTCCCTTCCGTGCAGCTTTTCTGTACCTTATTCTACTATTAGCTTTCAGCAGTCATTAGTAGTAATTTTGTCCTTTGATAATAACCAATAACTAATGACCAATGACCAAGGACTATCGACTGATGACTGAATATTGCACTGATTGGTGCCGGAATAGCCGGTTTAGTCTGGGCTTAGTAGTTAAATCAAGGTGGATATTTGGTGCGATTACTGCTATGGCAGGAGGGTGTTTTTTTATTAGGACTTACGCAAAATATCTCTGAAACTCTGATTTCCACCGTTCGCGCAGCGTCTCCCCTTGGGAGAAGTTCAGAGACGCTCGCGGACTCGCTACCGCTACGCTAACGGCGGAAGCCGCCGCTCCGACTTCTCTCCGTGTCGCGCCAGTTGCTACAACGGGGGGAACCCCCGCAACGCACTGGCTTCTCAGCGCCTCTGCGGTTCGTGATTCCGTAACTCGTGCGTAAGTCCTATTTATTTCTGCTCCCACTGTCGGATCAAAATTAGCAAGCCAGATATCACCCTGTTTAGGAGCAGAATAACTATTGAGAGTTGCTGAGGTCGGGCATGAGGCATTGAGCATGGCTTCTCCCTCATCTCTCTCATCCCCACTTCCCACTCCTAACTAGGGCGGTTGTTTTCTAATCCTGGTATTTGCTTAGAAAACAACTCGTTAGAGTCAACCTGACCATTTGAGATAACGGAACGCATACCCTCGAAAGCAGCAGGGATAGTGCGCGGATCTATAAATAAGACCTTGCTGCTATCGCTTCTACCAATTGTCGCGCCCATATCCAGATAGCCCAAGGCAAACAAAACTTCTACTGCTTTATTGGCATTGGGGTTAGTCTGGAGCTTTTGGGCGATAATTTCTGTAGACTCTGCGATCGCCTGCGCTTTTAGAACCTGCTGCTGACGTTCTGCTTGAGCTTTCAGAACGGTCGCCTTTTGTTCAGCTTCCGCTTGCAAAATTGTCGATTTTTGACGAGCTTCCGCATCCAATATTTGCGCCTCCGCTTTACCTCTAGCACTATTGACAGCAGCTTCGCGTTCGCCCTCAGAAGTTAAAATTGCTGCTCGTTTGCGTCGTTCTGCCGACATTTGCAATTCCATCGATTCTCGCACTGCCTGAGATGGAATAATATCTCGCAGTTCTACCCGTGTCACTTTTACACCCCAAGGATCGGTAGCAACGTCCAAATCCTGTAATAAAAGTTCACTGATGTGGGAACGAGCAGTAAAAGTTTGATCCAACTCCAGTTGCCCCATTTCGGCGCGAATTTGAGTCAGCACCATGTTTACCATTGCCGACTGGAGATTTTCTACCTTGTACCAGGCTTTTTCCATATCCACGATCCGCCAGTAAAATACTGCATCTACCTCAATGCCAACGTTGTCACGGGTGATGCACTGTTGAGGAGGAATATCCAAGACTTTTTCTCGGATAGTTTCTCGGTAGACAACTCTATCTAGGAAAGGAACGACAAAGTTTAGTCCTGGTTCTAGTTTTTTGTTATAACTACCCAATCTTTCCACCAAAGCTTGATTACCTTGATTGACGACTTTCACAGAACCCGCTACAGCAGAACCACCAAGGGCTAAAAAGACAAGCAAAAAGAACTGTTCCATTGTGAATCTCCTGATTTTTAACAAAGGGAGTAGGGAGTAGGGGGATGAGGGGGATGAGGGAGATGAGGTGGATGGATAACTCCTAACTCCCTATTCCCCACTCCCATTAACTAAGAATTCAACAAGTTTTCTGGTATCACAATCAAAGTAGTACCTTCTCTCCTAACCACATAAACTCTTTGATGGGGTGGTACGGTAAATTTGTCATCGTCACATCTTGCTTGCCAAGAATTTCCCTCATACCGCACCCGCCCTGTTTTACCAGGCAGAATTTCTGTTAAGGTTTCAGCTATGACTGCATCCTGAATTTTAGATTTGCGTTGTCGCGGTTGCAAAAACCGACGAGAAAGCACGATTAGTGCGGTGGAAAGCAATAGCCAAACCACAATTTGTAACCATACACTTCCTAAACCCACTCTAGACAGCAGCGCCACCACAAAAGCGCTAATTCCCATCATGAAGGCGACAAACGCCGATGGTAAGAACAATTCCGTTAAACACAGAACTGCTCCTGCCAGAAGCCAGATTAAGGTAAAACTTGGCATAGCGCCATCCTAAACTCTACATTGACGTAAATGTATTTCTACGATTAGATACAGCCAGACTAAGTTATTTACAGAAAGCAAAACTTGGTCTTTTTACCAATAATTTTGATTAATTTCAGTAACAAGGTGTAGCTAGCGGTACACCAATCCAGTCTATTCTAGCCTTCAAGTCATTGCCAATGAGTTGATTGGTTTCTTAAATTTATACCTTTATGATTTCTACTCAACTGATAATTTATTGTATAAATCCAGGCTGTAATAGCCCCATTAATCCTATGGAAGATAGTGTTTGTGCCAGTTGCCAAACTCCTTTAGTTCACCGCTATCTTTGGGCTACTGGCTCATTGTCTGCTCAAATCTCACCAGGCACTAAGGTAGCAGATAGGTATGAGGTAATTAGTCACCAGATTTGGCTGGATACTCAACCGGGATTGCCGCCAGATGTACCTGAAGAATTGCCAAAAGAAGTAATTCCTTATCTACTGTTATATCAAGAGCGGTTGCATTTGCCCCAGGTTTATGGATTTGCTTCTAACTTTGAAAGAGATACAACTGATATCCTCTTATTGGAAAATGTACCGATAGATGAGACAGGAAATATTTATCCAACTATTGTTGAGGCATGGGAGCAAGCAACGGCAGTACGACAAGTTTATTGGCTGTGGCAAATTCTCCAACTTTGGACACCTTTATCAGAATTGGGACTTAGCCGCAGTTTATTGTTAGTAAATAACTTGAGAGTCCAAGGTTGGTGTGTGCAACTGTTGGAACTCTATCAAACACCAGCAGATGAGAAGCTAAGTTTACAAAATTTGGGGCAGTGTTGGCAGTTTTGGGTAACGTCTGCAAAGGCATCAGTAGCCAAAGGGTTACAGAACATAGTCCAGCAGATGTGTGAAACTGAGGTTGAGTTTGAGGCTATTAATATTCAACTTAATAATTTACTACTAGCATCTGCGGCAGAATTGCCATTAGTCCTGAAAGTGGCAGGCTCTACAGATATTGGCCTAGTTATGGCACAAAATGAAGACGCTTGCTACCCCAATGCTTTGAGTAACTTAGATGAACCTTTATTGTCTCACTTGTCGATTGTTTGCGATGGCATTGGCGGACATGAAGGCGGCGAGGTTGCTAGTAAGTTGGCAGTGCAGTCTATAAAGTTGCAAATTCGCGCTTTACTAACGGAGGTAACAGAACAAGCTGTAGTTGTACCACCTGGGTTGTTGCAGGAACAATTAGAAGCAAGCTTACGGGTGGTAAATAATCTGATTTGTGCCCGCAATAACGAACAAAAACGCCAAGGGAAAGAACGCATGGCTACAACTATTGTAATGGCGGTACAAGTTCCCCAACAAGTGCAGACGAGTACTGAGTGGCAATCAAATAATACTCATGAACTTTACTTGGCTAATGTTGGCGATAGCCGTGCCTATTGGATTACTCGTAATTATTGTCAGCTACTGACAGTCGATGATGATGTGGCGACACGAGAAGTACGTTTTGCGAAAAACTTGTATCGAAAGGCACTTCTTAGACCAGATGCTAGTGCCCTAACTCAAGCATTGGGAACAAGAGATGCAGAATCTTTACGTGTCAAGGTTCAGCGATTCATTCTGGAAGAAGATGGCATCTTGCTACTGTGTTCTGATGGTTTAAGTGATAATAACTGGGTGGAAGAATCTTGGCAGGATTATGCAATACCCGTGTTAACAGGTCAATTGACAGTTGAAGATGCTGTCCGCAACTGGATTAACTTGGCAAACGAAAAAAATGGGCGTGATAATACGTCTGTTGTTCTCACTTATTACCGTGTCTCTCCAGAATACTTAGTACCTGTGACTCCGGCTTTGCCAGAAGAGCTTATAGAAGCAGAAATACAAGAAGAAGAAGACAAACAAGAGGAACCAATTTCCTTTACAGAAAGTTCGCGATCGCTGCTAGATCCAAATCTAAATTTGGATCTAGACTTGGATCTAGATTTGGATCTTTCAGAGGAACCATTTACAAGTCCAGAAATCCCACCAACCTTAATTACAAAACCTAAGCGGGGTAAACGTTTGGTAATGCTGGGGGGAGTGTTGGCGTTGCTTGCGGGAGGTACAAGTCTGGGATTATTTGCTTGGTGGCAATTTAATCCTCAAGGATTCCAGCAGATGTGTTGGCAACTTCCCCAAAGAATACAGCAATTATGTCGGCCTGGGAAATAGGGAGTGGGGAGTAGGTGACAGTAATAACTACCGTAGGTTTTTCACCAATGTTTCAACATTAGTTATCTAAGTCATGGCGGGAACAGTTTCACAAATTATGGGAACGGTTTCACAACTTATGGGAGCAGTTTCACAACTTATGGGAACGGTTCCACAACTTACGGGAGCAGTTTCCCAACTTACGGGAACGGTTCCACAACTTACGGGAGCAGCTTCACAACTTATGGGAACGGTTCCACAACTTACGGGAGCAGTTCCACGACTTACGGGAACGGTTCCACAACTTAGGGGAGCAGCTTCACAACTTATGGGAGCAGTTTCAGTAGCGATGTTATTTAAGAGAGTTTTTGCATTCACAGTGAGAGTTTAACTGGTGAACTGATACTGTGAAGCGATCGCACCAGAGATAACTTTACATCACAATGGCAAAGGCGATCGCTAGCTATTTATTTATGGAATACTGTGTTGATATATTATGGCGATCGCACCACACATAACTCTACATCATATCTTGCACCAACATGGGAGCTAGTTAGCAACTTGACTCAGTGAATCTGCGATAAGGTAAGGGTATCACAACCTGCTCTCACCACAGGAAAGATGAATATTGACCCCGTATCTGTAGTTAATGCTATTAAAGCAGTTGCACCTGCTACTGTTTCCCTTGGTATCCAGCAGGCTCAACGTAACGAATATATTATTAAAGTTTTAAAACGTTTAAATCTTGCTCGAATACAGCCTCCCAAAGATTTTGAAGGTGTTTATACTTATGCTTTGGTAGAGTATGGCGTCTTTCAAGCTGATGATATACTCAATTTTTTTAGAAATAAAGAGATTAAAAAAACTTTTTATAAGGCTTTTGCAGAAAAGGCATTGGCTATTGATAATGAGGAATGGAATACATTAAAAGATGAGGCACAACAAGCCAAAATAGACTTAGTTAAAGTTCAGGAATTTCATCAAGTTTTTGTCAGTGTGGCAAAACGCTCTAGAAATCCTGGAGAAATTCTAGCTAATGTACAATTTCCAGAACACCTGAATAAATCTACAGAACCTGCAAAACAGTCTCTTTATCCAGATGAGTTTAAGGCGCTAATTGAAGAAAAAACTAAGGCATTTTGCGGACGGGTATTTGTATTTAATGAGTTTAATGATTTCCTCAAAAATCATCCCAAAGGTTATTTTACTGTAATTGGGGATGCGGGGATGGGGAAAAGTGCGATCGCAGCCCAATCTGTATCTAAATACAAAGCTATCTGCTACTTCAATATTCGGGCAGAAGGTCGCAACACACCAGAGCAATTTTTGCAAAGTAGTCGTCAACAACTGATTAATTGCTATCAGTTACAGAATGCAGAGAATGATAATTTACCTACTTTGCTGACGAAAGTAAATGAAAAGCTAGCAACTGGTGAACCCTTGGTAATTGTGGTTGATGCACTTGATGAAGTCGAACAACCAGGGTCAGGAAATCTTTTAGATTTACCCAAAAATTTGCCAGAGAAGATATATTTTCTGTTAACTAGGCGACGTTATGCCCAAAATGAAAAGCGCTTGTTGACTGAAGAAGTTCCAGAGCAGCAGTTGGATTTAACAGCGAATAAGTATGAGGTCTGGAATCGAAAAGATATCAAAGAATACATTAGTACATTTATCAATGATGAGCCAGAGCATGATGGTTTAAAGGCATGGATTCAAAAACGCAACATTCAGCCGCCATATTTTATTGAGCAGGTAGCACAAAAAAGTGAAAACAATTTTATGTACCTGTACTATGTCTTACCAAGTATTGCTAGAGGAGATTATCAAGACTTAAGTTTAGAAGAATTACCTGAGAAACTTCAGGGTTATTATGAACAGCATTGGAAGCAGATGGAAATGGATACTCCAGACAAGCGGAGAAATGCGATTATCCTCTGTGTACTGGTTGAGGTAGGTAAACCGATTTCCTGTAAATCCATTGCCCGCATTACTGGTCGAAATGAATATGATGTTTTGGAGCTTTTGAATAAGTGGCTGGAATTCTTGAGAAGACAAAAACAAAATCAGGAAGACTACTATTCAATTTATCACCAAAGTTTTGCAGATTTCCTCCGCAAGCAACCGATTATCAAAAGAGAAAAAAAGAGCAATAATATTGATTGGCAAGAGGTTCAGCGTCTTATTTCCGACTCTAATGACCAATTGTGGGCAAGGCTCAAACCTGGTGAGGACGAAGATGAATAGTTTTGCTGAAAAATTTGCCCAGTTATCTTTAAGCGACCAGCGAACCATCCTCATTGACCCTCGTGTTAAAGCAAATCTAGGAAAATGGAAACTGTTTTACAAAAGACTGACTGATTTTGATTTTATCAATGCTAAAGTCAACCATTCTGATTTTGGTGTGCAGTCACTCATTGACGATTATGATTTAATTAACGACTTAGAACTATTAAACAAACCAGAATATAATTCAGAGCAAGTTAAAACGCTGAAATTGATTCAATGAGCGTTGCGACTGTCAGCACATATTTTAGTAAAAGATAAAATGCAACTGGCAGGGCAATTGTGGGGGCGAATGCAGCACTTTGCAGTACCAGAAATTCAAGCAATGCTGAAATTAGCAAAGCAGCAAGTTTTACCTTGGTTCTGTCCGTTAACATCTAACTTAATTTCCCCCGGTGGAAGTTTACTTCTCACCCTCTCAGGTCATAGCCTCTACGTAAGTGCAGTAGCCCTCACCCCCGATGGCAAGAAAGTGATTTCTGCTTCAGCTGACAACACACTCAAACTTTGGAATCTGGAAACTGGGGAGGATGAGTGGACTTTCCAGGGTCATAGCGGCTCGGTAAATGCAGTAGCCATCACCCCGGATGGCAAGCGGGTAATTTCTGGTTCATCTGATAACACACTCAAACTCTGGAATCTAGAAACTGGTAAAGATGAGCGGACTTTCCAGGGTCATAGCGGCTCGGTATTTGCAGTAGCCCTCACCCCGGATGGCAAGCGGATGATTTCTGCTTCATCTGACAAGACACTCAAACTCTGGAATCTGGAAACTGGGGAGGATGAGCGGACTTTTAAAGGTCATAGCGACCCTGTACTAGCAGTAGCCCTCACCCCCGATGGCAAGCGGGTGATTTCTGCTTCACATGACAGCACACTCAAACTCTGGAATCTGGAAACTGGTGAGGATAAGCGGACTTTTTATGGTCATCGCGACTATGTAAGAGCAGTAGCCATCACCCCCGATGGCAAGCGGGTGATTTCTGCTTCATCTGACAGCACGCTCAAACTCTGGAATCTGGAAACTGGGGAGGATGAGCGGACTTTTTATGGTCATAGCGGCTCGGTATATGCAGTAGCTCTCACCCCCGATGGTAAGCGGCTGATTTCTACTTCACATGACAGCACACTCAAACTCTGGAATCTAGAAACTGGTAAAGATGAGCGGACTTTCCAGGGTCATAGCGGCTCGGTATTTGCAGTAGCTCTCACCCCGGATGGCAAGCGGCTGATTTCTGCTTCATCTGACAGGACACTCAAACTCTGGAATCTGGAAACTAGGGAGGATGAGCGGATTTTTAATTGTCACAGCGGCTTTGTACTAGCACTAGCCCTCAGCCCCGATGGCAAGCGGGTGATTTCTGCTTCATTTGACAGCATACTCAAACTGTGGAATCTGGAAACTGGTGAGGATGAGCGGACTTTTTATGGTCATAGCGGCCCTGTACTAGCACTAGCCCTCACCCCCGATGGCAAGGGGCTGATTTCTGTTTCTCATGACAGGACGCTCAAACTCTGGAATCTGGAAACTGGGAAGGATGAGCGGACTTTTTATGGTCATAGCGGCTCGATATATGCACTAGCCCTCACCCCCGATGGCAAGCGGGTGATTTCTGCTTCTTATGACAGGACACTCAAACTCTGGAATCTGGAAACTGGTGAGGATGAACGGACTTTTTATGGTCATAGCGGCCGGGTAGATGCACTAGCCCTCACCCCCGATGGCAAGCGGGTGATTTCTGCTTCTTATGACAGGACACTCAAACTCTGGAATCTGGAAACTGGTGAGGATGAACGGACTTTTTATGGTCATAGCGGCCGGGTAGATGCACTAGCCCTCACCCCCGATGGCAAGGGGCTGATTTCTGTTTCTTATGACAGGACACTCAAACTCTGGAATCTGGAAACTGGAGAGGATGAGCGGACTTTTTATGGTCATAGCGACTCGGTATATGCAGTAGCCCTCACCCCCGATGGCAAGCGGGTGATTTCTACTTCTCATGACAGGACACTCAAACTCTGGAATCTGGAAACTGGGGAGAATGAGCGGACTTTTTATGGTCATAACGGCTTGGTATATGCAGTAGCCCTCACCCTCGATGGCAAGCGGGTGATTTCTGCTTCAAATGACAACACACTCAAACTCTGGAATCTGGAAACTGGGGAAGAAATTGCCACTTTTACAGGAGAAGCTCCATTTTTTTGCTGCGCTGTTGCAGCAGATGGGGTGACAATTGTCGCAGGGGAGTCGTCAGGGAGAGTGCATTTTTTGCGGTTGGAGAATGTTTAAAAAGTATGAATACTTCACCTCGATCGCCAACGCCAATCAATTCACCCTCATACCCAACAGAATTTCAACAAATCATTCTCGAAAAAAGCCAAAACTTTGTTGGTCGTGAATTCGTCTTCACCGCAATATCCAACTTTCTCCAACGTCATGACCGGGGTTACTTTACCATAATTGGCGCACCCGGTAGCGGCAAAAGTGCCATCCTCGCCAAATACGTCACAGAAAATCCCCACCTTCTCTATTACAACGCCCAACTTCCAGACAAAAATCGCGCTGGGGAATTTATTGCTACTATCTGCACGCAAATTGACCCGACATCTCAAGAAACCTCTCTACCTTCCCTTCTTCAGCAAGTCAGCGACAAGCTAGAATCTCAACAAAAGTTTATCATTGCTATTGATGCCTTGGATGCTGTTAACCGCACCAACCAAACCCCAGGCTCAAATCTCTTTTATCTTCCCAGATATCTCCCGCGTGGCGTCTATTTCCTTTTTACCCGCCGTCCTTATGTGCGAAAACAATCCGGTTTGTTGATAGAAGCACCTTCCCAAATTCTCGACTTAGCAGAATACCCACAACAAAACCACGAGGATATCGAAGCATATATTCAACGATATGTCAACAATGACGAAGAACTCACAGCACAGCTAATAGCCAAAAGCGAAAACAATTTCATGTATCTCACTCAGATATTACCTGCTATCTCTAAGGAGGTTGACCGACTTACCCCTGATTTAGAGGCGTATTATCAACAGCATTTGCACAAGATGATTCCCCCTAATTCGCCAACTTTTGAGAGGAAATTGAAATCATTTGTGCTGAGTGTGTTAGTGCAAGTTTCATCACCTTTATCAGCAGAAGTGATTGCTAGTGCAATTGATGCTGATGAATACGATGTTGAAGAAGTTCTGGAAAATTGGCGTGAGTTTTTAATACTCCAGGACGGCACTTGCTACCCTTCGGGAACGCTAAGAGCGAACAAGTCGGGAAACCGCAAGGGCGCAGTGCCTCAAATTGATGGAGAAATCCGCTACAGTCTTTATCATTCCAGCTTCCGCGATTTCTTAAGCAAGCAAGCAAATTTTGCTTAGATTCTATAGCGTTTCTCAGTTGAATCCAATAGAGACCTAACCCCCAACCCCTGTTGTTCTCACTTATTACCGTGTCTCTCCAGAATACTTAGTACCTGTGACTCCGGCTTTACCAGAAGAGATTATAGAAGCCGAAATACAAGAAGAACAAGAGGAACCAATTTCCTTTACAGTAAAGTTCGCGATCGCTGCTAGATTCAAATCTAGATTTGGATATTTTAGAGGAACCATTTACAAGCCCAGAAATCCCACCAACCTTAATTACAAAACCTCATCGGGGTAAACGCTTGGTAATGCTGGGGGGAGTGTTGGCGTTGCTTGTGGGGTGTATAAGTCTGGGATTATTTGCTTGGTGGCAAATTAATCCTCAAGGATTACAGCAGATGTGTCGGCAACTTCCCCAAAGAGTGCAGCAACTTTGTCCGCCACAAAAGTAGGGACTAGCGACTTAAAGAATAGATTATACCGAAATATCATGATGTTGCTCAGAAATTTGTCATATGGGTACTTCACTGATGAGATGAGCGAAATAAGTGACTATGTTCGGGATGATATAAACGCGATCGCCCTTTTGCTGTCGAGAGTGCTGGAGTGATTATATAAAGTGTAGTGCGAATTAGGTTTTCTTGATGAGTGCAGTCTGCCATTTGATTAAGGGGAACAACCCTGATTTTTTCATCAGGCCAGCCGATGCGAAAGCAAATTGCAATGGGAGTTTCGGCTGGGTAATGTTCGAGTAATTTAACTTGGGCATTTTCGACGTGACGCGCACTGAGATATAGGCAAAGGCTAGCCTGATGCGCTGCCAGCGAGGCTAATTCTTCAGTAGCGGGGACTTCTGTACGTCCACTGATGCGTGTCAAAATGATGGTTTGGACTAAACCAGGGACAGTCAGTTCTATTTTGAGTTTGGCAGCAGCAGCTTGAAAGGCGCTGATACCTGGTATAACTTCAAAAGGGATATTTGCCTCTCTTAGGAGGTGCATTTGCTCGTGGATGGCGCTGTAGAGGCTGGGGTCGCCAGAATGGAGACGGACTAGAGATTTATGCTGCGATCGCACCCTATCGATCATAACCGGCAAAATCTCTTCTAATGTCTGATTCGCAGTTCTAATTATCTCTGCATCTTCTCGGCAAAGTTCTAAAATCTGTTCGGGTACTAAAGAATCAGCAAATAAAATCACATCAGCAGCAGCCAGTAGTTTCTGCGCCTTCACCGTTAATAAATCAGGATCTCCAGGCCCCGCCCCCACAATATAGACAGATGGTTCTACAGCATATAATGTTTTTTTATAGCTTAGGCTTTCTGTATATTCACTTTTAAAAGAACACACGACAATCCCTCAAAAATTTTTTTGGCATTTTCTCAGTATCTTTCCGGATTCTCCCTCTTCTGTTAGTAGAGAGTAATGGTAGATGCACCCTGGTTAAGCCCTAGAGAATACTCTGGGGCATTTTTTATTTTTTATTTTTTGGGCATTGGGCATTGGGCACTTCAATTTTGGATTTTGGATTTTAGATTTTGGATTAAATTTCAATCTAAAATCTAAAATCTAAAATCTAAAATTCTTACTCCCCTCATCTCCCACTCTCCGCATTTACTTTAGGAGTAGGAACTACATCGGGTAAAGGGCGTTTGAGTAAGTAAAGCCAAGCTAACCCAACTAATCCCAATAAAATTCCTAGACTACTGACTACTTGTGCCATCCGTAATGGCCCCAGCATTAAGCTATCAGTGCGAAAGCCTTCAATCCATAAGCGTCCTAAGCTGTAGGCTGGCCAGTAAACTAGAAACAGCGTGCCTACCTTCAGGCGTGGTTTACCGGATAAAGAGCGGAAAAACAAAGTTATTAGTAGCGTAAACACCATTAAATCCCATAGAGATTCGTAGAGAAAGGTGGGATGAAAGTAATCGAAACTAGCATATTCTAGAGGACGATGGTCTGGTGGAATATAGAGCTTCCAAGGTAAATCAGTAGGATCGCCAAAAGCCTCAGAATTAAAGAAATTGCCCCAACGTCCGATCGCTTGCCCTAAAATCAGCGAAGGCGCTACTAAATCTGCGAGTTGCCAGAAAGAAACCTGCTTGATTTTGGCAAAGATTAACGCAGCCAAAACGCCACCAAGAATTGCTCCATGAATAGCAATACCTCCTTCCCAGATAGCAAAGATTTTTCCTGGAGTTTGGGCATATTTTGACCACTCAAAGAAAACGTAATATAGCCGTGCGCTAGGAATTGCCCCAATCAACAACCAAAAAAACAAATCACCTAGCAACTCAGGATTAACATTACGGCGTTTTGCCAAATGCTGGGAAAGCATGACGCCAATTAATACTGCTGTGGCAATCAATAAGCCATACCAACGGATAGTTAATGGCCCTATTTTCAACAGAATCGGTCCTGCAGAAGTAAATTGAAACGCCAAAGGCAAGGTGGAAAAATCCAGTGCCATGAAAAATTACCTAAAAAAGTTCGTTAACTACCCGCGCACTTTGCTAAGTACGGAGTTTCTTATGTCTCAAATACTGGGGAGTTACGTTTGAATCTACCACAATGTAATTGTGAAGACGCAGGTAAAAATCCAGCATCCATCTTTAGGAAGTTCCTAACGCCTAGTTGAGCATAACTTGTGTCACCAGAACAATTGAGTTTACAGCATTTTTCATTTATTTGAACCACATCTGTTGTCAGGGCACAGCAATGCTTTAGAGCCAAGGCAATGGAATACCCACGCCAGCAACTGGCGTCGGCAATGCCTGACTTGTCACTTGCTGTGTCTCCCAAGGGGAGAAACAACTGGCGTGCGGTTTCTAATTGCCAATTTAACGTTAAGTTAACACCGATAAGCAATGTTCCCTACAGTCTGGTCTATTTATATCAAACTAGCTTTAACATTCTTACCCAGAGCGCAAGATGGTAAATTTGAGTAAGTTACCCAAAACGGTTTCGATATAATCACCTAAACAACTTTGATATATCTAAAATTGTGATTGCTATTTATCCTGGTAGCTTCGACCCCATCACATTGGGACACCTTGATCTCATCCAGCGCGGTAGTCGGCTGTTTGAGCAGGTGATTGTCGCTGTACTGCGGAACCCCAACAAAATGCCACTTTTTAGTGTGCAGCAACGGCTAGATCAGATCCGTCATTCTACACAACATCTACCTAATGTAGAAGTAGATAGCTTTGATGGTCTTACCGTCAACTATGCCCAAATGCGACAAGCACAAGTTTTGCTGCGGGGTTTACGGGCTGTGTCAGATTTTGAAGTGGAACTGCAAATGGCTCACACTAATAAAACTCTTTCTACCCAAATTGAAACAGTTTTTCTCGCCACCTCAAATGAGTATAGTTTTTTAAGTAGTAGTGTGGTAAAAGAGATTGCAAGGTTTGGTGGTTCTATCGATCATCTTGTTCCTCCACACATTGCTCTAGATATATACCAATGCTACAATCACAACTCTCCAATGTTGAACCCAATCTCAACGGAAGCAATCCCCCCCCTCAAGAATATCTCGGTCGAGAGGGAAGTATAGATATTCAGCAGGAACTCAACCGCCTAGAGGAAATGGTTCTCTCTAGTCTTAGAATTCCACTGACGGGACGCACACTCATAGATGAAGAAAAGTTACTCGATCAGCTTGATTACATCCGGCTGGCCTTACCATCACTTTTTCAAGAAGCAGCAGTGATTCTGGAACAAAAGGATGAAATTCTGCTGGAAGCAGAAGAGTATGGACAGCAGGTTGTTGAGGCCGCGCAAGCCAAAAGAGCGCAAATTTTAGCTGAAAGCGATATTATTCAACAGGCAGAACAACAAGCTGAACAACTGCGGCGACAAGCGCAACAAGAGTGTGAGGCGATAATGCAAGAAACTCTCGCGGAGATTGACCGCAAGCGGTATGCTTGTCAGCAAGAGTTAGAGCAAATGCGACAAACTGCGATCGCACAGGCTCAAGAAATTGAAGATGGTGCTGATGCATATGCCGATGGCGTTTTGGGAAATATTGAGCAGGATCTCAAAGATATGTTGCGAATTATCACCAACGGACGGCAACAATTGCAAATTGATAACCTCACTCAGCGCAATTCACCTCCTGCCAAGAAAAAATAAACTGTAGTCCTAGCATTTACCAGTTTGGGCTGACGGGGTTATATAAAGATGGTTTGATACATTTTTCTCATAGAGATGCAATGTACATATCCCGTTCATACAAAACATGCTTTGCTAGAGGCGTGACAGCTGATTGAGCTGTGTTGCGAGTATCAGGATATAACCAGGTTTTATCTAACGAGACTCAAAATTTCTCAGGTTGTACAGTCAAACTAGAACAAGGAGGTCTATTCTGTTTGTGAGCCACATCTGCTTGGCAAATTTATAATGTTTTCTGCCAACAGAGGAATATTATGCTAACTAGGTTGAAAGTTTCTGGTTTTAAGAACCTCGTCAATGTTGATGTCCGCTTCGGGCCATTTACCTGTGTAGCCGGGGCTAATGGGGTGGGGAAATCTAACTTATTTGATGCTATTAGATTTTTAAGTGCGATCGCTGATCGAACCCTAATTGATGCTGCGTTATCTGTGCGAGATGAAGAAGCACGAACAACAGATGTGCGTAGTTTATTTCACCGAGTTGGTGATGAATATGCAGGTAAAATATTATTTGAGGCAGAAATGATAGTACCGGAGGAAGGCGTAGATGATTTAGGACAACAGGCAAAAGCTAGTATTACCTTTCTTCGTTACTCTCTCACTTTAGCCTACCGTTCAGATCATAGTTTACGGTCTTTAGGATCGCTGGAAATCATCAAAGAAGAGTTAGTTCACATCAACCTTGGTGATGCCAGAAAAAACTTATTGTTTCCTCACAGTGTTGAGTGGCGTAAATCCGCAGTTAAGGGAAAAAGAACTTCACCATTTATTTCAACTGAAGGTGATAAAGATAGGAGAGTTATTAAGCTACATCAAGATGGTATTAAAGGGAAACCTCTGTCTCGATTAGCTGCCAATCTTCCCCGAACCGTGCTTTCTGTGGCTAATGCGGCGGAAAGTCCAACAGTATTGCTGGCACGACGGGAAATGCAATCCTGGCGGCTACTTCAGTTAGAGCCTTCAGCACTACGGCAACCAGACGAATTTACATCGCCTACAAAATTAGACATGGATGGTTCTCACTTAGCTGCAACACTCTATCACTTGGCACGGTTCAACAAAAATCATCCAACAAATGGACTGTCAGATGATGAGGCGGAAGCACAAGTTTATAGCCAAGTTGCGAATCGGCTGGCAGAACTTATTGACGATGTGGATGAAGTAGGAATTGACCGGGATGAACGACGCGAAATTCTGACGCTAATAGTTACTGGCAAAGACAGCACATCACATCCAGCAAGGGCGCTATCAGATGGAACCCTGCGCTTTTTGGCATTAGCAGTTCTAGAATTAGACCCTCAAGCACAAGGTCTTTTGTGTTTAGAAGAACCGGAAAACGGTATTCATCCAGAGCGTATTCCCAAAATACTCCAACTACTTCAAGACATTGCTACTGATGTTAATGAACCTATTGGGATAGATAACCCCCTTCGTCAAGTAATCATAAATACTCACTCACCTTCAGTAGTTATGCAAGTACCTGACGACAGCCTATTGGTTGCTGAATTAAAGGAAACAGTAGATTCAGGGAAGCGATTTAAGCGAGTGTCGTTTGCTTGTCTACCTGAAACTTGGCGACAAAAAGACCCAGAAGGCATGAATGATGTACCTAAAAACAAATTACTTGCTTACTTGAATCCGGTAGTACTTGGTGAATTATAGCCTGATAGCAATGGAAAAGTAGGAAATCTTCAGCAATCAAAACCAACACAACCGAAGAAACATCGAGTTGTGGATAGAGCTGATCTTCAACTACTAATTCCCGGTTTTCCTAGTGAATAGGCATGAAAGAACTTTGCTACACTTTGCTGTCAGACGGCAGCTCAGATAAAGCACTGATGCCTATCCTCACTTGGTTATTACGGGCGCATCAGGTTGAGTGTGCTATCCAGTCTAATTGGGCAGATTTGCGACGCTTACCCAAACCACCGAAAAAGTTATTACCCCGTATTATCAACAGCTTAGAACTCTATCCTTGTGATCTCTTGTTTATCCATCGAGATGCAGAAAGAGAACCACGCGAAAAACGTATAACAGAAATTTTAGAAGCGCTAGAAGAAGTAGTTAAAAAATCAGTAGTAGTGCCACCTCATATTTGTGTGATTCCGGTGCCTATGCAGGAGGCGTGGCTCTTATTTGACGAAGCAGCGCTACGGAAGGCGGCAGGGAATCCTCGTGGGCGTCAGCCATTACAACTGCCAGATATCTGTAAACTTGAACAACTACCTGATCCAAAAGATATTCTCTATGGACTTCTGTACGAAGCTAGTGAGTTGACAGGTCGGCGGCTAAAGCAATTCTCGGTTAACCAACGTGTACACCCATTAGCTGAACTAATTGATGATTTTTCACCACTAAGAGCTTTGTCTGCTTTTCAATTACTGGAAACTGAAATTCAACAAGTTATAAAAACACAAGGTTGGTGTTCCTTATAGAGATGCAAAATTTTGCATTTATAGAGGATATTTACATGAACATTATTATATATAAAATGCTCCAACAGCATACCGGGAGAGTAATGTAAAGGTTTGTAAATGATTTGTGTAGTTCCCAAAATTCAAACTGAATACTAAATAGGTACGTGGTTTTACTACGTGCAAAATTATTCATTAGAGGAGCATTATAATGAGCACCTTCGGTCAGGCTTTTGTAGCTCTGGACTATGGTTTTACTGTCGTTGATGGTGGATGGACTAGCTTTAACCAATATCCACGTCAGCTTGGTGATATCAACGGCGATGGTCGCAATGATATTGTTGGTTTTGGAAATAGCGATGTCTACGTTTCTCTAGCTTAATAGGATGACACTTCTCATAAGTAATAATTTGTTTATCATTGCTCCAATGTCACCTCCCCGTTAGGGTAGATTTTTAGGTTCTATCCCCCGCCTTATGCTCAAGTGACTTACGCTATTATTAAATACCAAGCTGGAAAACTGTAAAACCCTTTATATATAAGGATAACAGCTTTAAAAAAGCATGTATTTAATATTAGGAACGATAAAGGGAGCAATAGAGCCTATTTCTATCTGTTGGTTTTTGATAGGCTGTCAGCAGATGATTACAAAGTATATGTAAAATCTTCCACCAGCATACCGGGAACTAAACTACCTCCCAGTTGACGACTTTCGTATGTACCTACTTCGGGAATGAATTCTTGAAAAGTGGTCAAATCTACTAAGTTTTCTCCCCAAAAGCGATAAAGACTTTCATCAAAACGCAAGTTTTCAATGGGGGCAATGATTTCTCCATTTTCTACCCAAAAACAAGCATAACGGGTCATGCCTGTGATTCTACCAGTTTGGCGATCGCTCCAATTCAAGTAATGCAAATTAGATACATATAGTCCTGTATCTAAAGTCGGAAGAATCTGCTCAAATACTAAATTTCCCGGACTCACTTCTGGCGCTCGTAAAGTCTCTGAACTATTAGCGCCGTTGGCATTTTTTTCATATTCTTTAGCAGTCCGAGAATTTACCAAAGTATTTATCAAATCTCCTTTTTCTATTATAGGTAACTCCAGTGCTGCTATTTCTCCCAATTCATTAAATCGCGGTACTAATCCCCGTTGAAAGTTTTCTTTCAAACTAAATGCAGTCGAAAGTTGTTTTTCTTGGCGCCATAGAGCAGCTAAAGCGCTGTTTCCTTGTTGGATATCAGCTTCGCTTAGAGACCCCCAAGAAAGCATAATTAATAAATCTGCAACAGCAGCAGGTGCAAAATAAGTTTTGTATTGTCCCCGTGGCAATTCTTTAGCTGGGCGAGAAAGTAATTCTAGTTGCTTTTTGGCTTCGCTAATTTTGGCTACATAAGTAGATTTATCCCAATCACTTCCGGCAAATGTGCCCTTAACTGCTTGTTCAGAGGTGGTGAATAGAGAATAATCTAAGGTAAAAGAATCAGTAGCAAACCAGTGTTTCTGTCCGTTAGAGTCACCATAAGCTTTAATTACCACTCCCCCTGCATATATGCCTGTAAAATCTAATTCAGCAACTAGTTCTAGCACAGTTGGTACTACTGCTTCCGCCGCCAATAAATTCCCATAATGTATTTCTCGACTGGTATTATTTCCTGATGGTAAAACTAAATATGAATCAATGGGTAGTAGAATAAGTTCGTCACGTAGTTCCTGCAAAGCAGCATATGCTAACTGCCAATCTACGTCCCAATTTCCAGTAAAGGGAAACTGTCGAACACTGCTGCGTTTATCTGCCATCAAAGTTAGTTCGATCCAACCATCAGCAACACAACCAGTTTGTCGTACTTTCGCATGATTGAAACGAGTAAATTGACTTCTTTCACTGCTTAGTCTTACGGTAAATTGTTCATTCTCTGCTTTTTTGATAATTAGAGTTTCAATCAGTCGATAAAAGCTGACTTCTAACGCAGATAATTCCTCAAGTTTCATAGATATTAAATATTAATAGGAAAATCAAAAGAGGGAGGAAGTTAGGAGCAAAGCGTCTTTGCTCCTAACTTATAACTACCAAGTCCTAACTCATAGCTCATCACTCATAACTTTTTCAAGTTCCTCCGCCAAAAACTTCGACATTAGCAAATACACAAACAGGTGAACCATGTCCTACCCAAATGGCCTGATTTGGTTCTCCTTTACCACAATAAGGAGTACCATACATTTGCCAGTTGTCAGCATTTCCTACTTGGATTAAGCTGTGCCAAAACTCTGGTGTTGTAGCGCGATAGTTCGGATTGCGGAGGGTTTTAGTAAATTTACCGTTTTCAATTAATTTAGCGTACTCGCAACCAAATTGAAATTTGTAGCGGCGATCGTCAATTGACCAAGAGCGGTTAGATTCCATATAAACGCCGTGTTCTATCCCAGCAATAATGTCTTCAAAGGTAGCGTTTAAAGGCTCTAAATTCAAGTTTGCCATGCGATCGATCGCTGGTCGATTCCATGAGGAGGCACGGGCACAGGCAACTCCTGCTACACCTGCTCTTACTTGACTCTCCAGACTGCCTAAACCCCGTTGGAGTACACCTTCTTTAACCAAATACTCCCGCGTTGCTACAGCACCCGTATCATCAAAACCATAGCTGGCAAATTCACCAGGCACGGTGGGATCAAAAGTAATATTCATCAGTGGCGAACCATATACTAGGTTGCCAAAATCACTTTTATTAACAAAGCTGCCCCCAGCATAGTTACGCTCATCTCCCAAAATTCGGTCAATTTCTAGAGGATGCCCGACACTTTCATGGATTTGCAGCATCATTTGATCTGGGGCTAAAACTAAATTGGTACGGCTGGTTGGGCATTCCTCAGCTGTCAAGAGTTCTAGTGCTTGTTTGCCAATTTGCCGCACCCGATGCCATAAATCTTCTTGTTTTAAAAGCTCTAGTCCGCCTTGGTAACAGTTTGCCTGGGAACCATTGTGACTGCGCTGCTGTACAATCACCCCATCTTGGGCAGTGGCTCCGTAATTAGTGCCTATAGATAGTATTTTTTGATAGACTTCTGAACCGTTGCTACTGACAAACCAAGATTCTCTCTCGGTTGTGCTAGCACTGGCTATGGTTTGCACAATCTTGTCGTCAACTTTCAGCGTTTGGCAAATACGAACCAGTAAATCGTTGATTTCTCCCGGACTCAGAGCATCCAATGGCTCAAGAAATGGAGAGTGATATTCACCAACGACTTTAGGGCGCTGACTTTCACTGAAAGGATGTATCCACCATTCACTGGCTGCTAGCGCCTGTTTATAGGCTGTTTGAGCAGCAGCTTGTAGAGACGGTAATTCCAGAGAGTTAGTAGCTGCATAACCCAGACAGCCATTAACCAAAACTTCCAGCATGGCTCCTACAGTGAAGGATTTGCTATTTAACTGGGGTAAGGCGTCACGGACTGACCGGATAGTTGAAGTCTCTTTTACGGCTCTGATACCAATCCAATCAGCAGGAATATCGAAACTAGCGATCGCTTTTTTAAGTTCAGACCACATAATTTAAGGAATTGGGAATTGGGAATTGGGCATTGGGCATTGGGCATTGGGCATTGGGCATGGGGCATGGGGCATGGGGCATTGGGCATTGGGCATTGGGCATTGGGCATTGGGCATTGGGCATTGGGCATTGGGGAAAGAATTTTTATAACTCCTAACTCCTAACTCCTAACTCCCCACTCCCCTCTAATTCCGATGCCAGCGTGTGCCATCACGACTATCAATTAGCGTAATACCTTCTGCTTGAAGTTCGTCACGAATACGATCGCTTTCAGCAAAATTCTTGGCAATACGTGCTTCTTGCCTTTGCTGAATTCGCGCCTCAATTTCCGCATCGCTTAAACCACTACTGGTGTGAGTTTCTGTTTCTATCTCGGCTTCTAAACCCAAAATTCCAGCTAATGTGATCAGAGTTTGCCATTGACGTTGTAACTCATCTGGTGATGTTTCGGTTTTCCCTTCATGCACAAGAATATTTCCCTCACGACGCAGTTCTTTGGCTAATTCAAACAGTACCGTTAACCCACCAGGAAAATTAAAATCATTATTCACAGTTTCTTGGAAACGTTCAACAGTTTCAGGGAGTAGTGAGCTAGTTCCCACTTCCCAGCCTAGTTTTTTGCCGTATTGGTAGCCGAAGAGTAAACCTTCTTTAATGGTGTGCCAACCGTTGGTTGCTGCGGCGATCGCTTCGTCGGTAAAATCTATGGGTGTGCGATATTGAGCGGTCAGCACGAACAACCGTACTGCCATCGGGTCAACTCCTCGATCCAGCAATTCTCGAATAGTGATAAAGTTGCCCAAAGATTTGGACATTTTTTCACCATCTACCTTCACCATGCCGTTATGTAACCAGTAACGCGCTAAGGGTTTTCCTGTCACAACCTCTGATTGGGCAATTTCGTTTTCATGGTGGGGAAAAATTAAGTCACTACCACCAGTATGAATATCTATGGTATCACCCAAGCGATCGCGTACCATTGCCGAGCATTCTATATGCCACCCCGGACGACCTGCGCCCCAAGGTGATTTCCAAGCTGGTTCTCCCGGTTTTGCTGCCTTCCACAAAGCAAAATCAAAGGGATCTTTCTTTTTCTGGTAGTCTGGATCTTCTACGTTCACGCGTAGGCGTAGCCCGCCGTAGGCATCGCTTTTACCCGCTTGCATATCTTCTAACTTGCGTCCCGAAAGCTTGCCATACTCAGAAAACTGTCGTACTGCATAATACACATCGCCGTCAGAGGGGTAAGCAAAACCCTTGTTTTCCAACTCATGAATTAATCGTTGAATGCCATTCATCGTGTGGGTAGCACGGGGATACTCATCAGCTTCTTTGATTCCCAATCGCGCCATATCCTCAAAATATGCTTTGATAAAGCGATCGGCTACAACTTCCATTGATGAATGTTCAACACAAGCTCGATTCAGAATCTTGTCATCAATATCAGTAAAATTTTGGATATATCGCACTTGATAGCCGATAAACTGGAGGTATCGGCGCACTACGTCCCAAACGATGCAAGCTCTAGCATGACCCAGATGGCAGTAGTCGTACACCGTCACGCCGCAGTAATACATCTTAACCTTGCCTGGTTCGACTGTTTCAAACGGTTCTTGACGACGGGTGAGGGTATTGTAAACGGTTAGGGTCATAACAGAGTAATGCTGAAATACAGAGATACGTAATAATAGGGTAAGGCAGCTGGGATGACAGTCCAGCATCCCTATGCTAATGTTTTCTGGACTATCTGCGCTACATTACTATTTTTTGACATTTGATAACAGCGCTATGCAATCAGCAGTTACACCCGAATCTTCCGCAATGGATACGCCCAAACAAGGAATGCCAGTAACAATTATTACGGGTTTCCTCGGTAGTGGCAAGACGACTTTACTTAATCATATCCTCAACAACCAACAGGGTTTGAAAACCGCTGTTCTCGTGAATGAATTTGGCGAAATTGGCATCGACAACGAGCTAATTGTTTCCACTGGTGAGAACATGGTGGAACTAAATAATGGTTGTATCTGCTGCACCATTAATAATGATTTGGTAGATGCAGTTTACAAAGTTTTAGAACGCCAAGAAAATCTAGATTATCTAGTCGTGGAAACAACTGGATTGGCAGATCCGCTACCAGTAGCTTTAACATTTCTGGGCACAGAGTTGCGTGATTTAACTCGTCTGGATTCGATTATTACCGTGGTAGATGCGGCGAATTATAGCCTAGATTTATTCAACTCTGAGGCCGCATACAGCCAGATTGCCTATGGTGATGTCATTGTGCTGAACAAGACTGATTTGGTTGATGAAGCCACTTTGAAGGAGTTAGAAAGAAAAATTAACGAAGTTAAGGAAGGAGCAAGAATTATTCGCACCACGCGATCGCAAGTGCCACTTCCTTTAATTCTCAGTGTTGGTCTGTTTGAATCTGATAAATATTTTGACACAGTGGTAGATGACCACGACGATCACGACCACGATCATGATGACCATGATCACTCAACATGCGGTCATGACCATCACGATCATGACCATGACCATCACGATCATCACCATCATTCTGACCATTTAGAAAATGATGGTTTCACTTCCATATCTTTCCAAAGTGACAAGCCTTTTTCTATTAAGAAGTTTCAGTATTTCTTAGATAACCAGCTACCCTCAAATATCTTCCGAGCGAAGGGGATTATGTGGTTTGATGAAAGTCCGAAGCGTCATATTTTCCACCTTTGCGGTAAACGCTTCACCTTGGATGATGATGAATGGCAAGGTCAATTGAAAAACCAATTAGTGCTGATTGGTCAAAATTTGGATCGTGAGGCTTTAATTACTCAACTCCAAAACTGCATTTGTCTACCTTCAACCTCTCGCGGTAAAGGGTTTGGGAAATAAAAGTTAGGAGTGAGGAATTAAGAGTTTAACATTCGTACTCGTTCCCAGGTTCCACCTGGGAATGCATTCCCAATAGCTCCGCCATCGATTTTGAGTAATGAAAATGCGAGAATAACGTAGGACTATCGTAGACATCGGTTCCTCACTCCCCAACATTACTAGCTTCTTCGCTTGCCAACTGCTCTACCTGCTCCACGGTTAACCCCGTCACTTTCGCCACTATTTCCACCGAGATTCCCTCTTTGAGCAAATTCATCGCTACACGCCGCACTTCTTGGGCACGACCTTCGGCTAAACCTTCAGCAAGGATAGCTTGATAAGTTACTGACTCTTGCATAAGTTCCCTCCGCAGCAATTGTTGAATTATCTCTTTCTCTAACTACTAGTGCAGCCAGAATGAACGCTGAGGCTGCAATATTATTCTGGATACGTTGATCAGTAATTTCTGAAATTTCCTGAACAACTTGTTGTAACGTAGCGTCACAGCCCGTCGTAGACATTGCTCTAAAATTGATACGTTCATCAACGTTTAGATTAAAATGCGCGTTATCATCCAGCGAGTTAAATCATCTCAAGTTACAGTTAATCATGAAATTGTCGGCAAAATTGGGCGGGGGCTAAATTTACTCGTAGGTATAGCCAATACCGATACTGATGCTGAAATCGACTGGATGGTACGTAAGTGCTTAGAATTGCGGCTGTTTCCTGACGAGCAAGGAGATGACCGTTGGCAAAAATCTGTACAAGAAATTAGCGGTGATTTGTTAGTAGTCAGTCAATTTACCCTTTATGGTGACTGTCGCAAAGGTCGCCGTCCTTCTTTTGACCGTTCAGCCGCTCCCAAATCGGCAGAAGATTTGTATAATCGTTTTGTTACCAAGTTAAGAGCTAGCGGTTTGCAGGTGGAAACAGGTCAATTTGGTGCAATGATGCAAGTTACAATTGAAAACGATGGCCCCGTAACTTTGTTACTTGAAAAAGAAACAATTTAAGTATATACACTAGAAAGATGAATAACAGTAGCCTTTAGACCGTGGTGTTCTAATTGGTGAGAGAATATTAAATTAACCATCACAAAAGTTTAAATTCATTCATCATGGCGAAAATCCAGTTTTTTAAAGGTCTTGACGAAGAAGTAACTCCAGAAGTGCGCTTGACGCGATCGCGCACTGGCGAGAGTGGTACAGCAACGTTTATTTTTACGAATCCCAAGATTTTAGATCAAGGCAGCACCGAAGATATTACCGGGATGTATTTAATTGACGAAGAAGGGGAAATAATTACCCGTGAAGTTAAGGCTAAATTTGTCAACGGAAAACCGGAAGAATTAGAAGCACTTTACGTGATGAAATCAGCCCAAGAATGGGATCGCTTTATGCGCTTCATGGAGCGATATGCTGAAGAAAACGATCTGGGACTGAGCAAAGCTGAAAAATAGGGCATTGGGCATTGGGCATTGGGCATTGGGCATAAGTAATTATTTTCATGTCCAATGTGCTATTTCCCATGCAAAATTACTCGTGATCACAAGTTGAAAGCTTAACCGATGACACAACAACCTCACCCAGACTCCCCTGTAATTATGGTAACTTGTGCTGTGGTTACTGTCAGCGATACACGCACTTTTGAAACAGACAAAAGTGGCCAGCTAATTCAGCAATTACTCCTTGGTGCTAACTATGCTGTAGGAGCCTACACAATTATTAAAGATGAACCAATACAAATACAAGGACAGATAGAAAATCTGGGTAAAAGCTCAAATTTGGATGCTGTAATTTTCAATGGCGGCACAGGTATTGCACCAAGAGATACTACCTACGATGCTATTGAGAAGTTATTAGAGAAAACGTTACCGGGATTTGGTGAGTTATTTCGTTTTTTAAGTTATCAAGAAATTGGTTCGCGGGCGATCGCTTCTCGCGCTGTTGCTGGTGTTTATCAAAATAAATTAATCTTCTCGCTTCCTGGTTCCACTAATGCTGTGCGACTGGCGATGGAAAAACTGATTGTGCCGGAACTCACTCACTTGGTAAATCAGGTTTGTAAGGGGGTGAAATGAGCAGCCTTTCAGAAAGTTACCATGATAATTTTTGTAAAACTAACACATCACGCTCTAAAATCATCCCTTCTATGCATACATCTTCAATCTACCAAGAATTATAGTATAAGGGATAAAATGTTAATATCAGGTCAGCAATGGAGCCTATTCAGTGGAATTGGATAATTGCTCACGGCATCACTGCATTTTCATACTTTGGCATCCCTACTATAATAGGGGTTTTCTTTGCCAAAACTAAGGCAACTATCCCTTCTAAGTTTTGGCTAGCCTTTTTCTTATCAGGTGGATTCATACTATTGTGCGGATTTCATCATCTTCTGGCGGTCTTTGAGCCACATATGGCAGTCTCGCTGCTGCACTTAGGTCTGCTCGACTTAATGGCGTTTATTTCCTTGTCTGCCCTGCTCTACCTGATGCCAACCGCTTATCAAATTGTAGAGGCGATCGGCAAATATCAAGAAGATACCTGCGAACTTAAACGCAGCCAGCAGATGCAAGGGCTATTCCTAGATAATGGCCCGTTTGGGGCCTATATTAAAGATGAGCAATCTAGAATGCTCTACTACAACCAGGAGCTACAGTCTATATTTTCGATAGATTCACAACAATGGTTGGGGAAAACGGATAATGAATTCTTCCCAGATCCAGAAGAGGCGCGGCAGGTAATAGAAAACGATAAAATCGTTTTGAGGACTCTACGCCCCTTGAAGGTGATTGAACAGGTAAAAAAACCTGGTAATGATCAGACGTCCTACTGGCTATCGTTTAAGTTTCCGTTTTGCGATTACGTAACGGGCGCTAACCGCATCGGTGGGATCAGTATTGATATTACAGAATCCATAGAAACACAGCGATCGCTCACTGACATAAATCGGCAGCTAGAAGAAAAAACACTGAAATTAGAGGCAAAAAAACAGGAACTTATATCTCTCTCAGATATGGCGGATATGCTTTATTCCTGCGAGTCTGAAGATGAGGTGTATCAAGTGGTCGCTTTAACCTGTTCCAAGCTGTTTCCTAATATGAGTGGTTGTATCTGTATAATTGCTAATTCCAAGAATTATGTTCAGATCAATAGTATTTGGGGACGTGAAAGAAGCAGTAAAGAAATATTTTCACAATCTCAGTGTTGGGCATTGCGGAGAGGGAAATTCAACCTTTTATCGCCTCGCAACTCAGGACTGATGTGCAGCCACTTAGTACAGCCTGTTAGCGGCGCACATTTATGTGTTCCCTTGTTTGGACAAGGCGAAGTAGTTGGGGTTTTACACATCTATGCCCTTGAAGAAATTAGTCCAGAAGAGCAACAAACTACTGAGATTATTGCTAGATCCTTAGCCTTTGCACTGAATAATATATCGATAAAAGAACGTCTAACCCATGATAACTTGCGGGATGCAATGACCCAACTATTCAATCAAAACTATCTGCAAACTATAACGGAACAGAGGTTGGCGGAAGCTGAACGGTCGGCACAACCTCTAAGTGTTATTTTCCTTGATATCGATAACTTTAAATCTTACAACTCGCGCTATGGGCATTTGACTGCCAACATTGTTCTTCAGGGATTAGCAAAACTGCTCTTAAAATCTATTCGCTCCTTTGACATTGCTTGCAGATGGGGTGGTGAAGAATTTGTAATTGTGATGCCTAATATGACGCTGGAAACGCTCAGGAAGCGAGTAGAACAACTAAGAGTAGATGTTGAACAAATGCAGTTGAAGGACGGCGATCATATCCTCGAAGGCATCACGGCTTCTTTTGGAATAGCTGTATCAGAACCAGGAATTACAGTTAAGGATTTTCTGAATCGGGCAGATCAAGCGATGCTTGAGGCAAAGCGAAAAGGGAAGAATCGGGTTATGGAGTATATAAATACCTATAATTAATTCCGGTTCTACCGCTACCCTCATAATCAGGGTTTTATAGATAAGTTCTAAATGCTTAAAACTCAATCTATATAAGGAACACAGTTTAGAAGGGGAGTGGAAGACAATAACACTACTACATTAGCCGTATCTCTTCATACTCTTTTTTGGCTAAAGTCTTGCTTGTAGTTCACCAAAAGATTTGGAGCCTTTAATCTAGAGGCGCTCTAGTATTTCGCAATAACCCTCCAATATTCGTAAATTCAGGAGTATTATTCAAAGCTTTTAAAGAATTTCTATCAGCTTTATCTACAATGGCATTGTAGGCATTAATTGCCTGATTGAGTTTAGTCAGATCGACAGCGTTCTGGTTTGTTACCAGACCGACAGCGTTCTGATTTGTTACCAGACCGACAGCGTTCTGATTTGTTACCAGACCGACAGCGTTCTGGTTTGTTACCAGACCGACAGCATTCTGGTTTGTTACCAGACCGTTGAGGCTCAAGATTAAATCGGTTATGGATAGAGGATCAGCCCCTGTTAACCCCAGGCTTATCGCAGTATTCGCAGCACTAGGATCAACTCCGGCTGCCAACACAAATGCTAGAACAATGGCTGCATTCTTAACCTTATCCCGTGGGCCAACTATTTCAAAATTAAATGTTTCCCCATTAGGTTTATTGACTGTAACAACCTTTTTTACAGTTTCTATTGGTGAACTATTAAGGGTTGGGGCTTGAATAGGAGGTATAACTGTTGTGTTACCACCAATTAGAACATAAATAGAGCCTTTGACAGGTAGTGTAGTAATTGCAGTCTTTACATATTTAATGGCAGCCGCTAGAGTGGCAAAACTTTTACTGTTACCACTACCTGTTAACAACGATCCGCCACCAGGAACTAGCGGTTGAATAATATTCACAATTACAAAAATCCGACCAGGAACTGGCGCTTCAGTTCTATTCACAATAACAGGAGCCGCCGCCCCAACCAAAGCTGCAATTTGTTGTTGTGTCAAACCGCCAGTTTGTAAGGTGACAACAGCCCTTTGTGCAGATGTATTCAGAATATTTTGAATATTTGGCGGTACAGTAATTTTAAATATTCCACCACTATTAGTCACTGTAATGTTGCCAAATTTTGTTGTGCCACCATTTTGAAGAGTGACAGGCACTGAAAAAATAGTACCACTTGCGGCATCAGAGTTATTACCACTTGTATGACCACTGATTCCCAGACTGTCCCTCTGCCCGATCGGGAGAGGGCGAGCTTGGCTTGGCAATTGCCAAGTACTCAAAAGCAGAGGACTTAGACTTAGAGCAAGGATTAGAGACTTGATTTTGATCATAGTGATTCTCTGAAAATAAAGGGATTTACTTGGGCAAGAAATTGAAACCATAGCTGACACTCAAAAGTACGGCACTACCACCAGCAGTCCGATCCGTCAGGTCTAAACCTTCAAGCTGAATCGTCAGAGGAATAGTTTGGACAGGAACGAAAGAAAGCCCAGCGTTTAAAGCTACTCCACTCCAAGATGCACCGATACCTACTTGAGGATGAACTTGCAAACCCACGCCTCCAAATACCCCAACGTCGTCATTTCCGTCACGGAAGTTGCCGCCTCCCACTCCTACGGTAAGTGCCAATGGCATCTGATTTTGAGGACTGTTAGGTTGCAACAGGGAGACACTTGTAACTTCACCATAGACACTAGAATCAGCCACTCCTTCATTCCCATACTGGGCAAAGGTATTCCAGCCAACAGCAGCCGCAATTTGATTGGTAGTACTAGTAGAGAGAACACGGTGAGCTTTAAGATCGAAGGTTCCATTATCACCAAAGTTTTTGATACTACCTTCGTTGAAGGCGACTTCTAAACCGATTGACTTTTGGCTATCTCCCAAACCAAAACCCGCACTGATACTCCCATCCAAACCACCATTGCCATTGCGCTCTTTGCGAGTTGCTCCTGATGCTTGCACGAAAAAGTCTCCCCAGTTAGCTCCGAAAGCACTGGGAATGCCAAAGCTGAGGCTAGGAATATAGCTTTGTTTACCACCTCCAAACAAAGGCTTAATTTTTAGCCTTTGACGTAATTCACTATCATTTAATTGAGTTTGGGAGTCAACAGAGGGAGTTTGAGCTTGTAATAGAATTTGATGATCACCTTGCTTTGGTGATATCATCAGCATCTGTGCTGGACTGAGATTTGAAGAGTTTACTTTCGGAAAAACAATCGCTTTTGGGGTTTGAGTCTTGCCTGATTCAGTTAAAGATGCAGTCTGTTGTTTTTCAAAAATAATTTTATCCTCTAAGGATGGAGTCTGTTGTTCTTGAGAAACAATGACAATATTATCTTCAGCAACTGCGGGATTAACTGAAATAGCCATTAATGCTGTGAAGGAAGTTACCAGACTTGCCCCTAAAATATAGAAAATATACTTAACAACAGTCAGTTGATAAATCTTCTTGCTGTTGTGCCTCTTTTGTTTTTTATCCACTTAAAACTCCTCAGACCTAAATAACTGCGTGGTTCATCGAAATTTATACTAAATCTGTAATTTCATCTTCATGAGTCAATCGTGGAATCGCCTTTGGGGCATTTATAGTGCTATATTCCACACTTAAGTATTTACTACATACTCAGTAAGTTTTGTATGGACTTATATCATATGAGCAGATATGTAATAGTGACAATAGTGACAAGATCAGTAAATCGTAAAGTTTTTCTTAAGGGCGATGCCTGCGGTGGCCACTGAGCCAAGTCGTACCCTTCCTTACGGGACGCCAGGGGCGAACGGGAAGCAAGCTACGCGCAGCGTCTGGTAGAGAAGTGCGGGCTACGCCTACGCTAATGATATTTTACGTACAGTTTAGTTGTAAATAATACCTATTTCAAGACAATACCATTGCCAACTTACGAGGTTCAACACCTTAGAAACTTGAAAGCGAACCGTATTGGAAGTGTTAGAGCTTTAATTCCTAATTCCTAATAAAAAAACAACTCCCTGAAGATGTGGGAGTTGTCATTTTATATTCGAGTAGTTTTTCAAACGATTCAGAATGGAGCGATGCCTGCGGTGGCCACTGAGCCAAGTCGTACCCTTCCCTACGGGACGCCAGGGGCGAACGGGAAGCAAGCTACGCGCACGCAGCGTCTGCGTAGAGAAGTGCGGGCTGCGCCTACGCCAAGCAGATAGTAGCCAATATAGCAGCGATGACATAGAATACTCCAACCACCTGTAATTCTGACCAGCCAGTTAGTTCTAAATGATGGTGTAAGGGTGCCATTTTGAAAAGACGTTTGCCTTTGCCATCAGGGCCTTTCGTGGCTTTGTAATAACTTACCTGTACCATCACAGAAAGAGTTTCTACAAAGAAGATACCACTGAGAATGAACAGAGCGACTAAGGTGTTTGTCAATAGCGCTACAGCAGCTAAAGCTCCTCCCAGTGCTAAAGAACCGGTATCTCCCATGAAAACGCGAGCTGGGTTACGATTATGGGCTAAGAAACCTAAGCACCCACCACTTAAAGCAGCACAGAAAACCATCAACCCAGGAGCTGTAGGTGCGATCAAGGCGCCTAATGCCAAAAGTGCGATCGCTACTGTTCCTGCTGCCAAGCCATCAATACCATCTGTTAAATTAGTAGCATTACTTTCTGCAACTAGCACAAAACCTGCTAAAGGCCAGAATAAGAATCCTAATGGTAATGTAAAACTTACCCAAGGCAAAGCAATATTTGTAATATTAGAAGGTTGATTAAACATCAGCCATATACAAAATACAGCCGCAAAACCCACCTGTAAAGCCAGTTTCGTTATGGGAGATATACCTTTATTTGATTTCCGGCGCAGAATTTGCCAATCGTCGAGCCAGCCAATCAATCCGTAGCTGATTGTCAATGCCGAAACTGCAAGCACATCTGTAGCAAAGTTAGACAATATGCAGGCAATTATCACACCTACAGGTATAAAAAATATACCGCCCATTGTTGGGGTGCCTGCCTTTTTTAGATGGGCTTGGGGGCCATCTTCGCGAATTATTTGTCCAGTTTTGAGTGCTTGAAGTAGGGGTATTACCCAATAGCCCACGACACCTGAACCCAGCGCACACAATAATAGTGGCAAGGTTAATGACATACTTTGCCACGGTAGCCTATTGGCGATCGAATCCAAATAAAATGCTGTTGTACCTAGCCCTATGGCTAATAAACAGGCTAAAGCGATTCCAGAAATATTTAATCCTTGCTCAGGAGATAATTTAGCGTCCACAGAAGTTTCCCTTCACTCCACACTTAATAAAACTGAATACCAGGAACTAGGGATACAACCAAGTCCCTAACCTGAAAAGGCTAATCCTCAGCGATTCCTATATCGTCGTCATCATCATCAAGGTCGTAGCCAATTCCATCTTCTACACCCATTAAGGAGTCTATTCCTTCTTCGTCATTTTGAAAATCCGGTTCGTGAATGTCACGCGCGACGATCCGACCGTTGGTTTGCAACCAGTCCAACAAAGAGGACTCTGGCTTTAGGGGGATGACATCGGCTCGTTGGTTACGGGGTTCTTCACGTAATGGAGAGTTCAACATATCGAGTGAGGACAAGAAAAGGTTTACGTAAGTTGACATTTAGAGTCTATCACTTGACATGGATTTATTTAGTTATCTTTTCAACCCTTTAGTTGATAAATCCGCATTGAGATAGAAATTTTTTTATTTAATAGGCGTATGGCTGACATCAAGCGATTATTAGTAATTTTTATGGTTCTATACATAGGCGATGAATATCTTGTTTATGCTGATGGAAAGTGAGTGATTTTTGAGGTGACAGGCGATGATGGGAAAAGCGGCTCTTATAGATGCGATCGCACTTACAAATCGCGGTCTACTGGCGACTCAAGCACAGAAACAGGCTATCTTAGCAGCGATCGCCAATTTAGAAGACTTTAATCCTACACCCCGTCCGGTGGAAGCTAGTAATTTGCTAGATGGCAATTGGCGATTACTATACACCACCAGCAAGGCTCTTTTAAACTTAGATCGTCTACCTTTGTGCAAACTGGGTCAAATCTATCAGTGTATCCGGGTAGAAACTACCAGTGTTTACAACATAGCTGAGATTTATGGCTTACCTTATTTAGAAGGATTAGTTAGCGTTGCTGCTAAATTTGAGCCAGTTTCAGATCGGCGTGTCCAAGTTAAATTTGAGCGTTCTATTATCGGCTTACAACGTTTAATAGAATACAATTCTCCGGTAACTTTTATCCAACAAATTGAAGCTGGTAGAAAATTTCCCGGTATTGATGTTGCCATAAACAGTGATAAACAGCAAGGCTGGTTAGATATCACTTATATAGATAACGATCTGCGGATTGGCAGAGGTAACGAGGGAAGTGTGTTTGTCTTAACTAAAACATAAGCTTGTACAAAAAGATCGTTTGCGAACGAAGGTACGCTATAACGCGTGCCTTGTCAAGTAGGGTATAATACCGTTTTAAATTTGGGAGTGGGGAGTGGGGAGATGAGGGAGATGAGGGAGAAAAAATAACTAATATTTAATGCCCAATGCCCCATACCCAATGCCCCATACCCAATGCCCCATGCCCAATGCCCAATGCCAAATCCAGACAAATAACTTAACAAAGACTCTTGCTGCGACCTTCAGGTTGTAGAGTGAAATCAATTAGCCCTCTAGATTGGCGATTGATAACTATAAAGGGAAAATAATCATGGTTCAACGTGGTTCTAAAGTACGTATTCTCCGTCCTGAGTCCTACTGGTTTCAGGATCTTGGAACTGTGGCTTCTATTGATCAAAGCGGCATCAAATACCCAGTAATTGTCCGCTTTGAAAAGGTAAATTACTCTGGTATCAATACCAACAACTTTGCCCAGGATGAATTAGTAGAGGTTGAAGCACCAAAGGCTAAAGCACCTAAAAAATAAGCAGCAAAGCTACAAGGGGGTTGTTTGATGCGATGATGAAGGGAAGTCTTAAGTATGAAGTCTGAAAACTTTCAGTTTATTCATCCTTCATCCTAGCCTACCCTAATCGACGAGAAGCCGTCCTGTGGGTATTTACGGTTTCTTTCTGGTAGTACGGCAACCACGTACATGTGTATAACATACTACCTTATCTCTTCTTTATTGACTCCCCAAGTACATCAAAATTGCTTGCTTAATCAATTTGAATGCCTGAACTGCCTGAAGTTGAAACAGTCCGAAGGGGTCTAAATCAATTGACCCTCAACCAAGAAATTACGGGTGGAGATGTGTTGCTCGATCGCAGCATCGCCTACCCGTTTTCTGTCGGTGAGTTTGTTGATGGGATTAAAAAGAATGCGATCGCTACTTGGTATCGTCGCGGTAAATATCTCCTCGCTACACTCTCCCCCCCTTCTCCCTCATCCTCCTCATCAACTGGCTGGCTAGGGGTTCATCTGCGAATGACTGGTCAACTACTATGGCTGCATCGAGATGAACCATTACATAAGCACACACGGGTCAGATTATTTTTTGGGGATCAGCAGGAATTACGCTTTGTTGATCAGCGTACCTTCGGTAAAATCTGGTGGGTTCCGTCTGGTGTTGCTGTAGAAAGTATTATGACTGGTTTGGCAAAACTGGCAGCAGACCCATTTTCCCCCGAATTCACTGTCGAATATCTAGCTCTTAAACTCCAAAACCGTCGCCGTCCGATTAAAACTGCGCTACTGGATCAATCTGTGGTAGCGGGATTAGGTAACATTTATGCTGATGAAGCATTGTTTAAGAGTGGAATTTTACCTGAAACTTTGTGTATAGATTTGCAGCTAAAGCAAATTGAGCGTTTACGAACAGCCATAATCCAAGTGTTAGAAACCAGCATTGAGGCTGGTGGTACGACTTTTAGTAATTTCCTAAATGTTAAAGGTACTAATGGCAACTATGGTGGTGTTGCCTGGGTTTATAACCGCGCTGGAGAACCCTGTCGAGTTTGTGGCACAGCAATTGAACGGATTAGGTTAGCTGGGCGATCTAGTCATTTTTGCTCGCAGTGTCAAACGCTAGGGGGAGTTAGAAGTTTGTAGTTTGGAGTTTTTACTTCTAACTCGGAACTCTCTTAAAATGCAGATAGAAAGAAGTTACAAATTTGAGAGAGGAATTGATGGCAGTCAAAAAAGGAGATATGGTTCGCGCTGTCCGCGAGAAACTGGAAAACAGTCTGGAGGCCAAAGCCAGTGATACTCGCTTTCCTTCTTATTTGTTTGAAACCAAGGGCGAAATTGTCGATATCAAGGGTGATTACGCCCTGATTAAGTTTGGGAAAGTACCAACACCTAATATTTGGTTACGTGTGGATCAAGTCGAAGAGTTTAATTGACACTCCCCGTTCGCTTTGTGACGGAGATTCTAATTTCATTTTAGCTACTTGCTCTACCAGGCTTTCACCAAGTAGCGTAGAGGTTGCTAGTCCATTAGCGTTACTTGGTCAGTGAGGCGTAAATGCCTCACTTAGCCTTCAACCCAAGCACCTGAAGTCGGAAAAACGCAACTGCGTTGCTTTAACCCCCTAATTCCCTTGCCGACGCGGGAAGGGGGAAAATTAAAAATCTCTCTCCTTGTAGGAGAGAGATTTTGTTTGTTTGTAAAGTTTAAGTTGATGGGTAAGCAAATTTGTAGTAACGACTTTAGTCCTTAAAAGTTAAGGACTAAAGTGTTTATTACAAACCCTTCATTACTACCTTGACAAAGTATTAGTTTCGCGTTACCGGCGGGAATCCTGATCTGCGGGGTCGCCGTAGGGGTCTTCGCTGGCTGGACGCACGTCACCAAACTCCCCTTTGTCTGCGGGGTCGCCGTAAGGGTCTTCACTAGCTGGGCGAACATTGCCGTAAGACGCGATATCTCCGGGGTCGCCATAGGGGTCTTGACTGGCTGGGGTAACGTTCCCGTAAGATGCCGGGTCTGCGGGATCACCGTAGGGGTCTTCGCTGGCTGGACGTACATTGCGATCGCGCAATTCGGCATCTTTGTCAGCTTGATCGCTGTCCGATCCCAAAAGGAAATCTTTCGCCTTTCGCAAAAAGTCATCTACCATAATCTGTCTCCTGATTTAAGTTCGTGTTTCCGACGTGCGCGATCGGCGTTATCCTCCGGGAAACCCGCTTTAGATTTACACACGCTTCACTGAATCTAGAGTGCCGGAGCTGCGGATGAAGTTATGCCAGTTAGATCGCGACCTGTAGTACTCCCGTTATAGCCTTGGAACTGACTATACTGCCGTGCCTCAGATTCTGGTACTCGAATTCCTTCTGATGGTGGAGTTACCCAGTGAGCGCGCTTTTCAGCATCACGGTAGTATACACGCCCGTTTTTAGAAAGATAGTACTTACCTTGCGCTCCTTCTTTTGAAGCATTCTTATGCTGGTTGTAGACGTAATAAAGTGCCGCAGCTCCCGCCAAAAGTGCCACTTTTTGCCCTGTACCCAATCCCTTTTTAGCTTCGGGTTGGTTTGTAGCGTTGCGCTCGCTCACTGTTCTACCAACACTATCATCAACAGGTGGTGGTACTGAAGCGTTTCGGGCACCGCCTCCGCAGCTACTTAACAAGGGTACCATTAGCAATGCGGAAAGTAGCACTGCAAATAGACGCGAAACTATTTTACGTTCTTTATATATTGTTGTGTTCATGGGATTTCATCATCACCTGTATTTGCTAAAAGCCTTGCTGTTGCAAAAACAAAGTTGGAATTCCTGTTATTTCACCTGGAATTGAAAAAACATATACCAACTCAATTTATAACTGCACCAGCTACAGCGTTTGAATATCATGATGATCGATTTTCGCAAGTATTCCATCCCGCCTTTGAGAGAACTGCATTCATCCGCAGGAAATATTTTGTGAATTTTTAATGAATCAATTTCGCTAAAACGCCGAAATATTCAGCAATTTCTCGGTTATTTTTTCGGGGTAAATAAATTAAAAAGATACAGTCGTTACAATAATTTTTTTCAGAAAGTACACTCAATATGACATCACAAAATACAGCCCAAACTAGAACTCGTCTCCTTTTGGCTTTGTGGGATTTGGGAGGAACGCAGCAGGAAGTTAAGAAAGGTCAATTCACTAAGCGAATTGTATCCAAAAGCCAGAAGGTAGCAGATTATCAGGGCATATTCGAGGAATTACAGAGTCAGGGTGCGATCGCAATTTCCACAAAGGGATATTCTCTGACATCTGGCAAGGGTTTAGAGGTATTGAGTGAGGGTTTGAGAACTGGCGATTTTAAGTTTGAAGGGACGATTGTCGGTACTTGGGCGGCGAATGCTTTGGTGAGATGGATTAGTCAAATTGATGTGGCTTTAACTGGTTCAGACGTACTAGTTAATGGGAAAAGTGCGATCGTATCTTACGACAAGTTTAAGTCAGTGGCCTTGGAAGTTTACGACAAGTTGAACCAAAACTACAACTTAGATAATCTGGTGCCAATTTATCGCATCAGGAGAGAAATAGGGGAGAGAGTTAACCGTACAAAGTTTAATGAATGGCTAATAGAAATGCAAGCTGATGACATTTTGCAGCTGATGACTGGACAAGTACCAGACTTTACCCCTGATAAACGTGAAGATTCAATATCTATACCTGGTGCAGAACTACGTTCTTACGCGAAACGCTTGATTTAATCAAATTGCCCGCACACTTTGTAGTTTCTCGCACCATATCAAATCACTATGACAAATACCTTTGTTTCTTCCATAGAAGCTGTCAATGCCGCCATTCAAAATCATAATCCGTTTACCAATGATGGCATTGTTAAAGAACAGGATGTCTGGGGAAAAGGATTCCCTGATGTAGCAACTCTAAATGCCCATGCTTCTAATAAAGTTTTTGAGGCAATTGAATTTGTGCGAACAAGCCAATCTAGTCAAGACAAAGTGACTTCAATTGCCATAACTGCACAAAAGGGGGTTGGGAAAACCCACATTCTTAGTCGCATTCGTCATCAGCTTGAAAAAGAAGGTGGTGCTTTATTCGTCTATGCAGGCGGTAATAATTATACAGACTTAAATTTAGTTAAGTACCAATTCCAGCAAACCTTGGCAAATAGTCTGAGTAAAACTGGTAGCCAAAAAGTAATGCAATGGCAGGAAATAGCTACCGCTATGGCAAACGAAGGTAGAAGTGATAATTCTCCCACTCCAGAAGAGTTAGTCAAAAAATTTGACCAAGTTTATGCAAATAGTTTGGCTCAAAATAAAAACTTAATGAATGCTCTGCAAAAACAAGTTATCAAAAATAAACCCAATGCAGATCCCTATATTCTACGGGCTATTTTGTGGACGCTTTCAGAAACTCAAGCAACTTTTGCAATTCAATAGACTTATCCGGAAATGAGAACTTTATTTGGCTGAAACCTAGCTCTGGAGAGGGTTTTAGAGGTTCCTGTTTTATATAAGCTAAAAAGCCAGCTATGTAAGGGTTTCAGCTATTTTGAGGTTTATTTGTGGATAAGTCTAATGGTTATCTGGTAAAGAGTTAGCGAAATCTAATGCTGATGAGTTGGGATTGCCTAATCCTAATAAAACTAATCAAGATAGAGAAGCTGAAGCTCTCAGAAATATTCAGCAAATTTTGAATTTAGTTAGTTTCTATAACCCTGTCGTCATTTGTTTTGACGAAATAGATGTTATTAACAACTCTACTGATGATGGCTTCCCAACAGCAAGCATAATCGCTAATTTTGTCAAAATTCTCCATGATACTCTCGAAAACTCTGAACTTAGTCAAGGTGTTGTTATTCTCACAGTAATGTTGTCCGAAACATGGAGAGATAACGTAAACTCCATGCCAGGTGGTACACCTGACAGAATTTCAAAATATACACAAAGAAAACCACTGGAATTAAAAAACGTTAGTGGCGATTCTATAGTTGAATTAGTTACTGCTTGGCTGCAAGAGTATTACAGTTCAAAAAATTTAATTCCTCCTCATCTAGTCTACCCATTTGAAGAAAGTAAGCTGAAGGAATATGGCAAAGTAAGTAAACCAAGTGTAAGGGAAGCTTTGCGATGGTGTGCAGACAACTTTAAGATTTATGAAGAACCACTTCCATCTGATCCATTTGAGAGGTTTGAATTGGCATTCAAAAAGGAATCCGAGGCAGATATTGGAGATTATATAGAGGATAGTTCCTTAATTGCTGAAGCTCTCTACTTTGGCTTTGATACTTTGAAAGGTCAGACTTTAGAAGGAGTTTTGATTGAAGAAATTGTAAGCGATATCCAAAATAAATCACAGAATAAGCCTAGATCACAGGATAAAATTTTTATAAACTTCAAAATTATTGGTAGTGAAAATGCGAAACCAGTAAAAATAGGGGTTTCTGTAATACAGTACTCTCAATTTACATTAACAGCTGCTTTAAAACGCTTAATCGACTATGAAACATTTGAACTTACTCGTGGTTGTTTGCTTCGTTCGCAATCCAAGATAGAACAAATGAAGAAAAACTCAGAAGCATATAAATTGCTTAACGAACTTATATCAGAAAAAGGTGGTGAACATATCGATTTAATAGAAGAGCAAATTTGTCCAATTGTAGCACTTTTAGCTGTTTATAAAAAGCAGCTACATTATCAATTAACAGAAGATTATATTTTTGATGTAATTATTAAGAATAAAATTACGCTTGATAATGTTTTGCTTAGAGAAATTTTAAGTAATCCATCTGGTAATATACCTACCGTTGATGATGAAGAAGATATCCAACTAATAGAGATTTTACTCAATTCTTCAAATATCAATGAAACAGATGACTTAGATGAATTGAACGAGTTATTTAGTTAAACATGAGTGAATCAATTTTAATTTATAACGCTCTGTGTCTACCAGCTCCCGATATTGAAGCTTTAATACAAGGGCGAATGATTGCGGCTATGCCTCGTAAATTGCTTAATAATGGGCAAAAATTTGCTTTTTACCCCCTTGATTATTTAACAAATCAGCTTTCAATTGAGCAATACTACCACCCAAATTTTTTAGCTACTGCTCAAAGTGCCTTGACACAGTTAAATAGTCAAGATATTTTGTTACAACCTAAGCAAATAAGTTTACTTCAAAATGAAGAACAGTTACAACTACCCCTCTTATCTCATAAGACAGTTTCAATTAAAGCTTGGGCTAGATGTGAACATTGCCAAATACTAGATAAGACTAAACCTTTAGATATTTTGTCTAAGTTAACAATATGGACACCAGAAGCATTTGAGGCAATATTACAGAAACAACCGCATATTTTTTTGGCTTACTTGCGTGTTTATAATGTGCCTGAGTTCTGTGAAGTTGCAGCTCATCCAAACATTGAAGAAAAACTAGGTAAATTTGTGGGTTTAGCTAATATTGGTGTTTCTGAAGCTAATCCAGTATTAAACGATCGCACCTTCGCCCAACGCAAACGCCAATTAGAAAAGCTAGAACCCTCGCTGCATCCTGAATTGGAAAAATTGCAGAGTGCGATCGCATCCCTAAGAATTAGCCAACCAGCAGCGAAACAATTAGACGACGATATTAAAGCATTTTTGGGTTGGAGTAGCAATCAACCAACAAATCCATTAGATTTAGACTTACCTTGGATTCAGAAAATTGCTGAAGTTGGGAACTCTAGCGACGGACATACATTTGAAAAATTAGTTCGTAGAGGATTACTAAAATTAGGCTTTACAGGTTCAGGTTTGAATCCAGATGCAACTGGTGGCGCAGGAGGCATGGATTTTTACGCTGAACAACCTTATCCAATAGTAGGAGAGTGCAAAGCAACTAAAACTGAAAAAGTTACTGATGGCACACCTGCACAGTTACTAAAAATAGGTATGAACCATCTTCGTAAAGTTCAGTATGAAAATTCAATTAAATTAATTGTAGCGGCTGGAGAACTAAATTTTTACGCCCTGAGAACAGCAACCGAAAATCAAATAGACTTATCCACAAATAAACCTTAAAATAGCTGAAACCCTTACATAGCTGGCTTTTTAGCTTATATAAAACAGGAACCTCTAAAACCCTCTCCAGAGCTAGGTTTCAGCCAAATAAAGTTCTCATTTCCGGATAAGTCTAATGAATGTTATTAGCCCTGAAACACTACAAAAACTAGTTGAACTGCAAGCACACTACAAAAACTCTATCAATTTGATAGAACTAAAAGAGTATTTGCAACAAGCTCCTTTTGGTTTAGCTGAAGATAAAATTAATACTTATATCGATAAAGTTGAGCAATCTATAAAGTTGCGATCGCAGATTATCCAGCTTGTGAAAAATTATCTACAAAACTCAGGCGCAGAATCTGCTGGTGTTGATGCTCTACATGGTGCTTATTTCGGCTCACATCCACCACAGCCATTAAAAACAGTAGAAATGCACGAAATTCTGATTGAACTTTCTTCACCCTTAACAGGCTATTTAGGACGAATTAAAAGTAGTAATTGGAATAGAGATCGCTTTTACTTTCTCCGCGATTTACCCATTAACTAAAGATAATACAATATATTTGTTTTTTTACGGATATTTTCAAAATAACTGAAGTGCTTAGGCGTAGCCAGCTGTAGGCATCGCAGTTATCCCAAAGTTAATATATCAGCATGATAATTAACTACCAACGGCAGGATTTTTAGCCATTCTGAACCTAACAAAACTTCTGTAATTTCATCCCCTGCATAAACAGAAATCTCATACTCCTGTCCATCCAATAGAATCTTACCTAAATACCTATCAAATATGATTTCTCCTTGTGCAGTTCGCAGAAGTTCATCCCCACTATAGGCCCAGTCAAGACTATCTAAATCTTGTTTATTAATTGCTATAAAGCCTGTGAACCCAGTATCTAACATAGCATCTACAGGCAGATTTAATCCATCAAATGTAATCAAATCAATTTCAAAAAATAGTTCTCCTTTACTACCAAAAGTACCCTGAATCATATTGTGCCAGTGGCTCCACTTTCATTCAGGCAAAAAACGCAGTGTTTAACATTTGGGTACTTCTGAAGCGCTTTTCTATGAGCCACTTCTATATCTTCATCAATAAAAAAATTTCCGCTATCTGGTTCAATGGCAATATACCAGCCATAGTTTTTTTCGATATATTCTGGACGCACACACTCAAAAATTGCACGACAACGCCGATAAAATATCTCCCGTTCAGCTTTGCGTCTAGCAAGTTCTTCTGGTGGTAAAGTGCGTTCTGGAAAGATTCTGCCTCGACGTGCAGGTTGTTTTGCAGTTGATTCAGTCATAGTAATTAACCCCATTTGTTAACGCTGTCTTAACTTTATTTTACAGAAAGATAAAAGCGATCGCTTTTACTTTCTCCGCGATTTACCTATTAACTAAAGATAATACAATATATCTCTTTTCTTACCTTCGCGCTCTTTGCGTCTTTTGCGGTTCGTTTCAAAATAACTGAAGTGCGTAGGCGTAGCCAGCCGTAGCCATTGCAGTTATCCTAAAGTCAAAATATTAGCCTGATAATTAACTACCAACGGCAGAATTTTTAGCCATTCTGAACCTAACAAAACTTCTATAATTTCGTTGCCTGCAAAAACTGGAATTTCATACTCCTGTCCATTCAATTTTACCTTCCCTAAAAACAAATCAAAAACTTTTTCACCCTGTGCTGTTCGTAGTTCTTGACCACGAATAAATTGCCAGTCCAGACCATCTAAATCTTGTTTATTAATAGCTAAAAAGCCTGTGAAACCAGTATCTAACATAGCATCCACAGGCAGGTTTAATCCATCAGATGTAATGAAATCAATTTCAAAAAATAGCTGCCCATTGCTGCCAAAAGACCCCTGTATCATATTGTGCCAGTGGCTCCAGTCTCATTCAAACAAAACATACAATGTACAGCATTTGGGTGTTTCTCGCGTGCTTTCTGACTAGTTATTTCTATATCTTCATCAATGAAATAATCAGCACTATCTGGCTCCACAGCAATATACCAGCCATAGTGGTCGTGAATCAAATCGGGACGCACACGCTCAAAAATTGCACGACAACGCCGATAAAATATCTCCTGTTCAGCTTTGCGTCTAGCAAGTTCTTCTGGTGGTAAAGTACGTTCTGGAAAGATTCTGCCTCGACGTGCAGGTTGTTTTGCAGTTGATTCAGTCATAGTAATTAACCCCATTTGTTAA
>NZ_JAQYWQ010000014.1:65109-84416 GCF_029379315.1 Nostoc sp. S13
ACGTGCAGGTTGTTTTGCAGTTGATTCAGTCATAGTAATTAACCCCATTTGTTAATGCTGTCTTAACTTTATTTTACAGAAAGTAAAAGCGATCGCTTTTACTTTCTACGCGATTTAGCAATTAACCAAAGATAGCGAAATGTAGTTCAAATACATGAAAACTGCTGTAATTACGAATTACGAACTATACAGTGAAGCATCCTAGACTGAAGATATATCTTCTATCTAGAATGCTTCACAATAAAAAATTGTTGCTGATACAACAATTAGGGACAAAATGTGATATTTAAACTAGAGCTATCAGCTAGCAGAAACCGTCAAACTGCCGGGTTTCTGGAGATCACCTTGCAAAACCACACCTCGCTGATTGGCATAGAGATGACGCAAAATCTTGTAAATTGCCTCAACTTGCTCTGATGCACCTGCCTTTTCGGCGAGTTCCTCAAGAGAAAGGGGAGTTTTTTCTTTTTGTAGCACTGCTACCACTCGTGTTTGCAAATCGATAATGGTGGCGGCTGCTTTTTTGCCAGCTTCTACCCCTGGTTGATGGTAGGCGTTGACGTTGACTAAGCTAGCATATAAACCAACAGCACGTTCATACAAAGCAATTAATGCCCCTACAGTTCGGGGGTTAACTTGGGGAATGGTAACTGTAATCGAATCGCGGTGATTTTCATAAAGCGCTAGTCGGGTTCCTTGGAGAAAACCGGAAAGATAATCGCCTGATGTAACTCCCGGATCTATTTCAGTGGATGGGCCCTGACGATCTTCCAACACTTCGATGAAGGTAGCAAAGAAATTCGCTACACCCTCGCGTAACTGCTGGACGTAAGCGTGTTGATCTGTTGAGCCTTTGTTGCCATAAACGGCAATGCCTTGATGGACGATGTTGCCATCTAAGTCTTTTTCTTTGCCCAAAGATTCCATCACCAGCTGTTGCAAATAGCGACTGAATAAAAATAAGCTGTCCTTGTAAGGTAGGACAACCATATCTTTTTCGCCCCGTCCATTGCCAGCAAAGTACCAAGACAAAGCGAGCAAGGCCGCTGGGTTATTTTTCACATCTGGGACGCGGGTAATGTCATCCATTTCTTTTGCACCATCTAGCATGGCGCGAACATCAATGCCCTGCAATGCTGCTGGTACTAGCCCCACAGCAGACATTTCTGAGGTGCGTCCTCCTACCCAGTCATACATAGGGAATCTGGCCAGCCAGCCTTCATCTTTGGCTAGCTTATCGAGGTTGCTATCAACGCTGGTAATAGCTACCGCATATTGGGCAAATTCTAAATTGTGTCCAGCGTAGGCTTTTTTAACTTCAATCATGCCGTTGCGAGGTTCCGGCGTTCCCCCAGATTTGGAGATTACCAATACCAAAGTGCTGGCGAGGCTATTTCGCAGATAATTAAGAACGCGATCAATACCGGCGGGATCGTTGTTATCGATAAAGTGAAGTTTCAGGGGCGGGAAATCAGGAGCAAGGGCTTCAGCTACGAATTGGGGGCCGAGGGCGGAACCACCAATTCCAATGGAGATAATATCCGTGAAGCGGCTTGCTCTGGGAGGATGAATAGCACCTGTTTGGACTTTTTCGGCAAAGGCTTCGATTTGTTCTAGGGTTTGGACAATTTCTTGTGTAAGTTCTGGCGCTGGCGCTAAATCAGGATTTCGCAGCCAGTAGTGTCCAACCATGCGGTTCTCGTCGGGATTTGCGATCGCACCCTTTTCCAGTTGAGCCATATCCGCAAACGCCTTCTCAAACTTCGGACGCAACGAATCCACGAAGGCATCATCGAACCGTATCCGACTTACGTCTAAGTACAGTCCCAATCCCTCGTGGAAATATAACCAGTTTTGGTATCGTTGCCAAAGTGCCCTAGCATCCATAGGGAAATCTCAAATAAAGTGTTTTTCAAAAACTAGTTTAATGTAAGGTTATAGCAATCCCTGCCTAGCCTTATACTGTTTACAGTTTTAAGTATTCGCTTGACTCTCTGCTTAAACATCTGGCATAGGGATGACACGCAGAAATTTCACAATTTCACCCCTGATTTCTATACCAATCAGATAATTATCCAGGGTGAAGCGGTGAAAAATGCCTTCACTATTAAGCTGTCGTAGTTCTTTTAAATCAGTTAGCTGCCACTTTTGGGCTAACTCAATAAAGACAAAATCATGCACCCGCTCGTAGGCAGCAGGTTCTAAATTCTTCAGGTCTAGCAAAAAAGACCTTGCATAGCGTATTTCTAGACTCACTAGGCGTTACCTTAACCAAAACTTGAGGGACAACACCAAAAGAGTGGTGAGTTGAAAGTGCTGAGTCAAGAAGTAGTACTAAGACTTACAATTCAGCACATGGATCTAAAATCCTCTGGCTTTAGCTCTAAATAAATAATAAACAAATTTCTTCCTAACTAATCCCTTAGCATTAACTATGGGCTACCACTCAGCACGGACTAAACCCTAGCTATCCGCTAACACCACTACTGAATCAGAAAAACATCAACAGTCTTATCGCTTCTTCATGGGTTAAGATATCCCACGGTTGCTGCGATCGCTTAACTTGTTCTATGGCTTTGAGCATATAAAAGTCATAATGTAAAGCTTCGAGAACGTCCCAAATGTTTTGCAAATCTTCATCGCCTAACTGCTCGATTAAGTGATGCATTCTAAGCCGCAGCAAATTCATACGTCAATATTCCTTACAAGCAAACACCAACAATAAATAGTATTCCCAAAAAATTAGCTCCGCTCAAGCTACGCTAAAATTTATTGCCTAAAGCATCGATGAGCTTGCCGAACTGAGGAAGGGCATCGCTCCTAACTCCTAACTCCCCACTCCCACTCCCACTCCAAAACATGGTTGAATATCTCATTTTCTTAGCAATTTCTACAGCAATTTTCGCTCTATTCGCACTAGGACTCAATTTGCAGTGGGGCTTTACCGGGCTAATTAACTTTGGTCATATTGCTTTCATGACCCTCGGAGCATATACAACCGTATTGTTAAGCTTAAAGGGCGTCCCCCTACTGATATCGGCAGTGGCTGGGGCAATTGTCGCCGCCTTCTTGGGTTTGATAATTGGTTTTGCGACTCTGCGCTTGCGGGAAGATTACCTGGCAATTGTCACCATCGGTACAGGGGAACTAATTCGTTTGGTGGTAAATAACCAGGAATTACCTGTGGGTGACACCTGGATTTCTGGGGCGTTTGGCGTACAAAGTTATCGCATACCCCTATCTACAGAGCCGAATTTGTTGTTTGTCAAATTTGTGACGATTGGGGTGTTGACACTACTAGCTGCCGTCACTTTTTTTAGCTTATGGCGATGGATTCGGATTACGCAAATATCTCGGACTACTGATTTAGGCAAAAGGATAACTAACAAACAAGAATTTGCATCCCGCCTGGGAGTAGCAATTGTGTTAGCAGTTTTGGCAGCAGCGATTTATATTTCAGGGGTGATCGGACTGTATAATTACAACCCAAAAGCGGGTTTAATGCTGGTGTTGCTGTTGGTTTTAGCATTTGTATACTGGCGCTTAGAAATTTTGGTGCGATCGCCTTGGGGTAGAATTCTCAAAGCGATCCGCGAAGATGAAGAAATTCCCAAGGCGCTGGGAAAAAATGTCTTTTGGTATAAATTACAATCTCTCATGCTTGGAGGTGCGATCGCCGGGATTGCTGGTGCTTTCTTCGCTTGGCAACTGGGCGCAATTTATCCAGATAATTTTCAACCGCAAATCACCTTTGACACTTGGATTATGGTGATTTTAGGCGGTTCTGGGAATAATGTTGGCACAATTTTAGGTGCGGTAATTTTCTTTGCTTACGATGCATTGACACGAGAAGTCTTGCCCAGAATCGTCCCCCTTGATGAAGCACGTTTGGGTGCATTTCGGATCATGGTAATCGGACTATTTTTGATGGTACTGATGATTTGGCGACCTCAAGGTATTCTAGGGAAAAAGGAGGAACTCACTCTTGGTAAATAACCAGTCATCGCCACTTCCCCTTTTGGTAGCCACTGGACTTTCTAAAAGCTTTGGTGGTGTCAAAGCAGTTAATGAGGCGAAAATCGAAGTTGCTAAAGGCAGCATTACAGGCTTGATTGGCCCCAATGGTGCTGGTAAAACTACTTTATTTAACTTACTCTCAAACTTCATCCGCCCAGATAAGGGACGAGTGATTTTTGACGGCGAACCGATTCATAACTTGCAACCATATCAAATCGCCCAGCAGGGAGTAATCCGCACTTTTCAGGTTGCACGGACTCTCTCGCGGTTGTCGGTGTTAGAAAATATGCTGCTGGCGGCGCAAAAACAAACGGGTGAAAATTTTTGGCAGGTGCAGTTGCAACCGCATGTTGTGGCTAAGGAAGAAAAGGAACTCCAAGAGCGAGCAATGTTCCTATTAGAATCAGTGGGTTTGGCAAAAAAAGCACACGATTATGCTGGTGGTTTGTCTGGTGGACAACGCAAGCTGCTGGAAATGGGACGGGCGTTGATGACTAATCCCAAGTTAATTTTGTTGGATGAACCAGCTGCTGGGGTGAATCCGAAATTAATTGATGATATTTGCGATCGCATTATCACTTGGAACCGTCAAGATGGCATGACCTTTCTGATTATTGAACACAATATGGATGTAATTATGTCCTTGTGCGATCGCATTTGGGTACTTGCCGAAGGACAGAATTTGGCTGACGGTACGCCCGCAGAGATTCAAACTAATTCCAAAGTTCTAGAAGCTTATCTAGGGAAATAATAATGTGGTTTGAAGTTTAGACTGACCATATATTGGGTAATAGATATTACCTTTAATATCGATTTGAGAGAAAGTCGCACACGTTCTTAAATCTTCGGAAATTTGGCTTATGTTAAAATCGAGTTAAATATATTAGTAGAAAAAGCTTTTTATGTCAATGATGACAGTCAGAGATTTAGAGCAAGTTCAAACCGCTTTTAACGAAGCAGGTTTAGATTACCAGCTGGAACTGGAAAATGGGAAAATTTCAATAATGGGCCCGTCAGATATTGTATCCAGCGAAATCAGTAGTCGTCTGATTGCCTTTCTCTTTGCCTGGATAAATCCTCGTCGCTGGGGAAGAGTGTTTGATTCTGCTGGCGGTTTCATCATGCCAGATACAAACCTCAAAGCACCCGATGTTTCCTTTGTTCGAGCTTCCCGACTTCTCCAAAGTCCTCGTTACTTTGGAGAACTTGTCCCTGACTTGGTGGTAGAAATTAAATCTCAGAGCGATAAAATTAAACTTATAGTAGCCAAAATTCTAAAATTTATAGAACTAGGTGCGATCGTCGGCATTCTGATTGACCCTGATGAAGAGACAGTTACAATTTATCGCTCTACAGGCGAACCGACAGTTTTAGAAAATGGCGATACTTTAACGATACCAAAACTTTTTCTTGGTTGGGAATTGCCCATTACTGAATTGTGGCCTCCAATCTTTACCGAGGAAGAAACACAAATTTCTTGAATAACTTAAGAAAATAATAGTATAGGTTTAAATTTTATTTTTTTTAATCTTCGTTATTTTCTGCAAAATTAACTTGCTCGTAAAGGTCGCGCAATTCAATTTGAAAATCAACCGTTTGCAGTGATAAAATTGCAGATTCATGTTCAAGTTCAGTAAATGACCATTGACTTTCCGCAGTTTTTACATACTGCATCACATGATAGTGATATTGGTCAATTAAAATATATTCCTTGAATTCTGGAATAGAGCGATAATAAAGAAACTTATCACCTTGGTCATAATTTTTAGTCGATTTAGATAAAACTTCAGCAATTAACATCGGGTTCATAACCGTTGTTGTGCTGGTTCCTGTATAAATAGTTTGTCCCTCAATCACCATCACATCGGGATACGTATGCTGCCGATAACGGGGTATCCACAAACGCACATCACCAATATAAACATCATAATTTTTACGCCTTAAAGCAATTTTTAAAGATGCAGCTAAATTCAACGCAATTTTATTATGATTTGTAGTGCCACCCGTCATTGGTACAATTTCTCCATCACGATATTCGCTTTTATATTTCGCATTTTCTTCAATTTCTAAATACTCTTCAGGTGTGTAAGAAAATTTTTGTGTTTCTAACTGCATAAAGATACGACCTATGATTGTGCGGTTATCGTGCGGCTAAATTTTTTTGATTATATTACCATAGATAAATCTCATCTATTTTTAAAGTTATAAAAGTATTTGTTTAAGTTCTTGGCTAATTTCTGCTGCTTCTGTATTGCTTACCCACTTGCTTAAACCTAGCTGATTGAGTAACTTTTTTAATTGTAGATATAATTAACAGTTTGAGATTTCCTACAGGCATAGCTGATGAACGAGGAATAACGTGGAAGTGGATGTGCTTGACTTGTTCCCCCCACGAACAAACATGAATTTTAGCTGGTTTAATTACTTGTGAAAGTGCTGAACAGGTGTTTTGAATAATTCTACCTAAAGCATTCGCTTCTTCTGATATAAGTTCCGCTAAATGTTCACAATGTCGTTTGAGTTTGATAATTCAATATCCTGGTAACAGAACCGGATTCAAAGAATGTTCTACAACCCAGTAATTATCTTCATATAGCAGTGGACAGATAGCTTAAGACATTCGCAAATCCTAAGAGAGCGGCTGTCACAGCTATCTATAGCAGACTTGTCCTAACCATTATGGCAGCCGCTATAAATAACCCCACCAAGCGCTTGTACTTTTTCAGCCAGTACGCTGCAAGCAAGGCATCTATCCACTAACATCTATCATCTCCTTTGAACTGATTTATGTTGTCCGCCAATAAACCCCATTCTCTCGCTGCATTAACTGGCAAGCAATCAACTCTCGCCGTAAGGTGGCGCAGTCAGGATGGTAGCGTTTGAGAATATCATTTACTAGGCGTTCAGGGTAGTTGACTCCTATATCAAACTGGTTTGCTAACCATTTGAGAATTACTAAACGCTTTTTGCGACTAGCGGGGATTTCCTTGAGAGATTCGCCCTCGAAATAATTTTTTAACACTTTGCTTTCCCAAGCTTCAGTATCCACATCTTCTATCAAAGATGCCATTTTCTCAGGTGTAAAAATTTCCTTACTGATACTTTGCAAAGCCTCACTATCCAATTGATATAGACGGCTATTGCCATCAGGGCGCATCGTCACCAAATTTAGCTCCTTAAGTTTCGCTAAATGATGGGATACCGTCGGTTCCTTGAGTTGCAGTAGCACGGCCAATTCTTCGACGCTGCACTCGTGATTCGCCAGAATACCTACAATCTTCAATCGGCTATCATCCGCTAATGCTTTGAAAAAGCGGAGTAAGATGTTAAATTGCTCTGGTTGCATAACATACTTCTAATTAGATGTCTATCTAATTAGAAGTATATCTAATCGAAAAGCTCAAATCCCCGACTTCTCAAAAAAGTTGGGGATTTTCTTGTTCAGTTTAACTAAACTGTTCCTCTGCATCGAGGTTAAACAGCATTTGTAGAGTTTGCATACAGCGCCGTCTGGCTTCAACATCTTGTTGCGATCGCAATTGCACCATCGGATCATGTAAAATTTTATTGACAATTCCTCGTGTTAATGCTTCAATCACCTCTTGATGTTTTTCAGCGAATTCCGAACCCAATCTCGACAAAGCTTTTTCTAGTTCTTGTTCGCGGATGGTTTCGACTTTATTTCGCAGACAGCTAATAGTGGTTACAGTTTCAAGAGAGCGCCACCAAATATCAAAGGCTTCCACTTCTTCCTCTAAAAGTTTCTCTGCTTCCTGTGCAATTTTCCGACGGCTTTCGTAGTTTTGGGCTACTACTGCCTTCAAATCATCCACATTAAACGCCTGCACATTTTCCAATTCATTTACATCCGCATGAACATTACGCGGCACAGAAATATCAAATAACATCAGAGAGCGCTGAACTTCTAAAACCATTTCCAACTTGGCACGGTCAAGTATCGGCTCTATTGCAGAAGTACTTGTAAACACCAAATCACTATCGGCAATGACGGTCATCATTTCCGATAACGGATGAATTTGAATAAGTTGTTGAGGGAACTGCTTTGCTAATTCTTGGGCGCGATCGCGAGAGCGATTTACAATACTAATTTGCACAGCACCTTTAGAAAGTAGGTGTTGTACCAGCAGCCGCGACATTTTTCCAGCACCCAAAATTACTACTCGGCAAGCAGCTAAATTTGCCACTTTTATTTGTGCTAACTCCACAGCTGCCGAACTAATAGAGACAGCGCCAGTACCAATACTAGTTTCAGTGCGAACCCGCTTCCCAGCTGTCAACGCTTGTTTAAATAATCGATTCAAAATGGTTTTTATACCGTTATATTGCTGCCCCAGTTTGTGAGTAGTCTTCACCTGAGCCAGAATTTGACCTTCTCCGAGTACCAGACTATCTAAACCACCTGCTACCCGCATGACATGCATCACTGCATCATCATGTAGCAGCATAAATAAGTGTTGTCGCAGATAAAGCACGGGCAATTTGCTATGTTCGGCAAGAAACTGAGTTACTTCTCGGATACCTTGATCTGTTTCACTGGTAACAATGTAGATTTCCAAACGGTTACAAGTGCTAAGAATTGCAACTTCGTCAATATGGGGATAGCTGGTTAGATGAGCGATCGCACTTTCAATTTGTGGTTCTGGAATGCTCAGTTTCTCCCGGACTTCTACTGGGGCTGTTTTATGGCTTAACCCCACCACTGCTATATTCATTTTCTAAATTGTAGTTACTAGTTGGTAGTTGGCAATCTGGCATTGAGTGAGAATAGGGAATGGGGAATTTTGTTCTTGGTTGATATTTTTGCAACCAACAATTAATCACTAACTACTAACTACTAACTACTGTAAGGGTAAAGCATTTTGGTGGTAATTTTTCAGTTTTATAGAAAGATTTCTTTCCTTATGCTTTGCCCCTACTTTTACCATTCCCCATTCCCTAAAAATTAGTTCAGCTGGAGAACTTTTGGTTCACCAAACAAGTGAATTGTGTCAACAAATCGAGCCGTTTTCGACTGGTTGGAAATAACCAAGCTTTGAGTTCTTGCTCCGTCCTTGAAGAAACGTACACCTTGCATGAGATTACCACTGGTAATGCCGCTAGCAGCGAACAGAATAGTTTTACCAGATGCCAGTTCATGAGCATCATAGACCTTATCGGCGTCATTGATATTCATAGACTTTAAACGATCAAGGTTAGCTTCTTTGCTTTCTCCAATCAGACCTGTTTTTACTATTGCGGGATCGTAGATCAATTGACCTTGGAAATGTCCGCCCAAAGCACGCATTGCTGCTGCCGAGATTACACCTTCAGGAGCCGCACCGATACCCATCAGCGCGTGGATATTAGTTCCAGCAAAACCACAGCTTATAGCTGCACCCACATCACCATCTGAAATTAGCGCGACTCTCGCTCCAGCCTCACGAATTTCTTTAATTAAATCGTTATGGCGTTCGCGCTTCATGACTACTACTACAAGTTCATCAATACCCCGGTCTAAAACCTCAGAGAGAATCTTCAGGTTTTCCGTGGCTGACTTGTTGATGTCTACCTTGCCCTTAGCTGCGGGAGGTGCTGCTAACTTCTTCATATAAAAGTCAGGAGCAGCAAATAATCCACCCTTTTCAGAAATTGCCAACACAGCCATCGAACCAGGTTGTCCATAAGCTACCAGGTTCGTACCTTCACAGGGGTCAACTGCGATATCAATTTCAATTAGTTCATCTGGGTTACAGAAGCTTTCAGCATTTGGTTGGGTACAGATACCAACTTCTTCCCCAATGTATAGCATCGGTGCGTCGTCGCGTTCGCCTTCCCCGATCACAATGCGACCACGCATGTGGATTTTATTCATCCGTTCCCGCATAGCTTCTACAGCTACCTGGTCAGCGATGTTTTTTTCGCCTTTCCCCATCCACTTTGCGGATGCGATCGCGGCTTGCTCTACTACTTCAATAATCTCTAAACCAAGTGTATTTTCCACAGAGTCCGCCCTCTCAACTGCTTGAATTTCCGCCGTTTTATCTGGCTATTTCAGACTTCAAGTCTACCAAAGGGCGGATACACCTGGAAGAAAGTTAAGTTTTACTGCTAACTGGTTACAAAAGTGCCAGTTAACACATCCTGATTTTTTACTCTCTAACTACTCCAGTATAAAGCGTGTTCAAAAGTAACTAAGTTAATAACTGGCACAAATGGGTAGCAGTCTATATTTAAAATATTACTTGTCTTCAGGTATAAAATAATAAAGAAAAAAGCTGAGAAATTCATTAAAAACTCAAAAATAAGCGAAAAACGAGGCGTAGAGTAAATAGCTTGTCAAATTAAGAGGTTAATCGTGTTTATCGACTACATCACACTAATGTTGATCAATATGGTAGCTGGGTTATTTCTACTAGCTGACTATGTGTATCGTGGTATAGATAGTTCTAATCAAAGACAGTGGATTCCGGGATTTGGGATTACAGGCGCGTAGACGCGAAGCGGCTTGTCGCCAGACATCGCACTCACAACTGGTTTACATATGAGCTTCACCTGGCCAGTAATCGGTAGCTTTAACATTGCCTTCGGTGAAACAAGCGTCTTATTTGGTATCTTGTTTGTTGCGGCGGCGATCGCACTGGCTCAAGGTTGGGATTTATTCACAATAGCGATTTACGGCTTCTTTGCTGGTGTAGTTGCGATCGAAGTAGGTATCCGCATCATCAACTTGAATTTGACCAAGCAACCGCTTTTGTCGGGAATCGGCTTTATTTTAACTGGATTAGGTGGTATTTTTGCAGCGCCAACCCTCTATTTGAAAGCCAACCGAACTTGGCGGTTAATTGCTGTAGCAGTGCTAATAGTAGCTGCTCTAATTTGGGCATTGACTGGATATTTGTCTTACTGGAATCATTTAGAGAGTTTCCAAAAGTGGGTTCCAGCCCGAATGCGGTAGCCAATGCCAGCAATGATCTAGGCTAGAGATATAGTTAAAACCTTGCTTAAAAAAATATGCTGGACTTTCTTAATCCTCTCTTAAATCGCCATCCAGAGCGAGTCAAAGCCAACGTCGAACTTTACACATGGCAAACTTGTCCTTACTGCATTCGTGCCAAGATGCTGCTGTGGTGGAAAGGTGTAAATTTTACTGAATATAAAATCGACGGCGACGAAGCAGCCAGAGCTAAAATGGCAGAACGCGCTAACGGACGCCGTAGTGTACCGCAAATTTTTATCAATAATCAGCATATTGGCGGCTGTGATGACCTCTATCAGCTGGACACACAAAGTCAACTCGATCCCCTTTTAGCCCAAGCCGCCATTTAGAAATTAAATTAGCCTCCAACGGTTAGCTTGGTAATGCTATCTTGGGCAACTTTGGATTTTAAATTGTGTTTAGCCGTGTGGCGAAAGTTTGCCTACCTTTGTCTCGTTCCCAGTCTCCGACTGGGAATACCTGATCGGAGGCTCCGCCTCTTAACTTAATGTCAGGACTTACGCAACAATCAATAATGTAATTTCATCATTACGACCGTTCGCTTTTAGCGTTCCCGCAGGGTAAGGAAGCATAAGTCCTTCGGACACGCTTCGCGAACGCAAAGCCTTATTTTTTCGTCGTAACTGCGTAAATCCTAAATGTGTTGAATTTTGAAGTTTTTATATTGATAAAAATATGCTAACTAAGTATACAGAATATCTGATACATCAACAATGGATGAGTTGTGCCGTAGAATTAGCAAAAGCAGCAGCTGATGCAGGTGAAGTCCCTGTAGGTGCTGTTATCATTGATTCAACAGGCAAATTGCTAGCAGAAGGAGAAAACAGAAAAGAGCGCGACAAAGATCCTACCGCTCATGCGGAAATTCTCGCTCTCAAGACAGCTGCAACAACTCTACAAAATTGGCATCTTAATGAATGCACCCTTTACGTAACTCTCGAACCTTGCCCGATGTGTGCAGGTGCTATTGTCCAAGCGCGTCTAGGATTACTTGTATATGGAGTAGACGATACAAAAACTGGCGCAATTCGTACAGTTATTAACATACCCGATAGTGCTGCTTCTAATCACCGTCTCCAGGTAATCGGAGGTATTCTAGAGTCAGTTTGTCGTCAGCAATTACAGGCTTGGTTTGCCACTAGGCGGCGTAGGTGAAACTAACGGACAGAGGTAAAACTGTCCATCTAGTACGACACAAATCACGCAAGAGAATCTACGGTGTAACTAGTCAGGCTTTTTGTTAAATTTTACGCGTCAATCAGCTGCATCCTTCATGATGGAATTTTACTCTTCATCCAATACCTGCCAGCACATACCAGCAAATCCTCAGGTAGCTGCTACTACCTCAAGGGTTTCTCCTTGGTTAAGTCCTTTGGCATATTTATTTGGGCGTCACTGCCTATTACCATTATTCTTTGGGCAAATTACAATAACCGGACAAAAAAATATCCCCACAACTGGGCCTGTGATCCTTGCGCCTACCCATCGGGCGCGTTGGGATGCATTTCTCGTACCCTACGCCACCGTTGATTGTCTGATAGAACAAGACTTGCGGTTCATGGTGACTATTGACGAATGCCAAGGTTTGCAAGGCTGGTTTGTCCGACGTTTGGGGGGGTTTCCTGTAAATTCTAAACATCCGTCAATCCGCACGCTGCGACATGGAGTTGAGCTACTTCAGCAGAAAAAAAACCTGGTTATCTTTCCAGAAGGTAACATTTTTCGTGATGGCCAAGTTCACCAGTTGAAGCCGGGAATTGGTCGTCTTGCTTTGAGTGCTGAATCTAGTGATTCCGGGCTGGGAGTGAAAATCATACCCATAGGCATTAATTACAGCCAACCTTATCCAAATTGGGGTACGGATGTGAGTATTCACATTGGCTCCCCAATCAGAGTAACGGATTACATGAGTGGCTGTATCAAACAAGATGCCAAAAGCATCACATCTGATTTAGCAAAGGCACTGCAACAATTAAGCCATCAAGAAACAAAAATTACTAATCACGCATTTGCAGAAATCACTAATTCTTGATTTGGAAAATCAGAGGAATTAATGCGTTGAGGTAGTCTATCATAGGTATCGCTGATCAGGAGGATTTAAGTTAGTTACTATACAACGGTAATGGGAACTCTATAAAACCGATTTTTAGTCTAAATCAGAGATACTTAGGATGTAGCTTTGCTTTGTCCAAGACCAAAACAGAGTTAAGATACCCGAAGTTTCCATAACTTTTTTATCTAGTTGTCGCACTAATTGATCCCATGAACACTGCTGCCGCTGTTACCTTGATGCACCGTACTTTTTTATCAGTCATAGCAGTCCTCAGCCTGCTATCACCTGTGAATGCTCAGGTATCACAGTCACCAGGCACTACCAGCCAACCACAACCTATTGACCCCAACGATCCGAATAATCTTCGCCCCATAACCCAAAATAACAGCCTTTTGAGCATTGAGGGTGGCGATCGCTTAGTAAAAGAGGCAGACCAAGCCGTTTCTGCTCAAAACTACCCCTTAGCTGCTAAGAAACTCCAAGAAGCACGTCAGGTTTATAATCAGTTATCTAATTTTTATCAAGAATTAAACTCTAGCTTTTCGGGAATTGACAATAAAGTTTCTGATTCTCAGCGTCAAAAAGCTCTATTAACAGCCCAAAAGCGAGATGAAGCCACCTTTCAGCTAGCATTGGTACATCGGGCACAAAATCAGCCAGAATTAGCCGTACCGTTGTTGATTCAAATAATTAAGAGTCAAAACCCGACGCGGGATTTAGGCAAGAAAGCCTATAAACAGTTATTTGAATTGGGTTTTGTTGATTCTCCCTATCCGAGAGAAGGTGGGAATTCATCTTCCTCATCCCAAAAAAAATAAATTAAATTTTTGTTGCCTGTTTTTCCCCATCTCCCCCATCTTTCACATCCTTCTCTCCCTGAACACCACCTTGGAACGCCTCAGTGTTAGGATAGAGCTATCCGCCGTAGCCAAAACCTGAGCGTTCTCAAAAATAAACCTCAGAGGCGCGTTTATCTACAGCCTTGCCAAAACCTGAAGTTAGCACAGGTATTTGCTCCATATCTGTTAATAATAGAAAAGTAAGTTTTTTCAGGAATAGCGATGATTAGTCCGCAGCAGGTTGAGGCAATGATCAAGGCGGAACTGCCAGACGCCCAGGTTCAGGTGCAAGACTTGACTGGTGGCGGCGACCACTATCAGGTGACAGTAGTTTCATCGCACTTTGCAGGTAAGGGACTGGTGCAGCAGCACCAGTTAGTTTATGGTGCGTTGGGGCAAGCTATGTCAACTGAAGCGATTCATGCCTTAGCAGTAAAAACATATACTCCCGAAGCTTGGCAAGGAACAACAGTTTCGTAAACATAGAGTTAGGAGTTAGGAGTTATCAGTTATCAGTTATGAATTTTTAACTCCTGATTCGTCATCGTTGAATGCAACATAGGAAACACAAATACCATGACCCCAGAAATCAAAGACAAAATTGATAACTTGCTAGAACAGAACAAGATTTTAGTTTTCATGAAGGGAAACAAGTTAATGCCCCAATGTGGTTTCTCCAACAACGTTGTGCAAATTCTCAATACTTTGGGAGTTCCCTTCGAGACAGTTGATGTTTTATCAGACTCTGAAATCCGTCAGGGAATTAAAGAATACTCTAACTGGCCGACAATTCCCCAAGTGTATATCAATGGGGAATTTGTTGGCGGTTCTGATATCCTGATTGAACTCTACCAAAAAGGTGAATTACAGCAAAAGGTAGAAGTAGCATTAGCTTCGTAACTAATTCGTAATTCGTAATTCGTAATTCGTAATTCGTAGCTAAGAATTCAATTACGAATTATCAATTACGAATTATTTTAATAGATTTCTGACAAAAATACTTGACCGAAAACGAAAAGGATACAAGCCCCTCTCTTACAAAGTTCTGAACGGAGGTTTCATCCGCTCAGACTTTGCACGAAATTTATGGAGAAGCAAAAATATGTATTTCGAGACGCACAGCGTGAGAAATACGAAGTCCTTATTACAAGCCTCTGAATTTATTTATAGGGATGATTAATTTTGAATTTTGAATTTTGAATTCGCAGCGAAGCGACGTGACCTGTCTTTGAATCAATTTCAGGTTAGGTCAACAATCCCCTCAGTCACATTGGCAAGACCAATATAGAGCTGAGGGGATACGTTTTATCAATACAATATCTCCAAAATCTCACACCAGGGCAAACCGTTGACCAATACAGATAATATGCTATAATTACCTGCCGTAATTAAGGGTTACTATCAATGACCAGATAAATGGTACTTAATAGTAATCGGGTTGTGGCTGTGGTTGCGGCACTGCAAAATTTGATCCATCGTATAAGTAGCGGCTGGCTTCCTCTTCTAAGCGATGAATCAGAAAAGGTTCAATGATGTTGCCATGTCGCAGTGCGGCTAGATATCCATCCAAATACATCCGCATATCATCTGTGCGATAACCGCGATTCCATAACTCGGCGAAGGCGTCGGTGAGTCTTTGGTAATAGCGGATGGTTTGTGTGTCTTGGAGCATAACTGCTGTATTAATCTCTTTGGAATGAGAATTGTAAATGATTCACGCTCAAATGTGAAGTCTAATTTCACTTTGGCATCAACTCAAAGTCACCACATCTACTTTGGGTAGTACCCTCCTAGCAGCTACAAGCTATTTTAATCCTATTGCAGAAAACATCGATTCTAGTTATCTGCTAAGTTATTTTTATAATTTTCATGCTCAACAGCCCAATTGTATTGGTGTTATGTTCCTGGATATGGGCACTAAATTTTGAAGAGAAAAATCCACTTTCACTATCAGGCTGAAAAGCTGTTGTAGTAATGGTTAGCTGGTTGGGTTATAGATATTTGCCACATTACACCCATCTAAAAGCGAAATGTTAAGCTAAAAGAACTTTTAATAAGTGTAACAACACTTTCGATAAATTTAATAAAAATTTAAGAATATTTCTAATTGCCTTTCGACAAGGCACAAATTAAAGATATTGCGACTCTTTTGATGAGGAAATGTAAAGCTAATAGTAATTGAAGTAACAAAGGCTACAAAACCTTAGAGATGGGCTTGTTACTTTGAAAGTCATCGACGCTAAGGGGTCTTGCCACTGTGGGTTCGGTTTGTATAGAAATCATTGAGGGGAATCCCCATCTGAGGTCGTTGCTAGGTTGGCACTTGCAACAACTGGAATACCGTGTGCATCAGGCTGCCAGCATTTATCAAGCAAGGGAAGTATTTTTAAGCCATCAACCAACACTGGTTGTTTTAGATGCAGACCTGCCTGATGGTGATGGCATTGAGTTTTGTCGTTGGTTGCATCGTCAACAGCAACCTCTGATTTTAATGCTATCTGCCCGTAATAGTGAAGCTGATATCGTCGCGGGTTTAAAGGCGGGTGCAGATGATTATCTGAGCAAACCTTTTGGAATGCAAGAGTTTTTGGCACGGGTAGAGGCACTGATTCGCCGTAAGCGCACACCTACCGCACCAGCTTATTTGGATTATGGCACTTTGCAAATCGATTTAGTTCAGCGCCGCGTTCGCTTCCAGGGGGAGTTCATCGACTTAACGCCTCAAGAATTCAGTTTGCTGTACGTTTTAGCACAAGCCGGGGGAGTGCCTCTGAGTAGGTCAGAATTGCTTCGTCGTGCTTGGCCTGACGCCATCGATAACCCTCGTACCATTGACACTCACGTTTTGTCGCTGCGGAAAAAGGTTGAACTTGATCCCCGGCAACCCAACTTGATTCAAACTATCCGCAATGTAGGATACCGTTTTAACATGGAAATTTTGAATACCAATATTTCACAGTCACAAACAAAGTTAACTAGAGAAAGATTTAGTAATCAACGTTCAACACTTAGTAGTAGTCAAGTGTGAATGGGGCATTGGGCATTGGGCATTGGGCATTGGGGTAAGGGGGAGTAAGAAAACGACTCTTGATTCCTATCTCCCGACTCATCCAAAATTTAAAATCCAAAATCGTCTTGCGCTTCTGCTTTAATCAAGCTTTTTCGTAATTGAACCCAGTCTATCTCAGAGACTCTTTGATTTGCCAATAAATGACCTTGCTGTAGCTTTAATAACCGAGTGCAAAACATCTGGGCTAGTTCCAGTTGGTGATTTACCATCAGAATCGTGGTTTGATGAGTTTGACTCAACTGGATTAAGACTTGCATTAGATTAGAAGCTGTACCAGCATCAAGGGCAGAGGTTGGCTCGTCTAATAATAATATTTTAGGCTGGATGACTAAGGCACGAGCGATCGCTACTAGTTGTCGTTGTCCCGCAGAAAGTTGTACCTCTGTTCGTCCTAACCATTCACTGGGAATATGCAGTTGTTCTGTCCAATGACTAATTCGTTGCTGAATTGTCTGTTTGGGCAAACCACGCAAAACTAAAGGATAAGCCAAGGCTTGCCCAACTGTCATCCCCAACAGTTTTGATTCTTGCAATACAAGTACAAGCATCTGGCGTAGCTGGATGACAGGAATTTGGCGATATTCTTGATTTTCTAGATAGATTTTGCCACTCGTGGGTTCAATTAGGCGGTTGAGGAGGGATAATAACGAAGTTTTACCAGCACCTACTGGGCCTACAATTCCAATGCGATCGCTCTGGAATACCTCAAAGGAAATATCCTGCAATATAGGGTATCCCTGCTGATTGCCAGGAAGTTGGGTTTTCAGCTTTGTAAATAGATTAACTTGCTCTAGCCTTAATGTGGCTTTTGCTATGACATTATCCAAGGCGACAGGGGAGTGGGGAGAAACAATCAATGCCCAGTTCTAAATTAATTGTCTGGTAGTTAAGGCTGTAGCGATCGCCCAGCCATCCACCAACAGTAACAGTAGCGTAAATCCCAGTAGAATCAGGTACATCCACGGTTGTGCTAAAGGGCGAACATCTGTGGTATCAATACCTGTCTTTACTTGCACAATTTGGACAAAACGGGCAAATCCAGCTACACGCATCGGTAGTAAATAAGCTTTCCCATCCTGGCTGAGGAAGTAATAAACTAGCCCTCCTTGACCAGTGGTGCGGGGTTTTAACTCTTTCACTTCTGACCAAGGTAAGAACCAGCCTTTACGAAAAAAACTAGATACCCAGGCGGGGTAAGTAACCTGAATTCCCTGGTCATCTACCATTACTTGTTCAGTCAATACAGCATACAAGGCAACTAAGCCGATGCTAATCCCTAGCCACAATAATTCTGGGGGCACGGGTGCAGCTGTTACCTGCGATAAGAAGGGTAATGGGACTGTGAGTGCTATGTACAGACTCAGCAGCGTTATCCGAATCAAAGGAGACAGGCGAAAAATAGAAGCTGAGATATTGGCTGAGTTTGCTGTCACGGCTTAATCATGAATTATTCGCTTTAAGTTCATACTAACCAAGAAGTTGGGCAGCATTCGGGCAAAAACTACGAAGACCTATTGATGCTTTCATTTTCTCCATGCTAGTAAGGCTTCGAGAAGAATACTTTCTTGAAATTGCCCAGATGGTTGGATGGCAAGTAGAGTGTCTTCCAAATCCTTCTCAAAGGCAGCTACTCGTTCTCCCAACAATGTAATGAACAAAGAGAAGGATTTACGCTGCGCTATGGCCAAAAACCAACGCTCAGACTTTCCGCAAAATTTCAAATAGGCTCAAGGTAAATACTTTTGTACCACAATCCAACCAGTAAGTGATACCCAGGCAAATCCCACAAACAGAATAACATTTATGCCAATGTGTAAAGGTCTAGCCCAAGGTCTTCTGGCACTAATTTGCGTAGCAGTGAAAGCAGACAGTAAAACTAATGCTACCACTATCAATCCAGCAACCAAGTGTGACGAGTGTCCCAAAGAACCAAAGTGACCGAGAGTGCCAACAATGCCGATCGCCAGCAATAATAGCACTAAACCTACCATGCTGATGCCCATTGTATAGTGGAGCGATCGCACCTCCCTACTTCCGCCCAGAAATGGGGTAATAAAAGGGAATTGCTGCGAAGTTCTCGCCCGAAACATCCAAACGCCGGTGACTGTTAACATCACATATGCCAGCAGGGACAACCCCATCGACCAGGCGGCTATTTTCCACAACCAAAGAAATGAAGGCAGATTCATAAGAATGATTGTAGATGAGATGAGGGAGATGAGGGAGATGAGAGAGATGGGGGAGATGAGGGAGATGAGGGGGATGAGGAGAATAATCAATGCCCAATGCCCAATGCCCAATGCCCAATGCCCAATGCCCAATGCCCAATGC
>NZ_JAQYWQ010000195.1 GCF_029379315.1 Nostoc sp. S13
CGTCAGAATACAGGAAAGGTATTCTGTACGACTGGTGGATGAATAATCGGCGTTTAAGACCCCCACAAAACAAGAAAATTTGGTGGTCAACTTTCGTAGTCGCGGGTCTGAATCCCCGACTGATAGCGTCACGCTTTCTCGTGTCCGCGTTCGCGCAGCGTCTCGCAGAGAGCGTCTTGATTCTGACGAATGTATTCTTCTTCAATTAACTTGCATCTTTGGAATTACTGAGACGAATTATCAAATAACTAATTGATAGGGAAAGAATAGCTATACCTAGACCAATTATATCAAGACCTCCAACTTTTTCAAAGTCAAGAATAATAATTTTTCTGGCAACAGCAATTAGAGAAGTGACAATAACTAATTCAACCTGAAAAACGTGTTTTCGTAAATAAGCTGTAATATTTTCTAAAATCTCTAAAGCAATTAAAATATTTAAAAATAAACCAAAAATCTTATACAAGGTTGTGTTGAACGTACCGTAAGGCGCTGTAAATAACTCTTTAAAAATAAATATTCCTAAATCTACGATCGCTACCAAAATCACAATTACCATGAAAATAGATAGAGCTTTAGAAACTAGCACTTCTATATTTTCGATGACGTGCATGAAGTTCTCATCTCTGGTAGTTACTAAAATTCGCCTCAGTAGCTTTTTCATATGCTGCACCCGATTATAAAATAAAATCCCATAGATAAATCTAGAGGATTAAAAAAAGATTCTTTGTAAGTTTTCTCTCTATTTTTTATTCTTTATTCATAGGTAAAAGTGAGGCTAGTAAAACCTTTTGTTACTAGAAATTTTACCTCTTTAGATATGATAATTGGTAAGAGTCAAAATTAGACAGTCATAAAAAATTATCATAACTATTGACTATTGATTATTGACGAAATTACCTATTGCTGGTTAGAAATTATCACTTTATAGTTACATTTAGCAGCTTACCATTCTGAGGATTGGAGTTGATAATTTTTGACTGTAACTTCTACAGAAATTGGTATTAGTTGTACCGCACAGGCTTTTAATTCTGGTTGCAGGGAATCGGGGCAAGATTCTGAATGGGTGAGGGCATTAGCTTCGGCATTGTCTGCCCACAGCGAACCCCAGTGCATGGGGACAAAAACTGTACCAGGCGCGATCGCCTTTGTTACTTTGGCAGTAAACTTAGCTTTACCCCGACGCGATCGCACTTCCACACACATGTTATCTACAACACCTAACCGAGCAGCATCACGGGGATGAATTTCGATAAACGGTTCGGGATGCATTTTACAAATTTTTTCAATTCGCCCCGTGCGTGTCTGCGTATGCCAGTGTCCATAAAGGCGTCCATTAGTTAGTACAAACGGATAATCTGGGTCTGGTGGTTCTGCAAGTCCCTTTGAGTAATATGCCCCAAATCGAGCGCGTCCATCAGGGGTGTGGAAGCGGAGATTGGTGTAGAGGCGTTTGTTAGAGACGCGATTAATCGCGTCTGTACAATCGCGATTAATCGCGTCTGTACAATTAGGAGTTGAAGATTCTAACTCATAACTCTCTTCAGGGTGAGGCCATTGAGTCGGGCCTTCTGCTTGTAATTGCGCGTGACTGATACCTGTCATATCGCAGGGGCGAGTTTTAGTTAGTTTGACAAATTCAGCATAAACTTCAGCAGAGTTAGCAAAGGCAAACTCTTTCTCAAAACCTAATCTACGTCCAACTTCGGCAAAAATTTCCCAATCTGCTTTCGCTTCTCTTGGCGGTTGGCGAAATGCTTGACATAAAGTTACCACTCGTTCGGAGTTTGTCATCACACCAGTTTTTTCACCCCACTGGGCTGCTGGTAGCAAAACGTGAGCGTAGGCAGAGGTTTCTGTGGGATAATAGGCGTCTTGGTAAATGGTAAAAGGCGATCGCAACAACGCCTTCTTAGTCCGCTCCAAATCTGGCATACTCACAGCTGGGTTGGTAGCTGCAATCCACAGTAACTCTACAGCGCTATTTTCCAAGCCAGTAATCATGTCCCAAGCAGTCAAACCGGGATTGGGCGAAATTTTTCCTGGCTTGAGTCCCCAAAACTCCTCAACTTCTGCGCGGTGCTGAGGATTTTTCACCGCCCGATAACCCGGTAATAAATTCGCTAAACCTCCGGCTTCCCGTCCTCCCATCGCGTTTGGCTGACCAGTGAGGGAAAAAGGGCCAGCCCCAGGTTTGCCAATCTGTCCAGTCATCAAGTGCAGGTTAATGATAGTTCTGACCTTAGCTGTCCCTTCTGAGGATTGATTCACACCCATTGACCACAAAGACAGTACCTGCTCAGATTTACCCCAATAGCGAGCTGCTGTTTCTAAATCTTCAATGCTGATTCCACATTGACGAGCCACCACTTCTGGCGGATAATGGCGAATTACTTCAGCGTATGCGGGAAAGTTGCTGGTGCAGTCGTCCATGAACATGGTATCAATGTAGTTCCAGCGCATCAATAAGTGAGCGATGCCGTTCAATAAGTCGATATCTGTACCGGGACGAATTGCTAAATGCAAGTCAGCTGCTTCTGCGGTTGGTGTGCGACGCGGGTCAACCACAATCATTTTGACTTTGCGGTTTTTTTTGTGATACTTCTCCAGTCGGTTAAAAACGATGGGGTGACATTCAGCCGTATTAGTGCCAATTAAAAATGCACAGTCGGTTAACTCCAAGTCATCGTAACAGCATGGTGGGCCATCTGAGCCAAAGCTTTGAATGTAGCCAGCTACAGCACTAGACATACATAAGCGAGAGTTGGCATCAAAATTATTAGTACCCAGACAGCCTTTCATGAGTTTCTGGGCTATGTAGTAGTCCTCAGTTTGAAACTGACCTGAACCGTACATACATAAAGCTTCTGGCCCTTGGGTGAATAAGACGGTTTGAATGCGCTGGGTGATTATATTAAAGGCTTCATCCCAACTCACGCGCCGAAACTCTTGATCTAAGGAGTCTCGCACCATTGGGTAATGTAATCTATTTTTATCTAAAGATTCCGCGATCGTCGCACCTTTAACGCAAACCATTCCTTGACTGGATGGATGGGCTTTATCACCCCGGACTCGCCAAATTGGATTTCCTTGGCTATCTCGATTAGTTGCTTTGCCATGTTGGGCTGGAGGTGAAACTTCTAAACCACAGCCAACACCACAGTAGGGACAGAGGGTTTTGCTAAATTCACTCATGGCGGTTGTACTATTTTGTTATTTTTAGGACTTACGCAGAAAAGATCCCCCAACCCCCTTAAAAAGGGGGCTTTCAAGTTCCCCCCTTTTTTAAGGGGAGCCAGCGCTGTGGGCGGGTTTCCCGACTTGAGGCGACTGGCGTGGGTTAGGGGGGATCGAGGTTTCAAGCTTTGATTGCGTAAGTCTTGATTTTGATTGTGCAACCTCAGATATAGCGACAGGTTGAAAAATTTTTGTGTTGCACACCAATTTTGGATAAAGATAGGACTTACAGGTTGATGCATTAACATTGCAAGTCGATGCATTGGCATTGCAGGTTGATGCATTGGCATTACAGGTTGATACATTAGCATTGCAGGTCGATGCATTGGCATTGCAAGTTGATGCATTGGCATTGCAGTTTTAGAGACACTGTAGGCAAGTGGGGAGAAAAGACTTTGATGTAAGTCAAAGACGGGCTGGGGTTCTTATTTTTGATTTATGCAAGAAGTCTATTCTTCCGTTAAAAAGGTAGAGTTTTTAGTTGAGGTTTCTGGTGGTTCGCCTTCATAAGTAGCGGCAAAAGAACCTTTAGGTTCTTTCAGGAAGAAGGCACACATGAAAGCACAGACTAAAGCAGCTAAACCCATTGTGCTAAATAGTGTAGATGCGTCGGTTAAGCTAAAAATTGTCAGGTAAACTACGCCGCCAAAATTACCGTAAGCTCCCACATTACCGGCAATTTGTCCAGTGGCTTCTTTCTTAATTAGGGGTACGATGCTGTAGGTTGCACCGCAGCCAGCTTGGGCAAAGTAAGCGGCAAACATTGTAACTGCGATCGCTAGCGGAATCGGCCAGTTACTACTAATAAAATGTGCCATCAAATAACTAATACCAATGCCAGCAGTAATAATTGTCATTGTCCATTTACGTGAGCTAAATTTATCAGAAATTAAGCCCCCACTGGGACGAGAAATCAAATTTAAGAAGGGATAGGTAGCGGCAATCATCCCAGCGAGGACATGCTCTAAAGCAAAGGTTTTTTCAAAAAATGCTGGGAGCATAGAAACAACTGCCAGTTCGCTGCCAAAGCTAGTTATGTAAGTGAATTCGAGTAAAGCTACTTGACCAAACTGGAAGCGTTCCGATGGAGCATAAGTTTTCTTGCCAATTAGAAGTTCTCCGTTTACCTCCCAAGCTTTGTAACTTTGGTAAGCAAACAATCCTGCTAATAGCAACCAAGCCAGATACATTTGGCTCAGAGTTAGGAAGTGAATGTTCTTTTGTTCCAAGCGCCAAGCTAATAAACCTAGAGCGAAAATCAAACCAAAATTCGAGAGAATCATCGCCCAGAAGCTTTTAATACTGGTCACTTCTAGAGAACCATTTTTTTGAGGTTTCTTGTAGACTTTACCAGTGGGTGTATCTTGGACGCTGTTGTAATAAATTACGCCGTAGATGGCTGCAATGATCCCTGTAAGTGCGATCGCAAACCGCCAGTTAGAAGCACCACCAGCGAAAAAGCTAGTAGAAACTGCAAGCATTGGTAAGGCAAACTCTGCGCCAAAAGCCCCAAAGTTACCCCACCCGCCATAAATGCCTTGGGCAATGCCCATCTCCTTCGGCTGGAACCATTCTGCCACCATCCGAATACCGACAACAAACCCAGAGCCAACAATTCCCATCAGCAAACGACTGATGACTAATTGATTAAAATCTTGGGCTAGCGCCGTCGCCAAACAAGGAATAACCGCAAACATTAGCAGGATCGAATAAGTGATTCTGGGGCCAAAACGATCCAGAAGCATCCCAATAATTAATCGTGCAGGAATTGTGAGAGCGAGGTTACAGATACCCAAAGTTTTGATTTGCTCTGGCGCTAAATGTAGCTCTTTGCCAATAGTTGTAGCAAAAGGAGCAAAGTTAAACCAACAAACAAAGGTGAGAAAGAAAGCAAACCAAGTCTGATGTAAAATGCGGTAGCGATCGCTGAATGAAAATAATTTTTTAAGCATTCCAATCTTTCTAATTGAAGAAAATACGGAGAATATGAGCCTCTAAACTTGGAAGTTGCACCTCTCAACTCGAAGGTTGAGCCTTTGCCCAATGCCCAATGCCCAATGCCCAATGCCCAATGCCCACTAAAAGTTACTAACTACTACGGCTTCTTGCTTGAATTTTGCACCAAAATTTTTAATCAGTAAATCTTGTAATACTGGCTGCAAGTCTTCACATGGTATGCCTTTGATGACGCAAGTTCCTAAATGGGCATCTTTGCCGACTTTGCCACCCATATATATGTCAACGCCTTCGAGGGTTTTGCCATTTTTGCGAGTTTTAGTTCCCATCAAGCCGATGTCTGCAACTTGGGGCTGTCCGCAGGAGTTGGGGCACCCAGTCCAGTGAATTCGCACTGGATTGATGAAGGTTAATTCTTCTTCTAAGGCTTTAATCATTGCCAGGGCGCGGTTTTTAGTTTCGATCAGGGCAAAGTTGCAAAATTGTGCGCCTGTACAAGATACTAGCGATCGCGCCAGCAAACTAGGGTTAATAGAAAATCTTTCCAGCAAAGGCTCTGGTAAAAATGTTGCTAAACGCGAGTCAGAAATGTTGGGTATAACAATATTTTGCTCAACTGTGAAACGGATTTCGCCACTACCGTAAACTTCCGCTAGACGTGCGATTTCAAACATATCTTCGGCATCTAGTCGCCCGACGGGAATGTGTAAGCCTACGTAATTTAATCCGGGTTGTTTTTGTTTATATACCCCGATATGATCGCGTTTTTCCCAGTCGATTTCGTCTTTTGCTGCTGCAAATAATAATGATTTACCCAAACGGTTTTCTACTTCTGCTCGAAACTTTTCTAAACCCCATTCATCAATTAGCCACATCAGGCGCGATTTTTGCCGATTAGCACGCGGCCCGTGATCACGAAAGACTTCCAAAACGGCTCTACATACAGTTACCACATCTTCTGGAGTCACCCAAGCATTCAAAGAAATTGCCGCTTCACAACGTTTAGCTGAGAAAAAGCCACCGACGAGGACGTTAAACCCGAAAGTTTTTTGGGGAGTAGGGGATTGTTCACCACTCCCTTCCTTAAATGCTGGAACAAAAGCTAAATCGTTAATTTCAGCGTGAACTGAATTGTCTCGTCCCCCAGCGATCGCAATGTTAAACTTTCGTGGTAAATTGCTAAACTCTGGGTTCCCTTCTCCCTTGTTGGTGAGCATATCTTGAATTTGCTGTACCAACTCTCGCGTGTCGTACAACTCATCTGCATCCAACCCCGCTACAGGATCACCTGTGATATTGCGGACGTTATCCATCCCTGACTGAACGGTGGTTAAACCAACTGCGTCAAATCTATTAAAGATGTCTGGTAAATCTTCAATTCTGATTCCCCGTAATTGAATGTTCTGTCTGGTAGTAATATCAGCGCTGCCTTCATCTCCGTAACGCTGTACCACTTGGGCTAAAACACGCATCTGACTGCTGGTGAGAATACCGTTAGGCATCCGCAATCGCATCATAAACTTACCTGGGGTGACAGGGCGAAAAAATACACCCACCCACTTGAGCCGATGATCACGATCTATTTCGTTCATTGCTTCCCAGCCCAGAGCGGCAAATTTCTCTATCTCACTCTTGATGACGAGTCCATCTTTTTCTGCTTTGAATTTCTCGAACTTATTCAGGCTGGCAGTGGTAGTTACTGTGTCTGTCATGAGGCTGACTCTCGTGAGAATTTGTAGTGATAATTGCCCAACATTAACCAACCCGTAGTTTCATCAGGTGTTGTATCTACGAGGGTTAAGGAATAAAAACTTAATATTTGCTTAAGGCTGATTATTTTTACTTAAGAGCATTCCAAAGTGAAACTCTAAATCCGTGATTAGTTGAGGAAAACCTGTGGCCATTTACATCTTGGGAATTTGTCTAGTTTAGATAATGTTCATGTAGCAATTTCGATAGTCATAACTTAAGGCGAGATTTCTGTTAAAATAGTATAAATTGTTACGGTTTTTTGGTAAAGTTGCTTAAAGTGCATTAATGTTACGCATTTTTTGCATCAAAGTCATTAATAAGCGGCGCAAACCGCTTAATGAAGGGTATTTGAGATGACCAAAGCGATTTTGGATCGTTATATGTAGCGACCTGCAATTATAAAACAGGAGTCAGAATTCAGAATTCAGAATTCAGAATACTCTACCCATAAAG
>NZ_JAQYWQ010000074.1 GCF_029379315.1 Nostoc sp. S13
AAACCTCTCCGTATTCTCTCTTAGTCTTGTTCAGAAATCAAATAGGAGTCCTATATGTTATGGGGACACAGCAATGCTCATGCCTGTCAACTTAAGGTGAAAGTTAGTCTAGAACCAGCTTTGACAGATTGTCTCGTTAAGAGTCGGAGACTCTTAACGAGGTAAATGTCTCACACATTTATATTTATATAGGTATAAATTATACTTTTATGCTGGATTTTTTTCAAAATTCACATCAGTAATAGTTTAGAGCAATTTATAAAATAACTTTAAAGGAATGATTTAGTTTCTGTAAAGTATGTTAGTGTTTTTATTAAATCAATGCTTTAAAGTGGTTAAACAAACTAGTTATTTCATTGATATTTTGAAATTAAAATAACTAAAGATAACTGTTTTGTGATCGTTTAATTACTTTTCAACTTGCATAAACTGGGATTGAAGGTGGTGTCTTTTCTGTAACGAACTTGTCAACTTTACTGGGTTAAGTAGCATAAAATATATTATCTTGGACGTTGAAACTAGCTATGACATTTATCAAGATACAGAACGTTGTCATTAACATCAGCTATGTTGCTGTAGTTAGGCTAGATAATCAAACGGTTTCAGGTGAAAAAAGCGTTTCTGTTACCTTACCTACTCCTCAGTTTTCATCGCTCCAGTGGAATACCATTGCTCAAAATATCTACGATTACAAATGGATTGAATTCACTGGTCAAGCAGCTATTACACTCCAAGACTATTAGATCGGTTTTAACAACGTCATCGACCTATTGCCACAATATTAAGAGTCTAGCGTTGTATAACATTTTTGTGCGATGTCTACGACGGGCTACGCCTACGCTGTGTGCCAAAATCACCTATAAATCTAAGGCTGTATCAGGGCAGTATGTGTCGTGTGGTGTCGATTTGGAGAAAAGCATTTAGCGCAGATAGGATAGCTAACTGCTTACAAGACGAGAGATTTTCATTATTTAGTAGGCAACAGAAATTACTGTAGCTACACAATCCACAGTACTAACTATGCCCTATGTCTGCTTATTCAATTGATACTGCCTTAGCGGAGTTAGAGAGCCTTGTCAATAATTGTGAAAAGGCTGTGATGAGGTCTATAGAGGAAAAAAAAATGAATTCAGATAAATCAGTGTCCACCAACAAAATTAACAGACAATTACAACACAATCCTATAGCCATTGTTGGCATGGCTTCTCTATTGCCCAAAGCCAGAAATTTACGTGAATACTGGCAAAATATAGTAAATAAAATTGACTGTATTACTGATGTTCCTTCCACTCACTGGAGCGTCGAAGATTATTACGATCCGAATCCGAGAACTACTGAAGATAAAACCTACTGTAAAAGGGGTGGATTTCTTCCAGAGGTTGATTTTAACCCGATGGAATTCGGCATACCACCCAGCATTCTGGAAGTCACAGATGTATCGCAACTATTAAGTTTAGTGGTTGCGAAAGAGGCGATGGAAGATGCCGGTTATGGTGAAAAACGCGATTTTAGCCGCGAGACTGTTGGCGTAATCTTAGGCGTGGCGATGGCCAAACAATTAGGAATGCCACTTTCTGCAAGGTTGGAATATCCGATTTGGGAAAAAGTTCTTAAAAGCAGTGGTTTATCCGATGAGGATACGCAAAAAATCGTTGATAAAATCAAAAGCGCCTACGTGAAATGGGATGAGAACGCTTTCCCTGGAATGTTAGCTAACGTAGTCGCGGGTAGAATTGCCAATCGCCTAAACTTTGGCGGGATGAATTGTGTAGTTGATGCCGCCTGTGCTAGTTCCTTTGGTGCTTTAAAAATGGCAATTAGTGAGCTAGTTGAGCATCGGTCTGAGATGATGCTGACTGGTGGTGTTGATACCGACAACACCATCATGGCTTACATATCATTCAGCAAAACACCGGCGGTTTCTCCGAGTGAAAATGTCAAACCTTTCGATGCTAAATCCGATGGGATGATGCTGGGTGAAGGTATCGGGATGATTGTCCTCAAACGCCTGGAAGATGCTGAACGCGACAACGATAAAATCTATGCCGTAATCAAAGGCATTGGTACCTCCAGCGATGGGCGTTACAAGAGCATTTATGCTCCCCGCAAAGAAGGTCAAGTTAAAGCCTTAGAACGTGCTTATGAAGATGCCGGTTTCTCTCCCGCTACTGTTGGTTTGATGGAAGCACATGGTACCGGTACAATGGCTGGAGATCCCACAGAATTCGGTTCTTTAAAAGACTTCTTTGATGGACATGATCACAAAAAGCAGCACATCGCTTTGGGTAGTGTAAAATCGCAAATTGGACACACAAAAGCGGCTGCGGGTGCGGCGAGTTTGATTAAAACTGCTTTGGCATTACATCACAAAGTATTACCGCCGACAATTAACATCACCCAGCCGAACCCCAAACTAAATATTAAAAATTCGGCCTTTTATTTGAATACCGAAACCAGACCTTGGATTCGTGCAGAAGGGGAAGCACCAAGACGTGCGGGTGTGAGTTCTTTTGGCTTTGGCGGCACTAACTATCACGTCGTTTTGGAAGAATATGAAGCTGACCAAAACCACGCTTACCGCTTACATAGTGATGCTAGTGAAGTGCTGTTATTTGCTCCCACAGTAGACCAATTGTTGAGCAAATCTGAAGAGATTTTAGCTAAGTTGCGGTCGCCTGAAGCAATCACACATTATGCACAATTAGTCAAGGAATGCAAATCGCCACAAATTCCCCTCTCTGCTGCCAGATTTGGGTTTGTAGCTGAGAATCTCGAAGAAGCTTGCAAGTTGTTGCAAACTAGCATTGACTGGCTGAAAAACAAAGGAACAGCAGCATCTTGGGAGCATCCCCAAGGGATTTATTACCGCGCCTCTGGTATGGAGTTGGGTGGAAAAGTTGTTGCTCTATTTTCTGGTCAAGGTTCGCAATACTTGGAGATGGGCCGGGAACTGGTAATGAATTTTCCTTTGATGCGGCGTCTTCATGGCTATATGGATAGCTTGTTAATCAAAGATAATTTAAAGCCGCTTTCAGAGATAGTTTTTCCTCATCCTGTGTTTGAAGAGGCAGAAAAAAATGTCCAAATTGCTGCCTTACAACGCACAGAATACGCTCAACCAGCCATCGGGGTGTTGAGTGCAGGGATGTACAGCATACTGCAACAAGCTGGGTTTAAATCAGATTTTGTGGCGGGACACAGCTTCGGTGAACTGACAGCGTTGTGGGCTGCGGGGGTTTTGAGTACTGAAGATTATTTGTTCTTGGTGAAAGCTAGGGGTCAAGCAATGGCGGCTCCGGAAGACCCGGATCATGATGCGGGTAGTATGTTGGCTGTTAAAGAAGACATCAACAAAGTCGAAGCAGTGCTCAGACATTTTCCGCAAGTTGCGATCGCTAATCAAAATTCTCCCACTCAATTTGTCTTGGCTGGCCCCACCGCAGAAATAGCGAGAATCAGAGAAGCTTTACACGAGAAAGGATATACAGCTGTATTGTTGCCTGTATCAGCAGCTTTCCATACACCGCTAATTGCCTTTGCTCAAAAATCCTTTGCGATCGCTACCAAGTCAGTCAAGTTCCAAAGTCCCAAAATCCCTGTTTACAGCAACGTTACGAGTAAGCAGTATCCCAAGGAACCCCAAGGTATTCAAAAAATCCTGGAAACGCACCTTTCTAACTCGGTGCTGTTTAAGCAGGAAATTGAAAATATCTATGCAGCCGGTGGTTCTTGCTTTGTAGAATTTGGGCCGAGGAGAATTCTCACCAACTTGGTAAAAGATATTCTTGGCGATCGTCCTCATCTCACTGTATCTCTGAACCCTAGCACTCAAAAGAATAGCGATCGCTCTTTGCGAGAAGCGGTTGTACAGTTGCGGGTAATTGGTTTGGCTTTGAATAACCTCGATCCCTACCAACTTCCCCAAACTATACCGCCAATTGAGACGAAGAAGACATTAAATGTCCGTTTGAACGGCATCAACTATAGATCCGAAAAAACGAAAAATGCCTTCGCTCTAGCTTTGCAGGATGGGCATAAAGTCACATTACCTACCCCCGAATATTCTGATGCGGCTCCTTTATTTACTAGCCCAGGTGTGACTCCACCTCTGGCAGTCATAGAGACTAACGGACATAAAAAAACACCTGCGATCGCTAACGGTGTGACTTCTAATATCATCACCCAAACAGAGCAACAAATGAATCCTGTGACCCTTTCACAACCAGCCCAGGAATCTAAGATGCAACCAACACCAGAAAAACTTACAAATTATCAACAACTTTTAGAAAGTTTAGAATATCTTCTGACACAGTTTCAGGAAAATCAAGCCGAGAATTTACAAGTTCACGGTACTTATCTCAACCATCAAATGGAATACGCCAAAGCGTTTTTCCAACTGATGCAGCAGCAAAATTCCTTGTTGAGTGAAAGTAAATCGACAGAAGAAACTGCCAAAATGAAGCTAGTTGTGATGGAAAGCTTAGAGCGCAGCATGATGCAGTTTCACTCCCAACAAGGTGAAACCCTACGCATTCATGAGCAATATCTCCAAGAGCAACTGGAATATACCAAAAACTTTTTCCAACTCATACAGCAAGAGTATTCTCAAATCATCTCAGGCGAGGGAGCAACTCTACTCACAGAGAAACTCAGCAATGCGGTAGCAGATCATTTGATCACAGAAACAACTGTTACTGATGCACCAGTACCCGTTACTAGCAAGATAGTAGAAAGCCAGCCTTTGCGTGTAACTGAGCCAGTAGCTAAAAATGGCTTAAATGTTACCCAAGCACCTCTAGCGCCTGCTCCCCAGGTGGTAGAGCCTGTAGTTGAAACTCCTGTATCCCCCACTTCTAAGAAGGATGAAAATTCCTCTTCTTTACTCCCTAATCTCTTCTCCCCACTTCCTACTTTCGAGATAGTCGAGCCACCTGTCCCAGTAGTAGAACCCCAAACCGAGGTTGTAGTCAAAATTAGTTCACCTCCAGCCAACGAAGTTGTCGCAGAACCAGCACCCACAACTGCTGCACCTGTATCTGGCGCAAGCATTGATATTGTTGACTTGGATAAAAACCTGTTAGCCATCACCAGCGATAAGACAGGCTACCCAGTCGAGATGCTGGAAATGGACATGGACATGGAGGCGGACTTAGGTATTGACTCCATCAAACGGGTGGAAATCTTAGGGGCGCTACAAGAAATGTATCCCAACCTACCCAAGCCCAATTTAGAAGAACTCGCAGAAAAACGCACCATCGGTCAAGTTGTCGAGTATCTGCAATCCCATACTTCCAAAAATATTTCTGTAGAAATTGCAGTTCACGAAGTACAACAACCAAGCGAAATTCTTGTAGAGACTGCACCCGTAGTTGAGGTAGTTACTTCACCTGAACCCAGCGTTGTTGTTGCATTCAACCCAGAACCAGAACCCGCAACAACTGATGAATTTGCAGACTTAGGTCAAACCCTACTAGCCATCACCAGTGATAAGACCGGTTATCCAGTCGAGATGCTGGAACTGGAAATGGACATGGAAGCCGACTTGGGGATTGACTCCATCAAACGGGTAGAAATACTTGGGGCGATGCAAGAAATGTATCCCAACTTACCTAAGCCAAATATCGAAGAACTCGGAGAACTCCGCACCATCGGTCAAATAGTCGATTACCTACAGCAGTTGGCTGGAGGTGAAAAAAAAAAGTCTGAACCTGAGTTTGTCCAACAACCACCGGAATTAGAGCATAATATCCTGCGCCATCCGGTCAAACTCAGAAGCCTACCACAGCCCGATTACTTGGATTTCACGTTACCAGAGGGACACATCGGTTTAATTACCGATGATGGTTCCCTCACCACTTATAAATTAACTGAATCCCTAATCGAGAAAGGCTGGAAAGTAGTAGTTATCAGCTTCCCGCAATCGCTGATCGCCCAGCAAGCGCCCTTACCTACAGGAGTAACCCGCGTCACCTTAGCAAACTTGAGTGAAGAACATCTCCAACAACAACTGCAAGCGATCGCATCTCATTGCGGAGCGATTGGGGCCTTCATCCATCTACATCCGATGTTTGTAGCAAATCACACCGGGAGTATTTCCTATAACGAATCAGAAAAGGCGATCATCAAGCACGTATTTTTGATGGCGAAACACCTCAAACCTTCCCTCAACGAAGCCGCGCGTCATGGACGTAGTTGTTTCTGCACAGTTGCTCATCTCGACGGTGGCTTCGGCTTAGAGTACAAAGTCAACTTCGGTGCGATCGGCGCTGGTTTATTCGGATTAACCAAAACCCTCAGATGGGAATGGCCAAAGGTGTTTACTCGTGCGATCGACCTAAGTCCCAGACTTGACGCCAAACAGTCAGTACAAAATATCATTGCCGAGCTTCACGACCTCAATCTTTATATTAGTGAAGTTGGCTATGGCGCACAAGGACGAGTCACCATTATCGCCGATTAATTAGTTCTTTGATATAGCAGTCTTATTTGAGTTGTGAAAATTCCTGTTTTTAACGAACCGCAAAGGACGCAAAGAGGAGGCAGCGCGGTCTTGGGGGTTTCCCCCATGAGCGACTGCCGTCGCAAAGAAAAGAAATAAACAGAGAATTTCACAAACTTTTAAGACTGCTATTAGTATGTTTTTACTTTCTTGCTACTACAAGAATATTGCCTATTTCTCTTACTTTGCGACGGCAGTCGCTACAACTCTTAGCCACCCCCTTGCGGAGGTTCCCTCCATTGGGGGGAGTGGCATGGGAACCCCCCTTCGGGTTCACCAGTCGCCTACGGCGGGAAACCCGCCTACAGCGCTGGATTCACTGCAACGCGCTGCCTCTTTTTTGCGCCCTTTGCGGTTCGTATATCAAAAAAAACCAATTTATGCAGGTATTCACGAGGATTTATGACACAAACAGCCCAGCTTAGTCCATCATCTGTCTTTGTCGTGAGCGGCGGTGCAAAAGGGATTACGGCTGAGTGTACTATCAGATTAGCACAGCAGCAACCCTGCAAATTCATCCTCCTTGGTCGCTCCGAACTATTAGAAACAGAGCCAGATTTTGCTCAAGATTCTGATGAATCAGCGTTGAAAAAATGCATCATGGAAAATCTTCTTTCTCAAGGAGAGAAGCCCACACCCATGAATGTGCAAAAAATATATAACAAAATTACCTCCAGCCGCGAAATTAAAAAGACTCTAGCAGCAATTGAAAAAACAGGAGCTAAAGCAGAATATATTAGCGTCGATGTCACAGATACACAGGCTTTACAGGAAAAACTTGCCACTGCTGTGGAACATCTCGGCCCAATTACAGGAATCATCCACGGCGCTGGAAACTTAGCCGATAAGTTAATTGAAAAGAAAACAGAACAGGATTTTGAAAAAGTTTACACCGCCAAAGTTCAAGGATTAGAAAACCTGTTAGCTTGCGTTAATCCTAATCAACTTCAACATTTAGTTTTGTTTTCTTCAGTAACAGGATTTTACGGAAATCCCGGACAATCTGATTATGCGATCGCTAATGAAATTCTGAACAAATCAGCCCATATATTTAAACAAAGTTATCCCTCATGTCATGTAGTCGCTATCAACTGGGGCGCTTGGGATAGTGGAATGGTGACAGCAGAATTAAAGAAAATTTTTCAAGAGCGAAAAATCGAAATAATTCCGATTGCAGTCGGCGCACAAATGCTTGTTAAAGAAATGGATAATACCAATCATGCAACCGCACAAGTTGTTATTGGTAGTCCACTGGTTCCACTTGCGGCAGAGTTAGATTCAGAATTACGAACCTATCGTATTCGCCGCCAAATGACATTGGAAGCTAATCCATTTTTAGAGGATCATACTATTGCTGGTTCTCCAGTTTTACCAGCAACTTGTGCAATGACTTGGATTATCAATGCTTGTGAACAACTATATCCAGGTTATCGGTTGTTTAATTACCAAGAGTTTAAAGTTTTGAAGGGGATTACTTTCAATGAAACATTAGCGAAGGAACATATTTTAGAAGTAGAAGAAATTTCCAAAGTTAACCTTGAAAGAATCGAACTTAAAGCCAAAATTTCGAGTAAAAACCCTGAAGGTAAAATCCATTATCATTTTAGCGCTCAACTCAATCTCCAGCAAGAAATTCCAGTTCCACCCACTTATGAATCTCTCAATCTCGAACAAGATAATATCATCACCACTACCGGAAAAGCTTTTTACCAAAATGGGGGAACCACATTATTTCATGGCCCCGCTTTTCAAGAAATCAAAAGAGTCTTAAACATCAGTCCTGAAAAAATTACTACAGAATGTCTTTGGCCAGAACTCAGTGCCCAGCAACAAGGACAATTCCCCGTGCAATGGGTAAATCCATATACAACTGACTTGAGTATGCACGCCTTATGGGTTTGGACACAACACTTTCATCAAGAAGGTTGTTTACCTGGAAAAGTCGAAAAATTTGAACAATTCGCAATGATACCCCATAACGAAACATTTTACGTTTCTTGTGAAGTAAAAGCTAAGACACCAAGTAGTGCGATCGCAAACTTTATCATACACGACCGCCAAGGAAAAATCTATTCACGAATGCTCGGTGCCCACGCCATTATTTGGTCAATGAAAATGCTCAGAAGCTAATAATACTCATTTAACACTCAACACCTATAGCATTCCTAAAATCTCTGTGAAATCTTCTCTTTCTAACCTTCTCTACGAGACGCTACGCGAACGTGTCCTTTGCGCCCTTTGCGGTTCGTTAAAAAGAGTATTTTTCACAACTCGAATAGGATTGCTATAACTTGCCTCTTCAAAGTTTGGGGAACAGCGTAAATCCTGCCTTTTAAATTATCTCTTGCCTAATACCCAAACTCGGAGCATATAAATCGTGGAAAAAATAGCCATCATCGGATTATCATGCCTATTCCCCGATGCTAAAAATCCTGAAGAATACTGGCAGAACATCGTTAATCAAAAAGATTCCACATCCTCTGCAACCGTCGAAGAAATCGGAGTAGATCCGACAATCTTTCACAATCCAGTCAAAGGTACACCAGATAAAACCTATTCCCTCAAAGGTGGATACATCCGCAACTTTCAGTTTAATCCATCTGAATACAATCTACCATCAGAATTTCTTGCTGGTTTAGATAATACCTTCAAATGGTCATTATATGCCGCTAAACAAGCAATTGTACAGAGTGGTTATTGGGATAATCAAACTGTCCTGGCAAAATGTGGCGTAATTTTAGGTAATTTGTCATTCCCAACAAAGTTATCTAATCAGCTATTCTCTCCAATTTACCAGCAATCTATTAACCCTGCTGTTAGAGAACTTTTGCAGTATGAAAACTTTGATTTAGCTGGACTCCCAACTACAACTAAAGCGTCTTTGTACAATGCCTTGATATCTGGCTTACCAGCATCTATCATTGCTCAAGCTCTATCTCTATCCCAGATTAATTTATGTCTGGATGCTGCTTGTTCGTCATCATTTTATGCTATTAAACTAGCGTCTCATTACTTATGGTCACACAAAGCTGATGTCATGTTAGCTGGAGCTATCAGTTGTGCAGATTCTCTATTCGTGCGGATGCTATTTTCTGGTGTTCAAGGGTATCCAGAAAATAGTATCAGTCGTCCATTAGATAAGTCCTCTAGAGGACTCATTCCCGCCGATGGTGTTGGGATGGTCATGCTAAAAAGATATTCTGATGCCGTTAGAGATGGTGATAATATTCTCGCTACCATTTGCGGTAATGGACTTTCAAATGATGGCAAAGGTAAGCACTTACTCAGTCCGAATCCTAAAGGACAAATCCTCGCTTTTGAACGAGCCTATAATGAGGCGAAAATTAGTCCAAAAACCATTGATTATCTAGAGTGTCATGCTACTGGCACATTACTAGGAGATACAACCGAATTCAACTCCATAGAAACCTTCTTTGGTCAAAATCAAGCTGCACCTCTGGTGGGTTCTGCCAAGGCAAATACTGGTCACTTGCTAACTGCTGCTGGCATGGTTGGCTTGACTAAGGTGATTTTGAGTATGTCGCATGGTCTAATTCCACCGACCATGAATGTTTCCGAACCTTTGGCGTCTGAAAATAGTACAATTTCTGCCGATAAAATTGTTAGAACAGCTACGACATGGCCCAATAATAACGCACCAATTAAACGGGCAGCTATTAGCGCTTTTGGTTTTGGCGGCACTAATTCACATCTGATTTTAGAACAAGGAAATACAACACAACCAGTTGAATCAACTCCACCTGTTCCACTTGTAAAAGTCGCCATTGTCGGCATGGATGCCTTTTTCGGTAACTGCAATGGTTTAGATGCTTTTGAACGGAGTATTTATGATGGAACCCAGCATTTTACTTCCCTACCGCCTCAAAGATGGCACGGTATAGAAAACCAAGAAAATGTCCTGAAAGAGTACGGTTTAACCGATGGAAAAGCACCAATAGGGGCATATATCAAGGATTTTAAAATCGATACTTTATCGTGCAAAATCCCACCGAATGAAATCGAAAAATTAAACCCACAACAATTATTGCTCCTGAAAGTTAGCGATCGCGCCGTGAAAGATGCGAAACTACAGGAGGGTAGCAATGTGGCGGTTATTGTCGCTGCTGAAACAGAGTTTTCCGTACATCAGCTACAGCAAAGATGGAATTTATCTTGGCAGGTTAAGGACGGCTTACTCAACCAAGGAATTTCTCTACCTGCTGAACAACTGGCACAACTGGAAACTATTGTCAAAGATAGCATTCACCAACCAGTAGAAATCGGCGAATATGTGAGTCACATCGCCAACATTATGGCGAGTCGAATTTCAGCTTTATGGAATTTTACTGGCCCTGCATTCACCATCAGCGCTGGCGAAAATTCTGCCCTCAAAGCGTTAGAAGTGGCACAAATGCTACTCGCTACGGGTGAAGTTGATGCAGTGGTTGTGGGTGCGGTGGATTTAGCAGGTGGTGTGGAAAATGTCTTGTTTCGCAGCCAATTTGCACCAATTAATACAGGTGTGAATACGTTGGGTTATGACCAACAAGCCAATGGCTGGACGGTTGGCGAGGGTGCGGGTGCTGTCATCCTCAAGCGCTACGAAGCTGCTAAGGAAGACAATGAACGCATCTATGCAGTCATTGATGCCATGAGTTTCGCACAAGGTAATTCTACTGCCAGTAACGCTCTGGTAAAGCCTGATGCTTTAGCTATCAGTAATGTCTGCAAACAAGCTTTCCAGATAGCAGATATTCAGCCCACAGAGGTTAACTATGTAGAAGTCTTCGGTAGTGGCGTTTTCCAGCAGGATGAAGCCGAAATCACAGGTTTACTCCAAGCTTATCCCAAGGTGGGCAATGGTCTGCATTGTGCATTGGGCAGCGTCAAAGCCAATATCGGCCACACCTATACAGCATCGGGAATCGCTAGCTTAATTAAAACCGCTCTCTGTCTTTATTACAGGTATATTCCGGCCACACCCAAATGGTCTGGTGTCAAAACACCGCAAGTTTGGGAAGGTAGCCCTTTCTATGTGGCAATGGAATCAAGACCTTGGTTTGTCGATAAAGGCGGCACACGCAGAGTAGCAGCAATTAATAGCATGGGTATAGATGGCAGTTACGCCCATTTAATCTTATCGGAGGAACCCAGCCAAGAGGAGCGCGACAACAGATATTTGCAACAAATGCCTTTTCATCTGTTCCCTATAGCAGTTAGCGATCGCTCCACTATACCCGATATACTTAACGATCTCCAAAAATCCATTGAAGCTAGTTCCTCTTTATCAGCTACCGCCAGCCAAACATTCGCTACCTTTAAACAGCATTCTAATCCAAAATACGTCTTATCAATCACAGGACGTAACACAAAAGATTTACTCAAAGAAATTGAATCTGCCCGCAAAGGTGTAAATAATGCCTTTGAAAACGGTACAGATTGGCAAACACCTTTAGGAAGTTATTTCACAGCGAAACCATTGGGTAAAACTGGAGCAGTTGCTTATGTTTACCCCGCAGCAGTCAATTCTTATATTGGCATTGGTCGCAGTGTCTTCCGTTTATTTCCGAAAGTTTTTGAGGACTTAAAAAGTAACAATCTCTACAATCGGGCTGCCGATGTTGAAAAGCTGGTTTATCCCAGAAGCCTGCCTAAATTGACAACTAGGCAACTAGAAACTCTCGAAAAGCAATTGTTAGATGATTCACTGGCAATGTTTGAAAGTGAAATCGCCTTTGCCAGATACATGACAGCAATTTTCCGAGATGATTTTCAAGTCAAGCCACAATCCGTTTTTGGGTATAGTTTGGGTGAAACTAGCATGATGGTTGCCCAAGGAGTTTGGAGTGATTTTGAGGGCGGAAGTAACACCTTAAACTCATCACCTTTATTTGGCGATAAGTTATCTGGCCCTAAAAATTCTGTGCGTGAATATTGGGGATTAACGGATTCACCCAATTCACAAAACAACAAATTTTGGAATACCTATGTTCTCATGGCTACTCCATCCCAAGTTAGAGAATGTCTGAAACATGAGAATCGCGTTTATCTAACTCAAATCAACACACCAGAAGAAGTATTAATTGCTGGTGATGATGCCGCCTGTAAGCGAGTGATTGAAACTCTAGGTTGTAACGCTTTTCCGGCTCCCTTCGACCATGTGATACATTGTGAAGCGATGCGATCGCAGTACGAGGAAATCAAGAAGGTAAACACTTTACCATCGCAAACTCTCCCAGGTATTGTTTTTTACTCTGCCGCCGATTATCAACCGATCGCACTTGAAAGTGATGCTATCGCCCATAACATTGCCAAAGGATTGTGCCAAGAGCTTGATTTTCCGCGATTAGTTAATCGTGTCTACGGTGATGGTGTGCGAATATTTTTAGAAGCCGGTGCTGGTAGTGTTTGTTCACGATGGATTGATAAAATTCTCGACAACAAAGAACACATCACAGTCTCTCTGAATCGTAGAGGGATGGATGACCATGCTTCAATGGTCAAAGCATTAGCAAAACTACTCAGTCATCAAGTCAACGTGGATTTATCGCCACTGTATAGTAAAGCCCAAGAAACCGCTAATCAAAATAAAGCAACATTGAGAACAGTTACCTTGGGTGGAAAATCAATTACGGCGACAATTTTGAGGGAGGAAAATCGCAAACTTGTTGAAGATTTGATTGGGGATCTTAAGGGCGATGGCTTCGCCAACGCCAAGGGCGAACGCTTCAAAAAACAGCATCCAAATATACCTAATCTCCAACAATCTGAAATCACAGATTATCTTAATAATTCCAACCAGATAACCCAACAAGAAAGTTATTCCCCTAACATCTTGCCATTGCTTACTCAGCCAGAAGAAGTAAAACCGAAAAATATCATTGATAACGGTTTTGAAACGAAAGAACAATTACAATCTTCTGAGTCAAGCGCAATTAGACAGCCAATTCCTCTTTCTTCGCCACCTGTCATCACTCAAAAAATTAGTAGCATCATCAGCATGTTCGATTTAAATAAGACTCAGTATCAAAAGCTCAATGCTAATAATTCAAAGATAACTAAAGCGCACACTACTTTTTTACAAGCTAGACAAGATTATAGTCAACAAATGAGCGAAATCATTCAATTGCAACTAGCTTGCGCCCAAAATTTGCTCAATGAGGAATCTTGATAATAGTCTATATCTAACTTTTCATGTCATTTGGAAAAACCAATAAGAAACCTAACCCCCTAGCCCCCTTCCCTACAAGGGAATGGGGAAAATTCAAAGCCTCTTCCCTAGAAGGGGAGAGGTTTAAAGAGAGGTTTTCTAGATGCTGTGAAAAGTAAGAAGTCTACATACTTCAACCATCAATGACCTTTGGGAAGGGGAAATCTTAACCGATAAAAGAAAAATAATTCTTCCCCACTCCCCTTATTTAGTAATTATAATCCGAGGGATAACTGCTGTGACAACCGTAGATACGGTAATGAGTAAACACGATAATGGTCTTAATTTTTCTACCTGGTTTCATACTCAAAACCAGGTTTGGAAAGGTTCTTTAGAATCTATATCTTTTGAGCAGGAAGCCATCAAAGATAAATTGATGGTATTAAATAAACCCTGCTACATCGTGAAAGTTGCCGGAAAAATCGGTGTCACTAACGAAGGGTATTTATCCCCTGCTGATAATGCCACAACAACACAAACCGAACTACTGACATTTGTAGCACCAATCTACATTCAACAGTTTGGAGATCCGAATTTTCTCTCCTTTCATGGAGTGAAATATGCCTATATTACTGGCGCAATGGCTGGCGGAATTGCTTCCGAAGAAATGGTAATTGCACTTGGAAAAGTACAAATTTTGAGTTCCTTTGGTGCAGGTGGTTTAACTACAGAACGTTTGGAAGCAGCCATTAACTGTATTCAACAAGCTTTACCTCAAGGGCCCTATGCTTTCAATTTAATTCACAGTCCTAATGAACCTGCGATTGAACGCCGGGCTGTGGATTTATACCTGAAATATCAAGTCAGAACAGTAGAAGCATCTGCATTTCTCGACTTGACCCCCAACATTGTTTATTACCGTGTTGCTGGATTGGGGTTGAATAATGCCAATCAAATTGAAATCAAAAATAAAGTCATTGCCAAAATTTCTCGCCGAGAAGTTGCTACTAAATTTCTGCAACCAGCACCAGCCAGAATTCTCAAAGAACTTCTTGAACAAGGATTAATTACTGAATTACAAGCAACCCTTGCAGCCAAAGTTCCAATGGCTGATGATATTACCGTCGAGGCTGATTCTGGAGGTCATACAGATAACCGTCCCTTAGTTTGTTTGTTACCTTCTATTATTGCCTTGCGAGATGAAATTCAAGCACAATATCATTACCAAATACCCATTAGAATCGGAGTAGCAGGGGGAATTGGGACACCACAATCAGCATTAGCAGCTTTTATGATGGGTGCTGCTTATATAATGACCGGCTCAATTAATCAGTCATGTGTTGAATCTGGGGCTTGTGAACATACCAAAAAATTATTAGCTCAAGCAGAAATCGCTGATATGATGATGGCCCCAGCAGCCGATATGTTTGAAATGGGAGTCAAACTGCAAGTTCTCAAACGCGGTACGATGTTCCCCATGCGATCGCAGAAATTATTTGAACTCTATCGCGCTTATAATTCGATTGAAGAGATTCCTTTGGCAGAAAGAGAGAAATTAGAAAAACAAGTTTTTCGCAAAAGTATTGCCGAGGTATGGGAAGGAACTGCGGCTTATTTGTCCCAGAAGAATCCTGAAAAACTAGGTAAAGCAGTCAATAATCCTAAACTGAAAATGGCGTTGATTTTCCGCTGGTATCTAGGATTATCTTCTCGTTGGTCTAGTTCGGGTGAAAAAGGTAGAGAAGTCGATTATCAAATTTGGTGTGGCCCAGCAATGGGCGGTTTCAATGACTGGGTACGGGGTTCCTACCTGTCTGAACCAAATAATCGTGGGGTAGTTGATGTTGCTAATCAAATTATGACTGGTGCAGCCTTTTTGTATCGTGTCCAAAATTTGAAAATTCAAGGACTACAAGCTTCGGATTATTACAGTCAGTATCACCCTGTTCGTTCTACATTAGTGGAGATTTTAAAATGACTATAAAACAGTCTTTTACAGCCGCCGATATTCAAATATTTTTGATATCTAACTTAGCTGAATTGCTAGGAGTAGCAACTGATGAAATAGATGTCAAAGAGCATTTAGAAAACTATGGCTTGGATTCAGCCCAAGCAATGATTCTAGTCAGCAAATTAGAAAAATTGCTAGGATTTCAACCATCTCCGTTGCTCTTGTGGCATTATCCAAATATTGAAGCTCTTTCACAGCGTTTAGCTGAAGAAGTCCAAGAAGATTCACTAGTTCAAGACACAAAAGTTGTGCGTCAGACATCCTCTAATGCCAACGCTGCTCCCTCGGTTCTAAATTTAGGTGCCGAGGCGGTTCTTGACCCCACCATCCATCCCGGTGCTGCATCTAATGTGCTTGTAGGTGAACCCAAAAACATTTTTTTAACTGGAGCAACAGGCTTTTTAGGAGCTTTTGTTATCCGGGAATTACTACAGGAAACTAATGCGGATATCTATTGCTTAGTGCGTGCTGCTAATACCGAAGAAGGTAAAAGGAAACTCCAAAAGAATCTGCAACAGTATGCAATTTGGCAGGAAGAATTTAACTCCAGAATTATTCCGATTGTCGGCGATTTATCTCAGCCATTGTTAGGTCTTGGCTCTGAACAGTTTCAAGTCTTAGCTGCCAATATTGATACTATATATCATAGTGGTGCTTTGTTGAATTATGTTTTTCCCTACTCCGCATTGAAGGCAGCTAATGTTTTAGGAACTCAAGAAGTTTTGAGATTGGCTTGTCAAATAAAAGTCAAGCCTGTCCATTACGTTTCTAGCGTTGCTATTTTTGAATCACCTGCTTATGCTGGTAAGATTGTCAAAGAACAGGATGAATTCAATCATTGGGAAGGTATTTACCTTGGTTACTCTCAAACTAAATGGGTAGCTGAAAAGTTAGTCAAGATTGCTCGTGACCGTGGACTTCCTGTAACTATCTATAGACCACCACTGATTTCAGGAGATAGCAAAACAGGCATTTGTAATACACATGACTTTATCAATTTGATGACCAAGGGCTGTCTACAAATGGGGAGTTTCCCTGATGTAGATTATATGTTGGATATGTCTCCTGTGGACTATGTAAGTAAAGCCATTGTTTATCTATCACGGCAAAAAGAATCCATAGGTAAAGCTTTCAATTTACAACATCCCCAACCTGCCGCTTTGAAAATGCTAGTTGAGTGGATACGCTCATTTGGTTATTCAGTTGAGATGATTCCATATCAAGAATGGCAAGCAGAGTTAATCAATAATGTGTCTTCTGTGGACAATCCTTTATACACTCTGCGACCCTTTTTACTAGAACGCTGGTCTGATGAACAACTGACTATTCCTGATTTATACCTACAAGCTAAAAGACCCCATATTAGCTGCCAAGATACTCTTCATGCACTAGCAGGCAGTTCTATTGCTTGTCCTCCAATTGACTCTCAATTGTTTATGACTTATACTGCTTACTTGATTCAAAGTGGTTTCTTGAATATCGCTTAGGAACTCAGAACTTTTGTAGGGTGCGTTACTTCCTAACGCACCATCCTGGATACTTTCGGTGCGTTACATTCCTAACGCACCCGACAAAACAAAACTTTTCTTTCGTCCATGTTCTTTAGGACTCAGTACTACTGAACAGGCAATATTTAAGATGCCAGCTAACAACTCATACACCAACAGCGGCAATATAATTGCCCTGTTTTTTTATGCTCAATAATGTAAATTTTTAGGATTCCCCTCTTGACAGAAGCAATCGAGGATAGAATGGTTAGTGTCGGGCATAAAAATTTGATTTTACGCGATTGCTGTTGTGAGTAATCCAAAGGGATGTCTGGCGACAAGCAGCTACGCATCTACGCTAGCAGTCTTAAATAACCGAACTTGTTTAATGCCTAACTTTTTCGATGCATAAGTCCTAAATTTACGTTTGGACTACTACATCTATCCAACGCACTACACAAGCATTTGAAAGGGTAATAATTCAAGACATTTCTCGTCGGTTCACATATTACGCTTACTTAATTGTAGAGCGAAAATCATTGTAAATGCAATGCAGCTTCATCAAGTTGAATCCACTAACATTCTTACATGAACACAACACATCAAAGACAGAGCAAACAAACTGCTCTCATTACTGGGGCAGCCGGTGGAATTGGCTACGAATTAGCATCTATTTTTGCTGCTCATGATTACAATCTTGTCTTAGTAGACAGAAATGGGGCAAAGCTTGTAGAAATTGCAATTAAATTCCAAAAACAATTTGGGAATTTTGTGAAAACTATTGTTAAGGATCTATCTATATCAACAGCTCCTGAAGAAATTTTCGCAGAGTTGCAACTCGCCGATATTAAGATTGATGTGCTAGTGAACAATGCCGGATTTGGTATCTATGGATTATTTCACGAAACAGACCTAGCTACTGAACTGGAAATGCTACAGGTAAATTTGGTGTGTCTCACCCATTTAACTAAGCTATTCATGAAGCACATGGTAAAGCAACGTGAAGGAAAAATCTTAAACGTCGCCTCGGCTGCTGCTTTTCAACCAGGCCCTTTGATGGCGGTTTATTTTGCTACTAAAGCCTATATCTTATCTTTTTCAGAAGCGATCGCAAATGAATTAGAAGGTACAGGTGTCACTGTGACAGTTCTTTGCCCAGGCTCAACGGAATCTGCTTTTCATGAAAGAACGGGAATGGCAGACTCTAAGTTGCTCAAGGGCAAGAAGATGATGGATGCAAAAACAGTAGCCGAAGTTGGTTTTCGCGCCTTAATGAAGGGTCAAACCATTGTCATTCCTGGTTTTATCAATAAACTACTCGCCAAAAGCGTCAGATTTGTACCCAGAAACCTGGTGACAAAAATTGTGAGAAATATGCAGGAAGATAAGTAGGAGGCATTGGGGAAAAATAACTAATGACAAATGACTAATGCTGCCAACACTTCAAATCCCAGCCAAAATTTCCCACAGCAACAGCAGCAACATAATTGTTAGCAGGTACTAGTTCAAAAAGACTCCAATCTTCAGTTATCTGTAACTTGGCTGGTTCTGTGGGAGTTAGCGATACTTCAATTTGCTCTAGCTGGGATAGTCCATCTCCAGTTGCTTTTAAATAAGCTTCCTTGCAAGTCCAGTAACGGAAAAATACCTCTTGCTGTTGGTTGGGAGATAGCGATCGCAACATCTCATATTCTCTCGGTAAAAAGAACCGTTTGGCAAGAGCTTCTAAATCAGATATCGGGCGAATATATTCTAGGTCTACACCAATTTCACGAGTCCAATTTACTGCACACAAACCCAACCCTTGGGAATGAGATAAGTTAAACGCCAGTCCACTATCGGCAAATCTATCTGCTAATACTGGTTTGCCACGGTGTTGATAATTAAACTGCACTTCTAGCGCCTTCATACCCAAATAGCGACCTAATATAGTTCGGAGAATACCGCGACCAGCGATGAAACGCTGGCGATGTTCCTGAAAATAGAACCGTTCAGCACGAGCCATTTCGTCATTGGAAAGAGTCGCTGCTAAATTTTGCAGCTGTGATTCTGGTTGGTCAAGGTCTATGCACCAGACATGAATTTCATCCGGTAACAAAGTTAAATCTGTCGGTGCAGGTTGCCAGAGATGATGAGTAGCAGTCATGATAATTCATAATTCGTAATTCGTAAGACTTAAAATTATTCATCTTTAAGTTTACATGAATGTCTAACGCTCTTGAGCATATTCTGGGATGAGTGTTGGCATTGCTTCTTTGGTTGAATTATTAGCTATTACTTATGATACCAACCCCCAAAAAAATGTCAAAAAACCGTATTTTGAATACAGTTTTTGACTTCAAAACAAGCTATTGCAAGTCATTACTCCAGAGCGATGGCTACGCCCACCCTTGGTATTCCCCGCGAGGGGATTTGGTTAGTGGAAACGGGCAGGGATATTCTACAAAAAAATATCGCAGGTTTCAGTCCCCGTGAGGGGATTTGGTTAGTGGAAACCCTAGACTCTCTGTTTGGAGCTACGGTCGCAACTGTTTCAGTCCCCGTGAGGGGATTTGGTTAGTGGAAACCTAAGTCGGTGATGGCTGATGCAATGCGGTCTCATGTTTCAGTCCCCGTGAGGGGATTTGGTTAGTGGAAACAAACTGCCTTCATTTTCTTTTGTTCTTCCAATTTTGTTGGCAAAAAATACGTTATCGTCGAGGGTTAACTTGCATTGGTAAAGAATCATAAGCTGGAAATTAGGGATTGTGAAAGTAGTGTAGGCGCTACCTTAGCACCAGGCGACTGGAAGTCGCGGCTACACAGGCAAAAGCCACCTCCGTGGGTGGTGGACAGGGAACGAGAGGAAATTTGAGCAATTTCTTCGTAGTTCACCTGCCACTTGGAGTAAAACTGCTTGGGAGTCATTCCCAATTGACAGTAGCTGTAGAGTTGAATCAAATCTTGCTCTCGCTGCTTGAGTGGATGAGGATTCATAAGTCTGCTTCCTCGCTGATTGGTTCTAAATCGTCTTCCCAAGCAATATCGGCAGATGTCCAGACAGCACTGGGGCTATCTTTGCTCAACCAAATCAGGTAGCACCAACTCCAGCAGCAGCGATCGCCAGCAAAGCTATAAAATCTACCAATGACAATACCCCAGTCAGTATCACTTTCAGCAGAGATCCAACGCAAGCGATCGCCATATAAAAATCTGGGTGTCTTCGCTACATCAGGAAAGTTGACAGGAAGCTCAATAGATGCATTTGGGCATTTCAGGTTAATCAAGCTTAGAACTATATCTTGGTTACTGTGCCGGATGAGATTGAGATAAGCAGCAATCAACTTACCATTGATGCTGTGAGTCAACTGAGAAATCAGAATAGCAGCTAGAGTTTCTATTTCTTGCTGCTGGGGTTGTATCCAGGTGCTATCAAAGTCAGCATCAGAGTAGTTGTTGAGCTTTGCCAGTAATTCTGTAATGTTGAAGTCATCTAAAGCTTGTTGATAAGCTCTGTGTTCATCTGTTTTGTAGCTAACAGGCTTTAACATGGATAATGTCTCCTGTGATATGGGGGCCAAAAGCCAGCATCCGCCCTGAGAAAGTTGATGGCTGGCTTTTGACTTATCAGTAATTATACGCTAAAACAAAGTGTTTTTGTTTTAATTAGTGTTTTTTAATGTATTTAATACAAAAACAAACAAAATCCCTTATGATGCTGACATGGGAAAAGTAACTGTAACTCTTTATATGGAAGAAGAAGACAAAGAAGCCCTGCAATTGTTGGCTGATGCAGAGGAGCGTTCTTTGTCTCAGATGGCAGTGTTAATTGTGAAACGAGCAATTAAACAAGCTCAGAATGAGGGCAAAATCCCACCAAGTCAAGGGAAATGATGTGTAAACGCTTAATGGTTTTGAAAAGTTATTGCCTAGTGTGTCAAAAGTATTTCTGCTTATCGTCTTTGGGACGTTATTTTAGGTTAAAAAATTTCGATCAAGGAATTAAACGTGCTAAGTATATTTGTTTGGGCTAGGGGAAAAGATAACAGATTCCCTGGTTGTCAAAACAGTTAATATGTAAATTCATAATTTTTTAGGCGAAATAGACAGTCATATCGCCTAAGTCGCTAACAAACTATGCTCAATATCAGTCAACTTGAATCTTCCCTGTGGGAAGCTGCAGACCAACTCCGTGCTAACTCAAAACTCAATGCTAATGAATACAGTATGCCCGTACTGGGGCTAATCTTTCTTCGCCATGCAACAAATCGCTTCAATGCTGTAAACGCGGAGATTGAAAAGGGTTTACCTTCGCGGGGTGGTAGAAAACGCCCGATTACCAAAGATGACTTTAAAGGAAAGTCAGCAATTTTTTTACCAATTGAAGCCCAGTATGATCGCATCTTGAATTTGGCAGAAAACGCAGATATTGGCAAGGCGATTAATGCAGCGATGAAAGCGATTGAAGATGAAACTCAGATGTTGCAGGGAGTGTTACCGAAGGAGTACACCAGTTTTGAGCAGGATTTGCTGTATAACTTGGTGCGAATTTTTGACCGCGAAGAGTTACGTACAGCTACAGGTGATGTGTTTGGGCGAATTTATGAGTATTTTCTGAATAAGTTTGCCATGAGTGGCGCACAAGAAGGAGGAGAATTTTTTACACCGCCTTCTTTGGTACGGACGATTGTAAATATGATTGAACCTGACCGGGGAAATGTCTTAGACCCTGCTTGCGGTAGTGCAGGTATGTTTGTGCAGACAGGACATTTTCTCGAAAATCGCGGTGAGGATGCAGCTGCAAAAATTACTTTTTACGGACAGGAAAAATCGGACACTAACACTCGTTTAGCGCGAATGAACTTAGCGGTTCACGCTTTAGAAGGGATAATTCGCCAAGGTAATACTTTTTACGATCGCTGGGAAGAGTTGCTGGGTGAATGTGATTTTGTCATGTCTAACCCGCCGTTTAACGTGGATGGTGTGAGTCCAGAGAAGGTGAAGACTGACCCCCGGCTGTTTACTGAGAAAAAGATACCGGGAATTGCTGCGAAAACTAAAGCAGTGAGCAATGCAAATTACTTGTGGATACAGTATTTTTACAGTTATTTAAATCAGCGAGGTAGAGCCGGGTTTGTAATGGCGAGTTCGGCATCGGATGCAGGACATGGGGAAAAGGAGATTCGAGAGGAGTTAATTGCTACCCAAGCGGTAGATATGATTATCTCTATTGGGACAAACTTTTTTTACACAAAATCTCTACCTTGTACATTGTGGTTTTTTGACAAGGGAAAACCAGCAGAACGCCAAGACAAAGTGTTGATGATTGATGCGCGGAATGTCTACCGAGTGGTGACGCGCAAAATCCGCGATTTTAGTGAAGAACAACTCCAGAATATCACGGCGATCGCTTGGTTGTATCGCGGTCAGCAGGAACGTTATTTAGGATTGGTGCAGGATTATTTAAACAAGACGCACCAAGAAGCGGCGACTATTGAAGGTGCGTTGACACAGTTGGAGTCACCTTTAGCTAAGTTGACACAATTATTGCAGAATTTTAGCGATCGTCTTGGTGCTTCGCTTCCTTTATTAAAGGAGTTACCCGAAGTTGAGGGATTAGTTGCTGAAGATATCGCCAATCAGAATATTGAGACTTTTCGCGCTAGTTTGTCTGAGTTGGAGGCGGGAATTAAAGAATTTGCAGAGGCGAGACAAGATTTAATTGGTGAATTACAAGTGCATCTTGCATGGTTTGCAGAGAATAACCTAACCCCCCTACCCCCCTTCCCTACGAGGGAAGGGGGGAAAGATAATAACTCCCCTCCCCTTGTAGGGGAGGGGTTGGGTTGAGGAACGTAGCTTGCTTCCCGCAGGGTAACCCAACATTTTGCTAGGTTTGTTGGGTTTCGCAAAGGCTCAACCCAACTTACCAATATTCAAAATCTACGCAGTATTGCATTCCACCCGACTGGTGAATATTCTATTGCATTAATTTAGTAAATTACTCAAATGAGAAAGCAATCAAGCATTTGAGAACACAATCTGCCTTTTTGCTTGCTGAATCTACTGAAATGAGAAAGCAATCAAGCATTTTGAGAAAGCAATAAGCCTTTTTGCTTGCTGAATCTACTGAAATGAGAAAGCAATCAAGCATTTTGAGAAAGCAATAAGCCTTTTTGCTTGCTGAATCTACTGAAATGAGAAAGCAATCAAGCATTTTGAGAAAGCAATAAGCCTTTTTGCTTGCTAAATCTACTGAAATGACAAAGCAATCAAGCATTTTGAGAAAATAATAAGCCTTTTTCCTTACAGAAAAGTTCAAAAAGAGAAAGCATATGAAATTATTTTAAAGGTGATACTTGCTACTTACCCAATCCCAAAGCTATCAATAGAATAGCGACCTGTATCACCTATCACCCCTATGAGTTCCGAATATTCCGAAGACCGCTTGGTGCAACAAACTACCGCTAACTTCTTTGAACAAACCCTGAAATGGCACTCAGTTTACGCATACAAAAAAGAAACTTTCGGGATTAACGGTACACTAGGACGCAAAGATAAACGGGAAGTTGTCCTCACACGCTATCTGCGCCAAGCACTGGAGAAATTTAACCCTGGTCATCCAAACCAAGTATACGACGATGCGATCGCCCAATTCACCACATCCAATATTTCAGACCAATTAGTTACCATCAACCATAAAAAATACCAACTTATCCGCGAAGGGATCCTAGAGAAACCCTACAAAAACCCAGATGGTGAAACCATCAATCCCCGCCTGAAAGTGATTGACTTTCAAAACCCAGAAAATAATCATTTCCTGATTGTGCGGGAGTTGTCTATTAAAGGTTCTCTCTATTCCAAACGACCTGATATCATCGGCTTCGTTAATGGTATTCCTTTACTATTTATTGAACTTAAAGCCACGTACCGCAACGTCAGAGTGGCTTACGAAGACAACTACACCGACTACAAAGACACTATCCCGGAAATTTTCCATCACAACGCCATAGTCATGTTGAGTAATGGAATAGTGGGGAAAGTAGGTAGCATCACCAGTCGCTACGGCCACTTCCAAGAATGGAAACGTCTAGAAGAAGAGGAACTCGGCAAAGTTGACTACCAAACAATGTTAATGGGGATGTGCCGCAAAGACAATTTCCTCGACATCATCGAAAACTTCATCCTTTTTGATGACAGTAGCGGTAAAAGCATCAAAATTCTGACTCGTAATCACCAATTTCTTGGTGTTAACCGCGCATTTACCGCCATTCAACAACGGCAAGTCCGAGAAGGGAAACTTGGCGTTTTCTGGCATACTCAAGGTAGCGGTAAATCTTACTCAATGGCATTTCTGACGCGCAAAGCCCACCGCCAATTACCAGGTAATTTTACCTTTGTCATCGTCACAGACCGCCAAGAATTAGATAATCAAATCGTAAAAACCTTTGCTGGCGTTGGTGCTATCAAAGAGAATAACACCCAAGCCGCCAGTGGTGAGAAATTAGCTGAATTACTCAAAGACAACCATCGCTACGTTTTCACGCTGATTCACAAATTCAACAAACCAGGCGAAATTTACTCCCTGCGTCCCGATATTATCGTCATCTCCGACGAAGCGCACCGCACCCAATACGGTAAACTCGCGGAAAATATGCGTTCTAGTTTACCCAATGCATCTTTCATCGGCTTTACTGGTACACCCTTAATGGAGTCGGAAGAAGACCAACTTACCCGTCGAGTTTTCGGCGGCTACGTTTTCACCTACGACTTCCAACGCGCTGTCGAAGATGGTGCAACTGTTCCTCTGTACTACGACAATCGAGGCGAAGAATTATATTATGAGGACAAAGGCACTCAACGCCAAGTTGCAGCTGAGGAGGAACTAAATCAACGCCTCGCCACCGCCATCGAACAATTTGACCTCGACGCAGAACAAGAAGAAGCTGTGCGTCGCCGCTTGGGGGGAGAATATCTCATCCTCACCGCCGAAAAACGTTTAGACCGAATCGCCGAAGACTTAGTAGCTCACTATACCCAACGTTGGCAAACAGGAAAAGCCATGCTTGTTTGTCTAGATAAGATTACGGCTGTGCGAATGCACGGACTTATCGATAAATACTGGAAACAAGCAATACAAGCACAGATACAATTAGTCAAACAAGCTGGTGATGAACAAGAGGAAGTGGAACACCAGCAACATTTGCAATGGTTGCAGTCAACCGAATATTTAGTTGTAATCAGCGAAGCCCAAAATGAAGTTAAAACTTTCAAAGATTGGGGTTTAGATATAATTCCCCATCGCCAAATTATCAAAAGTCGCAACCTAGAGGAAGAATTTAAGAACGAAAAACGTAGACAACCTGAGTAATATAGTATTTCTCCATATTTATCAGCAGTATAAAAGTGCTAATAAGCATCCTTATGCAGCGTAATAGTACTTAACATTACTCGCTAAAGCGTTTGAGGTTTTGGTGTAAGACTTCGTGAATGCGTTGGCGTAGCCCGCCGCAGGCATCGCACCAAAAAGGTAAGCTCCCAACAACTGTTGTTAGTCAACTGTGTCAGCCTCTCAAGACTGACCCCTCCGCAATTCTTCATTTGAAGGACTAAAATCAAGGCAAAATTTCTAAGAGTTCCGTGCAAGTTCCAAATACCTTGCCCCGTCTGAATCTCTCGTTTTTCCACTAAGATATGATTCTTGTGACTGAAGCTCAAATAGGAAATTGGGAGACATACGCGCTGAGGAAATCTAGAAACGTTCCCCTACAATATTTTGAAACTAAGTGGGTGGCAAAAACCCTCCAGGTACTGGGTGGGTTGAAAGGAAAATAATCCATGGAAAAAAAATGCCAGCAGGTGGCAAAAACCCTCCAGGTACTGGGTGGGTTGAAAGTGATTTCAGAGGCGCAATCAAACGCCATAGATTTTGGTGGCAAAAACCCTCCAGGTATTGGGTGGCTTGAAAGCCAAATCTGCAACTATTACGCACGCATACAAAAATGTTGTAACAACCCTCCAGGTACTAGGTGGGTTATCATAATTTTTATTAGGGAGGGTTGAAAGAGAGCGCTACGTTGACATTATCGCTATAGTCTCTGTAAATAAATGACATTAATCTGTCACTGGCACTTAAACGACATCAATTTGTCCCGACGACAGTTAATTAGTCCCAACGACATTATATCTGTCACCGACGACAAATAATTAGTCACTGTACAACAAATGGACGTAACTGGATTCGAACCAGTGACCTCTACGATGTCAACGTAGCGCTCTAACCAACTGAGCTATACGTCCTTAACCACACAATTATTAATACTAGCATATACTTCTGTGTTCAGGCAAGATAAAGACCCAAATCAGGCGAATTCTATAATTTGACATCTTGCACCTGTGACAAAAACCGGGTTTCTAGCATTGGTAATATGCTTTTCTTAGATCACCCTAGTGTATGATCGATAAGGTTATTCGGTTCTGGTAGGAATCAGCTACCAGAGGTAACTCTTAAAGTTCGGGGCAAATCCGGCGCTTGGGAGCAACTGTGAACTAATTTGAGATTAAGGAACTAAGTAATCGAAAATCCCAAATTGAGTAAGTCAGGATGCCCACCGAAATAGATTTATCACTTCCACATATCTGCGAGGTACAGATGACTACTACTGTAAATATTTCCCCAACTAGTTCCTTGGGTGTTGCTGACCATACTTTATTTGTTTGCAAAACTTGCGCTAGCATTTGGCAAGATGGAAAACGCTTAGGTGAAAGTGGCGGTGAAAAACTTCTACACCAACTTCAGCAGCTTGCACAAAATTGGGACTTACGAGATGAATTCCCAATTCAGGAAGTTCAATGCATGAGTGCTTGTAATCGTTCCTGTGTAGTGGCCTTTGCTGCCAAAGGCAAATTAACATATTTATTTGGTGATTTAGCCGTTGATGGTAGTGCATCTGCGGTACTAGAATGTGCTAGTCAATACTATGTGAAAGCAGATGGTTTACTACCTTGGTCAGAGCGTCCAGAAGCTCTGAAGAAGGGCATTTTGGCAAAGATTCCACCTTTATGAAGAATAACTCAGAAGTCAGGAGTCAGAATTCTTTCTGAATTCTGTACGAGTAGCTGATAGCGGAGCGGTAGCGACTCCGCGAGCGTCTGAGTATAAATTAAAACCTTCTAACCTCGTGGGCAAAAGGAAATTCAAATATTCTTCCTTGTTAAAACTTTATCCCTGTCTTACAAAGTTCAGATGCCTGCGGCGGGCTGTGCCAACGGCGGAAGCCGCCGCTCCGACTTTGCGCTTTATGGGTAGAGTATTCTGAATCCTGACTCTTTTTTTATCTCAATGATGCGCGTTTTGATTCTGGGTGGAACGGGAGATGCCGCAGAACTAGCTGCCAGAGTGGCGACTATCCAAGGGTTAGAAGCAATCACGTCTCTAGCCGGTCGCACCCGTAAACCATCAGTTCCGTTGGGCGATTTACGGGTTGGAGGCTTTGGTGGTGTGGCTGGATTGGCTAGCTATATGCGAGTAATGCAAATTGACTTATTAATTGATGCAACCCATCCTTTTGCTACCCAGATTTCATTCAATGCGGCAGATGCTGCAACCGAAGTCGGAGTACCCCGTCTGATGTTAATTCGTCCGCCTTGGGAAAAAGTAAGTGGCGATCGCTGGATTGAAGTTGACAGCGTTGAAGCCGCAGCAGCATCTGTAGCAAACCAGGCACAGCAAGTATTTTTGACAGTTGGTAGGCAAGAACTCGCCGCTTTTGCTCATCTAGAGAAAATTTGGTTTCTGATGCGGATGATTGACCCCCCTACCGATGATGCTTTAGTACCACCGGGAATGATATTGTGCGATCGCGGGCCTTTTACCCTCAATAATGAGAGACAAATCCTAATTCACAACAACATTGATACTATCGTCAGTAAAAATAGCGGTGGCGATGCCACAAACCCCAAGATTATTGCAGCGCGAGAACTGAACCTGAAGGTTGTTATGGTAAATCGTCCAGCCATACCGCCAGGGGAACAAGTTACTGATGTTGATGGTGCTTTGGCATGGCTATTTGATAAGTTGCATAACTGCTGATCAGACAAGGAAAAAACCAACTGCCGCATTAGAGCAGTTTTCATTTATTTGAATCACATCTGTCGTCGGGTCATAGCATTGCTCATAAGTGTCAGCTTAGAGCAATCGCCATGTAATTCAAAATTTATTTGCTTTTTTAAGCTTAACCCAATATTATTTTATCAATCATATTTAATATATCCGGGTCTTTCGTCATATCAAACTTCCTGGCAAATAGTTTTTCGGATTCTCTAATTTTCTCAAAATCATTTTTTTCTAAAATTTTGGGGTGACCGGAATAATCATTAGGCCACTCTATATATGTTAAGTAAGTGTTAATAATTTTTTCCTGAAAAGGTGAATTTACAATTAGAATCTGGTAAAACAATTCATCTGGACAAAAAGTGTAATTAAAACGGTTAACAAACTTAGGGTTTTGCTTCACAAAATCATTTATCCATTTTATACATTCTCCTGTTAAGCACCAAAATGTTGAACCTCCATAAAGAGCAAAACCTTCAGGCAATTTACGTCTTTTCGGTACAAGCAAAAGTAACAATGAATACAAGAAAGAGTTAATACGAGATTTAAACTCACGCTTTTCAGGGATACGATAAATCTTATTGTTCCAACGGATATACCAACATTCTAATCTTGTTAAACCCCCATGCCATAGAGCATAAGGTAGTGGGAAATACTCTATAAATTCTTTACCTTTATTCTCTTGAAAAAACTTTTTAATCTGTTCATTTGACTTAATCAAATAGTCTTGACCTGATAAATATATAACATAATCGAAGTAAGTATCTGTTTCAACTATTGATTTTATTCCTTCAAGACTAGCTCTGAGAAGACCAAAACTTGCCCATGCTGAACGGTATCTCTTTATGAAAGAGATATTTGGATAATCCTTGAATTGAGTCCGTACCTGATGATAAAACTTATTATCAGATTTTTTATCTATGTGGATAAAAAATACAACATCATCTGTGTTTAGTTTGTAAATAAGACGTAATAATTGTTCTGGATATTTATGCGCCAAAATTATATATGCTATTCTCATCAAAACTGCCTTGGTAAGATTACCGCTAGAATCGCGTCAGAATGGCTTGAAACCCGTCTTAATGTCATACTGCCAATGAAGGAAGATATAATTAAGTCATATCAAGCCTTTATATTGGTATAACCGATTGGCAAGTCCAGAAGCGATGAAGCAATTATCTCACCTTGTGGGCAATCAGGTACTGCTTTATTTAGGAATGACTGACGGGGGTAGATGCGTCAAAGAACGCTCTATCATAGATGTACTAAGTAGTGTATTAGTCGATATCGATATTAACGGCTGTTAGGAAAACGGATTAAACCAATTCGCAATTCGCAATTTGCAATTCCGTTTTGTGACGGCGATTTTAATTAGGCAGCAGGTTTTAATGCCTGTAGAGGCAGGGGAATTAAACTGAATATACTTTGTTAAAAAATCAAATATTTCCTATCGGTAATCCATCTATAATTGCATCTCCAATAACTTTTTGAGAATCGGAAAAACAGTACAGTAAATATCTCATACCTGGTTTGTTGAAATCTCTCTTAGTTTTTATTAGTAAATAAGATGCGTTTGCCCTGGAGAGAGGGAGAACCTCTTAGGAATACTGACTTTGATTATATAGGAAGTGGCGCGGCAGAGCCGCAAGAGCAATTTTCTGCAAAATCTAAAATTAATTGACAGAGCTAGTGACTTGATTGCTCTTTTCAATCTAAAATATAAAATCAAAAATTGTGTAACTCCTAACTCTTCTACCCAGCTAAAGTCCGCGTATAAATTACCTGACCTTGGGAATCATAGAGGAAAAGAGACAGGTTAGCATTGTCACTAATTACAGCTAAAGCTTCCCGTAAGATTTGCAAGTGATTGGTGACATCAACAGCAGTATCCGAGTTTTTAGAATAAGGATTACCCAAGTTATTTTGCCTTAGTTGGTTATACTCAGAGGTGAGCCGGACAATAATTATTGTGTTGTCTATGCTAAATGTGCAAATCCGAATTCGATTAATACAGGTTTTATCTAAGTCGGTACGAGTTTGTTGCAAACTACTAACAACTTGGAGTTTTTCTTGTGCTTGTTTGAGGGCTACTGAATAGGGTTCAATGAGAGACTGAGCCTGAGTGTAGTACAAGCTATCTTGGGAAACTTTTTTAGCAGTTTGCAAAGCCTGATCCCAGTATGTTGCTGCTGCTTGCCATTGCTTTTGTTGCTGATAAACTTTGGCTTGGTTGGCAGTGCTAACGGCTTGTTGGTAGGTTTTAACAGCAAATCCTTCTTTTGTAGCGCGATCGCGTGCTGCGACTAGTTTAGGTTTATAATCTATCAACAGCTTTTGGGCTTCTTGGTATCCAGCGCTAGTTTGAGGAATGGTATTCAAGGCATTAACTACCACCAGCCAAGTAAACTGCACCTTTTGCAATTCATTCAAGGATTTAGCAGTAGTTTCCTGGTTCTCGGCGGCGTTGGCTACAGCTTTTGCTGCTGTTAGTTTTTTCAGCCATTTTTCCTCAATAAATATCTGTTGATTTACAGCATGCAAACGGACACGATAACTAAGTAATTTACCTTGCACCAGTCCATAGAGTTCACTACTGGAACTTATAGTTTCTAGTGGCCCTATAGCCTGTCGCCATAAGTGTTGCCTAGCTTGTAATTCCTCTAGGCTATATCCAACTTTTTGTGCCGCCAAGGATGCCGACTGCAAAGCCTTGATCACCAGGTTGATTTTTTCTGCTCGTCCAGACAAACTTGCTTTTAGTTCTTCTGACACCTGATAACGGGGCGACCAACTAGGAATTACATTCAGGGCTGCACTGGTTGCTGCAAGTTGCTGTTGTACAGCAACTAATTCTTTTTCAGAGCTGGCGCGGCGCATCAGTTGCGGAGATTTTGTTTTTAATTGCTCGGCATTTTGTATTTCTTTACACTCAGACATCACACAAGGGCGAGTCAATAAGTAAGTACTACCGCCTAAGACTACAATTCCTATCAATGCTGCACCCAGTAGGATAGGTTTGACTTGGAATGCTGGCTTTGAAGCCGACAAATTCGGCGCATCTGCAAACGGGTCAAACGGTTCTTCCTCTTTAGTCTCATCGATTGATGGAAAATATGTCAAAGATGATGAGGGGGATGAGGAAGATTTTGCTCCCTTATCTCCGCCTGCTCCCTTATCTCCGCCTGCTCCCTGATCTCCCCCTGCTCCCCATCCCCCCGTCTGCTTCAACGCTAAAAAACATTTGGCATAAGGGAGTTGTTCGCCAAAAACTCTGAGGAAACATTGCACCCTCTGCTCTTTGTAGGGTGCTAGAGACTGAAGTACTTCCTCAATTACTGCAAAGATTAATTGAGCGTCAACTATTACATCTGATGTATGTTGCGTTAAAATCATTAACCTGTCTTTATTGACGGCACACTGAACCTCGAAGACTTCAGACGTTGATACTTCTACAAGTAATTGTTCCTGCAAAGTTTTGGCTAAAAGCTGTAAATCTTCCTGCTGGACTGCTACTTTCATAGAGCTTTCCCGCTAAATTTCTATATTGTTTTGATTATCTTTAAGGGGATGAAATAAACTTTTTAGGTTTGTTGAATGCTAATGCACGGTTTAACCAACCACAGTCTGAAAATCTGAACGACCAACTTTCTAACACAAATTCTGACTTTTCACCAAAAATTAAAAAAGCAGTTATTGTTCGCGTTGCTACATTTTTAGAGTGCTAAATACAAAAATAAATAATCTATCTTCAGATATAAATTACAACTAAAAAATGGGAATAATAGAGTTTTTGGGTATTTTCACTGCATTATTTTGCGACAATTAAATTCACAGGAGCTACTGCCCGACAAAATTCTGGTTGCAGAGCAGTCGTGACAAAATTATCCAAAGGTTAAGAAAAGGATGCTGTGTCAGAGGGTTTTGACAGAAATGCTAGCTATCTTCTATGCTGGGAAACTTACTAAGGAGATTAATTACGTGTTCTGGCTCTGGCACAAACAGGTTGAATATCAAAATTAATGTGCTTCATTTACTGAATTCGATAAAATTGATCGGAGAAAAATAAATTTTTATAGCTGCCAAAAGCTTAATTCTGCAATAAAGGTGCTGCAAAATATTAAGACAGCACTAAGCAAAGGCTGGGAAAGTCTCAATACAAGGTGTATCAATGGATTTATTAGAGTACCAAGTTAAAGAATGGTTTGGGAAGATAGGCATTCCTGTATTGCCCTCGCAACGAATTGACCATCCTACAGATTTGAAACGTTTAAAAATTCGTTTTCCAATTGTACTGAAATCTCAAGTACATGGAGCGGAGCGGGCAAAAGCTGGTGGAGTCAGGTTTGCGGAGACGACAATCGACGCGATAGCAGCTGCTCAAAATATCTTTAGTTTACCAATATGGGGCGAATTGCCGGAAGTTGTGCTGGCAGAATCCCAATACGATGCCACTCAGGAATTTTATCTAGCGGTGGTTTTAGACACTGCTGTTTGCCGACCAGTGCTTTTAGGTTGCAAAGAAGCAGACATTGATTGGGAATCGGCTGGGGAAAGAATGCACTATGTCGTTGTAGATCAGGAATTCTCGCCATTTTATGCCCGACGACTGGCTTTGAAAATGGGTTTGCAAGGGACGCTGATGCAGTCGGTAAGCAGCGTTGTCCAGAAGATGTACCAGTTATTTGTGCAAAAAGACCTGGATTTAGTCGAAATAAATCCCTTGGCAGTCAGTGCGACTAGTCAAGTTATGGCTCTTAATGGTAAAGTCAGAGTCAACGAACGGGCGATCAAGCGTCATCCCGATCTTGCCGAGATGGCGGCAAAAATTATCAGTCGTCATACCAGTACTGAAATCAACGGTATTTTGGGCGACTGGGATGGTGTGCAAATGCATGGGAAAATCGGTATTTTAGGTAATGGTACTGGTTCAGTGATGGCAACTTTGGATTTAGTCGCTAATGCTGGTGGCAAACCAGGTGTTTGTTTGAATCTACGTCATGCTTTCCTCACAGATACTACACCAACTACCTTCCGCGATCGCCTAGAGACAGGTCTGAAAATCCTGGAGGCTGACAAAAGCATTCAAGTAATACTAATTAACTTTATGGGTAGCATTCCTCAAACTGAGGAAGTGGCTGAAGTTATAGCCAGAGTTGTGCAGCAAGACAACAGCGAACTTCAATCACACGTTGGACATTCTAATGGTAGTAAAAGTCGGCGAGAGCGGAATTTTTCACCCTTAGTTGTCCGTCTTGCTGGTTCTGAATTTAATGTTGCTAGAAAATATTTAGCAACACTAAAAACCTATAGCGACGCGCTCCTGGTGGTAGAAAATTTAGATGAGGCAGTGGCGGCAGCAGTTCGTCTTGCTAAACCAACGGCTAATAAGAAGTAGTCAAGAGAGCATTGAGAAACGGAGTAATCCGCCATTATTTTCAGACTAAATGCTATGGCACTGGGTTGCCAAACTTACGGTAATTTTTTATGAACCTAACGCCAGACAGCAAAGTATTAATTCAAGGCTTTTGTGAATTTATATCAGGCACTCATGTTGCTCAAATGAAAGCTTATGGCACGAATTTGGTAGCTGGTGTCAATCCTGGATGTGGCGGACAGGAACTGCATGGACTGCCAGTCTTTGACTTAGTAGAGGAAGTAATAGAACAATTTGGGGTAATTGACACGACAGTTATCTGTGTAGATCCTTACGACGTGCTAGATGCGGCATTAGAAGCGATCGCATCTCATATTTGCCAGATTATTATTATCACTGCTGGCGTGCCGCCTTTGGATATGGTGCAATTACTCCGCAAAGCCGAAGCCTGTGAAACTTTGGTAATCGGGCCAAATAGTCCGGGAATCATTGTACCAGGAAAAATTCTCTTAGGGACTCAACCCAGCGAATTTTATAACCCTGGTTCCGTGGGGATCGTTAGTCGTAGCAGCACTCTCACCTACGAAATCGCCTACGAATTAACAAAAGCAGGTTTGGGGCAGTCGATTAGTGTCAGTATTGGTAGTGATCCGATCGTCGGTTCCTCATTTCTCCAATGGCTGCAAATTCTCGATGAGGATGAAACTACAGAGGCGATCGTTTTAATTGGTCAACCCGGTGGTGGTAGTGAAGAAGCAGCAGCCCGGTACATTGCTGAGGCAATTGATAAACCAGTAATTGCCTACATTGCAGGCAGACAAGCACCACCAGGAAAAAGTTGGCGTCAAACTGGGACTTTAGCAACAGTTATCGGACGCGATCCTAACTTTGGCACAGCCCAAAGTAAATTAGCTGCTTTCAAAGAAGCGCAAGTTTCAGTAGCTGAACGTCCTTCTCAAATTCCAGAATTATTGAGAAAGGAGATTAACTTATAGACATAGGCGTGAAAAAGAATATAGAGATGTGGCAGTTCTACGTCTCTACTCATTCTTAATAAATAGATGTTACAAAAAGCTTCTGTACGTTTAATGTTAAAAATCTTAACTGTTTCGCCGTAAGTCCTCCACGCTCATTTGGTACTCCAAATCAGTGGCGGGATATAAGGCGGGTGATGACTATTGCATCTAGTATTGCTTTTTTGCAAAGTAAAAACAAATACGCTTATGTATGATAGCGCCACGGAGAGCGAATCATCTCCCTACAGCCCTTCTCAAGACAGGAGACGCTGTTCGCGTTCGGGCATCCTACGGCAGGCGCTAGAGTGCCGGTCGAGTAAAAGTAGTTGACAAATTATGGAGACTGTGTAGTAAAAAAGTTAAAAAATTCAAAAAGGTAAAATTATAAAGAACCGTCAGAACGTAATCATGTCAGCTATTCAAACAACTGTAGTTCTTGCTATGACGGCCGATGGAAAGATTAGCGCCGTAGATCCGAAAGCGCCTCGTGATTCCGATGTAGCTGATCAAGCACACTTGGAGTATCAAGTTTCCCTTGCTGATCTAGTCTTGGTAGGAGCAGGGACGATTCGGGCTGATGGGTCAACCTATACAATTCGCAATCCCGAACTGTTGGCAGCACGTCAGGTTCGGGGTCAGTCTCCCCAGCCCATTACCTGCGTTGTCTCAGGTTCCCTTGACCTATCGCTGGACTTGCCTTTTTTGAGCCAGGATATTGAGCGATGGATATTTACGACACGGACTGGTTTGGAGCGCAATTCTGATGCAACAACCTTGCAAAAACTGGCTGAATTAATTGATTTGGGAGATACAAACCTGGACTGGGATCGGGCCTATAGCTTGATGGCAGAGCGGGGTATTCACAAGGTCGTTGTTTTGGGAGGCGGCTCTTTAACAGCTGCTTTAGTAAAGGCAGGGCGAATTGACGATTGGTGGTTGACAATTTGGCCCGTCATTTATGGAGGTAAGGACGCTCCTAGCCCAGTGGAAGGAGAGGGTTTTGTTCCCAATGCTGCTCCTCATCTCCAACTCATCGAAACTCGTCAGGTTGGAAGTGAGTTGTTTTTACACTACCTTACACTCGACTGAGAATGCGCTGCTAAAATTAAGCGCATTCATACTAAAAAAGCGCCCTCCCAATCTGGGAGAGCGCTTTTTGATTTAGCTAAACTTTACTATTTAACCGTTGATAGCAGGAGCGGTTAGAGCCACAGGAGCAAAATCACCAGCA
>NZ_JAQYWQ010000196.1 GCF_029379315.1 Nostoc sp. S13
CCAAACGACTTGTCATATTCTTTCCAAATAATTTCTACTCCACCTTTTTATTATCCCATGCTATTTATATTAAGGATAAGTCTAATGATATGGAAGCAGAATTGCAATTGCCTTCTCATACAAAAATAATCCCAGATAGTATATCCCAGGGAAAAGGACATCAGACTTGTGAAGTACTATCAAGCACCAAAGCCATTGAAGTTTTTATATCTTATTCCCGTGAAGATGAAAAATTGTTAAAGGCCTTAGAAAGATATCTCAGTAGTAGTTTGGAGGGAATTAAAATTTGGCATGAAGCTAAAACTATAGGAGGGCAAACCCCAAAAGTTGAGATTGAGAAACATCTGAATTCAGCCGATATAATTCTCCTATTGATTAGTCCGAATTTTCTAAGTGACTATGATAATAAAATTGAAATAAACCTAGCGAGAGCCAGAGAACAACCTATAAAAGCTACTGTTATTCCTGTACTTCTCACCAAAATTATTGGTTGGGAGCGCTATAGTTTTGCTAATTTAAAACTTGCAAATCTTGAGCCTTTACCTCAAAAAGACAAATTTATAACTGATAGAAGGGTCTGGATAAATAAAAATGATGCTTTTTACTTTACTGCTCAAGGTCTTGAGAAAGTCAAGGAAGAGAAAACTAGTAGAAACAACATAAATTAACAACTTTTATTGACTGAGGGTTATGTCTTTATCCCCTGGCTCCACCAAAAATATTCAAATAGTATTTATCTACTCATGTTCTAGTCGTCAAGATGAAAATCTTCGACAAGATTTAGATAAGCACCTGAGTACATTGAAGGACTCAGGTGTGTTTATGCAATGGTGTAAATACTCGCTTGATACATCACATTTTTCTGATCACAAAAATAATCATAACTTTAACATTTTAAGAACATCTGATGTAGTTGCACTACTGGTTAACCCACAATTGATTTCTTTAATTCAAAATACAACTTCATTTTCTACTGAAATTCAGTGGATATTACAGCAAGGTAAACAGGAAGAAATCATTGTTGTACCTTTGCTCATACGCGAAGTTCATGGCTGGGAGAAAGTATTGGATGATTTCAATCCACTACCGAAATCTAGAATAGCTGTAAAAAAATCATCAGACACTGATGGAGCCTTTGCTAAGATAGCTGAAGGTCTAGAAGAAATAATCGAAAAACTTAAACAAGACTATCAAAAATTACAGGAATATAGGCAGATTTTTTCTACTGCTATTCAAAAGGAGTATCCTCTGAGTGCTCAAACACTAAATACTTTAATCAGGCTCAAGCCAAATTTGGAATTCAAAAATAAAGATATAGGAGTAATAGAACAAGAAATAACTGCCCAAGCTGAACAAGAATATAATCAAAAATTACAACGATATAAACAAGAATTTTTTATGATAATTCCACGAAGTAACAGTGTTAGTGAGCAAGAGCGTGAAAAATTAAAGACTATCCAAAATGATTTAAATCTTAAAGATAAAGTTGTAGCTAGAATCGAGAGTGAAGTTACTGAAACAATTTATACTCAACCAATTCAGCGACTTATTGGCTATGAAAATCAAGCTACTTCAAACGTCATCATTGCTATTAGTGTGATTGTAGTTGCTGCGCTTTTAGGATTTTGTAACTCTTTTTCAGAGACACAATTTACTAATTTAGAAAATCAAGGAAAAAATAAGCTTGAGATTAATCCTAAAAATATTGATTATATGAAACGTGGCAATGACCACTATTCGCAAAAAAACTATCAAGCAGCAATTAAAGATTATACCCAAGCTATTCAAATTGCTCCTAAAAATGCTGACGCTTATATAAAACGTGGTCATAACCGGCATTTAATCAAAGATTATCAGGCAGCAATTAAAGATTATAACCAAGCTATTCAAATTGCTCCTAAAAATGTTAATGCGTACAGGAAACGTGGTGATGCTCAATATCCTCTAAAAAAATACCAGGCAGCAATCGACGACTATACCAAAGCTATTCGCCTCTCTCCTGACTCAGTTGATGCCTATAAAAGTCGTGGTTTTGTTTATGAGAATAACTTACAAAATAAACAAGAAGCAATTAAAGATTATCAAAAGATAGCGACTATATACAAAAAACAAGGAGCAACAGATAAGTACAGAAAAATTAATGACAAAATCCAGAAGCTTCAGCAGAGAAAGCCCCAATCTTCCAATTAAATTTATGCTAACCTCTACCAGCTCCAATAATCAGGAGAAATAAGAATCACCTTGGACTTGTTACAAGAGAAGTAATACGATCGCCTTTCACTAATTTCTCAATAAACCTTATGCCCTACGGAATATGTGCTATAATTGATAGCCACTACTTCCTACTGCATTGATCGCAGCCTCCAATGCGATCGCCACATGAGTCCAATGAGTCCCCCCCTGGCAATAAACCACATAGGGATCACGCAAAGGCCCATCTGCCGATAATTCCAAGGTACTCCCTTCAATAAATGTCCCCCCAGCCATGACTACCTGGCTCTCGTACCCCGGCATTTCATCTGGAACAGGGTCTAAGTAGGAACCTATAGGAGAATGCTGTTGTATAGCTTTACAGAAAGCAATTAGCTTTTCAGCAGAACCGAGTTTAATTGCCTGAATTACATCCCCACGGGAAGCCAGAGGTGCGGGATTTACTGGATAACCGAGTTTGTCAAATACATAACCAGTAAGATAAGTCCCTTTCATCGCCTCTCCAACCATTTGCGGAGCCAAAAATAAGCCTTGGAACAGTAGGCGATTTTGGTCAAAAGTAGCACCGCCATAACTACCGATACCGGGAGCAGTGAGGCGACAAGCGGCGGCTTCCACTAAGTCGGCGCGACCGGCGATATAACCGCCAGCGCTGACAATAGTGCCACCAGGATTTTTAATCAATGATCCTGCGATTAAATCAGCACCTACGGCTGTAGGTTCCCTGGTTTCAATAAATTCGCCATAGCAGTTATCCACAAAGCAAACGGTGTTCGGGTTTTGCTGTTTGACTAAGTGGACGATTTTTTCAATATCGGCAATTGATAAACTCGGACGCCAAGAATAGCCACAAGAACGCTGAATTAACACTAAACGCGTGTTTTCAGCCACACTAGTTCTTATTGCTTGCCAATCTATAGTTCCCTCGGGGGTTAGCTCCAATTGTCGGTAATTTATGCCAAACTCGATCAGGGAGCCTTGACCTTGACCCCGTAAACCAATGACTTCTTCAAGCGTATCGTAGGGAGAACCAACTACTGCTAACATTTCATCTCCAGGACGGAGTACACCAAATAAGGCACAAGCGATCGCATGAGTTCCGGAAACAAACTGCACTCGCACCGCCGCAGCTTCGGCACCCATAACTTCGGCAAAAACTTTATCTAAAGTTTCTCGTCCTAAATCATCGTGACCATAGCCACTTACACCAGCAAAGTGGTGTGCGCCCACACGGTGATTACGAAAGGCATCCAGCACTCGTTTTAGATTATGCTTGACCTGAGTGTCAATTCCAGAAAAAATTTCTAATAGTGCCTGTTCTGCTTGCCGCAGCTGTTCTAAGCTGTTCATCAGTTCCTCGTTCAAAAAAAATTATAGATATGCGGATTTTTAGATCGCACAGACTAGGCCGAAAAATTCAAATTCAGGTTACTGCATGACAATTGCTACTTCAACTAAACCGCAAATTAACTGGGTTAATACCCTGTTTTTCATTGGACTGCATATCGGCGCTTTATTTGCCTTTGTTCCTGGTAACTTTAGCTGGACGGCAGTTGGTGTGGGTTTCTTGCTGTATTGGGTAACTGGTGGTTTAGGCGTTACTCTGGGATTTCACCGCCTTGTTACCCACCGCAGTTTTCAAACTCCCAAGTGGCTAGAGTATCTCCTGGTTTTATTCGGGACACTTTCGTGTCAAGGAGGCCCAATTGAGTGGATAGGAACACATCGTATCCACCATTTGCACTCTGATACTGATGCTGACCCCCATGATTCTAATAAAGGCTTCTGGTGGAGCCACATGGATTGGCTGATTCACTACTGTCCCGCTCACGCTGAAGTTCCTCGTTTCACCAAAGACATTGCCGAAGACCCAGTTTATCAGTTTTTAGAAAAATATTTCATTTTGATCCAGGTTGCTCTGGGTATATTGCTTTTGCTTCTGGGTGGTTGGCCGTTCGTTGTTTGGGGAATTTTTGTTCGCATTGTCTGGGTTTACCACTGCACTTGGTTGGTGAATAGCGCCACTCACAAATTTGGCTATAAGAGCTATGATTCTGATGATAGATCGACTAATTGCTGGTGGGTAGCCGTACTAGTTTTCGGTGAAGGTTGGCACAATAACCATCATGCCTTTCAATACTCAGCTCGTCATGGGCTGGAATGGTGGGAAATCGATTTAACTTGGATGACTGTTCAATTGCTGCAAGCAGTTGGTCTGGCTACTAATGTGAAGTTGGCCCCAACAAAAATTAGTTAGGAATTAGGAGTTAGGAGTTAGGAGTTACGTGAGGGTGTGAATCAGGCGTTGAAATCTTTATGTTGCCGTCAATTTTTCTCAAACCATAATTTTGAGACCCAAAAATACTTATCGGACAAGGAGGATTTCTAATTCACGTTAGGCGTGAGTTAAGAATCTAAAATCCTAACTCATCACTCATAACTCCTCACTTTTCACTCATCACTCCTAACTCATCACTTTTCAAAAGTCTATTTACGGGTGCGCTTGTGTCGGTTAGATTGCTATAATCCGAAGCGCTAATATGAAGAAATTTTGCGGCAAGTTGCTTTTTGGTGACTTGGTGGAGGAGTTTGTTGTTTTTCAGGTGTCCATGACTACATCAATAATTAACAGCCAGAAAGTAAGTGACGAGCCTGGTAATTCCGATCTAAGGCTCAAAGATATTGTCAAAAGCCTGCCACGGGAATGTTTTCAGCAGAACCGTCGCAAAGCTTGGACACAAGTAATAATCAGTGTCTTGGCAGTTGCCTTGGGCTACTACAGCCTGACCATCACTCCTTGGTTTCTTTTGCCCCTAGCTTGGATTATTACGGGCACTGCTTTAACAGGTTTTTTTGTAATTGCCCATGATTGTGGTCATAGGTCTTTTGCCAAACGTCGTTGGGTAAATGATTTGGTGGGGCATTTCTTCATGATGCCGTTAATTTACCCCTTTCACAGTTGGCGCATTAAGCATAATTATCACCATACTCATACCAACAAGCTGGATGAGGATAACGCTTGGCATCCAATCACCCCGGAAGCGTTTGAAAATTGGGACAAAACCCGGCAGTCTGCTTTTGAACTGTTCATGCGTAAACGCTTGTGGTGGGTAGGTTCCATTGGACATTGGGCTGTGGTGCATTTTGATTGGCGGAACTTCAAAACTAAAGACCAATCGAGTATCAAGCTTTCTGTGGCTGTAGTAGTTGTGTTTGCAGCGATCGCTTTCCCGATTCTGATCGCTACAACTGGGATCTGGGGATTTGTCAAATTTTGGCTAGTGCCCTGGATGATTTACCATTTTTGGATGAGTACTTTTACTATTGTTCACCATACTGCCGCAGATGTTCCTTTTGTGACAGCGAACAAGTGGAACGAAGCTCTAGCACAGCTATTTGGCACTATCCATTGCGATTATCCGCGTTGGGTAGAAATCCTCTGCCACGATATCAATGTTCATGTCCCTCATCATATTTCCACTGCGATTCCTTCTTATAATTTGCGGCTAGCTTACAGCAGCATCAAAGAAAATTGGCAGCCTTATCTGCATGATGAGTGTGAGTTTTCTTGGTCTTTAATGAAGCAGATTACAGACCAGTGTCAACTGTACACAAATGATGTAGGCTATAAGACTTTCAACGAATATTATACGGAGTAATAAATAGCGCTGTGATTAGATTTACGCTCTTGCACCAACGAGAGCGTTTATCATGCTGTGTTTAAATAGAATCTGGCAATTGTTTAATGACTAAAATTTTAGATAAATTGCCAGAAATTATCTTCTTGTGTGTTAGCGATCGCTAGTTTTGTGGGCATCCTAGAAGTGAGATGATCTTCTCTCAAATAAAGTTCCGATTTATATCCAACAAAAGAATCCAGTGCAATCAAATATCATCGCGCTCAATAATCCTTTAGGCAGTGAAACCTCTGAGGATACGACGACTAAATTACCTTTCACTCTTCAGGATTTAAAAGCTGCAATTCCTGCTGAATGCTTTCAACCCAATGTGAAAAAATCACTTTTTTACTTCTTCCGTGACATCCTGATTATCGGTCTGCTTTATGCAGCAGCTTCTTACCTGGATTCTTGGCTTTTCTTCCCGATTTTCTGGTTAATGCAAGGAACGATGTTTTGGGCTTTGTTTGTAGTAGGACATGACTGCGGACACCAATCTTTTTCTAAGCAGAAATGGCTCAATGATTTGATTGGACATCTTTCTCACACACCAATACTTGTTCCTTATCATGGTTGGCGGATCAGCCATAGAACTCATCACAAAAATACTGGCAATATCGATAACGATGAAAGCTGGTATCCTGTGACAAAATCACAATACAAGGAGATGCCTATCGCCCAAAAAATTGGCCGATATTATGTTTTTCTCTTGGCTTATCCTCTGTATTTATTTAAGCGTTCTCCTAATAAGGAAGGTTCCCACTTTTTGCCCAGCAGTTCGCTTTTCAAACCATCGGAAAAATCGGATGTCATCACTAGTACTGTACTTTTGATTGGCATGGTAGGTTTGCTCGGTTTCCTCACCTACCAATGGGGTTGGATGTGGTTATTGAAATATTACGCTGTACCTTACATTGTGTTTGTAATTTGGCTAGATTTGGTGACATTCTTGCACCACACTGAGCCAGACCTTGCCTGGTATCGTGGAGAAGATTGGACTTTCCTGAAAGGCGCAATTTCTAGCATTGACCGTAATTATGGTTTGATCAATCATATCCATCATGATATCGGTACTCATGTTGCTCACCATATATTCCTTAATATCCCTCACTACAATTTGCTGAAGGCAACTGAGGCAATAAAACCAGTGATGGGTGAGTATTTCCACAAATCGGAGCAACCCATTTGGAAGTCATTATGGCATTCATCTATCAGCTGCCATTTTGTACCTGATACTGGTAGTAAGGTTTACTACACATCTAATAACAAGTTAACTAAAGACTAAGATTCAGATACCCGACTTCTTTAAAGAAGTCGGGTATCTTGTATTTTCGTCAATGCTTTGTGGCAACTTACCTTTTAAGGTCGCAATATTAGACATCTCCGAAAAAGAATGTAGAGACGCGAAATTTCGCGTCTCTACA
>NZ_JAQYWQ010000197.1 GCF_029379315.1 Nostoc sp. S13
TTTGACTTTGCCACTCTTCAGATGTACGGAGCTTGTTCAAAACTCAAATAGGATTCCTATGCCAGTAGGAAAGTTAGAGAAATACACCCAACGATGAAGCCAGAAATCTACACAAGTAGAGAGGGCTTTAAGATTCGACTTACAAAAGTTTTTCAAGCTGATCCCAGGCAGAAGTATCGCAAAGAGGTGGCGCGATACAGTACCCGTGGCGATGTTTCTTTTGTAGGTCGCAAGATTTTGGATGCACTCAGAAGCCGCTTGGGATTATCCGAAATGGAAGCAACTGCTATTGAAGATGAGATGTTAGCAGTTGTTCGTCAGGAATTTAGACAAAAGTTACAGCAATATGAGCGGGACTTCAGTGAGGCACTCCAGCAGAAAGTAGCTCTCAGTGAAGATGACTTTAATACATTAAGACAGAATCTTCAGCAAATTTTAGGGCTGAGGAATGAGGATACAATACCAATAGAGGCGCAGGTTAAGGTAAGAATTGAAGCATATAAGCAAAACCTGCAATACTATGAGCAGGCCTTAGCTAAGGCAATGCAACGAGAATATCCTCTTAGTCAAGCTGCTCGCGATCGGTTGCAGAAGATGCAAAAGGTATGGAAACTCACTGATCAAGATAGAGCTTCACTTGAAAACCGCGTTACTGCTGAAATAGAGGCATATCGACATAAATTGCAGGAGTATGAACGGGTATTTACTATAGCAACACAACAGCAGTACCCTCTTAGTGAAGCAAAGCGTCATGAACTGCGACAAGAACAGCAAAACTTAAGTTTAAAAGATGAAGATATTGCTCCACTTGAAGCCAGAATTATAGCTGAGATTGAAGCCTATCTGCAAAAGTTACAACAGTATGAGCAGGTATTTACCAAAGCAATACAGCAGCAATATCCCTTGAGTGCAACACAGCGTAATCAACTGCGGCATCAGCAGCAAATCTTAGGTCTCAAAGATGAAAATATTGTTCCAATTGAAACCAGAATTACGGCTGAGATTGAAGCCTATCTGCGAAAATTACAACAGTATGAACAGGCATTTACCAGAGCAATACAGCAGCAGTATCCTCTAAGTACAATACAGTGTAACCAACTCCGGCAGCAGCAGCAAATCTTAGGTCTCAAAGATGAAAATATTTCTCCAACTGAAGCCAGAATTATAGCTGAGATTGAAGCATACCTACAAAAGTTACAACAGTATGAACAAGCGCTAATTCAAACAATTCAGCATGAGTATCCGTTTAGTGAGGAGATTCGTGAGGAATTAAAGCGATATCAGCAGGTTTTGGAACTTGGGAATGAAGAAGTAGTACGAATTGAAGAAAAAGTTGTTAAACAAAAACAGACAAATAAAACTCAAGTTCAGCAATCAAATACTTCTCAACCGTCAGTAATGCCATCACATTCACTACATTCATCGGTATTGCCAACTCCAATTGAATCAGAGCCAGTAAATTTTGATACAAAGACGTTTTTGGAAGAGGCAAAAGCAGATGAATTCCCAACTCAGCTTTTATCAACGCGAGTAACTCAGGTAATTCCAGAAATTAAGCCAGTCAAAACTCTTATATTACCCCTACAGTGGATAGTTCCGTTAATATTGGTGGTATTATCAGGTTGTTTAGGAATCTTTGTGAAGCTGCGATCGCCATCAGGGCTATTTCCAATTTTTTCCAATCCCATACAAACTCTCAACCCTACCACCGAAGCGACACCCATCACGCGATCGCTTGCTAACCTTTCTCCTGGTTGGGTAATTAAAACCAACAAGCAAATCTCTTCGGTAAACAAGCAATCACTTCCCCCTGGGACTTTTTTAGAAGTTATTGAGAAAAGATCAAACCTCAAACCTACTTCTCTTGATTTTTCGGTGTCTATGCGAGTCTGTGCTAATAAAAGTACACAAACTCCAGCTAATACTAATAACCCAAGAGTAATTCCCTTAGTTCCATTAAATTCAAAACCTTTGCCGGAAACAGTATTGCTGAACTTCTCCCAACTAAAGAGTTTTGCCGTATCTGTTTTACAATCAGACGAACCAAATCCGTATAGAACTGTCACGCAACCACCAGTTATTCAACCACCTGACACCAGTCCAACTTAGTCAAATACTCGATACACTACAGGCTTGAATACTGTATAATTTCAATAACTTTATTAATCACCTCTATTAATTTTTCAGGTTTGATTTGACCTGCTTGATATAAAACAATTTGTTTATCAGCAGTAAAAATCCGATTGGGTCTGATATTACTTTGCTGATTTAATCGACCGTAGCTAAAATCACTATTATCTAATTGAATAGCATAGATATCGCCAACAGATTTGCTAGTAATTTGGCAAAGAATTAGGTCATCTCCCTGAAGTTTAGCAATAACTAAAGCAGGTCTGCGTTTTGTTTGAGTTAACTCTGAAAATGGAAATGGAACAATAACAACATCGCCTTTTACAAATCCTGCCATGCTGCATCTTCCTCTGGTCTTAACCAATCTTTTTGGAGTGATGATTCACTCATAATGTTGATTTCTAAGGTTTTATCTTTCTGGTACTTAGCTTGTAAGAACTGGATAAAATCTAAAATTTCCTGCAACAGGGGTTCAGGTAATTTATCCAGTTCTTGAGTAATCTGTTCTTTAATCATCATTGTCTTCCCTTGTATTTAGGCAATATGTAAAATAATACTTATAATATCGATTTTTAAAGTGAAATAAAAGGTTAAGTAAATTCTGCCTCTTAAGGTTAATACACTTATCCTACACAAGACAGATATAAGTAGCAAAGCTTCAATAATCAAAATTTATAATACATCATAGCAGTGATCGCTACTAAGAAGCTACTAACAATAGTTATTATATTTGCGATCGCCACTCCTGATTGCTTGAAATTAGGCATCTAGAGTATTCTTACTTTCAGATGATGTTAAATTTGTACCTTCTGAATGAGCCTCTTCAACCTATAGCAGGAGTGTCATTTTCTATTAAACGCCTACTATGAAGGACTAGGAAATCAAATCACAGTATATCTGCTTTCAAATTATGGACTGGAAGTACAGGTGGAAAAATGGCTATCGACCAAGCCGAGATGAAGCGGCAAAAAACCCTCATTTGTTAGATGAGAGTCAGTTCGAGAGCGAGCAAGACCGAAAGCTAGCTGAAGAATCTGCAAGGAAACATTTGGGTGTACCGGCACCAACTTTAGACGAAGAGCACTCGATATTACCTCATGCTGTGCCTAATGAAAAGGCTTAATACTAACACATAGGCGTTTTTTGCCTATGTCTACTCCATACCATTATAAAGTTAGACAAAATGCTGATTTATCAACTTTTCAATCGATTAAACAATAGGAAATTCACAAAGTTACTCACTCAAGCAGTAGCTTTAGGCGTAGGCGCTATTGTTCTATTCTCAACTACTAATGCCAATGCTGCCGAGCAAGTTGTTTTAAAGTATGGTACTTTTCAGGGACAAATATCTGTTGAAGAATTAAGTCAGTTTACAGAAACAGGCAAGACTACCCCGACGTTAAGAGCCTATTTGCAGGCGGCCCAACAAGACCCCGCATTAGCTCGTAAGGCACTGAAAGCTCCAATAAAAGCCGATCCTGCCTTTTTAAATAGCTTACTATCTAGTTGGGCAGGGCCAATTTTAGTTAACCAAATTGGTGAAGTAGTTCACCCTCCCGCAGGACAACTAGATCAGCAGTCCCTGCGAAGCGCTTTAAGTACATCTATTAAACAAAATGGTGAAATTACACTGCTTGGAGCCATTCAGAACTATCCAAATACCTCTGTTGAACTTGAAGGCGATCGTCTCATCGCTGTTTATGAACGCCTAAGCAATCTTGCAGAACTTTTGTAAGTTAATACTGATGAGTCTATCTTAGGGTTCATACCCTGTTACTTAGAAATTCCCTAACCTAAATGTAGAATTGAGTTGAAGAATAGGGAAAAAATTTTTATGACAACCGACATTTCTAGAGATACTAACAAGGATGTTAATGGGTCACTGATAACTGGTGTTCTCCTGAGTATTTTGGGGGTTGTTGCGATCGCAGCGCCTAATTTCACCACCATATTCGCCGAAACTTGGATTGCAGGGATTTTGATTTTCGCCGGATTTACAAAACTAGTTTATGCCACTCAAACCCGCGACCGAGGAGGTTTTATTTGGAAACTTCTCTTGAGCGGACTCTATATTGCAACCGGGATAATGCTGTTTGTTTACCCTTTTACAGGTGTTCTCACACTGACTCTGTTGCTTGGCACCTTTTTGCTGACTGAAGGCACATTCGAGTTAATTCTGGCATTCCGGTTACGTCCGCAACAAAACTGGACTTGGATACTAGGTGATGGTATTATTACACTGCTCTTAGGCGCAATGATTTGGTTCCAGTGGCCCTTCAATGCGCCCTGGCTGATTGGGACACTAGTTGGTATCAGCATTATTTTCACCGGTATTTCACGCGTAATGCTGTCATTGAATGCGCGTTCTACTTTGAATCCTCCTGACCAAACTGCAAAAGCTACTTAGTAGATGGGAGTGGGGAGTGGGGAGTGGGGAGTGGGGAGATGAGGAGAATAACCAATACCCAATGCCCAAACTTGAGTAATCAAAGTTTACAAGACATTGCAGCAGCGATGCCTACTGTTGGCTACGCCTACGCCAACAAAATTGCTAAATTAACTAAGGAAATCAAAATTAAGGCCAGCTAGCTGCAATCAACAATGGTATCTATTACTCCTCCCTTCTCGGATGTTCAAAACCATTGGGCACGCTTATTTATTACAGCTTTAGCCCAACGTGGTATTGTGAGTGGGTTGCCTAATGGCATCTATCGCCCCGATAACTCACTCACCCGTGCTGAATTTGCTGCCATAATTGCTAAGGCATTTCCCACAGTTTCCCAGAAGCGGCAGTATGTCCCCTTTGTTGATGTACCCATGAATTATTGGGCAGCAGCCGCCATTCAAACAGCTTACGAAAAAGCATTTATTAGCGGATTTCCTGATAATACCTTCCGTTGGGCTAACCGAATTACTAGAGTAGAAGTCTTAGTTTCCGTGGTAGCTGGCTTAGAAATTGCCACCAAAGTAAAACCTGATCTCCTCTCAGCACTTCCACAAATTTATCAGGATTCTATTCAGATTCCTGGGTATGGCAGAAATCACGTAGCTATTGCCACCAAGACTGGATTGGTGGCTAGTTTCCCAAATGTGAAATTACTCAACCCCAATCTCGCAGCCACCCGTGCAGATGTGGCAGTGATTATTTATCAAGCTTTGGTGTATTTAGGTCAGGCAGAAAAAATTGCCTCTAATTACCTTGTGATGGCACCAACACTGACGCCGACGCCGATACCCACGCCCACACCAACACCGATACCAACACCCACGCCCACACCTATCGGTAGTGTTAAGTTAAATCATAGCCGGGAGTTCCGAGGAGCATGGGTAGTATCTGTGTGGAATGGTGATTGGCCTTCCAAAGCGGGACTTTCTGTTGCCCAACAAAAAGCTGAACTCACCGAGATTATTACTAAATTACAAGCGCTAAATTTCAATGCCCTAATGTTCCAGGTGCGACCGGAGGGAGATGCATTATATGAATCCAAATTAGAGCCTTGGAGTGCTTGGATTACAGGGACTCAGGGTGAAGCACCAGAACCATTTTATGATCCTTTAGCGTTTGCGATCGCAGAATGTCACAAGCGCAATATTGAACTTCATGCTTGGTTTAACCCCTACCGCGCCAGTACTTCCACCGATCCAGCCAAAACTGTCCGTCCCCACATAGCAGCTACCAATCCAGAAAGCGTTTATTTGTGGAAAACTCAACGCTGGATGGACCCAGGACTGAAAATAGTTCAGGACAGAGCTTACAACGTAATTATCGACGTAGTGAAGCGCTACGATGTTGATGGCATTCACTTAGATGATTATTTCTATCCATATCCCATCGAGGGACAGTCTTTCCCCGATGACAAAACCTACGCTGCATATAAGTCAGCCGGTGGTACACTCAGCCTTGGTGATTGGCGGCGAGACAATGTTAACAAAATGGTACAGCGCCTCTGGCAGGGGATTAAAACAACCAAACCTGATGTTAAATTTGGTATTAGTCCCTTTGGCATCTATCGCCCTGGACAACCTGCTGGTATTACTGGGTTGGATGCTTATAACGTGCTGTATGCTGACTCAAAGAAATGGTTAGAACAAGGCTGGATTGATTATATAGCTCCTCAACTTTACTGGCGCACAGACCAACCACAACAAAGTTATTCGGCGTTGCTAAAGTGGTGGACACAGGTAAATACCAAGCAAAGACACGTTTACGCTGGTAACAATTTGACAGAACCAAGCAACAAGAGTCGGGAGAGTGATGAGATTGAAAAGCAGGTGAAAATTAGTCGTAGCCAAGCTGGACAGTTGTCACTAGGGAATATCTTCTTTAATCTCGCTGTTTTGAGGGAAAATAGTCAGGGTATTGCTGATAAATTTCAAAGTCTGCTTTATAACAAACCTGCGCTCCCGCCAACTTTGCCTTGGCAAGATACAACACCACCTCCTCCACCCATTGGATTACAAGTAAATAACCGCAAATTGAGTTGGCAGCCTGGAGATAATCAGCCAGTTCGTTCTTGGACACTTTATCGGCTGAGTGGCGATACTTGGACAATTGGGCGAATTTTGTCTGCTGGCACAACCTTTGCTACCGTCCAACAAGGGGGAACCTATGCCGTGTGTGCGGTGGATAGATTAGCGAATGAGAGTGTGGGAACAGTTATTACAGTGAGTTGAACCAGAGTGCTGCCTATGAGTGCGATGCTTGGGGCGGGCAACGCGATCACACTTATGCTGTTGTGTGGTATGTGTGCGATGGCGTAGCCCAGAGCAGACATCGCACTTTTGATCTCAATGTCTGAGCCGTCCCCCCAATGCCTTGGCTATCGTGTATACACAGGTCGAATTACCCCCCTTAATCCCCCCTTATAAAGCAGGGCTGTTTCATTCCATTTCAAACAGGATTTGTCAAGATGGTTAGCGAGAAAATTGTAAGTAAAAGTGACCCTGAGATGAACATTTAAGCACTTAAATATCAGTAAGATAGTTCATTTTATCGGCACGCTGGTAACAAAATAACTAATTTTTAATTGCTATAACCCTTGATTTTTAAAGCTTTTTAGGGAACGAAACAGCCCTGCCTTATAAAGCAATACGGTTCAGTTAAGCCTGGAACTCAGATAAAATAAGCATTATTCACAAGCA